>NZ_JBEZYP010000025.1:0-63047 GCF_040638585.1 Streptomyces sp. NPDC025273
ACGAACCCGGATCCAGCAGCAGCTCGATGCGCTCCCGCGCCGTCAGCTTGCCCTTGGCATGCTGCGCCTCGGTCGCCCGGTCACTCGGTCCGCGCAGCGCTTCGGCGCGGATCACCGCCAGTTCGCCCCATGTTTCCCGTGGCATGTCCTACCCCTTGTCGTGTCTGCTGGTCGGGTCAGTGCCCCGCGTCCACCGTGCGGGCGACGCGTGAGTCGACGTAGTCGCACAGGGCGTGCAGCGACCGGTGCGCCGGCCCCGGCGGCAGCACGTCCAGCGCTGCCCGGGCCAGGTCGAGCCGCTGTACCAGATGGGCCTCGGCAGCCGCCGGGGCGGGCGAATCCTCGAACAGGCGCAGTGCGCGACGCCGGTCGTCCGGGTCCTCCAGCGGTCCGGCCGCGAGCAGTTCCCGCAGCTCGGCACCGGCCGGGCGCCGGTCCGCGGCGGCCAGGAGCACCGGCAGGCTGGGGGCCCCGGCGGCCAGGTCGGCGCCCTGCTCCTTGCCGGTGCTCGAGGCGGGCGCCACCAGGTCGAGGAGGTCGTCCGAGATCTGGAAGGCGATGCCCAGCTGGCGGCCGTACTCGGCGAGGGCGCGTCCGTACGCGGCCGGGGCACCCGCCCGCAGAGCGCCGGCCCCCAGCGCCATGGCGAGCAGGGCCGCCGTCTTGCCCGAGGCGACATGGAAGAAGTGGTCGACGGGGTCCTCGCCCTCGACGGGCCCCGTCATCTCGCGCAGCTGCCCCACGACCAGCTCGCTCGCCGCGTCGGCCTGGAACCGCACCATGTCCTGGCCCAGTTCGGCGGCGAGCCGGGCCGCGCGGGCCAGCAGCCAGTTGCCGCCGGCCACGGCGAGGCGCGCACCCCAGACGGCGTTGGCACTGGCCACTCCGTGCCTCAGCTCCGCCCCGTCCATCACGTCGTCGTGGTACAGGGAGGAGATGTGGACGAGTTCGGCGATCACGGCTGCCTCGACGACCCCGTCCCGCCAGGGCTCCCCGAACTCGGCGCCGAGCAGCACCAGCAGCGGGCGCAGCCGTTTGCCGCCGGCCGCCGCGATGTGGCCCGCCAGCTCGGCCACGCGTGGATCGGGTGCGTCCGCCGCGCAGCCCAGCAGACGCTTCTCGACGGCGAGCAGGGATTCCGCCGTCCGATCCCGGAACGACGGGTCGTGCGCCGCCATGTGGGCGAGCAGCTCGGAACCGGGCAGGGTGGTGACAGTCATGTGCTCGTCCTCTTCTCAGCGGGCTCGCGCCGTCGTGGAGGTGCACGGCGGGCACGACACGCATCGGACCCGACGGCCCGGACCCCGAAGGGGCCGGACCCCCGGCGTCCCGGCGGCACGGGGGGGATCGCCCGCCGGACAGGCCATGCTCCGCGATCGGGGCGAGCACTGCGCCTGATGCGTCCATGGAACTGCGAGCGCGGCACGCTCGGCAATACCCGCTTCAGGAAGCTGCCAGCAGACCGGGAGCCGGGGCCCAGGTATGCATCCGAGGAGCCGGAATATAGAAAACGCATAGGTATGTACCCAACCCTGGAGCCAACGCCCGGCAGGGGCGGTTCGAGGAGGAGGGACACATGGGCAAGGACGCCGCACCGGATCCGACCGAGGTGCCGGACACCGCGGCACCGACCGGGGCGCAGTGGCACGCGTGCCATCCACAGGATCCCGGCGAGGTCTGCGGCGGGGGCGGTCCCGCGGAGGAGATCGGGTACGCGGAGGAGGACCCGGCGGCGGACGACCAGGGGCTGCGCTGGGCGGCGTTGCTGGCGGCGTTCATCAACGACGTGCAGCCCCCTCCGCCCGGTCCCTCGGCCGACTGACCGCGAGGGCCGGCGTCAGGGGCGCCGCACGCGGCGGACGCCGGCTAACGGGCCATCAGCCGGACCAGCGGTGTGCACCGGTAGCGGTCCTGCGCCGGGAGCAGGCCGGACGGGCCGCCGGACGCAAGGGGAGGAAAGCCGCCCGGTGTCACCTCCGCGCCCACGTCGGCCGCCGCGCCCACTCGGGGCGCTCCGTCGGCGAGCTCCAGCAGACCACCTTCCACCAGGGCGTCCAGCGCCCTGCGGGCCCGGTCCTCGGACCAGTTGAGCAGCTGTGCGGCGCGGGCCGGCGAGAAGACGCCCGGCTCCGTCCGGGCCAGCGTGCGCAGGACCGGGCGCAGCGGCGGTTCGAGCCGCATGACGCCTGCCCGCAGTGCGGTCCACAGCTCGCGGGCCCCCTCCCCCCACTCGTCCGGCCGCACCTGTCCGTTCTCCAGCCCGTCCACCAGCCTGCCCACCGGCCACTGCGGGCGGGCGACCAGCCGGGCCGCACAGAACCGCAGCGCCAGCGGCAGTCCCTCGCAGAGCCCCAACAGCTTCACCGTGGCGGCCGGTTCGGCGTGGAGGCGCTCCGGACCGATACGGGAGGACAGCAGCTCCCGCGCTTCCGTGTCGTCGAGCCGACCGACCGGCACCGCCCTGACGCCCTCCATCGAGACGAGCTGCCGGCCACCGCTGATCAGGACCCGGCAGCCGGAGCCGCCCGCCAGCAGGGGCCGCACCTGTCGTTCGTCCACCGCGTTGTCGAGCACCACAAGGACCCGGCGACGGGACAGGGCACTGCGGTACAGCTGTACCCGCTCGTCCAGCGTGGCGGGCAGGTCTTCCGCCCGTACGTACATCAGCGCGCGCAGGAAGCTGCCGAGTACGTCCAGCGGATCCTTGGGGCGGCCGCCCTCGTGGCGCAGATCGATGTAGAGCTGGCCCTGCCGGAAGTCGTCCCGGCACACGTGCCCCGCGCGCACGGCCAGGGCCGAGGTGCCCACCCCGGCCGCGCCGGTCAGGACGACCCCCCGGTACGGACTGACACTGCTGCGCAACTCCTGTACGACACAAGTCAGTTCGGAACGTCGGCCGACGAACCCGGCCGCGTCCATCGGCAGCATCGCGGGAACCAGGCCGTTCCACGGACTGTGCGCGACGCGGCCCCGCCGCACACCGTCCGGCGCGGACGCACCCTGCGGTACGGGTACGGCCCCGGCGCGACGCACGGTCAGGGTGAGGGGTTCGGCGGCGGCGGGTCCGGGAAGCTCCTCCAGCAGCACCGCGCGGTGGAGCGCGCGCAGCGACGCGCCCGGGGCCACCCCCAGCTCCGCCTGGAGGACGCGGCGGCCCTGTTCGTACACCCGCAGGGCGTCCATCTGCCGGTCACAGCGGTACAGAGCGGTCATGAGGTGCCCGCGCAGCGACTCCCGGGCGGGGTTCTCCGCCACCAGCCGGGTGAGCTCCGGCAGAGCGGCGTCGTGTCTGCCCAGGGCGAGGACCGCCTCCATGTGGTGGTCCACCGCCCGTAGGCGTGCCTCCTCCAGCAGCGGCAGCTCGGTCCGGGCCAGGACCTCCGTCACGTCCGCCAGGGCGGGACCCCTCCACAGTCCCAGCGCGGGTTCGAGGCTCGCCGCGGCCTCCGCGTAGCGGCGCTGCGCCAGGTACTGGCGCCCCTGGTCGGCGAGCTGCTGGAAGGTCTTCCAGTCGAAGCCGGACTGCCCCAGGACCAGGCCGTAGCCGCGGTGTTTGCGCACCAGCCGGAGGCCGGGCTCGCAGCTGCGCCGCAGCCGTGAGATATAGGTGTAGAGCTGCGCGGACTTCGTCGCGGGCGGTGTGGCCCCCCACAGCAGTTCGGCGAGCCACAGATCGGAGACGAACCGTCCCGGCGCGATGAGGAGCGCGGCGAGCACGGTGCGCTGCTTGGCCGCGGTGAGCGGGATGCGGGTTCCGCGGGCCCAGATCTCCGTGGGGCCGAGGATTCTGAACTCCATCGGGGGCGCGGGCTCCTGCTGATGCGTCAGCGGGGTCCGCCACCCGCCCTGGTGGGGGGAGGTCATCCGTCAGACGCTTCACCCAGTCGCAGTGCCGCGTCGATCACGGCACCGCCGAACTCCCGGGCGGGCTCCCTGGTCAGCACCGAGGCCGGACCCGACAGGGAGAGCGCCGCGACCACACGGCCACCGGGACCCCGCACGGGAGCGGCCAGTGTGACGGCGTCGGTGTCCCAGATGCCGAAGCTCTGCGCCCAGCCACGGCGGCGCACCTGTGTCAGCGCGGCAGCGGTGAACCGCGCCCGGCTGACGCCCGCGTACAGCACCTCGGGGTGCTCCCAGGCGAGCAGCACCTGGGCGACCGCACCGGACCGCAGGGTGAAGGCGGTACCCACCGGCACCGCGTCCTTCCCGGCCGTGGGGACCTCCGCAGCGGCCACGCACAGCTGCCCGGCCTCGCAGCGCCGGTACAGCCGGGCACCGGCCCCGGTGCGGTCGCGCAGCTCCGCCAGCACGGTCCCGGCCAGGGTCAGCATGCGGTCACCGTGGACCACGACCGCCATCTCGCCCAGCCGGGGCCCGAGCTGGAACCGGCCTCTGGCGTCACGGGTGACCAGCCGGAGCCGCTCCAGCGCCAGGGCCAGCCGGTGGGCGGTGGGTCGGGTCAGCCCGGAGACCACGACGATCCGGGACAGCGATGCCGGGCCGTCCTCCAGCACGCTCAACAGCAGGGACGCCTTGTTGAGCACGCCCACCCCGCTGTCGTGGGGCAGGTCGAGGGCGGAGCAGGTCAAGGTGGTCATCGAACACCCTCCAGGGATTCGGCCGGCGCACCGGTCGGTTCGGCGTGCCGGGCGATGAGACGGACGTGGCGTCCGGGAAAGCCCCTCCGGGCGTGCCGGGCGGGAGCGACGCCGGTCCCGGTCATCCCGCGATCGTGGTCACCGGCGCAGCCGCGGACCGGACGCCCGGCCGGCGGGGCGCCCCGCCGACAGCGGGTCCGCGTGCTCGCGGCGCCGGCGCGGAGCGAGGGCGGCCCGAAGGCCCCCACGGCCGGCCCTCGCGGAGTCGTCCCGTCCGAGCCGCCGGAGCGTGCGACCCCGGCGACCGGAATCACCTCGTCCCCCGTGCGCGGGACGAGCGGGTCGCAACCGTGGGCGGCCTTCCGGCACGGGACCCGCACCTCGGTGTCCGCGCCCCGGCGAGGGCACGCTGCGTGACCTCCCGCCTGCGGCAGGACCAGCAGCCTCCGGCGGGACGTCGCAGCCCTGTGGCGGCGGAACCCTCCGCCGTCCGTGCCGGCCTTCATTCTGTTCGCACCTCGCGTCAGCGGTACTTCCTGGCGGTACTCCGCCGGGGCGCACAGGTGACCCCGGTCGACGCAGCCAGTTGTAGCCTTCCGCTTCCCGGCCCGACAACGGCAACTTCAGGAAGCTGCCAGCACGGACCGCCGCCTACGGTCCGTCAGGTCCCCTCGGAAGGTGGCGCCGAGGGCTGCCCCAGGCTCTCGATGCCGTTCAGCAGCCCGAGTTCAGCGGCCCTGACCCCCGCCTGGAAGCGGGAACTGGCGTCGAGCAGCGTCATGATCTCCGCGACGTACCGCCGGTAGGTGCGTACGGATACGATGAGTTCCCGTGCGGCGACCTCGTCGGTGACCCCGGCGCGCAGGGCCCCGAGTATCTGCCGGGCGAGATCGGTGCGGCAGTGGTCACCGAAGGTGATGCGCGCGTAGGCGGGCACCGCGTTGCGCCACACCCCCTCGTACAGCGTGCGGAGCGTGCTGATGACGTCGGGCACCTTGATGAGCGAGGCGCGGCGGCCGGTCGAGGACTCGGCAGAGACCAGCGCCACCGCTCCGTCCACGATCACGGCCTGCAGGGGTGGGACCCGGGCCACCCGGATCTCGATGGGGGAGCCCTTCGCGAGCTGCTCGCGCACGAAGTCCTCGTCGATCATCGCCGGCGAACACAGCAGCCGCAGGCGGACGGTCTCGGGCACCATGTAGGTCAGCTCACGCAGGGACCCCTTGGCCTCCGTACCGCAGCTCGGCCCCGAAGCCAGCACCACGTCCAGGGTCGACCGCGCCTGCAGCACCAGCTTGCGCGCCTCGCTCAGCACCTCCGCCCGCTGGCCGTCCACGGCGATGATCTGGTGGTCCCACGAGACCCTGTTGCGGTGCCGCTCCACCGTCGATTCGATCAGGGCCCGGACCTGGAGCAGCGCCTGCTCGATGGCGTCCTGCCCCTCCTCCGCCCTGTCCGGCCCGGCATCGGGCTGTCTGAGCGGTTCCTCACCGGCGCTCTTCGGTCCACGCCCTTCGTCGCCCACTGCACCCGGGCCCGTCGCAGGTGTCGTCCTGGTCATCTTCCTGTTGCCCCCGTTGATCCACTGCGGGTGTCACTGCACGGGCCGACGGGTCAGCACCGTTCCAGCAACCCCAGCTCCACCGCGCGAACTCCTGCCTGAAAACGGGAGTTCGCCCCGAGTACGCGCATGATCGCGGCGACATGGCGCCGGTAGGTGCGCAGGGACACGTCGATCTCCCGCGCGGCCACGTCGTCGGTGCGCCCCGCCCGAAGCTGCTCCAGGATCCGCCGCGCCAGTTCGCTGCGCAGACTGCGGTCCAGGCGGAGCTCGTCCGCGACGGGACGGGCCACGGCCCAGGCACCGGCGAAGAGCAGATCGAGTGCTCCGACCGCCGCCGGGTCGGTGATGACCGCCGCGTGCCTGCCACCCGTTCCGTCGCCCGACTGGACCAGAGCGGTCCGGCCGTCGACGATCAGCGCCTCACGCAGCTCACCGTTCGTCATGCGCACTTCGAGCGAGGTGTCGGCGAACCCCTGCCGGCAGTCGGCGGACAGTTCGAGCGCCCGGCCTGCGGCGAGCAGGCGCACCGCCAGCTGACCCCGCCTTCTCGGGGTCGTGGGCGGGGCCACGGCCCCGGCCACCGCCTTGATCACCACGGCCGAGTGCTTCCAGTTGCCCGTGACCGCGAGATGGGCCGAGTACTTCGCACCCGCCATGACCCGCTTCACCGCGTTGTCCACCGAGCCGTCGTCCGCACGTACCAGCAGCGACGCACCGCCGGGCCGGCTGCGATGCAGCGACACCGAGGACTCGATCAGCGCCCGCGCCTCCAGCAGCGCGCGCTCCACGGAATCAGCACCGCACACACCGTCAGGCGCATCCGTCACCACCGAACCCATTCCGCTCCCTCGTTCACTAATATGCCAGACGGGAAACAATCACCCGTGCTGGATTCATTCCCCAAAGGGCACCGCAGAGCCAAAGGATGTTGACCGATAAATCGATTGCGTTTCCCTTGGGGCACTAACGCGCCAACGTCCAACTTTCCCAGACATTAGATCTCGGACGTGAACCAGTCAACGGCCGCCCGGCACAAGCGGACGGATCGAGTCCGCGATTTCACCTCCAGCCGGTCCCGACTCCACCCAGTGGCACGAAAATGTCACCAAGCTGCATCCTGGCCGTCTATTCGAACCCTTCACATTCCGCTTACCCTGCGGTATGTGATCACGAGATCACGGAGCGGAGTCGAGGGTGTCCGGTAGAGGCCATCCAGCACTGGAACGCGATGGGCCCGCCTACCCTCCCCCAATGACCGAATCCCACGCTCCGGCAGCGACCGAAGTGACCGTTCGATGGTGGCTGTCGGCCGCGGAGAAGCCCGATCCGGCCGATCTCGCCCTCCTGGACCCGGGCGAGCGCGACCGGCTGAGCCGCCTCGAAAACCCCGCCGCGGCAGCTGAGTTCGCCGCCGGCCGCGCGGGGACCCGGCGCGCACTGTCCGAGCTCCTCGACGCCGATCCGGCGAAGATCGAACTGGGGCGGCTTCCCTGTCCCGGCTGCGGGAACCAAAGGCATGGACCACCGGCGGTGGTCAGCCCTCCGAACCCCTACCGGATCAGCCTCTCCCACTCCGCGGGGTGCTGCATCCTCGCGGTCGCCCGGGTCCCGGTCGGCGTCGACGTCGAGCGGGTACGCGTCCTGGACACGGACTCGATGGGGCAGGTCGCGCTCACCGCGGCCGAGCGGCGTCATGTCCGCGACGCTCCGTCAGGAATCGAACGGAGCAGGGCGTTCCTGCGCTGCTGGACCCGGAAGGAAGCGGTGCTCAAGGCGGTCGGCATCGGCCTGGCCGCCGACCTGAGGAGCATCGAGACCCACCCGGATCACCCGGACCCCGCCAGGGTCGCGGCGGGTGTCCCGGGCACCCCGGACGCGTGGGCGGTGCGGGATCTCGGATTGTCGACGGACTGGGTTGCAACCGTGGCGGTACCGCACAGCGTCTCCATAGGCGTGAACACTCTCCGCCGAGGCTGACCGAGCCGAAATATTCCGACAGTCCCCGCCCGCCACTCCGCAATACGTCCCCTGCCCGCAATGCCGCGTTTCACGTGCGGACTGCCGGCCGTCGCTCCGGCGAATCCATTTATTACCTGCGGGTAGCACAATCATCTCGCGGATAATCGCCGCGGGAGTTCGGCATGCGCAAAACTTCGACGACCGGAAAGAATGCGCGCGCAGCCTCTCTTGTACCCGCGGGGCGAATAACGAATCACCCGTCCGGGAACCGCCGGGCGGGTACCCGTTTCCGCCGACGAAGGTGCCGGGAACGCGGCGTCCGGCCCTCGGTCCGGTCCGCGGAGCCCGCCGCTATTCTCGTCCTCGGTCGGCCACGACCGCACGGGGGAGGAAGAGCACCATGGAGAAGCTGGGCTCCGGCGATCCGCAACGCATCGGCACCTACCGCCTGCTGGGCCGGCTCGGCGCGGGCGGGATGGGCAGGGTGTACCTGGCCCGCTCCGACCGCGGACGCACCGTCGCCATCAAGCTGGTCCGTCCCGAGCTCGCGGCGGAACAGCAGTTCCGCGACCGCTTCCGCGCGGAGGTGCGGGCCGCCCGCCGGGTCGGGGGTTCCTGGACCGCGCCGGTGCTCGACGCCGACACCGACGCCACGGTGCCGTGGGTGGCCACGGGCTACGTCGCCGGCCCGGCGCTCCAGCGGATCGTCTCGGGCCGTCCGGGCGTCCCGGTGTCCGAGTCGGGGGCGTACGGGCCTCTCCCCGAACGCTCCGTCCGCATCCTGGCGGCCGGGCTCGCGGGTGCCCTGCAGGACATCCACCGCGCCGGGCTGATCCACCGCGACCTGAAGCCGTCCAACGTCCTGATGACGATCGACGGGCCCCGGGTCATCGACTTCGGCATAGCCCGGGCGCTGGACACGGTCACCGACGGTGGTCTCACCCGTACCGGGGCGCTCATCGGCTCGCCCGGTTTCATGGCGCCCGAGCAGGTCCGGGGCGAGCGGGTGACGACGGCGTGCGACGTGTTCTGCCTCGGCTCCGTCCTCGCGTACGCGGCCACCGGCAGGCTTCCGTTCGGCGCGGCGGACAGCGGGGTCCACGCGCTGATGTTCCGGATCGCGCAGGAGGACCCGGACCTGACCGGCGTACCCGTGGACCTGGTCGAGCTGATCCGGGACTGCCTGGCCAAGGACCCGGGGGCGCGGCCCTCCACGGACGCCGTCCTGGAGCGGCTGGGCGAGACCGGGACCGCGGAGCCCTGGCTGCCCGGTGCGCTGATCGCCCAGCTCGGGCGGCACGCGGTGGAACTGCTGGACTCCGAGGACCCGGAGGAGGGACCGCACCAGCCCGCCGGACAGGCCCCGGTGGCCCCGCACGCCCCCCACCCGGTGACAGCCCCGGGTGCTCCGGCCGCCCCGCACCCCCCGGGGGCGCCTCAGCGACTGCCCGGCGCCGCGCACGCGCAGCCCACCCTCGCCGGACCGCCTCCGCCCCTGCGGACTCCTCCGCCGCCCTCCTACGGCTACCCGCGGCAGCCCGCCCCGGGGTACGGCACCGGCTACGGGCCCACCGCGCCGTACGGCCCGCCCCACTTCCCCGTTCCTCCTCCCGCGCCGCGGCGCCGCCGCGCGACGGGACCGACGGTGCTGCTGGTCGCGGTCGCCCTGCTCGTCGCGATCGGGGCCGGCTGGTCGGTCCACACCTTCATGAGGGACGGCGACGGACGCACCACGACCTCGCCGACCCCCACCTCGACCGGGTCCCACTCCCCCTCCGGCCCAGGCCCCTCCCCCGACGGGGAAAGCGGTACGGGCGTCATCCCCGAGGGCTACCTGGGCACCTGGTCCTCCGCCATCGAGGGCGACGGCGGACGGTCCACCCGCCGGCTCGTCGTCCAGCAGGGCGAGGTGGGCGACACGGTCCTGTCCCTCACCGCCGACGGGCCGCTCGGCACCGGGGGCTCGTACCACTGCGTGTTCCAGGCGCCCCTGGAGACCGAGCCCGCCCCCGGCTCCTCGGTCCGCATCGGCTCCTCCGAGGTCACCGTCGGCGAACCGATGACGTCGTGCACCCCGGGCCGGCCCACAGTCCTGACCCTGCTGCCCGACGGCAGCCTGCGCCGTGAGATCGCGGACACCGGCGAGAGCCTGACGTACACGAAGACCTCGGGCTGACCCTCCCCGGCCGTACGGCGCCGGTTCCCCGTCCCGGGACTCACGGTGACGAGAGGTCCACCGCCCTGAACGCGAGCCACAGGTGGTGGCGCGCGCTCGGCGTCCGGAGCAGCGAGCGGCGGAGCACGGCTTCCAGCCGGGTGAGGCGTTTGCGCACCCCGGGCACCGAGATGCCCAGCTCGGCCGCGGTCGGGCCCAGTCGGGCCTCGCACCGCAGCCAGGTGCGCACCGTCTCCTGAGCGGTGGGGCCTGCCGGGGCGAGGAGGCCGAGCTGCTGGGACGCCCACTCCTGGACGCCGGGGCCGCGCAGGATCGCGTCGAGGTCCGCCGGGGTGCCGGTGCCCGGGTCGCCGGGGCGGCGCGGTGCGGGGGTGGACCTGATGCAGAGGGCCAGGTCCAGCGCCGCCTGGTCCGCGACCCGGTGGAGGTCCAGGCCGAGCAGCTCGCCGATCACCCTCAGGCGCGCGGCCAGGGTGTTGCGGTGGATCTTCAGGTGCTGGGTGGCGTGGGAGGAGAACGCCAGCCAGGAGGCGAGGGTCGCCGCGAGCTCCTGGCTGCCCGGGTCCTGCGGGCGGCGCGGCAGATGGGTGAGGAGCGGCCCGAGCAGCGCGTCGGCCCACCGGGCCCCGGCGCCGCCGACGACCAGGGCGGGTTCCGGCGACGAACCGAACCTGGCGTGACGGCCGGGGAGTCCGCGGGCGACCGCGAGTGCGTGGAAGGCCTGCCGGTAGGCCGTCGCCGTGTCGGACAGCTGCACCTCCTCGCTGACTCCCACGACGCAGTCGTCCACCAGAGCCGCGACGGTCGCGCCGACCGCGGCACCGTCCGCGGGCCGCTCCGGTCCCGCCTCGTCCCCGGCCGGCGTGATCAGGACGAGATGACGGGCGTACACCGGGCAGCGCACGATCCAGGTCCTGCCGCCGGAGGCGTCCGCGCAGATCCGGGCCACCTCCTCGCGCCGTCCGCCCGAGCACTCGACGACACAGACGCGCACCGGGTCGGGGAGTCTCGGCCGCAGGGCGCCGGCCACCTGGCGGGCGATGGAGAGCTGACCCGTCATCAGGAGGTGCAGCACCGCCTCCCGGCCCCTCGACTCGGCGAGGTCGACCCGGCGCCGTTTGCGTTCGACGCTCTCCGCCGACCAGGACAGGGCCAGGGGCATCGTCGCGTCGGCCAGCAGCGCGGCCAGTCCGCCGGGCAGGGGCCGGGGCGCGACGACGGCGAGCACCGTGCCCCGGGGGCCCGACGTGGTGTCGAGGGGGAGGATCAGGGCGGTGCACCCGTCGCGGTCGAGCGAGTAGGCACCGGCGCCCCGGGCGGTCAGCTCCCGCGCCCCCTCGGCGGCGAGCCCGGCGGCCTCGAACCCCGGCCACCGGGTGTTCCCGGCCATGGCCTGGAGCACCGTGCCGTCCTCGTCGACGATCCCGGCCCAGCCCTCGGCCCGCTGGGCGAGCCGGCGCAGCACCTCCGGTGAACCGCCCCTCCTCGCCAGCCGGTACATCCGCAGCAGGTCGTCCGCCCGTTCCCCCGCGCGCACCCGTCCTCCGTTCCTGGCCGAAAACCGGAGTGCAGGCTACTGGTCCGGCTGTGCGGTTCGATACCCCGCACCCGCCTCGCAGGGCGAACTGAATCTCCCCGGCCGCCGCCCCGTCCCCCTAGAGTCCCCAGGGTGTTCCGGGAGTGCCGGGTGACGTCGGGGGGGCGTCGGAGGCCCGGATCCGGGGCGCGCCGGAGGGCGTCGGGGGGGGCGTCGGAAGGGTGCGGCGGCAGCGGCTCACGGGGGTGGTCGCTGTCGTCGGCCGCCGGCCGGTGTCAGTGGTGCCGCATAGCGTTCGTCCCGACCGTGTCGTATGCCGGACGAGAGAGGCCGCCGTGGAATTCCGCATGGAGCGTGGCGCACTGACCGATGCCGTGGCCTGGGCCGCCCGGGTGCTGCCGGCCCGGTCCCCCGTTCCCGTACTGGGCGGGCTGCTGCTCGACGTGGCCGACGGCCGACTGCGGGTCTCCGGACTGGACTTCGAGGCCTCGGCCCGGGTCGAGGTGGAAGCGCACACCGTGCGGTCCGGGCAGGTGCTCGTCATGGGGCGCCGGCTGCTGGACATCTGCAAGGTGCTGCCCGACGGGCCCGTGCAGTGCGCGGTGGAGGGCTCGCGGTGCACGGTGTCCGGGGGCGGTGCCCGGTTCGGGCTCTCGGTGCTGCCGCTGGACGACTACCCCGCGCTGCCGCCCCTTCCCGAGGTCCGCGGGCTGGTGGACGCCGCGGAGTTCAGCGCGGCGGTCGCCCAGGTCACGGTGGCGGCGGGGCGGGACGACACCCTGCCGGCGCTCACCGGGATCCGGATCGGGCTCGACGGTTCCACCATGACGCTGGCCGCCACCGACCGGTACCGCTTCGCGGTGCGCACCCTGCCCTGGCGGGCGGCGGCGCCCGACGCGACGGCCGAAGTCGTGGTGTCGGCCCGCCGGCTGGCCGAGATCGCCCGCTCGGTGGGCCGCCCGGGCCGAGTCAGCGTCGCCCTGGACGCGGGTTCGGCAGGCTTCGAGCACGCCGGTATGCGGACGACGGTACGCCTCCTGGACGGCCGGCTGCCGCGCCACGACAAGCTGTTCGCCCTGGCGGATCCCACGGTCGCGGTGCTGGACCGGGCCCGGCTGCTGGAGGCCGTGAAGCGCGTCTCCGTGGTCGCGGACGGCGGCAGTCCGCTGCAGCTGACCTTCTCCCCCGGCCCGGACGGCTCGGTGCTGCTGCAGGCGGGCTACGAGGACGACATCGCGTCCCAGCGGCTGCCCGCCGTGTGGGAGGGCGCCGAGGAGATGACGGTGGCCTTCAACCCCGCGTACCTCATGGACGCCTTGTCCTCCTTCGAGGATCCGACGGTCCGGATGAGCCTGATGGGGCCGGGGCAGCGCGCCATGATCACCGGCGGGGACGGTGCGGACGCCCCCGCGCACCAGCATCTGCTGATGTCCGTGAAGCCCGCGCTGCTCTGACCGGGACCGCCCTCACCGCAGGGTCGCCGTCCTCCCGACGGCGGCGAGCAGCCGGACGGGGAACTCGGGGTCGGCCTGGCCCACGGTCGGTCCGAGCCACCGGCCGCCGGCCTGCGACGCGTCCGGCGAGGGGTGCCAGACCTGCATGCCGCCCGCCAGATTGCAGAGCCGGCCCATCGGTTCGGGGGCGGGCGCACCCTCCCGCAGGTACGGCCGGAGGTCGACGGTCCCGGGCTCGCCCCAGCGCTCGGTGAGCGCGGTGGCCAGGGCGCCGAATTCGTCCTCGGTCTCCCGCTCGGCCGGTTCGACGCGCTCCGGGGACCGGTCGTCCCAGAAGTCCTGGCTCGCCCGCAGGATCAGCAGGTGGTGTCCGGGGCCGCTGCTGCGTACGCCGCTGTCCTCGCTCTCCTCCCCGGCCGGGAAGGGCAGGGTGAGGAGGTGCTCGATCCGGGCGAGCCGGTCCTCGGTGCTCGCGGACGGCGTGCCGCGTGATCCTGCCAACAGCCCCTCCCGGGGCACGAATCGGAGGGCGTACCGGGCCGGAGCCGGGCACGCCCCCCGTTCCTCGGGGTGGGGCCGAGTTCAGCAGCTCAGGTTCGAGCCGGGCGTGGTGCCGAGGATCTGGACGAACGCCTTGTACGTGTCGATGCGGCTCTGGACCTGTGCGGGGTTGCCGCCGTTGCATTCGATGCTGCCGTTGATCGAGCGGATCGTCTCGCCGAATCCGGCGCCGTTGACCATGGCGTTGTGGGGCGTCATGGTGCCGGGACCGGACTGGGTGTTCCAGTACCACAGCCCGGTCTTCCAGGCCACGGACGCGTTCTGCTCCACCTGCCAGGGGTTGCCCAGCAGGTCGATGCCGAGCGCGTCACCGGCGGCCTTGTAGTTGAAGTTCCAGCTGAGCTGGATCGGGCCGCGGCCGTAATAGGCGGCCTGGCCGGCCGGGCAGCCGTAGGACTGGCTGGTGTCGCAGTAGTGGGGGTAGTTGGCGGTGTTCTGCTCCACGATGTGGACCAGTCCGCCGGTCTCGTGGCTGACGTTGGCGAGGAACGCCGCCGCCTCCTGCTTCTTGACCGTGTCGCTTCCGGTGCCGGCGAAGCCCGGGTAGGCGCTCAGGGCCGCGGTGAGGCCACCGTAGGTGTAGAACGAATTCCGGTTCGGGAACATCTGGTTGAACTGGGACTCGCTGACGACGAAGCCCGAGGGGTCCGGCTGGCCCGGGTCCGTACCGCCGGAGCCGCAGCTGCCCTGGTCGGCCCAGACGTCGGCCCTGCCCGGGGTCTCGTTCTGCGTCCACCACCTCGCGGACCAGTTGTGCCCGTTGTACGAGGCCGCGCCACCGCCCCAGTAGACGGAGGAGGAGTTCCAGGCAGGAGCGCATGCGGCGGCCGAGGCCGTGGTGGCGGGGAGAAAGACGAGCATCGCGACGACCGCGCCCAGCGCGGTGATCAGGCTCATGACACGTTTGATCACGTGATCACTCCTTCGGTGCGGCGCGGGCGTGCGCCCGCGCCGCCATGGGGGTACCGCCACTCAACCGTCGATGGTCTGGACCTGTCAAGGTCTAGACCAGAATCGGCAATCCCCCTTCGTCCTTCAACTTCCCTTGCACGCAAGCTTGTTGAACGCCGGGCGAACTTCACCGTAAGGAATCCGGCAACCCGGCCGCCCCTGGCCGACACGTCGTACGGTGACGCGAACCGGCCCACCGCACCCCGAGGGAACAGCCATGGCGTGGTTCGACCCCGAGAACGTCATCGCCGTCCTCACCGCCGCGCTGGGTGTGGCGACCTCCGCGGGCGTGCTCTGGTACGAACGCCGCGTCCCGCGCCGCAAACGCATCGGCTACCGCGTCCAGATGGACACCCCGATAGGCAGCGGCGTCAGCCAGGGCCGCGCCAACGTACGGCTCGGGCTCTTCAGCGAGACCCCGGACATGGCCGACGCCACGCTCGTCCTGCTGCGCGTAGAGAACGACGGCTCGCAGTCGATCGCGAACGACGACTACACCGGGCAGGGCGAGCAGCTGCACGGCCTCACGGCCGAGTTCACCGGCCGTACCGTCCGCGGCGTCGCGGTGACCCACTCCCCCGGCGCCGACCATCTGATGGACCACTTCACCCCGGCGGCCGGGCTGCGGCACACGGGGGCACTCATCCGGCTGCCGCGCGTCCCGCTCAACCGCAACGAGCACTTCAAGCTCCTGGTCCTGCTCACCGGAGCGAACGTGGGCAGTCCGATCAGGGTGACCGGAGGCATCCGGGACGGCGAGGTGTCCCCGAACACGGCACTGCGGCCGGACGAGAAGCCCCCCGTCTTCGGCCGCTCCGCCAGGATCATCACGGTGGCCCTGACGATCTGCGTCGTCACGCTCGCCTCGATCATCCTCGTACGGAACACTCCCCCGCCGCCGATCGAGTGCGCCCCGGGCAGCCTGACGGTCACCGGCTCCACGGCGTTCGCTCCGGTCCTGGAAGCGGCGGAGAAGGAGCTGGAGCGCAAGTGCGACGACGTCCGCATCGAGGTGCGGGCGAGCGGCAGCGCCGAAGGTCTGCGCCGGCTCGTCGGCGAGGGGGCGAAGCCGGGGAACGCCGACAGCACCGTCGCCCTCTCCGACGGCGTGAGGCCCGAGGCGTACACGGAGCTGAGCGAGACCCCCGTCGGCATCTCGCTCTTCCACCTGGTCGTCAACGACCACGTCGGGGTGCGGAACCTCGACCTCGGCACCATCCGGAAGATCTTCCGCGGCGAGATCCTCAACTGGGAGGAGATCGGCGGCCCCGACATGACGATCAAGCTGATCAGCAGGGACGCCGGCTCCGGCACCCGCGAGGTGTTCCGGCGCCGGGTGCTGGGCGGCAGCGAACCCACCTTCTCCTCCCGCGACTGCACCACCAGGAGCGCCCCGGACGTCCCCTACATCCGCTGCGAGCTCGACGGCACGGAGGAGGTCCTGTCCACGGTCGCCAGGGTCAGGGGGGCGATCGGATACGGCGAGCTGCGCGAGGGCAGGGACACGAAGGGGCTGCACCCACTGGCCATGGACGGCGCCCTCCCGTCCATCGGGACCATCGGCTCGTCCTCGTACCCGTTCCGCGAGACCGAGTACGCCTACACGTACGGACGCCCGCCGGCCGGCTCGCCCGCCGCCGGCTTCCTGGACTACCTGAGCCGCGGCGGCGGCCAGGACATCATGCTCGACCACGGCCACCTGCCGTGCGCCACCCCGGAGGGGATGGCGCTGTGCGCCGGGGAATGAAACCCATGGCCCGGGGTGTCCGCCGGGTAACGGAACTGCACCACAGCGTGCTGTCCCCGCGCCCGGACAGGCCTCTGTACGAGGATCCGATGGTGAATCAGCTGGCATATGACGACCCATCACACACCGGACCGGAGAACGCCGGAGCCCGCACGGTGCAGATGAAGGGCGCCGACGGGCTGTCCATCACCTGGCCGGGCTCGGACGAGGACGACGCACCGTTCACCTACCGGCGCACCGGCTGACCCCGGACGGAGACTCGTGAGGCTCCCGGCAGTCGCTGCCGTGGGCTTCACGGACGCCCAGCCCGGTCCGCCGCCCCTCAGGCCCCGAGGTCTCCCATCCATACCCTCCGGCCCAGCTCGTCCAGCTCTGTTTTCAGCCGGTGGCACTCCGGCAGCGCTCTGCCCAGCAGCCGCCAGTAGTCCGGGCCGTGCCCGGACACGCGGACGTGGGCCAGCTCGTGTGCAACCACGTAATCGACCAGGACGATCGGCAGTTGGAATGTGGCCCAGTGCAGGGAAATCACTCCCGCACCGTCCGAACCGGCCCGATAGCTTCCCCACCGGTGCCCCAGGTCGCGCACCCTGACCACCGGCTCAGGCACATCCATCCGGCCTGCCCACGGCTGGAGCCGCCCTCGCATCCAGCGCTGCCCGGCCCGGCTGTACCAGTCGGCGAGCGCCTTCCGAGCCATAGCGGGATCGGCCGCGAGCGCGCTGTCCAGCCGCAGCCGGCCGGCCACCAGCCGGACACCGGGAGCGGAGCCGCCCTCAGTCTGTGGCAAAAGTCCTTCAGGCCCGGCACCGACGACAAGGAGCCGGTAGTCACGCCCCAGGTAGCGATGGATCTCACCGTCCTTGAGGCTGCGGACGGGATGCAGTTGCTTGCGCTCCTCACTGAGGCGGGCCTTGTCGTCGATCCAGCCGCCGCTGCCACGTACGAACGCCTCGGCACGCCGGACCTCGCACCCCTGCGGCACATGCAGGGTGAGGGACCTGTCCCGCTCGACCGTCAGGCCCAGACGGCGGCGGCGAAGACTGATCCGCACGCGCAGCTCCCGTCCGTCGACGGCAAGCGTCCCGTCCTCGGTGAGAACGGGTTCACCGGGGCGAGGCGCGGGGCCGGCGGGCAGAGACGTCATGCACCTATTCTCTCCGTGCCTCGGCCCGGAACGACTCCAGGTGCTGCGCGGTGTACCCGGCGAGTGTCGACGCGAGCCTCTCGACTTCCTTCCGACCCTCGCCCCGGTACCGGTAGCCGGCCTTGCGCAGCCGCTCGTAGAGGCGCGCCTCCAGCATGGTGATGTGCGCGTCCTCACCGCCGAACGAGGCCAGCCGCACCCGGTCGGTGATCTCTTCGTACATCTCCGCGACAAGGTTGCGCAGCTCCTCGGGTGAAGGGTCGTCGAAGAGCTCGCTCTCCGCCAGCTTCTCGCCGAGCAGCACATGGAGCCGCTGCTCCATAGGTGTCAGGTCGGCCACGGCCGGATCGATCCGCTCGGCGCGCACGGCCCGCTCGACCAGGGGACCGAGCTCGCGGCCGATGACGTCCCAGCGTCCCGCGAACTCCTGCAGCACCCGCTCGAGCTCCACGGAGAGCTGCCGGTACACCTCCCGGTCCTCCACCGCCTGGCGTTCCTCCAGGTGGTAGCGGAGGGCCTGGACCTGCTCGGCCGCCGCCTCACGGACCGGGAGGTCGCCGACGACCTCGGCGAAGTCCGGGGCGAGGATCGACACGGGTGGAATCGCCTGCTCCACCGCCTGCGCTTCGAGGTGATCGGCGATGAGCGCACGCACCTTGCGCCCGTAGCCGCGCATGACGAACCCGCCACCGGTGTCGTCCCGGTAGTGGCGGCGTACGCGCATCTGGAGCACGCTCCACGTCCGCGCGTCCGGCAGATGATCCAGCGCGTCCTCGTGCGGCAGCACCCGGTCCACCGCCCCCAGGAACGCACCGAGCTTCTCGTCGAAGCGTGCCCTTCGCGCAGGATCCGCGAGGGCGAGCACCGCGCGTCCCAGGCCCGCCCGGGTGGTGAGACTGTCCGCGTCGATTCCCTCCCCCGCCAGGAAGGCACGGAAGGCCTCCGCCGTACGGCCGAGCTCGGGAAGCTCCTCGGTCATGCTGCGCAGCGAGTCGAGAGCGGGCGGGTTGCCCTGGTAGGCGGCCAGGGTCACGGCAAGGTTGTTGAGGACGCCGTAGTAGTCGACGACCAGACCCTCGGTCTTGCGGCGGGCGGGCCGGTTGACGCGGGCGATCGCCTGGAGCAGCTCTGCGTCGCGGATCGGCCGGTCCAGGTAGAGCACCTGCTCAACAGGTGCGTCGAAACCGGTGAGCAGCATGGACTTCACGATGAGGAAGGCGACAGGAGGCGGGGCCGCCTCCTCCTTCGTCTCCCAGACCAGATCGCTCCAAGGATTCATACCGGAACCCGCGGTGGCCACCCCGCCGGCCGGTACGGGATCCGGTTCCACGGGAGGCGTGGTGGCCCAGGGGTTCTCCGGCGGCAGCTGCGGGAAGGGGGCCAGGAAGCGGGCGATGTGCTCGCGCTGCCTGCTCTCGTCGGTCCACTCGCGCCACAGACCGTCCTTCTGCTCCGAACCCGCCGAGATCACCGGGACGAAGTCGATGCGCCGCAGCACCTCCTGGAACTGCCAGGCACGCAGAAGCAGCGATTCCTCCCGGGTGTAGGACTCCGGGGCCCGCCCCCTCAGACCCTCCCGGCGCCCAGTGCGGTCGAACTCCGCGACCCGTGAGAGCAGTTCGGCACGGGCGTCCCGCAGTGCGTTCCGGTACAGCACAGCGGCCCGCCTGCTGACCACGGCGACCTGGGCCTTGAAACCGCCGGTCAGCGGACCGGTGACGTAGTGCTCCAGCATATCGACGGCCTTGCGCCGGATCAGGGGCGCCGACTCGGCCACGGCCCGCTTGGACGGTGTTCCGTACTTCTCCCGCACCCGCGCCCGCTCGGTCTGCTCCAGCGGTTCGATGAGGTCCTCGAAGCACTCGTCCAGCTGCTCCTTGTCGCGCACCTCGGCACTGGTGGCCCGGCCCTCGTAGCGCACAGGCACGACGACCTTGTCGCGTTCGGC
Source organism: Streptomyces sp. NPDC025273 (assembly GCF_040638585.1). Classification (NCBI taxonomy): domain Bacteria; kingdom Bacillati; phylum Actinomycetota; class Actinomycetes; order Kitasatosporales; family Streptomycetaceae; genus Streptomyces; species Streptomyces sp. NPDC025273. The sequence continues at coordinate 19,643 of NZ_JBEZYP010000025.1, forward strand.
CTCGGCCATGCGATACGTGTCGAGGAACTCCGGTGCCCCGCCCGGCTCGGTGCTCGGTTCCAGGCCGAAGATGCGCCCGGTGTCGGTGATTCTGCCTTCCATGAGCGGAGTGCCCGTGAATCCGACCCTGGCCGCGTTGGGCAGGGCCTTACGCAGACAGGCATGCAGAACGGAGGTGTGGGAGCGGTGGGCCTCGTCGACCAGGACGAGGACACGGTCCGAGTCACTGCACTCGGGGAAGATCCGTGCGGCCTTCTTCAGCGTCTTGTCGTCCGGAGTGGGATCGGCGATCTCCTGCGCGCTCTCGCCCGCTGCGGCCCTCTTCCTCCCCGCTTCGAAGTTCTCGTCCAGCGCCCGCTCCTCGTCCGCAGCCGCGTCATCGGCCCCAGCCTTGCCTCCGACCAGATCACCGAGGAACTTCTGGATCGTCGCGAAGATCACCGCCCGCCCGCCGGAGCGTCCTGCCCGGCGCAGCATCTTCTCCAGATCCGTCCGGGAGGTGGCCTCACGCACCTCCGATTCGCTCAGGCCGACGGCCTTGCGCAGTTGCCGCTGGAGGTCGTTGCGGTCCGTGACGGCAATCAGCGTGATGCGATTCAGCTCGGGGTCCGGGCTCTTGTGCAGGCGCCTGGCCAGGAACTGCATGGTGAAACTCTTGCCCGCGCCCTGGGTGTGCCAGATGACACCGCCACGCCTGTCGATGTCCTCGCCGGTCAGGGCCCGGCTGCGCCGCGTCCGCAGCCGCTCGACGATCTTCTCCGTCGCCCGGTACTGCTGATGGCGGCAGACCACCTTCGCCGTTCGGGGGCCCTTCGCCCGGCCCCTGTTCGCCCCGGTACTCCTGTCGTCGCCCAGCGGCAGCTCGAAGACGTAGTGCCGGACGATGTTGAGCAGGTTGCCGGGCTTGAGGACGATCGCGGCCAGCTGCTGCTGGAGGGTCGGCCGGTCGGCGGCACCGAGGAGCGCCCAGCCGCGCAGCTCCCGGCGGAGCGCCTCCAGAGTCTCGTAGTCCGAGGTGATGCTGCGCCACAGTGCGTAGTGCTCCTCGTCGGAGGAGTACGTTCCCAGGGCCGCGTCCGTGCCGTCGGCGGCCACCAGCAGCTGTACGGGAGCGAAGAGATGCGGTATTCCCCGCAGTGCGCCCGGTCCCCTGCGGGTGTCGTCGTCGACCGGCCGCCCGGTGTAGGCGCGCAGGTCACGGATGGCGTTGCCGAGCGGGTCCCTTACGTCCGGCGACTTGCACTCGATGACGACGAGGGGGATGCCGTTCACGAACAGGACGAGATCCAGCACGGCCGGCTTGCCGTCCGCGTCGCAGACCCGCAGCTGATCGACGACCAGGTAGTCGTTACGGGACAGGACTTCCGCCCGGCTGCCCTCCAGCGCCTCGTACGACCAGTCGACGAACTCCGTCTTCACGTCCTTGCCGTCCGGACCCGGCTGGAGGACGCCGTGGAGCAGGAGTTCGGTCGCCTCCCGGTTGGCCTGCGGCAGCGACTGCGCCGACACATGACGGGCGGCGGACCGCAGCGCCGTGACGGCCGTAGCGGTGTGCGCGTCCTGCTCCATCCACGGCGACGACCGGCGTACGGCTGCCCGCAGCCGGCGCTCCAGCAGCACGTCCCTGAAGTCGTCCCGCTCCCCGTCGCTCTTCAGCCGGGCACCCTGGATGTGCTGCCATCCCATCGCTTTGAGATGCGCCAACAGCGGCCACTCCGCCTCGACCTGCTCGATCGTCCCCCCGCCCGCCTCGGCAGCCATGCCCCCGCGCCTCCCCTGCGTACCGACGTACCGCTGGACCGTGCAAGGGTCCATTGTGCGTCAGGGGTGGGACGTGCGTGCGGGTACAGACCCCGCAACTGCACTGCGGGGACTGCGTGTCCGGGATGCGTCCGTCAGGGCTGGGTACGCGTGGTAAGCACGTCCTTCCGGCAGTCGGGCCGACTGGCCGGCGGGGTGATCAGGGCAGCCGTCGAGTCGTCGAGGGCGTAGCAGAGCTGGGCATGCAGCATCTCCGCCTCGGCAGGCGTCAACCGCAGTGCCGTGTCCGCCTCGAAGGCCCCGTCACGCCGGAACCAGAGGTCGATGGAAAGCGACCCGTCCGCCTCCCGCCGCACGGGCTTACTGGGCACCCGGCTGACCTGCACCTGAGACGTGCTCATCAGACTGCCACCTTCGTCAGTGTGTGACCGCTATCCGGCTGGACGACGAACCCGTCGAGCGCGAGGCGCATCGCGGTGCGGCGGGTGCGGCGTTCATTGTCGAGTACGTACGGGCGGGTGCGGGGTACGAGGGCGATGGGGGACGGTTGTTGCGGAAGTGGCGGCTGTACAAAGGTGGCGGGCCGGGGCGCCGAGGCTCGCCTGATGACGATGCCGGGGGCGCGCAGAACGCACGCCAGGGGAAGCAGGAGCAGGGGCACGAGTGTTCGCGCGAGGTCTGCCCGGATACGGTGGAACATGCTGACGCTCCTGAGAGGCGTTGGCCATGCCCCGGGGTGGTGAGACACCGCCGGGGCGCTTCAGTTTCATGCGGTAGCCACCCGGCTACCGCACGAAACCAAGGCTAGCCTCAATCGTGCTGATGCATCAATGTTTAGATGAGAATCTTCGGGATCGGCATATGCCAACCTCATACGGGGCGCAGCTGCTGGCTGGCCACCGCAGCCCTACGCCAGGTCGTCGAACTCCCCGGCCTTGGCTCCTGCCAGGAAAGCCGCCAGCTTGGCGGGAGTTGTACGGACGATCACCTCGGGATCGTCGCTTTCCCTGACGAGGACACCACCGTCCACAACGGCAAGTTCGATGCAGTTGCCCGACTGCTCGGAGAACGAAGACTTACGCCACTGAACCGTCACGATCCTCAACCTTCATAGCTCGTGCAGCACCTCACGGATGAAGTCGCGCGAGGGCCCCGGCTCCAAGGCTCGCATCTCCATGCGGTCGAGCACAGCACGGTAGTTGGTCAGGTAGGTCTCGGCATCGAGGAACGTGATGCTGTTGGGTACATCGATCTGCACCGTGTCCAACTGCCGGACCGGGCCATGCGCGTACATCGTCGAGCTGCCCGCGCTGGGAAACCCTCCGGCGGCGAACGGCAGGACTCGCAGCGTCACGGAGTCGCGCTCAGAATGCTTCAGCAAGTCCTCCAACTGCCTGCGCACGACCACCCGGTCGCCGAAGAGCATCCGCAGCGCCGCCTCATGGAGAAGGAACGAACAGTCCGGCGGCTCAGGCCTGCCGAGCAGAACCTGCCGCCTCGTCCTGAAGTCCACCTGGAGGTCCATCGCCTCCGGGGTCAACGGCGGCATCGCCTCCGCGAAGACTGCGCGAGCGTAGTCCTCGTGCTGCAACAGGCCAGGTAGGTGCGTGATCTGCACATGCCGGAGCGAGACAGCATGATGCTCCAACTCGACCAGGTCCAGCATGAACGAGGCCACCGAATCCCTGAACCCGTCCCACCAGTTCGATCCTGCACGCTCCCGAGCCATGTCCGCCAGGGCATCTACGTAGGCGTGATCAGGACACGAGTAGTTCGATGCCCACACGCGCACACGGTCTGCGCTGACGCCGAACCGCGCGGACTCGGTGTTGCTGATCGCCGTCTTGTCCACACGGTGCAGCACGGCCGCCTCCGTGAGGGAGAGCCCAACGTGCTCACGCATCCGCCGGAGCTCGGCCCCGAGCCGCCGCTGGCGAGCGGTGGGTGGCTTTCGGACGGGCACGATTCCACCTTCCTACGTCAATCAATCACGTGACTCACTCGGAATTCCTACCATATTCCCGGCCACCAAGGAGGTCCTCCGCGAGCCCTGCTCGCAAATTTTTCAGTTTCACTACCCTCAAACGAATCTCATCAACCAGGGAGTCCAAAGCCTCAAGCCTTTCGAGGAACTCTGCCTGCATATCAGAATCCATCTCAGGAATAGGGCAAGAGAGAACATCAGACCGATTGATACTCGCCTGAGAAACGGCCGGTTTCGTTCGTGCAGCAAAATGCGAACGCGCCACAGAGCCGGAAAGCCACGCCTCGATAATCTTAGGGTTCATCCTGGAGGCGTCAAAACGGCATCTCATTATATTCGACTCGAAAAGAGTTGGCTCATGAATGCTCGCCACCATTGTAGACTTCCCAACCAGACCCGGCGCATTCACTCGGTTGATCAATATGTCGCCAACAGAAACGGCATACCTGCGAACTTCGTCGCCAGCGACCTTGACACGCAGGAGATTACGCGTCAGGTCAGATGGACCACCCTCGAAGCTATTGATACGAACAATCGGAGTACCCGAACCACCGTACTGGTCCTCAGACTTGTAGATACCGTTCTTAGGCCCATCGACAATAATTTCCGCCATCGGAAAACATTCACACAGAGCGAGCCCTTCAATGAGGGTTCTCCGAATTGTTTTAAGCTTGTTCAATTCCACCATCTCGGCGCGCTCCGATTCAGCGACCGATTCCATGACCTCAACGATTTGACGCTGATCTTTCAACGTTGGCCACTTCAGGAGCAGTTTCCCAAGCGCCCGCTGAGAGATGTTCTGCATGCTCCGACTACTGCCGGATGAACCCAGTCCGATCTGTCGCCGCACGGAAGGACTAGCCAAGCAAATGTTCACGAAACGAGCATCTGCCCTATCTGGATCAAGCACAAGACGCAACGTTTTGTCCGAGAGCATCAAAAGCTCATCCGTGTCTGTCGCGAGGCAAGCCGCGCCCACGAGCTCCGGAGTGTTCGCGCGCGAAAAGAGCAGATCGCCAGGGTGGACTTCGTAGCGGGGATCGATCAGTGCCGTGGCCGACCCGATAGCCTTGTTTTCACTCGGCCGAAACCCATTCGTGTGCACAGCGCTGACCTTCAGAACCCCCCACTGGCCTGCCCCAGCAGGGACGTCAGACAAATCAGGACTGTGCCCAGCGTCAACACGAACAAGTCGGCTACTGAGGGGCGCCGTCTCCCATCCGGGGTCAGGCGACATAACCCAGCTCCTTCAGGAAGCCTTCCAGCCGCTTCGTCGCAGCCTCACGCCGCACCTCAATGTCGCGCAGCGACACCAGATATTTGCGCTCCCAGCCCAAGTACGTATCGATCAATTCCCGACGCCTGCGCACAACATGACCTTCCAGCTTCGATGCGAGGTCATCCCGGAGAATGCCGAGCACGATCTCGCGCGCGCCCTCCTCCGTCAGCGCGTCCCGCACCTCATGCAGGCCGGGCGTAGGCCGCTCCTCCTCCGCGTCGGCGACCGACACATCCAGCGCCGTCTGCCCGGTGGAGGCCGACTTCGCAGCCTTGGCGGCAGCACCAGAGACGGCCTTCGCACCGTCCCCCATCCCGTCCAGCGGATAGAACGCTTCCTCCAGCGCCTTCACCGCCTTGCCGGCCGCCGTCCGCTCCCGCTTCGCCTTCTTCAGGTCCGGCTCGCTGAGCAATGCCTCCGCGACCGCCGGGTCAAGGCCCGTCGCCTCCTCCGAGGCGTCCCCGTCCTCCGAACCGTCCTCCGTGACGCCCGCCACAGCGGCGGCCCGCGCGGCCTCCGCCTCCTCGGCCGCCTTGACCTTCACGTCCAGCTTCGCCTTCAGCTCGTCCGCCTCGGCCAGCTCGCGCAGGAAGTCGGGGGCGATCCGGGCCACCACCTTGTGCCCGTACGCCTGACGCCGCTCCGAACCCGACCGCTTACGCGCTCCGCCCGTCCACGGGTTGGGCTCCGGCTCCAGCAGCGTCTCGACCGTGTCGACCCAGCCTTCGACGACCCCCTTGAAGCCGTTCCCGGACAGTGCCTTCAGCTCGTTCCTGGCGTCCTGCCACCAGCCGGCGACCGCTCCCGCGAGCGCGTACCGGTCCAGCAGGCCCACGCCGAGCAGCAGTTCACGGAACGAGTGGATCAGGTCGACCCGTAGACGCGCGAGCTGGGACCGCTTCTCGAACTCCGTACGGTCGTCGCCCTCGTGCGGCGCGAGAGAGGCGATCTGCTCCGTCTCCACGGCCCACCACTTGTCGAACGACTCCCACAGCTCCCGCTCCCGGCCCTCGGCCAGTGCCGCCAGCCGCTCCGCGTCCGGGCGCCGGTCCTCGGGGAGGAAGTCCACGTACGCCGACTCGGTCCCGTCCGCGTCGGCCGGGCGCTCGGCGAACAGGTCGGTGATGCCGATCCGGTACGCCCCCAGGAGCTTCGCCTTCTCGTCCGCCGTGATCTCCGACCTCGGCACGCCGCCCGTCAGGTGCGCGCGTACGTCCTGCGGCTCCGGCGGCGGGGTGTTGTCCACGTAGCGGCGGATGTTGAGGTTGTAGGCGTTCTCCTTCAGCTCGCTCCGCTTCACCCACCGGGCGAAGCGCGGCACGTCCTCGCCCGCCTCGGCGTGGAAGGTGGAGACGATCTTCTCCACATGCTCCGGCAGCAGGACGTTCTGCGCGCGCTCGGAGTGGAACTCCCGGTCGGCGTTGATGAAGAGGACCTTGTCGTGCCGGTCCACGTGCTTGTGCCCCTTCGCCCGCAGGACCAGGACACAGGCCGGGATTCCGGTGCCGTAGAAGATGTTCGACGGCAGGCCGATCACGGCCTCCAGCAGGTCGTCCTCGATCAGCCGGGCGCGGATGTCGCCCTCCGCGCCGCTCCGGAACAGCACGCCGTGCGGCATCACGGTGAAGACGGAGCCGCCCCTGCCCTCGACCATGTGCAGCATGTGCTGGAGGAACATCAGGTCGGCCTTGCCCTTTTCGGACGTCCGGCCGTACGGCATGCGGTCTTCGAGGTCCAGGATGCCCGTGGCCCGGTAGTCCATGGAGAAGGGCGGGTTGCTGAGGACGAGGTCGTACGACTTGTCGAGGTGCAGCGGGTTGGTGAGTGTGTCACCGACCTTCAGGTCGAAGTCGACGGCGCCGTGGAACAGCATGTTCATCGTGGCCATGACCCAGGAGCCGTCGTTGGCGTCCTGGCCTGCCAGCGCCAGGTCCTCGGTGTCGCCGCCGTCCTCCTCGATGTACTCCTTGGCGTGGATGAGCATTCCGCCCGATCCGACGCACGGGTCGTACACCCGCTGGTTGGCCTGGGGACGCGCCAGCTCGACCATCATCCGTACGACCGCACGCGGGGTGTAGAACTCGCCGCCCTTGGCGCCCGCCGTGTCGGCGAAGTCCTTCAGCAGGTACTCGTACGCGGCACCGATGACATCGGGGAACTCGAAGTCCTCGCCGCGCAGGCGCAGCGTGCCGAAGTGCCCGATGAGTGCGGAGAGACGCGTGTCGGCGAGGTTGGCCGCCGATGTGCCGGTGCCGCCGCCCCCGCCGATGCGGTTGAAGTTCACCCGGCCGAACAGGCCGCGCAGCCGTTCGTTGCCCTTCTGCCCCTCCAGAGCGTCGAGCGCGGGCTGGAGGTACTTCCCGGCCACATCGTTCACCGCGCCGTCCAACCGCTTCCAACGGGCGTCCTCGGGGACGTAGATGACCCGCCGCGCCGTGTAGCGGTTGGGGGCGTCCGCTTCTTCCTCGGCCTCCTCACGGGTGGCCCCCGACGCCTCTTCCTCCGCGATGATCTCGTCGCGGGCGGCATCGAACTCGTCGTTCGCCCGCTTCAGGAACAGCAGCACCAGCAGGAAGTCGCGGTACTCGGCGGCGTCCATGGTTCCACGCAGGATGTCTGCGGCGGCGAAAAGGTGGCGCTCCAGTTGATCGAGCGTGAGCTTGGCCACGGACGGGACTCCAAGAGGGTGTGATGTCGGTGCGGTACGAAGGGGTCGGCAGCGAGGCCACGGGGGCGTCGAAGACGTACGTCGAGGCAGCCTAGTAGCCGCTGAGGAGAAGTCCGTCCTCGACGAAATTCCAGACGTCTGTGTACGGATCCCACTTCTCAGGATTGACCGCTTCGACACGCTTGTTGATCGCCTGCGCGTACTTCTTGGCGTCCTTGTAGCGCTGCAAATCCTTGCTCAGCACCTGTTCCTCACGCATGTGCTTCGAATCCTGGTTGGACACAGTGCGCACGTTGCGCCCGTACGTCGCCGCGAAGCCGGGGCGGGACCGGATACGGCTGTTGGCGTCATCGCAGACGCCGCCGAAGCTGCTGGTGTAGTTCGTGTAGTGCAGGAGCCGCCAGAGCTCGAAGCAGGGGTGCGAGTAGGCGATCCTGACGCCTTCCTTGTCCGCGAGCTGTCTGGCCTCGCGGATGTTCAGGTGATCGTCACGGTCGAAGAGCACCCACACCTGGGGCCAGTTCCAGTCCCGGTCCTTCAGCCCCGCGTCCTTGGCCTCGCGCTCGACCTTGCGCAGCGTACGGACCGCGTCCTGCACCATGGCGTGCGGCTTACGATGCTTGCCGACGGCGTTCGGGTTCTCGATGTGGTGCTCGACGCTCTCGCCGGTCTTGGCGAGTGTGCCCTTCTTCACGATGATGTCGATGTACTCGGGCTCGGTGACCTCACCCTCGGTGAAGATGTACACCTGACGGGCGCGGTTCGTGCGGCCCTTTCCTGCACCCTTCCTACGGGAAACGCTGTCCCCTCCCCTTGACCTGGCCATCAGACCTCTTCCGCCTCCATCCGCGCCAAGTCGTCCGTCCGCATCAGCCGTCGCCCGATCTGCCCTTCGGAGACCTTCGGTACCGCGCCGAAGGATCCCGCGAGATACGAGGACATCAGGTCCTCTTCGTCCGTCGGCTCCCAGTCCGCCACCGACGACAGCTCCGTCACACCCCGCTCGTCCTTCTCCGTGAGCCACAGCTGACCGGGCTCCAGGAGCCTGCCACCGCCCGGAGTCCGCAACAGGGAGGGGTCATGCCCGGTGAAGATCAGCTGCGCGCCCTTCGGATTCACCCAGGGCGCCTGGAAGAGGCGTACGACCTCTGCCGCGAAGCGCGAATGCAGGCTGGCGTCCAGCTCGTCGATGAGTAGCACCGCACCCCTGTCGAGCGCGAGCAGGAGCGGTCCGATCAGCGCGAACCAGGAGCGGGTACCCCAGGATTCGGTCGACCAGTCCAGTGCCGTGTGTTCACCGCCGCCCGAGTGGATCAGGCGGACCAGAGGCCTGCCGGACGACGACTGCTCGACCTCCACGCCGGCGATTCCGAGATCTGCCACCCGCAGCAGCTCTTCGGCTCTCCGCCGGAAGTCATCGCTCCGCAGCAGTTGCACAGCGGTGTAGTCCTCGCGCTGGGTGCGCTCGGTCTCGGGGGTGACGTCCCAGAGGTTGTTCTTGAACCAGTCGAAGACCGGAGTCAGCTGCTCGTGTCCGTCGTTGGCGGCGCGTGTCAGCAAGAGGGCGTCGGGACGTGTCGTGCGGGCGAGGCGGGTGCGGTCGTGGAGACGCTCGCCCGGGAAGTCGAAGTCCTTCTCCCGGGATGCGTCCCGCTCGAACCACACCTGGCGGCGGCCCTTGGGGTAGGCGTAGAGCCACTCGGCCTCGACCCGTCGGGCGCCCAGCTCGAACCCGTAGGTCCAACGGACGCCGTCGCCGAGGACGAAGTCCGCCTCGTACAGGGACGTCTCCGAGGCAGCCTTGGGGTCCAGGGCGAATTCGTCACGCGGGATGCCGTCGTAGGACGTCCAGTCGGCATAGGAGCGCATGACAGCGTGCTTCATGCTCTTCAGCGCGGCAATCACGTTGGACTTGCCGGACGCGTTGGCTCCGAAGATACCGAGGACGGTGTGCACAGCGAGGTGGTGACCGTCGGAGAGCTGCAACTCGCGCGCGGCGGCACGCTCCCGGTCACTGCTTTCGGGCGCGACAAATGACAGTTCCTGCTCATCGCGCAGGGACCGGACGTTTGCCACCCGGAATCTCAGCAGCATCCTGTCTCCTTCATCGCGGACAGACTAGTCACACCATCCGGCCCGCGGAGCTGGTTGCGCGACGGCGGCCGCCGCTGCCGGGCAGGGCGGCCGCCGCTGCGGTGACAACTCCTACAGGAAGGAGTTGATCTCGATGGTCTCGGTGCGGCCGGGGCCGACACCGATCGCGGAGATCGGAGCGCCGGACATCTCCTCCAGCGCCTTCACGTACGCCTTCGCGTTCTTCGGAAGGTCGTCGAAGGTCTTGGCCTTCGTGATGTCCTCGGACCAGCCGGGGAGCATCTCGTAGATCGGCTTCGCGTGGTGGAAGTCGCTCTGGTTGTACGGGAGCTCCTCGACGCGCCTGCCGTCGATCTCGTACGCCACGCACACCGGGATCTGCTCCCAGCCGGTCAGCACGTCCAGCTTGGTGAGGAAGAAGTCGGTGAGGCCGTTGACCCGGGTCGCGTACCGCGCGATCGGGGCGTCGAACCAGCCGCAGCGGCGGTCGCGGCCGGTGGTGACCCCCCGCTCGCCGCCGATCCGGCGCAGTGCCTCGCCGTCCTCGTCGAGAAGTTCGGTCGGGAAGGGTCCGGCACCGACGCGCGTGGTGTAGGCCTTGAGGATGCCGATGACCCGGCTGATCTTCGTCGGGCCCACGCCGGATCCGGTGCAGGCGCCGCCCGCGGTCGGGTTCGACGAGGTGACGAAGGGGTACGTGCCGTGATCGACGTCCAGCAGGGTGCCCTGGCCGCCCTCGAAGAGCACGACCTTGCCCTCGTCGATGGCGTTGTTCAGGATCAGCGTCGTGTCGGCGACGTACGGCTTGATCTGCTCCGCGTAGGTGAGCAGTTCCTCGACGATGCGGCCGGATTCGATCGCGCGCCGGTTGTAGAGCTTCGCGAGGATCTGGTTCTTGAAGTCGAGGGCGGCTTCGACCTTCTGGACGAGGATCGACTCGTCGTAGAGGTCCTGGACCCGGATACCGACGCGGTTGATCTTGTCCGCGTACGTCGGTCCGATACCGCGACCGGTGGTACCGATCTTGCGGGAGCCGAGGAAGCGTTCCGTCACCTTGTCGACCGTGGTGTGGTACGAGGTGATCAAATGAGCGTTGCCGCTGATCAGGAGCTTGGACGTGTCGACGCCTCGCTCGTTCAGACCGCTCAGCTCGGAGAGCAGGACCGCCGGGTCGACCACGACACCGTTACCGATGACCGGGGTACACCCCGGCGACAGGATTCCGGAGGGGAGGAGATGCAGTGCGTACTTCTGGTCGCCTACGACGACCGTGTGGCCGGCATTGTTGCCGCCCTGGTAACGCACCACATAGTCGACGGATCCACCGAGGAGGTCGGTGGCCTTCCCCTTGCCCTCGTCACCCCACTGAGCACCGAGCAGCACAAGTGCGGGCACAGGCGTACACCCCTTCCGGGCGGGGCATGTCCAAGGTCAGGGGGCGTACGTAAAGGTCGTACCTGCCGCACGACGATGTACGGCAAAGCCTGAGCCGTCGAACCGGGTGCCCCGGAATAGACGAAGCCCCTGGCGCAATAGCGCAAGGGGCTCTTGCACCAAGATGCTACCCGAGGAAGGACCGAGGTGTCGGCTGCAGAGCCCCCCGGCGACGGCGACCACCAGCTACTCGTGCTCATCGACCCCCTTGCCCGCCGCTACGACGGCGAGTCCGTGCGCATCGCGAAGGACGTGCTGAGCGCCGGCGCGCATGCCAAGATCTGCCTTCCGGACGGCCCGGACGAGTTCGCCCGGGCCCTGTCCCGGCGGGGCGGACGACGGCCTGTGGTCGTCGGTGACGACCACGCGCTGCTGCGCGCCGTGGCCCAGCTCCACCGGGAACGGGAGCTCGCCGAGGTCGCGCTCTCGCTGATTCCGGTCGGCGCGGCACACACCCTGGAGCTCGCCCACGCGCTCGGTGTGCCCCGGGGCGCGGTGGCGGCGGCGCGCACGGCGCTGGACGGGACCGCGCACCGGCTCGACCTGCTGGTCGACGACAGTGACGGCGTCGTGCTGGGCGACCTGCGCATCCCCGCCCTCACATCGGGCCCGGGCACGGGCGCGCACCACTCGGGCGTCACGGCGGTCTGGGACACCTGCCGCACACTGATGGCCGCCCTGGTCCGTCCGGCCCCGCCCTCGCCCTCCGCCCCGCCGCACGCGCACCGGCTGCGGGTGGAGGCGGACGGAGTCCTGCTGAACGCCCTGGACCGGCCGGTCGAGGGCGTCTCGGTGACCACGCAGGGCGACGGTGGCCTGGCGGACGTGGTGATCCACACCTCGTCCGGCGAGACGGTGACGGCGGAGGCCAAGGCGGTCACGGTGTCCGGCCCGGACTTCCGCTACCGCGCGGACATACAGGTCGCGGGGCCGGTCCGGACCCGCACCTGGACGGTGCGGGCGGGGGCGTGGGGGCTGATACTCCCGGCGGCGTGAGACCGGACCGACGGGGGTGGGCCGGCGGGGCCGGACCGGCGGGCTCAGCCCCCGCCGCTCCCGCGGCTCTCCCGCCACCGGTCCATCACACCTGCCAGCTCCTTCTGCAGGAACTCCAGGAATTCCGCGCTCTCCCCGATCCGCGCACCGGCGGGCGTGTCCTCGCCCAGGGACCGCGCCCCGTCCCTCAGCGTGCGCTCCCAGCGCGTCAGCAGGCGGTCCCGGTCGGTGAGGGCGCTGTACCAGACCTGGTTGTGCAGCCGGTAGCGATCGCGGCGTGAGCCCGGGTCACGCTCCCGGCCGACCATGCTGACCTGGGTCAGGTAGGTGATCGCGCCGGATACCGCCGCCGGGCTGATCCGCAGCTGCTCGCCGAGCTCGGCCGAGGTCATGGAGCCGTCGTCGTCCGCGAGGAGCGCCGCGAAGACGCGCGAGGCCATCCGTGGCATCCCCGCCTCCGTCATCTCGGCCGCGAAGCCCTCGACGAACCGCGACACGGCCTGCTCGTCCCGCCCGGCGAATTCTCCGGTCCCGCTGGTCATCGCTCCGCCGCCTCCACCGCTCCGATCATGGAGCCGACTTTATACGCTTCCTTAACTTCACAATCTTGTGAAGCTAACGTACGTTCAGAAACATGACGAAGGCGATCTCCGTGGCCGGACTGCGCAAGTCGTTCGGGCGGACACACGCGCTGGACGGCCTCGACCTCACCGTCGAAACCGGCGAGGTCCATGGCTTCCTGGGACCCAACGGCGCCGGGAAGTCCACCACCGTCCGGGTCCTGCTGGGGCTGCTGCGCGCCGACTCGGGCGTGGCCCGGCTGCTCGGGAAGGATCCGTGGCACGACGCCGTCGCTCTGCACCGGCGCCTGGCCTACGTACCCGGCGACGTGGAGCTGTGGCCCAGCCTGACCGGCGGCGAGACCATCGGCCTGCTGTCCCGGCTGCGCGGCGGGGATGACCGGCGGCGCCGCCACGAACTCGTCGAGCGCTTCGGCCTCGACCCGACCAAGAAGGGCCGGGCCTACTCCAAGGGCAACCGCCAGAAGGTCGCCATCATCGCCGCGCTGGCCTCGGACGCGGAGCTGCTGCTGCTCGACGAACCGACCTCCGGGCTCGATCCCCTCATGGAGGTGGTCTTCCAGGACGTGATCCTGGAAGCGAAGGCCGCGGGCCGGACCGTACTGCTGTCCAGCCACATCCTGGCCCAGGTCGAGAAGCTGGCCGACCGGGTCAGCATCATCCGGTCCGGCAGGACCGTGCAGTCCGGGTCGCTGAGCGAGATGCGGCACCTCACGCGCACGACGGTCGAGGCCGAGACGGCCCGCCCGGCCGTCGGGCTCGACGAGCTGCCCGGCGTGCACGCCGTGGAGATCACCGCCCAGGGAGCCGGGGGCGCGGGCGTGCGGTTCGCCGTGGACGGCGGCCACCTGGAGGCCGCGGTGAGCCGGCTCGCCGGGTTCGGCGTCCGCAGTCTGGTCAGCCACCCGCCGACCCTGGAGGAGCTGATGCTCCGTCACTACGGCGACGAGCTCACCGCCCACCGTCCCGAGGAGCCACGGTGACCGCCCCCCGGGCAGCCTCGCCCACCGAGCCCCTCCCCGGCACCGGACCGCTGGCGGGGACCGGCACCCTGATCCGGTTCGTCCTGCGCCGGGACCGCGTCCGGCTGCCCGTGTGGATCCTCGCGCTGTTCCTCGGCACGGTGTCCACGGCACGCAACTACACGACGCTGTACGCCGATCCGGAGGCCCGCGCCTCCGTAGCCGCGACCCTGGGCAGCCCGGCCGGACTCGCCATGACGGGACCCCGGCGCTATCTGGCCGACTACACCTTCGGCGCGATGGCGGGCCATCAGCTGCTCGGCTTCATGACCGTCCTCACCGGCTTCATGAGCGTCCTGATCATCACCCGCCACACCCGCGACGAGGAGGAGACCAACCGCGCCGAGCTGGTCCGCTCCACCGTCGTCGGACGGCACGCGCACCTGGCTGCCGCGCTCTCGGTCGCGGTGCTCGCCAACCTCGCGCTCGCCCTGCTGGTGGCCGTCGGCCTCGGGCGCATGGACCTCGCTCCCGACGGCGCCGCCGGCTCACTGCTCCTCGGCCTGGCGTACGCGGCCGTGGGCATCGTGTTCGCCTCCGTCGCCGCGATCACCGCACAGGTCACGGCGCACACCCGGGGCGCGTCCGGCGCGGCGCTGGCCGTCATCGGCCTTGCCTACGTGCTGCGAGCCGCCGGAGACGCGGGCGGTACCGCGGCGCTGTCCTGGCTCTCCCCGATCGGCTGGGCCCAGCGCACCTACGTCTACGTGGACAACCGCTGGTGGCCGCTGCTGCTCTGCCTGGCACTCGCCGTGCTCTGCGCCGGCACCGGATTCGTCCTGTCGGTCCGGCGCGACGTCGGGGCGGGACTGCGCGCCACCAGGCCCGGCAGCCCGGTGCCCTCGGCCGCGCTGACCCGGCCGCTGGGCTTCGCGCTGCGGCTGCACCGCTCCCTGCTGGCCGGCTTCGGGGCCGGGCTGTTCCTGATGGGCGTGATGTACGGGTCGATCCTCGGCCAGGCCGACGACATGCTGAAGAACATCGACGGGATCCAGGAGGCGCTCCGCAGGACCGGCGGAGCCACGACGGCCGAGTCGTTCGCGTCGATGGTCATCGTCGTCCTCGCCGTCGTCGCCTCCGTGTACGTCGTGACGGCGGCCCTGCGGCCCCGGAGCGAGGAGAACGCGGGCCGTGTGGAGTCCCTCCTCGCGACCGGTCTGTCCCGCACCCGCTGGGCGGGCAGTCATCTCGCCGTCGCCCTCGTCGGCGGCACGGCCGTACTGCTCCTGGGCGGGCTCGGCATCGGCGTCGCGGGGGCGGCGTCGACCGGGGACGCCGGGCTGGTGCCCGGACTGCTGGGTGCGGCACTCGCCTACGCACCGGCGCTGTGGGTGACCGCCGGGGTCGCCGCCGTGCTCTTCGGATGGCTGCCCCGGGCGTCCTCGGCGGCGTGGATCGTACCGGTGTACGCGTTCGTCACCGGCTACCTGGGCAAGCTCCTGGGATTCCCGGAGTGGACGAACGCCCTGTCGCCGGTCGGGCAGGTCCCGAACCTGCCCGCCGCCGGGATGAGCTGGACGCCGATGGTGGTCCTGACCCTGGTCGCGGCCGGCCTGCTGCGGTTCGGGCTGGAGGGGTTCCGGCGGCGGGACCTGGAGACCAGGTAGCGGGAGCCGGGACGCGGCCGGGACGACATCCCGGTCCGCACGGGGAAACGGGACATCCGGCCCCGGACTCCGTGCGGCTCTCCGGGACCGTCGGCTCAGATCTCCACCCGCAGTCCCCGCAGCCCCCGGATCACGTACCCCGGATTCCACTCAGGCTCCGCGACCAGCCGCATGCCGGGCGCCCTGCGCAGCAGCTCGCCGAACGAGGCGGCCAGTTCGAGGCGGGCCAGCGGCGCTCCGAGGCAGTAGTGGATGCCCGCCCCGAACGAGATGTGCGGGTTGTCCGCACGGGAGAGGTCCAGCGTCCCGGCGCCGGTGAAGCGCTCCGCATCCCGGTTGGCCGACCCGAAGAGCAGGGCGACCTGCGAACCGCGCGGGATGACGGTGCCGTCGACCTCGATGTCGTCCAGGACCCAGCGCGCGAACATCGGCACCGGGGTGTCGTACCGCAGCAGTTCCTCCACGGCGGTCGGCAGCAGTCCGTGGTCGGCACGCAGCGCGGCCAGCTGCTCCGGGTGCCTGAAGAGCGTCCACCAGCCGTTGACGGTGGCGTTGACCGTCGCCTCGTGGCCGGCGTTCAGCAGGAGGACGCACGTGGAGATCATCTCCTGCTCGGTCAGCCGGACACCGCCGTCGTGGGCGGCGATGAGCGCGGAGATCAGGTCCGTGCCGGGATCGGCCCGCCGGGCGGCGATCAGCCCGCGGAGGTACGCGGAGAATTCGACCGACGCCCGGACCGCCGCCCGCGCCACCTCCTCCGGCGGGTTCAGCTCGAACATCCCGCAGATCGCCGCCGACCAGGGCCGCAGCAGTGCCCGTTCGGACTCCGGGACGCCGAGCATCTCGGCGATGACCGCCACGGGCAGCGGCTCGGCGACCGCGGTGAGCAGGTCGCCGCCGCCCGCCGCGACGAAGTCCTCGACGAGCCCGGCGGCCAGCCGCTGCACGGCCGGCGCGAGTCTCTCGACCGTCCGCGGGGTGAAGGCCTTGGTCACCAGCCGCCTGATCCGGGTGTGGTCGGGGGCCTCCAGGTCGAGGATCCCCTGCCCGTTGAGCGTGTGGAACGGCTCGTGGGCGGCGGGCGGGGCGGCGAGGCCGAACTCCTCGTGGGTGAAGCGGTGCAGATACGTCCGGCCCAGCCGCCGGTCGCGCAGCAGCCCGGACACCTCGGCGTAGTGCGGGATCAGCCACTGCCGGGTCGGCTCGAAGTAGTGCGCCCTGCCGGTGGCGCGCAGCGCGGCGTAGGCGGGGTACGGGTCGGCGACGAACGCCGGGGACCAGGGGTCGAAGGACACGTGCATGGGCCGACGCTACCCGGGCGTGACCAGCCGGGCCTCGTAGGCGAACACGGCCGCCTGGGTCCGGTCGCGCAGCCCGAGCTTCACCAGGACGCGGCTCACATGCGTCTTGATGGTGGACTCCGCGACGACCAGGTGGGAGGCGATCTCCAGATTCGACAGCCCCTGGGCGATCAGTACGAGCACCTCCGTCTCGCGCTCGGTGAGATCGCCGATCCGGGCCATGGCGGGCGGCCTGGGCGCCTCGGCGAGCTTGGCGAACTCGGTGATCAGCCGCCGGGTCACGGTCGGTGCGAGCAGCGCCTCCCCGGACGCCACCACCCTCACCCCGTCGGCGAGTTGGCGCGCGGACGCGTCCTTCAGCAGGAAGCCGGAGGCCCCGGCCCGCAGCGCCTGGTACACGTACTCGTCGAGGTCGAACGTGGTCAGGACGAGCACCTTGGCGTCCGCGTCGGCGGCGACGATCTCGCGGGTGGCCTCGATGCCGTTGAGCTCCGGCATCCGGATGTCCATCAGCACCACGTCGGGCCGCAGGGCGGCGACCTGCGCCACGGCCTGCCGGCCGTCGACGGCCTCGCCGACGACCTCGATGCCGGGCATCGCGTTGAGCAGGACGGAGAACCCCTCGCGGACCATCATCTGGTCGTCGACGATCAGCACCCGGATGGTGGACTCGCTCATGCCCCCTCCTCCGCACCGTTGTGCGCCGCGGGCACGGGCAGGAACACCACGACCTCGTAGCCGCCGTCCTCCGTCGGCCCGGCCGTCATCTCACCGTTCAGCATCTGGACCCGCTCCCGCATCCCCGTGATGCCGTGACCGGCCCCGGGTGAGGGCTTGACGAGGCCCCGCGCGGGCCCGTTGACGACCCGCAGCCCGAGTCCGCCGAGCACGTACCCGATCTCCACCTTGGCGCAGGCGCCGGGTGCGTGCCGGAGCGTGTTGCTGAGCGCCTCCTGGACGATCCGGTAGGCCGACAGCTCGACGCCCTGGGGAAGCTCCCGCACCGCCCCGGTGACCGTCTTCTCCGTCTCCAGGCCCGTCTCCCGGACGTTGTCCAGCAGCCGGTCGATCTCGGCGAGGGTGGGCTGCGGGGCGTCCGGCGCCTCGTAGTCCTCCGCCCGTACGACGCCGAGTACACGGCGCAGCTCGGTGAGCGCGGCGACGGCGTTCTCCCGGATGGTGACGAACGCCTGCTCCAGCTCGGGCGGCGGATTCTCCACCCGGTAGGGGGCGGCCTCGGCCTGGATGGCGACGACGGACATGTGGTGGGCGACGACGTCGTGCAGCTCACGCGCGATGGTGGTGCGCTCCTCCAGGAGCGTGCGCCGGTCGCGTTCGACGGCGGTGACGGTGCGCTGCACGGTCACCTCGCGCTCGGCCTCGCGGCGGACCTGCACCACGGTGACCAGGAGCAGGGCGAACGCGGAGGCGACCGCCATCGGCGCGGTGTTGGAGAAGCCGGGGCCCACATTGCCCAGGAAGCTCCCGACGAGCAGGGTGATCAGCCACATCCAGGCGGCGGTGCGCGGCCGGGTCCTCGCCGCGACGACGATCAGCACGCCCAGATGGCAGACGAAGGCGTTCGGCCCCCACGGCCAGTCGTCCCCGCTGCCCGCGGCCGCCACCACCGGGGTGCTCGCGATCGACACCCAGAACGCGAGCACCGGGCGGACCAGAGTCATCATGAGCGCGGCGGCCGGCACGAAGCCGGTGATGAACGTCGCGATCCCGAAGACCGAGTAGGTGTTCGCGTCGAAGACGCCCACCAGCACCGAGATCAGCGCGACCGCCCCGACCACCGCGTGCGGTGCCCAGACCACCCGCTTCCTGATCGACGCCGGCAGCCTCCTGATCACCGGACCGCCGTCCCCCAGCGGGTCCAGCGGGCGGTAGGCGAACACATCGTGGAAGAGGTCCTGCCGCAGGCCGCCTATCGCCCCTGCGGCCAGCCGGAATTCCGGGCTTCTGGTCTTGGTCTCGGTCACGCTCCCCAAGGTAGGCGGCGGGGCGGCCGGGGTCGTCAGCAGTGATACGGATCCTGTGCCGTCCGTCGCAAGTACTACCTACCAGGCCAGCTGGGCGATCTCCTCGGCCACCACGGCGCAGGCGTCCGCCGAGGGGTCGATCAGCGGGAAGTGCCCGACCCCGTCCAGCAGTGTCAGTCCCACCATCTCCCCGGCCCTCGCCGCGGCGTCCACGAACGCGTCGGTGACGGCCTGGGGCACGGTGAGGTCGTCGACGCCCTGGACGACGGCCGTCGCGATCCCGGTCGGGAGCAGCACGGCCGGATCGGCGAGGGCACCGCGCGCCCCGACGTGCTCCTCGCCGCCCAGGAGTTGCCGCACGGCCCCGGAGCAGACGTCCAGCTCGACCGCGCTCGCGAAGTCACCGATCGGCGCCAGTGCCACCACCCCGCGCAGCGGCGGCGGCGCGGGCAGCCGCCACGGCGAACCGGGCGGAAGCACATGCCGGGCGGCGGCCCACAGCGCCAGCTGGCCGCCGGCCGAGTGCCCGGTGACCACGGTCCTGCGCACGTCCGCCCCGGGCAGTTCGCGGGCGGCCAGCTCCGGCAGGGCGTCCATCGCGGCGGCCACGTCGTCGAACGTCTCGGGCCAGCGTCCCGCCACGGGTCCGGCCCCGCCCTGCTGCGGGATCTCGCCGCCACGCCGGTACTCGACGCTGGCCACGGCGAATCCGCGCCGGGCCAGGAAGTCCGCGAACGGCGACACGTGCTGCCGGTCGTACGGTGCCCGCCAGGCACCGCCGTGCAGGACGACCACGAGCGGCGCACGGTCCCGGCCGTCTCGCGGGGCGAAGAAGTCGATCACCTGGTCGGGGTGGCTGCCGTAGGCGGCGGACCGATCGGGGGCGACCGCCGGGTGCGCGAACGCCGACCCGGTCTCGGCGGCGTCACGATCACGCGCGGCAGAATCCGACATGCTGCTCCCACCGTCCTACGCATATGCCCGACTGGACCGACCTGCGGGGACGGTATCAGTACGGCGCAGGGTCATCGGACGGACCGTCACCGATCAAGCCCCGAGGGGGCGCACGGCGCCGGGGATGAACGGGCCCGGTCCGGAAACCGGGCCCGTCCGGAGCGGGAGGCCCCTACGGCGTCAGCACCTCGCCGAGGACGCGTGCGGCCCGTTCCGCGTCGGCGAACCCGACGTACAGCGGGGTGAAGCCGAAGCGGAGCACGTCCGGGCGGCGCAGGTCGCCGACCACCCCGCGTGCGATGAGCGCGCGCATCACCGGCTCCGTCTCGTCCGCGTTCCCGCACCGCAGCGAGACCTGGCTGCCGCGCTCCGCGTGGGCGGCCGGGGTGACCGGGGTGACCCGGCCCTCGGGGACGTAAGCGGCGACGCACTCCAGGAAGAAGTCCGTCAGCGCCAGGGACTTGGCGCGCACGGCCTCCACCGCGACGCCCTCCCACACGTCCAGCGACGCTTCCAGGGCCAGCATGGACAGGATGTCCGGGGTGCCGACCCGGCCCCGTACGGAGCCGTCCGCGGGAACGTATCCGGGGGTCATCCCGAACGGGTCCGCGTGCGACGTCCAGCCGGGCAGGGGCGAGTCGAAGGCCGCCTGGTGACGCTCGGCGACGTACAGGTAGGCGGGCGAACCGGGCCCGCCGTTGAGGTACTTGTACGTGCATCCGACGGCCAGGTCCACACCGTGCGCGTCGAGGCCGACCGGCAGCGCGCCCGCGCTGTGGCACAGGTCCCAGACGGAGACGGCGCCCGCTCCGCGGACGGCGGCGGTGAGGCCGGGCAGGTCGTGGAGCCTGCCGGTGCGGTAGTCGACGTGGTTGAGGAGGACGACCGCGGTACGGGGCCCGAGGGCGGCCGGCACGTCGGCGGGGGCGACCGGGACGATGCGGCGGCCCGTCATCCGGGCCGCGGACCCGGCGAGGTACCCGTCCGTGGGGAACGTCGTGGCGTCGACCAGGATCTCGTCGCGCCCCTCGGCTGCCAGCCGGCTCGCGGCGACCACGGCCTTGAAGACGTTCACACTGGTGGAGTCGCCCACCACGATCTGCCCGGCGGCGGCCCCCACCAGCGGGGCGATCCGGTCGCCGATCCGCTCGGGCGCGGTCCACCAGCCGCTCTCGTCCCAGGAGCGGATGCGCAGCGCGCCCCACTCGCGGGTGATGACGTCCTGCATGCGGGCGGGGACGTGGCGGGGCAGTGCGCCCAGCGAGTTGCCGTCGAGGTAGACGGTGTCGTCGAGGACGAACAGGTCCCGGAGTCCGGCCAGTTCGTCGGCGGCGTCGAGCGCCTTCGCGCGCTCCTGGAGGTCAGACATGGCTGCGCGCCGTCCACAGCTCGGGGAACACGCTCTTGGTGGCCCGCTTCTCCAGCCAGGCGACCCCGGCCGACCCCCCGGTGCCGGTCTTCGAGCCCATCGCCCGCCGGGTGGCCGTGAGATGGTCGTTGCGCCAGCGCCACACGAGCTCGCCGACGTCGGTCAGCACCTCGCCGAGCCGCACGAGCTCGTCGTTCTGGTCCGGGTTGGCGTAGATCTCCGCCCAGACGGCCTCGACCTCGGGGGACGGTTCGTACTTCTTCGACAGGTCACGGCCGAGCACCGACTGCGGCACGGCGTGGCCGCGCCGGGCGAGCAGGGCGAGCGTCTCGTCGTACAGGCCGGGTTCGTGGAGCGCCTTCTCGAGCTCGGCGTGGACCCGCGGAGCGCCTCGGTGCGGCACGAGCATGGAGGCGGACTTGTCACCGAGCAGGAATTCCATCCGCCGGTACATCGCCGACTGGAAACCGGAGCCCTCGCCGAGCGAGCCGCGGTAGGAGTTGAACTGGGCGGGGGTGAGACCGGCCAGCGGCCTCCAGGAGGCGTTCAGCGCCTCCAGCTCCCGCAGCGAGCGCTTCAGGGCGTCGCGGGCGACCGGTATGCGGTCCTCACGCAGGGCGTGCGTCGCCGTCTCCCACTCATGGACGATGACCGTGAACCACAGCTCCATGACCTGGGTGGTGACCAGGAAGACCATCTCACCGGGATCGTCCGAGCGCAGGTGCTGGAGGTGGGTCAGGACATCCGCCTGGACGTAGTCCTCGTACGGAGTCGTTCCCGCGAAGTCCAGGTGCGGGGTGTCCGCACCGGTGGCTTCGGGGTCGGGGTGGATCGTAGACATCGCTGTCTCCTCGACACGAGCTTCCGGGTAGCGGTCCGCCCCTTCCTCTGAGGTGGTGGAGCTCCGGTCCCCTGCCCGCATCCTAGACCGGAGCGGCGCGGGACGCCTCGGGCCCCGCAGGCGACGGTGCGTGCCTGCGGGGCCCGGGAAGACGGGCTCAGCCCAGGATGTCGGCGGCGGTCTGCGAGGAGTCACGCAGGAAGGACGAGCAGCGCTCGTACTCCTCCTGCTCGCCGATCGCCTGCGCGGCGCGTGCCAGGGCGTGCAGGGCGCGCAGGAAGCCGCGGTTCGGCTCGTGCTCGAACGGGACGGGGCCGTGGCCCTTCCAGCCCGCCCGGCGCAGGGCGTCGAGGCCGCGGTGGTAGCCGGTACGGGCGTACGCGTACGACTCGATGACCCGGCCGCCCTCGTACGCCTCGTCGGCGAGCTGCGCCCAGGCCAGCGAGGACGTGGGGTACTTGGCCGCGACGTCGGCGGGCGGCGTGCCGCCGGCGAGCAGCTCGCGCGGCTCCGGGTCGTCGGGCAGGTGGGTCGGGGCAGGGCCCCCGAGCAGGTTCTCGTGGATGGACATGGCTCAAGTGTGCCTGGGTCCGGGCTCCGGCTCCAAGGGCGGGGCCGTGACCCCGCAGTGCACCGCGCACTCGGGGCGGGGCTCCCGCGCGGCCTGAGGGGAGGCCCGTACGGTCCACCAGGCGATCACCGCGCCCGCCACCAGCAGCCCGGCGCACATCGGCATCGCCCTGCGGAAGGTCGAGGCGAACTCCCCGGCGTCGCGGTACGCCTCCGGGCCCATCCCGGCCAGCAGCGGCAGCGTGGCCACCGCGAGCAGGCCGGCGGCCCGCGCCGCCGCGTTGTTGATGCCGCTGGCGAGCCCGGCCCGCCCGGTGTCGACGGCGGCCAGCACCGTCGCGGTGAGCGGCGCCACGAGGGTGACCATGCCGAGGCCCAGCACCAGGACGGCGGGCAGCACGTCCCGCGCGTACGAGGCGTCCGGGCCGACCCGCAGCATCAGCAGCATCCCGGCGGCGGCCAGCAGCGGACCCACGGTCAGCGGGATGCGGGGCCCGATCCGCCGGCCGAGGTCACCGGCGGACGCGGAGAAGAGCAGCATCAGCACCGTGGTCGGCAGGAGCGCGGTGCCCGCGCCGAGGGCCGAGTAGCCGGCCACGACCTGGAGCTGGATCGCGGAGAGGAAGAAGAAGCCGCCGAGGGCCGCGTACACACAGAACGTGACGATGTTGACGGCGGTGAACTGCCGGGACGCGAAGATCGACGGCGGCACCATGGGGTCGGCCCGGCGCCGCTCCACCCGCACGAAGGCCACGCCGAGCAGCACACCGCCGAGCGCCGCCCCGACGACCGGCACGGACGCGCCCTGCTCCGGCACCTCGATCAGGGCGTACGTGACGAGGGCGAGCGCGAGGGCGGCGAGCGCGGCCCCGAGCACGTCGAAGCGGCCGTGCGCGTCCGGGTCCCGGGACTCCGGTACGTGCCGGAGGGCGACGGGCACGCAGACGGCGGCGAGCGGGAGGTTGAGCAGGAACACCCAGCGCCAGCCGGGTCCGTCGACGAGCCAGCCACCGACGAACGGTCCGATCGCGGCCCCGACCCCGCCGAGCCCGGACCAGAGCCCCACGGCGCGGGCCCGGTCGTCCGGGTGGAAGCTCGCCTGGATCAGCGCGAGGGAACCGGGCGTGAGCAGGGCCCCGCCGATGCCCTGGAGGGCGCGGGCCACGACGAGGACGCCCGCGTTCGGGGCCAGCCCGCAGAGCAGGGAGGCCACGGCGAACCAGACCACCCCCACCACGAACACCCGGCGTCTGCCGAACCGGTCCCCGAGCGCACCGCCGAGCAGGATCAGCCCGGCCAGCGTGAGCATGTACGCGTTGACGGTCCACTGGAGGGCGGCCAGGTCGGTACCGAGGTCCTGCCCGATGCGGGGAAGGGCGACGTTGATGACCGTGGAGTCGAGCAGGGCCATGCTCGACCCGAGCACCGTGGTCAGCACGACCCACCGCCCGGTGGCCGAGGCAACCCGGATCCCACCGCCGGCCGCGTCGTCGTTCATACGGGCCAGCATCACCCGCCCGAAGCCCGGAAGCACCTCCGAACCCCCGGGAGCACGATGCGAGCCTGCCCGGTGCCGACGGCGGCCCGAGCCCACCCGAGCACAGTTCAAGCCCACCCGAGCACCATTCAAGCCCGCCCGGCGCTCGAGGGCAGAACAGGGGCCCGGGGCAACGCCCCGCGACCCTGCGACCCCGCCCACCCCTACCGCACGGCCATCACCCCCCGCACCAACGCCCCCACCCCCGCCTCCACCTTGCTCCGCGGGCACCCCACGTTCAGCCGGAGGAACCCGGGCGCTCCGTACACCGACCCCGGCATCACCGCGACCTTCTCCCGTTCGATGAGCACCCGCTGCAACGCCTCGTCGTCCACCCCCAGGGGACGCAGGTCGATCCACGCCAGGTAACCCGCCTGCGGCGGTTCCCACCCCAGCCCCGGGAACGCCCCGTCCAGACGCTCCGCGACCAGTGCCAGGTTCCCGGCGACGTACGCCCGGACCGCGTCCAGCCACGGACCGCCCTCCCGGTACGCCGCGATGTGCGCGGCCAGTGACAGCACCGCCGGGGAGGCGAGCCCCTCCGCCGTCTCCATCCGGCGCAGGAATTCCGCCCGGTCCGCCGGATCGCCGATGATCCCGTACGAACCGGTCAGCGCCGGGAAGTTGAACGACTTCGACCCGGAGCTGATCAGCGCCCAGCGCCCGTCACCGCCGACCCGCGTCCACGGCACGTGCCGGTATCCGTCGTGCACGAAGTCCGCGTGGATCTCGTCACTGATCACCGCGACCCCGTGGCGCCGGGCGAGCGCGGCCGTCTGCCGCAGCTCGGGCTCCGTCCACACCCGCCCCGTCGGGTTGTGCGGGGAGCACAGCACGAGCACCTTCGCGTCGGCCCGTGCCAGCTCCCGCTCCAGCGCCCCGGCATCCCCCACCGGCACCCCCCGCAGCTCCCGTCCGAGCCCGGTGATCGCCTTCCGGAAGCCGTCGTACGTGGGGGTGTGCACGACCACGCCCTCCCCCTCGGCCGTCCACATCTGCAGCAGCTGCGAGAGCTGGCTGAGCACGGACGGCCCGTAGACCAGCCGGCCGGTGTCGATCTCGGTCCCGTACCGGGTCGCGAACCAGTGCGCGACCGCCGACCGGAAGTCGTCCTGCTGCCACGTCGTGTAGCCGAGCACCCCGTGGTCGAGCCGGGCCCGGAGCGCGGTCAGGACCTCGGGCGCGGTCTCGAAGTCCATGTCGGAGATGGTGAACGGCAGCAGCCCGTCCACCCCGAACCGGTCGGCGACCCCGTCCCACTGGACGCACCAGGTGCCCCGGCGGTCGATGACGGTGTCGAAGTCGTAGCGCGCACGCGTGCTCACAGCGGATCCCTCATGGGTCGGTCGGACACGGAACGGCCCGGCACCCCCGAAGGGGGACCGGGCCCAGGACGTCCGTGCGGAAGTGCCTACTTCAGCCTGGTGCCCGTGGAGCGCAGGTCCGCGCAGGCCTGCGTGACGCGCGCGGCCATGCCCGCCTCGGCGGACTTGCCCCAGCTGCGCGGGTCGTAGAACTTCTTGTTGCCGACCTCGCCGTCGACCTTCAGCACACCGTCGTAGTTGCGGAACATGTGGTCCACGATCGGGCGGGTGAAGGCGTACTGGGTGTCGGTGTCGAGGTTCATCTTCACGACGCCGTTCTCCAGCGCGGTGGCGATCTCCTCGGCCGTGGAGCCGGAGCCGCCGTGGAAGACGAAGTCGAACGGGGACGCCTGGCCGTACTTGGCGGCGACGCCCTCCTGGAGGTCCTTGAGGAGCTCGGGACGCAGGACGACGTTGCCCGGCTTGTAGACGCCGTGGACGTTGCCGAAGGACGCGGCCAGCAGGTAGCGGCCCTTCTCGCCCAGGCCGAGCGCCTCGGCCGTCCGCAGCGCGTCGTCGACGGTCGTGTACAGCTCGTCGTTGATCTCGTGCGTGACGCCGTCCTCCTCGCCACCGGTCGGGGTGATCTCGACCTCAAGAATGATCTTGGCGGCGGCGGCCTTGGCGAGCAGCTCCTGGCCGATGGCCAGGTTGTCGGCGAGGGTCTCGGCCGAACCGTCCCACATGTGGGACTGGAACAGCGGGTTCAGACCTCTGGCGACACGCTCGGCGGAGACGTCGAGGAGCGGGCGGACGTACCCGTCCAGCTTGTCCTTGGGGCAGTGGTCGGTGTGCAGGGCCACGGTGATGCCGTACTTGGCGGCGACGATGTGCGCGAACTCGGCCAGGGCGACGGCGCCCGTGACCATGTCCTTGTTGTGCTGGCCGCCCAGGAATTCGGCACCACCGGTGGAGATCTGGACGATGCCGTCGCTCTCCGCCTCCGCGAAGCCGCGCAGCGCAGCGTGCAGGGTCTGGGTCGACGTCACATTGATGGCCGGGTAGGCGAACTTGCCTGCCTTCGCCCGGTCGAGCATCTCGGCGTAGACCTCGGGGGTTGCGATGGGCATCTGTCCGCTCCTTGGGATGTGCGGGTGTGCAGTGCTGGTCCCTGACCTGGGGGCGACGTCATCGTCGCCCCCATCTTCCCAGACTCTCGCTCCGGCTCCACCCTGCCCGTCCACCGGGACGCGTGGCGGCGGACGCGAGGGGCGGCCGGTTTCACGTGAAACCGGCCGCCCCTCGAGAAAGAGCAGGTCAGGACAGGTCGAGGTCGGCAACCCCGTACACGTTCACATACGGCAGTCCGGCCTCGGCGATCGCCCCAGCGGCGCCGCGCTCCACGATCACGGCCACGGCCACCACCTCGCCGCCCGCTTCACGCACCGCCTCGACCGCGGTCAGCGGGGAGCCGCCGGTGGTCGACGTGTCCTCTACGACGAGGCAGCGACGGCCCTTGACGTCCGTCCCCTCGATCCGGCGCTGCATCCCGTGGGCCTTCTGTGCCTTGCGCACGACGAACGCGTCCAGGCTCTTCCCGCGTGCCGCGGAGGCGTGCAGCATCGACGTGGCGACCGGGTCGGCGCCCAGCGTCAGACCGCCGACGCAGTCGTAGTCCAGCTCGGCGGTGGCGTCGAGCATCACCTGGCCGACCAGCGGCGCGGCGGTGCCGTCCAGCGTGATCCGGCGCAGGTCGATGTACCAGTCGGCCTCCAGACCCGAGGAGAGGGTCACCTTGCCGTGCACCACGGCCTTGTCCTTGATCTGCTGGAGCAGCTCAGCGCGTACGTCAGTCATGTCCACGAGGGTAAGCGCTGCCGTCACCGCGCCTGTGC
The DNA here is from genome assembly GCF_040638585.1 of Streptomyces sp. NPDC025273. NCBI lineage: Bacteria > Bacillati > Actinomycetota > Actinomycetes > Kitasatosporales > Streptomycetaceae > Streptomyces > Streptomyces sp. NPDC025273. Next base: position 46,825 of record NZ_JBEZYP010000025.1, read on the forward strand.
CGCCGGCCGGAGCCGCACCCAGCTCCACGTCGTCGTGATCTCCAGCGGCTCGATCGGGGTGACCAGCCGGGGCGCGGTGTTCAGGCCGTTCGGCGGGCCCGACTGGGGCTCCACACAGACCGCCTCCGCCTGCTCGTCGTAGATCACCACCCACTCGTCCCGGCTCTTCACCGTCAGCTCCAGCTGCTCGGGCCAGGTCAGCTTCACGTCGACGCCCTCGGGCATGCCGAAGCAGTCGTCCCAGGGGCCGGGCAGGGGATCGATCCGGCGACCGGTCGGCAGGTGGTCGTCACCGCGCTCCTCCTGCCAGGCCGCTTCGAAGCCGATCCGCACGTCCTGGCCCCCTGTGTTGCGGAGGAACCAGGGGTGCCACCCGGCCTGCGCCGGGAACGAGGTCCCGTACGTCTCGACGCCGAGACGGAGCGTCAGCGAGTCCTCGGTCAGCTCGAAGGACTGAGTCACCCGGCCCTCGTACGGCCACGGCTCGGCCAGGTCGTAGAAGAAGGCGGCCTCCGCTTCCTCCTGCCGGGCCGGCTTCCAGGCGGTGTCGCGGCCGGTGCCGTGGATGGCGTGCGGCGGGGAGTTCAGCGGCAGCCGGTGCAGCTCGCCGCCGCTGCGGAACAGGCCGTTCCCGGTACGGCCGCACCACGGCACCATCGGGAAGCAGCCGTACCGCTCCCCCTGGCGCAGCAGTTCGGTGCCTCCGATCCGCAGGCTGCCGATGCGGCAGCCATGGACGGGGTCAACGGTCAACTCGGCGTCGCCGGCGGTCAGCCGGACGTCCTTCGCAACTCTGCTCACCCCACGACACTACTGGCGCCCGGGCCCCGCTCATCTCCGGCGCCGCAAGGCCCGGCCCACCACCACGGCCGAGGCGATCGCCAGGGCCGCCGCCGGGGCCGCCCAGCGCAGCGCGATGCCCGCGGCGCCCGCCTCGGGCGAGGGCACGGGCGCGTACCGGCCGCGCGGCGGGGCGTGGTCGACCTCCTCCGTGCTGCGGCCGATCATCGTGCGGCGGGCATGCGCGGCCTCCGCGGGCGGAGCGTCCGGCACGGTGAACTCCCGCTCCGCGGAAGGGTCGAGCGAGGGCGGCGGCACAGGAGCGTCGAACACGGACTCCTTGTCTCCGGGCGACGCGTCGGAGGGCGAGGGGGCATCGGGGGACGGCGGCACGTCGGGCACGTCGGGCACGTCGGCGGCCGGCACCTCGTCCACTGCGGCCCCGGGTGCCGGGTCAGGAGCCGAGGCGGGAGCGGTGTAGGGGACCTGTGCGGAGGCGGGCTCCTCCCCGCCCCGGGTGGCCAGCGACTCCGTCACCAGCTGCTGGGTGAAGCGGTCCAGCAACCGGTGCGCCGCGGCGAGCGCCGCCGCGTCCTCCAGGTCCACGATGCGGCCGTCGCCGCTCGCCGACCCGGTGTACGCGATCCTCGTGCCGCCGTCCGTCTCCGTGAGCCCGACGGTCAGGGCCAGCTTCACCCCGCCCGTACCCCTGGCCTCCACACCCTCCCCCGTCACGGAGAAGGCGTCACCTCCCCGGTCGGCGAGCGTCAGCGCCCCGCGGTACGTGATCGTGTGGCCGTCGATCCGGATCTTCAGCCGGCCGGCCAGCGGGCCCGCCGACTCATCGGCGTCCTGTTGGAGTCCCGGTACGCAGCGCGCGACACGCACGGGATCAGCCAGCGTCCGACGAAGGGACGCGACCGGAACCGGAACGAACACCTCATGCTCCATACCTCCCGAGCCTACTCAGCCCCGGCCGTCCCGTCAGCGCTTCCACACCCCGTACACCGTGGGGACCGCACCGCCCCGGTCCGCTCACGGTTCCTCCCGGTACCGCGGGTGCGCCAGCGTCGAGGGCAGCGCCCCCCGCAGCCGTACGCGCTCCGCCGAACGCCCGGCCGCCAGCAGCTCCCGCTCCCCCAGCGACCTCGGCACCGGTGCCCGGGGGTCGATGCCGAGCCGTCCCACCTCGTGCCGGGCGCCCAGCACGAACCCCCAGTCACGCGGCGCCCGCGACGCGTCCGTGGTCCGGTGCGGGCCCGGCGCGACGCCCGTGGGACGCCCCTCGACGCGGTACGGACGGGTCGCCAGGCCGCCCGCCCTCATCGACGCCTCCACCGTCCAGTACGTCTCCGGCCGGCTGCCCGGCGGCCCGGCGTGCACCACGATCCGCCCGCCCGGCCGCAGGGCCTGGGCGACCAGCCCGTAGAACTCCGCCGAGTAGAGCTTGGTGCCGGCCGTGATCCCCGGATCGGGCAGGTCCGAGACCACCACGTCGTAGCGGTCACGCGTAACCCGCAGCCAGTTGAACGCGTCCCCGGAGACCGCCGTCAGCCGCGGATCGTCGTAGGCGTGCCCGTTGAGCCCGGAGAGTGCCGGATCCGTACGGGCCAACCGGGTGACGGCCGGATCGAGCTCGACCACCACGACGGACCCGACGTCCGGATAGCGCAGCACCTCGCGGGCGGCCAGCCCGTCGCCGCCGCCCAGGATCAGCACCCGCGCACGGCGCCCCTCCATCCCGGGGTGCACCAGCGCCTCGTGGTAGCGGTGGCCGTCGCGGGAGCTGACCCGCAGCCGGCCGTCCAGGTAGAGACCGAGGGAGCCCTGTCCCTCTCCGGTGAGGACGACCTCCTGCACCCCGGTCCGTACGGCGACCCGCACCTCGTCCCCGTACACCGCACGCCGTGCCGCCCGCTCGAAGTCGTCGACCAGGACCGTGGCCGTGGCCAGCACGGCGATCACCGTGACGTCGACGGCGATCAGGAGCCGGCGCGAGCGGGGACCGAGATCCCGCCGGAACACCCACAGCACCAGCGCGCCGCCCGCCGCCGCGTTCACCGCTCCGGTGAACAGCGCACCGGTGAGCTGGCCCATCATGGGCAGCAGCAGGAACGGGAAGGCGAGCCCGCCGACCAGCGCGCCCACGTAGTCGGCGGCGAAGAGGTCCGCGACGGCCCCGCCCGCGTCCTGCCGGTCGACCCGCTGGATCAGCGTCATCAGCAGCGGGATCTCCGCACCGATCAGGATCCCGATCGCGAGGGAGAACCCGACCAGTGCGTAGCGCGACTCACCGAGCCAGGCGAACGACGCGTACAGGACGAGCGCCGAGGTGCCGCCGACGAGTGCGAGTGCGGCCTCGACGAGCCCGAAACCGACAGCGGCACGGCTGCGTAAACGTTTCGCGAGAAGTGATCCGAGGCCCATCGCGAACACCATCACGGAGAGCACGACGGAGGCCTGCGTGACCGAGTCGCCGATCAGGTACGAGGCCAGCGCGACCAGCTCGAGCTCGTACACCAGGCCGCACGCGGCGCAGACGAAGACCGCGGCCAGCACGAGGAGCCGGCCGGTCCGCGGCCGGACGGGAAGCCGCGCCGCGCCCCCTCGCAGCGACACCTGCTGGTCGATCATGAAGGGAACGCTACGTCACGGAGAGATCGCCGCTTGTCACCCACAAGGGTGTAAGTAACGCACCCCGGACACCGCCCGCGCGCATACCGGACCCGATCCGCTCCGCACCGCACGCGCGGGGCTCCCACCCGCTCACGGAACCGGTGCCGCCCTGCGCACACCCACCCGCGTCCGGGTCACCACCAACTGGCCCTCCTGCGGGTAGGCGTGCCAAGTGCGCCACAGCACCTGACCGTCGGCCCGCTGCGCCAGCATCGCGGTGAAGGCGTACGGGCTGCCGGGGAACGTCCCCGCGAGACCGTGCGGATGATCGGCCACCAGTGCGAGCAGCTCCTGCGCGCGCCCCGCGAACGACCCCTCGGAGAGCGTCTCGACGCGGGCCGCGAACTCGTACTCCCGGTCGCCCAGCCGCTCGGCGACACCGAGGGGCAGGGGCGAACTGCTGCCGGGGATGCAGGCGACGGTCTCGGAGCACGTGGTGCGCTCCTCCTCCAGCAGGACCTGGTGGGACGCGCCGAGCAGCCTCATCTGCAGCTTGGCGCCGGACAGCTGGAGGTCGAGTACGGCGAGGGCGGGAAGGGGTTCCCGCCCCAGCGCCCAGGCCAGATCGGCGGCACGGGTATCGGAATAGGCAGTTTGCAGGGTCGTGAGCATGGGTCCGCTCCGCAAAACACACGTGGACACGTGGGCAGGGGGCGCCCCCGTGCGGTGCACATGGGGGGAGGGAAACGCCCGATCCGGCCCAACTCGGGTCCGAGGGCTGAAGGTTCGCTACAGCGAGGGAATCACGAACTACGCCGCACTCACAGCGTATTTACCCAACTTGACGTGGTTTCCATCCCCTCGGGGGCAGCACGGTTCATCTGTTCTGGCCCGGCCCAACAAAAAGGCGCCCGGCGGGAGTTCGGCCCGCCCGGGCACCTCACGGGCGCATGGCCCTGCGCCGTCCGAGGGCGGCGGCCCCGTCAGTCGCCGCCTCCGCCGCCGCAGCCGCCTCCGCCGCCGCAGGAGTGGCCGGACCCGCCGTCACCGGCCCACCAGCTGCCGCCGTCGGAACCGCCGGAACCGCCGCTGTCCGCGCTCCGGCGCCCCCCACGCCCGCGGCGTCCCGCCGTCGGCTTCTTCCGGTTTCCCGACATCAGGGCTCCCGCCCCCACACACACCAGCACGATGAACACGATGAAGATGAACAGCTCCACCGACCTCACATCCTTACTCTTCCCCCGAAGCGAGGTCCCCGCTTCTTCCGTGACAGGGCGATTCCCACGCCCCGCCCGAGCCAAAGCGGAGTTGAGCAACTCCAGAGCTTCGGCACAGGATGGCGCCCATGACACAGGGACGACCGCTGCTCAACCGCCGCCTCGCCGAGTTCGGCACGACGATCTTCGCCGAGATGTCGGCGCTGGCCGTACGGACCGGATCGATCAACCTCGGCCAGGGCTTCCCCGACACCGACGGCCCCGAGGAGGTCCGCGAGGCCGCGGTCCGGGCCCTGCGCGCCGGCCACGGCAACCAGTATCCGCCCGGCTCGGGCGTGCCCGAGCTGCGTAGCGCGATCACGGAGCACCAGCACCGACGGTACGGACTGGCGTACGACCCCGACACCGAGGTCCTGGTCACCGCCGGCGCCACGGAGGCCGTCGCAGCCGCCCTGCTGGCGCTCCTGGAGCCCGGCGACGAGGTCGTCGCCCTGGAGCCGTACTACGACTCGTACGCCGCCTGCATCGCCATGGCGGGCGGCACCAGGGTCCCCGTCACGCTCCACCCGCACGACGGCGCCTACCAGCTCGACCTCGACGAGCTCCGTGCCGCCGTCACCCCCCGCACCCGCCTGATCCTCCTGAACACCCCGCACAACCCCACCGGCACCGTGCTGTCCCGCGACGAGCTGGCCGCCGTCGCCGAACTCGCGTGCGAGCGCGACCTTCTCGTCGTCACCGACGAGGTCTACGAGCACCTGGTCTTCGAGGGCGAGCACATCCCGCTCGCCTCCTTCCCCGGCATGCGCGAGCGCACGGTCACCGTCAGCAGTGCCGGCAAGACCTTCTCGTTCACCGGCTGGAAGATCGGCTGGATCACCGCGAGCCCGGAGCTGGTCACCGCGGTCCGCTCCGCGAAGCAGTTCCTGACGTACGTCTCCGGCGGGCCGCTCCAGTACGCCGTCGCCGAGGCGCTGCGCCTGCCCGACAGCTACTTCGACGAGCTGCGCGCGGACCTGCGCGCCAAGCGGGACCTGCTGAGCGGCGGCCTCACCGAGGCCGGCTTCGAGGTCTACAGGCCGGCCGGGACGTACTTCGTCACCACCGACATCCGCCCGCTGGGTGAACGCGACGGCCTGGCGTTCTGCCGGGCGCTGCCCGAACGGTGCGGGGTCGTCGCCGTCCCGAACGCGGTCTTCTACGACCACCGCGACCAGGGCGCGCCCTTCGTGCGCTTCGCGTTCTGCAAGCGTACGGAGGTGCTCACCGAGGCGGTCGGCCGGCTGAGGAGTCTCGCGGTGCGCTGAGACCGTCCGGAGCGGCGAGAAGCCCGGCCCGGGGCAGAGGTCGCGATGACCGCCGCCCCGGGCCGGGCTTGCGTCGGTGGGGCCGGATCAGGCCTCCGGGGAGGCTTCCGTGGGCTCGCCGCCCTCGGTCTTCCCCTCACCGGTCTCCAGGCCCAGGTGCTCCACGAGCCACTTGTCGAACTCGATCGAGGCGCGCACCCAGCTGACCGTCGAGGAGACGAAGTGCTCCAGGCTGACGCCGGTGCCGATGAGCATCTGCGCCTCACCGATCAGCCGGACGGAGGCCGCGGCGCCCTCCTCGCCCTCGTGGGCGTGCGTGTAGACCTTGGGCCACAGGGTGCGGCGGTTCCAGTCGTCGATCGCGTCGAGGAGAACGGCACGCCGGTCCACGGCGTGCGGGCGGTCGTAGAACGTACGCACCGAGAAGACCTGCTGCTCCTCCTCGCCGCGGAACATGAAGTACGTGCGGAACTCTTCCCACGGCGCGGCGAGGTCACCCTCGTCGTCGACGACGTACTTCAGCTCCATCTGCTCGAGGAGCTGCTTGACGAGGTCCTGGTCAGGGACAACGGGGCCCTCAGGTCCTGTCGGCTGCGGCTCGGGCTGGCCCCCGAAGTTGGGAATCGAGGACGGATCGATAGACATCGCTGGGTACTCCTGTGGATCGCTCGTGGTTTCCTGCCATCGACCCTAGCCGCGATCGGCGGCCAGTAGTCCTACGCGCTCAGGGGAATCGTCCCGGCGCCCGTCTCCCGGGCCCTCGCCCAGGAAAACGCCACCATGATCGCGCAGAGCGTCCCGACGAGGCCCGCCCCGCCGATCGTCACAGCCGAGGACCCGGACAGCTGCGCGGCCAGCCCGCCCGCCGCGACACCGATCCCCTGCACGGCGGTCAGCCCGGACCGGGCGAGTCCCAGCGCCTGACCGCGCTGGCCGGCCGGGGTGAGCAGCACGAAGGTGGCTCCTGCGGTGATCTGGTACGCCGAGCAGATGCCCGACACCATCAGCACCAGCAGGGCGATCCCCACCCCCGGACCCGCCCAGTAGACGAGCAGCGGAAGATTCGCGCCCACCGCCAGCGGCCCGAGCAGCCGGCGGCGCCGCTCGTCACCGACGGACGCCCGCCCCAGGAGGGCGGCGCCCAGGACCATGCCCGTGGGGTGCGCGGCGAGCAGCAGCCCGACCGATGCGGCGCTCGCGCCGGCCTCCTCCGCGAAGGGAGCGGCAAGGCCCTCCGGCAGCACGATGAACCCCGCCAGCCAGCCGAGCGCGACCAGGGAACGCAGCCGGGGGTCCGCCCAGATCAGGGCCGCCGCGCTCGATATCTGGGTGTGCACCCGCTTCGGCCGAGCGCCGGCGCTCGCGTCCACCGGACGCGCCTTCACGCCCAGCCGGATCAGGACCGCGGAGATCAGGAACGTCGCGGCGTTGAGGCCCAGTGAGACGTGGCTGCCCAGCCACACGACGAGCACACCGCCGACCGCGAAGCCGACCAGCTGGCCGGCCTGGTGCGTGATCATGATGACCCGCTGCCCCCGCTCGTACAGGCGCTCACCGAGTACGGCCGGCATCAGGGCCCCCTGCGAGGCGCCGAACGGGGCCTCGGCGAGCTGCGCGAGCACCAGCAGTCCGGCGAGCAGCGGCAACGGGGTACCGGGCAGAGCCATCAGGCCGACGAGTACGGCACGCACCAGGTCGCAGCCGATCATGACCGTGCGCCGGGGGAAACGGTCTGCCAGCCCGGTCAGGAGCACCCCGGACAGCAGGGCGGGCAGACTTGTCAGGGCGTAGGTCGCCGCGGTCCAGCCGGCCGACTCGGTGCGCTCGAAGACCAGCAGCGACAGCGCCACCCGCGCCAGCTGGTCGCCCAGCACCGACTGCGCGAAAGCCGCCCACAGCGTACGGAATTCGCTGAGGCGAATGAGGCTGTCACTTCTGCGATCATCCGGCTCCGCACTCATCCCATCAGGCTCCCGATCCGTCATGCGCGCACCATACCGGCTGCCGAATTGCCCTGGACCTCGCTCACAGAGAAGGAAACGCGGTCCGTAATATCCGGATATCGGGCGGAATCCCGGGCGTCCTCACCGGCCCGGATCCACAGCGATCAAGGGTGGCGATATGTACCGTCAGGATACAAATAGCAAGGATCGGACCGCTTGCGTCTGCCATTCAGCCATGGAATGCAAATTTTCGGCGCAATTTCGTGGGCGCCTCCGCGAGGTCGGACCGAATGGCTTCGCCGGGCAATGAGTGCTGAATACACCCGTCAATGCGACGACGTCCGGCACACGTGTGCCCCCGGCCGGGACAGCGATCGGTTCCGGCCAGGGGCACACACGCGGTCTACAGCGTCTTGGCGGGGGGCGCCGTCCCCACGAGGAGGCCGTCCCCGGAACGTTCCACCCGCACCGTGTCGCCGTCCTTGACCTCGCCCGCGAGGATCTCCTTCGCGAGCCGGTCCCCGATCGCGGTCTGGATCAGCCGGCGCAGCGGCCGGGCGCCGTACGCCGGATCGTTGCCCTCGTCGGCCAGCCAGGCCAGGGCGTCCGGGGTCACGTCGAGGGTGATCCGCCGGTCGGCCAGCCGGCCGGCGAGGCGCCCGATCTGGAGGCCCGCGATGTGGGCGAGCTCCTCGCCCGACAGGGCGGAGAAGACGACCAGGTCGTCGAGCCGGTTGAGGAACTCCGGCTTGAACGACGCCCGCACGACCTTCAGGACCTGCTCCTTCTTGACCTCGGGCTCGGTGAGCGGGTCGACCAGGAACTGGCTGCCCAGGTTCGACGTGAGGATCAGGATGGTGTTGCGGAAGTCGACCGTCCGGCCCTGCCCGTCGGTGAGGCGGCCGTCGTCGAGGACCTGGAGCAGGATGTCGAAGACCTCGGGGTGGGCCTTCTCGACCTCGTCCAGCAGGACGACGCTGTACGGGCGGCGGCGGACCGCCTCCGTGAGCTGGCCGCCCTCCTCGTAGCCGACGTAGCCGGGCGGCGCACCGACGAGGCGGGCGACGCTGTGCTTCTCGCCGTACTCGCTCATGTCGATGCGGATCATGGCCCGCTCGTCGTCGAACAGGAAGTCCGCGAGGGCCTTGGCCAGCTCAGTCTTGCCGACACCGGTCGGGCCGAGGAAGAGGAACGAGCCGGTGGGGCGGTCGGGGTCGGCGATTCCCGCGCGGGTGCGGCGCACCGCGTCGGAGACGGAGCGCACCGCCTCGCCCTGCCCGATCAGGCGCCTGCCCAGCTCGGACTCCATGCGCAGGAGCTTCTGGGTCTCGCCCTCCAGGAGGCGTCCGGCCGGGATGCCGGTCCACGCGCCGACGACATCGGCGATGTCGTCTGGGCCGACCTCCTCCTTGACCATGGTGTCCCGGGCAGCCTCCTGCTCGGCCTCGGCCGCTTCGGCCAGCTCGCGTTCCAGGCCCGGGATCTCCCCGTAGAGCAGCTTGGACGCGGTGTCGAAGTCGCCGTCGCGCTGCGCGCGTTCGGCCTGTCCGCGCAGTTCGTCCAGACGCTCCTTGAGCTCACCGACGCGGTTGAGGCCCTGCTTCTCCTTCTCCCAGCGGGCGGTGAGACCGCGCAGCTCCTCCTCCTTGTCGGCGAGGTCGCGACGGATCTTGTCCAGACGCTGCTTGGAACCCTCGTCGGTCTCGTTCTTGAGCGCCAGCTCCTCCATGTGCAGCCGGTCGACGGCGCGCTGGAGCTCGTCGATCTCCAAGGGGGAGGAGTCGATCTCCATACGGAGCCGGGAGGCCGCCTCGTCGACCAGGTCGATGGCCTTGTCGGGGAGGAAGCGGGAGGTGATGTAACGGTCGGAGAGGGTCGCCGCGGCCACCAGCGCGGAGTCGGCGATCTGGACCTTGTGGTGGGCCTCGTAGCGGCCCTTGAGCCCGCGCAGGATCGCGATGGTGTCCTCGACGGACGGCTCGGCGACCAGGACCTGCTGGAAGCGGCGCTCCAGGGCGGGGTCCTTCTCGATGCGTTCGCGGTACTCGTCCAGGGTGGTGGCACCGACCATGCGGAGCTCACCGCGCGCCAGCATCGGCTTGAGCATGTTGCCCGCGTCCATCGCGGAGTCGCCGCCGGCGCCCGCGCCCACGACCGTGTGCAGCTCGTCGATGAAGGTGATGATCTGGCCGTCGCTCTCCTTGATCTCGGAGAGGACGGTCTTGAGCCGCTCCTCGAACTCGCCGCGGTACTTGGCGCCCGCGACCATGGCACCGAGGTCCAGGGACACGAGCCGCTTGTTCCTCAGGGACTCCGGGACGTCACCCTTGACGATGCGCTGGGCGAGCCCTTCGACGACGGCCGTCTTGCCGACGCCGGGCTCACCGATGAGCACGGGGTTGTTCTTCGTGCGGCGCGACAGCACCTGTACGACGCGGCGGATCTCCTGGTCGCGGCCGATGACCGGGTCCAGCTTGCCCTCGCGCGCGGCGGCCGTGAAGTCGGTGCCGAACTTCTCCAGGGCCTTGTACTGGCCCTCGGGGTCGGGAGTGGTCACCCGGCGCCCTCCCCTGCTCTTCTCGAATGCGTCCAGCAGCCTTTTGGCGCCGGCTCCCTGCCCGTCGAGGATCTCACCGGCGCGGCCGCCCTTCGCCGCCACGGCGATCAGCAGGTGCTCGGTGGAGAGGTAGTCGTCGCCGAGCTCCTTCGCCCGCTGTGCGGCGTCGGAGATGACGGCGAGGAGCTCACGGTTGGGCTGGGGCGGCGCCACGGTCGACCCGGTGACGCTGGGCAGCGCGCCGAGGAGCCGTTCGGTCCCGGCACGCACGGCCGCCTGGTCGGCGTCGACCGCCGCCAGCAGATCGATGATGTTCGCGTTGTCCTCGCCCGCGAGCAGTGCGAGCAGCAGATGCCCGGGGGTCAGATCGGGGTGCCCGTCCTTGACGGCCCTGCTGGTGGCCGCGTTGAGGGCGTCCCGGCTCCTGTTGGTCAGCTCGGCGTCCACGGGCGCTGCCTCCTCCTGTTGATGCTTCCCAGAACTATGACTCGAACAACGGGTACAAAGTTGAGTCTATTCCACTCAAGCCTGAACGCACACCTCCGCACGCGCACGACAGCACCCGAATCTAGGCTGACCCCATGCCTGACGTACGCAACCCCGGCCCCGAGTACCTCGCCTTCTGGCGGGAGCGCCACGTGTGCACCCTGACGACACTCCGCCCGGACGGCACTCCACATGTGGTGCCGGTCGGCGTGACGTACGACCCGGAGACCCGGCTCGCCCGTGTGATCACCAACAAGAACAGCAGGAAGGTCGCCCACGTGCTGGCGGCCGGCCCGGAGGGGGCACGGGTCGCGGTCTGCCAGATGCAGGGACGCCGCTGGGCGACCCTGGAGGGCCGCGCGGCGGTGCGCACGGGGGTGGACCAGGTGGAGGACGCGGTACGGCGCTACGCGGAGCGCTATGAACGCACTCCGGCGCACAACCCCGACCGGGTCGTCATCGAGATCGCCGTGGACCGGGCGCTCGGCAGGGGCTGACCGTTTCCGGACAGCACAACGGCGCCATCGTGTTCAGGTCACGATGGCGCCGTTGTGTGGGGGAAGCGCCTGAACGACATGGAACGACGGGGGAATCGTTCAGGCGCTGCGGGGGGTGGCGGAAATGGCTTCTTGTTCGAACAGCTCGTGGTCACGCTGATCGAGATTGACGAAGATCATGCCGTACCTCACGGCACAGCGGACCGGTTGCGGTGCCCCTCGGGGCCGGCGGAGACAGCGATAGGCGCGGACGTCGTCATCCGTCTCCATCACGACGACGATCGGCTCTCCGAACAGGGTGACCATCAACGAATCGCCCTGGCGGGTCAGCGCCGTGAGCAGATCGATGAAGTGCCACCCTGACCTGTAGGCCGTGGCCATCTCCCGCCGGAAGGTGCGGTCGTCCGGGGGGGTGGTCATACCGCGGTGCCGGTCGGAGCCGTGCCCCACGTGATGTCACCGGAAGCGGCACCCCATGTGATGTCTCCTGAAGCCGCACCCCATGTGATGTCACCCGAGGCAGCGCCCCACGTGATGTCACCCGGAGCCGCACCCCACGTGATGTCACCGGGCACGACCGTCGCCTGCTCGGTCTGCGCAACCCCCCAGGTGATGTCGTGGGCATCCAACGCGCCGTAGGCCAGGGCCCCCACGAAAGCTGTGGCAAGCACCGAGCGAAGCATTCGCTTAGACATTTCGGCTTCGTCCTCACTTGATGGATTCATCTCCCCCGCTCTCAAGACGATGTCTCACGCGGACACGCAAGCACCACTGGATCGATGCATCATGTTCTTGCACGTACAGGAACATGGGGGGTGGAGATATGGATACATGTGACTCAAATGGGGCGCATCAGCACGGGATCACCCAACTATGCGATGCGGGACAGCACCTCTACGCGAGCGCGCTGCGGTCCGGCCGCATACCGCGTTCGGAGGTGGAACCCGCTCCGTGCCTGATGGACTTCGCTCTGCTCCACCCCGACCCCGACGACGCGGACTGGCTACGCCCCGTGCCGCCCTCGGCGGCCCTCGCCCAGCGGCTGTACCCCATCGAGAGGGAGATCCAGGAGCGCAGGCGCCACTCCCTGGAACTGACCGAGTCCTTCGAACCCTTCATGGACATCAGTGCCCAGGATCCGCCCACGACGCACGCCATCACCGTGCTCGAAGGCGGCACCCGCATCAACGCGGCCATCGACGTGGCCACGGCGGAGTGCCGCAGCGAAGTGCTCACCGTGCAGCCCGGAGGGGTCCGGAGCGAGGACATCCTCAGCAAGGGACTGGAGCGGGGCAGGGCCGTGGTGAACCGCGGCGTCAGCATCCGCACGCTCTACCAGCACACGGTCCGCCATCATCACGGGACGTTCGCGTACGCGGAACGGCTCGCCGAGGGCGCGGAGATACGCACGCTCGAGGAGCTCGTACAACGCATGCTCATCTTCGACCGCGCGGTCGCGTTCATTCCCGCTCAGGACGACCTGACAGTCGCACTGGAACTCCGGCACCCGGGCCTCGTCTCCTACCTGATCAACGTCTTCGAGCAACTCTGGCAACGCGCCACCCCCCTGCTGGAGGACGTCCCGTACACCCCGACTCCCGCCGGGATCAGCGGGGTGCAGCGCTCCATCGCCCAACTGCTGGTCGAGGGGCACGTGGACGATTCCATAGCCCGGAGACTCGGCATGAACGTCCGTACGTGCCGTGCGCACATAGCCAAGCTCAACGCGGCCCTCGGCAGCGGCAGTCGGGCACAGCTCGGCTACCTCATCTCGCAGTCGGGGATCCTTGACCAGGAAAACTGACGGTCGGATCTCGTCGCACGCGGCGTCGCCACTCGATGAGGAGCGCAACGGCCCGCGCATTCGGGCGCGGTGACACACCGGGCCGGGACATTCGGGCGCGGTGACACACCCACACTCCACCCGGCCACTAGGCTCGCGCCACCGGTAACTTGTTGCAGTGCACAAAGCGGGGGGCTCCCAGATGGGGACAGAACCGGTTCGACCGCCGCACCGTCACGGGCCGAGAGAGCTCTGCGCTCCCGGACTCGAGCTGTACGAACGGGCATTACGCCACGGGCGGATCGCCCGTTCGGACATCGCCGCCGCACCGTGCCTCACCGACGCGGCGCTGGTCCAGGCCGATCCCTGGGACGAGGACTGGCTGCGCCCCGTCCCGCCGTCGGCCGCCCTGGCCCGCCTGTTGCAGCCGCTCACGCACGAGATAGACGAGCGCATCGAGCGGACGCTCCGGCTGACCCGGTCGCTGGCGCCCCTGACCGTCATAGCCAACGGTGACCCCCATCTGGCGATCACCGTACTGGAAGGGCCCGAGGCGATACGAACGGCCATCCAGGACGCCACCGCCCAGGCCACGGACGAGGTCCTCACGGCGCAGCCGGGAAGCACCCGGCCCCCCAGCACCCTGCGAACGGCCCTGGACAACGCCACGACGGTCATCGCCCGGGGCGCCCGGCTCCGTCACATCTACCAGCACCCGGCGCGTTACAGCACCCAGGTCAGGGACTACCTGCGGCAGGTGCCCGCGGAGTCCCTCCAGGTGCGGACCACCGAGCTGACCGTGGAGCGGCTCCTCATCTTCGACCGCACGGTGGCCTTCATCCCCGCCACCCCCGACCGCGGTGCGGCGCTGCAGATCCGCCACCCCGCGCTGGTCCGCTACCTCGTCCAGGTCTACGAGGTCCTCTGGGCGCAGGCCACTCCCTTCACCCAGCACCTCCCGACGACCGCCCCCGGAGTCCAGGTCACCGCCGTCCAGCAGAGCATCGCCCGGCTCCTCAGCGAGGGCGATGTCGATGACGTCGTGGCCCGCAAACTGGGCATCAGCGTCCGTACCTGCCGCTCCCACGTCGCCAAGCTCATGCGGACCCTGGGTGCCACCAGCCGCACCCACCTCGGCGCCCTCATCGTGCGGTCCGGCATCGTGGACTCCGCCGCGGGCACGCGGACAGGGTCCGCCCCGGGGGGATGAGACCCCGGGGCGGACCCTGTCCCGCCGGATCAGTCCGTCGGCCTCTTGGGCCGCCAGACGACCAGCGCGCTGGTCTGCTGCACGTCCTGGTACGGCACCAGGTCCCGCCGGTAGGAGGCGTGCACCTGGGCTTCGCGCTGCTGCATGGCCATGGCCGCGCCGTCGACCGCCGCCGAGAGCTCGGCGACACGCTGCTGGAGCGCGGCGACCTGGTTCTCCAGCTCGATGATGCGCTTGATGCCCGCCAGATTGATCCCCTCGTCCTGCGACAACTGCTGCACCGTGCGGAGCAGTTCGATGTCGCGGGCCGAGTAGCGCCTGCCGCGCCCGGCCGTGCGGTCGGGCGAGACCAGGCCGAGACGGTCGTACTGGCGCAGTGTCTGCGGGTGCAGGCCCGAGAGCTGGGCCGCGATCGAGATCACGTACACCGGTGATTCATCGGTCAGCTGGTACGGATTGCGTCGACGGCCGTCCATCTCAAGCTCCCTTCGCAGCCTGGAACAGCTCCGCCCGCGGGTCCTCCCCCGCGGTCGCCTTCCGGTAGGCCTCCAGCGCTTCCTGGGCGTCCGCGCCGAGATCCGTGGGCACGGCCACCTCGACGGTCACGAGGAGGTCGCCCCGGGTGCCGTCCTTACGCACGGCGCCCTTCCCGCGAGCCCGCATCGTACGCCCGTTAGGCGTACCCGCCGGGAGTTTCAGGGTGACCGGAGGTCCGCCGAGCGTGGGGACCTTCACCTCGCCGCCGAGCGCCGCCTCCGTGAAGGTGACGGGCACGGTGACCGTGAGGTTGTCGCCCTTGCGGCCGAACACCGGGTGGGCGTCGACATGGACGACGACGTAGAGGTCGCCGGCCGGGCCGCCGCGCTCGCCCGGGCTGCCCTTGCCGCGCAGCCGGATCCGCTGTCCGTCCAGCACCCCGGCGGGAATCCGGACCTGCATCGTGCGGGCCGACTTCGCCCGGCCGCTGCCCTTGCAGACCTCGCAGGGGTCCTGGGCGATCAGGCCCCGGCCCTTGCAGTCCACGCAGGGGTCGGTGAGCGAGAATCCGCCGCCGCTGCCGCGCGACACCTGGCCCGTGCCGACACAGGTCGGGCAGACCCTCGGGGTGCCGTTCTTGTCGCCGGTGCCCGAACAGGCCTTGCAGGGCGCCTGACTGGACATCCGCAGCGGGACGGTGGCCCCGTCGACCGCCTCGGTGAAGCTGAGCGTCACCTCGGACTCGATGTCCTGGCCACGGCGCGGCTGGACACGGGTGCCCGTGCCGCCCCGGTTGAACAGTCCTCCGAAGACGTCGCCCAGGCCGCCGCCACCGGCACCGAAACCGCCGGCGCCCTGACCGCCGCCCGGGGCGCCCCCGAAGAGGTCACCCAGGTCGAAGTTGAAGTTGCCGCCCGCACCGCCGGGACCCGCCCGGAAGCCTCCGCTGCCGAAGAGGGCGCGCGCCTCGTCGTACTCCTTGCGCTTCTTGGGGTCACCGAGGATGTCGTTCGCCTCGGAGATCTCCTTGAAGCGCTCCTCCGCCTTCGCGTCACCCTTGTTGGCGTCCGGGTGGAACTCGCGGGCGAGCTTCCGGTACGCCTTCTTGACCTCGGCGTCGGTGGCGTCCTTGGGGACGCCGAGGACCTTGTAGTAGTCCTTCTCGACGAAGTCCTTCGTGCTCATCGACGTCCCTCCTTCCGGACGACAGGCCGTGGGGGGGGGCCGGGGGGCGGGGCCCCCCCCCCCCCGGGGGGCCCGGGGGGGGGGGGGGCGGCGGGGGGGGCCCCGCGGGGCCCCGCCCCGCCCCGCGGGTGGCGGGGGGTGGCGGGGGGCGCGGGGGGGGGCCCC
>NZ_JBEZYP010000026.1:0-60928 GCF_040638585.1 Streptomyces sp. NPDC025273
ACGTCATCGTCCACGCACGCCGTGCCGAGATCGCCGACGGCATCAACACGACCCACCGCAACCCGGGCTACTTCCCCGACATCGAACTGCCCACCGCGACGCGGTCCGCCACCGATGTGTTTCCGTGCCCACGGGACTCGGTGTCAGCGCGGCGCGCCGGCCGGATTCCCGAGGGCCCGCAGGTCCAGGGTGAAGCGCAGCCCAGGGCGGCCGTCCAGCACGATCTCGCCGGCCGGCTCGAACCCCGTGCGGGACAGCACGGCCCGCGACCCGGGGTTGTCCTCGGTCGTCACCGCCCGCAGGACGCCCAGCCCGTACTCGGCGAGAGCCAGCACGCACACCTTCCGGACAGCGGCGGTGGCCAGGCCCTTCCCCGCGGCCCGCTCGGCGATCCGGTACCCGAGTTCGGCCGAACCGTCCGCGACATCGACGAGGTTGACCCTGCCCAGCACGGAGCCCTCGCCGTCGACGAGGACGTGCAAGTGGTGCAGCCCGGCGGCCTGTTCGGCGAGCAGTTCACTGTGGCGCGCGTCGAACCCGGCGAAATAGTCGTCACCCCGGTCCGGGACGGAGGCGGCGAAATACGCACGGTTCTCCCGCTCGAAGGCGAGCAGAGCCGCGGCGTGGTCGGGGCGAAGGCGTTGAAGGACGGTCATGGACGCGACGATAGCCAGCGTCCGGCCACCCAGGGACGTGGGGTGCGTCGAGGTCGCGCCGAGCGGCGTCACGGATCGTGGCGCTGCCGCTCACCAGGGGCGGGAGCCCCGGCGGTGTACGCCGAACCCGTACCCGCAGGGCCACCACGGCGGCCGTCGCCCCCAGCACGGCGATGCCCCGCCACCGCGGCCGGCGCGGCCGCATGCCTGTGTGGCGGCCGATGCCCGGTCATGCCGCGTTCGATGACCAGGGGTCTCGTCGCATCGTTCACCGGTGGGCGTTTTCGGTGTGGTGCGCTCGGCGACCGACCCGAGGTCGCACAGCAGTACGGGCGGTGACCGTGACCTTGGCGCCGTGCGCACGTTGTACCGGTCGTGCCTCTCTCCTCTCCCCGTACGTCCCATGCCCCGGCCGCGCCTACGGTGGCGAAGCCCCCTACCGCCTTCCTGTTGACGGCTCGACAGGGAGAAGCCGCTCGCCAACTGCTGTCCTATGTGGCCTCGTTGCCGCTCGAAGGAGCCGACGCGCAGCTTCTCGCGGTGGTCGTCGCCATTCGTGCCGCCCGGGGCGGGACCGGCAACCTCACCGGGCAGGACCTGCGCTCACTGCGTCTGGCCGACGCGGAAGGCGCCGTCGCGGCCGTCGGTGCTCTGGGCTGGCAGGCGCGGGGCGACCTGATCGGCGGCAACCCAGATGTCCCCGTGGGCATCACCGTGCCGGAACTCGTGGGCGTGTCGGACCGCCGGCTGCCCTTCGCCAAGCTGACGCGGTCCCGGGTGTCAGGGTGGACGAACCGGACCATGACCTCCAAACCGGCCAGGAAGACCTCGGCCGCGGCCCGGCTGGCCGCGCTGTTCCTGGCCGCCCACGGACCGGCGGACCACCACGCCGACCTCCCCGCCGACCTGCCCGGGCACTGTCGTGCCGCGCTGCCCGAGCTGCTGGCCAAGGGATTCCTGCTCGAACTGGACGGCAGGCGCTACCTCCTGGGGGAAGCCGTGCGGCACCTCTCGGGCATGCACGCCCTGCCACCTGCCACACCCCCTGCCCGGGCACCGAGGATGACGTGGGGCGAGTGGAAGGCGCAGGCGAGTCCTGCGCTGCGTCGGCACGCCGAGGCCGTCGAGCACTGCTCCCACTGCTCGATCTCCCCCGTGAGGGTGGCCGAGGCCTTCATGCGCACGCCGGTTCCCGCCCAGTTCGACGCGACGGTGCGTGCTGCTTTCGACGCATGGAAGGCCAGCCACCCCGACGAGGGTCCGCGCGCCGCGCAGTTCGCCGCGGACTTCCGTGCGGCACACGGCCACGGCCCGTCCGTCAAGCAGCTGTGCAAGGGGATGGGCTGGGGAAAGCAGGGGCGTGGGTTGCGACTCCTCATCACCCGGCACCTGATCGCCGAAGAGTGGCTGACGAACACGGAGCCCGTGCCGTGGACCCTCCGTCCGGGCGGAGCCGCCAAGGCGCTCCACGCCGCCTCTTCCGTCACCGGCGCGCGCCCGCGACAAAGCTGACGCCGCGCCCCTGTCGAGGGAAGGCGCATCCGGTCCGAGGAGCCTGAGCGGCGGCCGTGACGGTCGGGAGCCGCACGTACGAAGTCGACACCGGCAGTGCGTTCCTGTCTGTTGACCGACCGTTCATCGCTTCGGCTTCCAGGGTGTGTTGGGCCACGCGGAAGGGTTCACCACGGTTGTGGTGGGCATGCCAAGGATGCTCGCGTGTCCCCGCCACGCGCCAACCTGGAGGATGCATGAAGACCGGAGCCCGCTTCCGTAGGGCGTCACTCGTCGTCGCCGGCGCCATCACGCTGGTCATCGGTTCGGCCGGCAGCGCCCTCGCTGCCCCGCCGCCCGCCCTGCCCGCGAACGCGGACGGAATGGAGCAGACGTTCCAGCCCGCGTTCGACTACGACACGGACGGCTGCTATCCGACCCCGGCGATCGGTCCCGACGGGACCATATCCCCCGGCCTGAACACCACCGGTGCGGTCAACGGCAGTTGCCGCGACGCCGGAGACCTGGACAACACCAACGGATACGCGCGCTACAAATGCAACAACGGCTGGTGCGCGATCATCTACGGGCTCTACTTCGAGAAGGACCAGGCGGTGGCCGGCAGCGGGCTGGGCGGGCACCGGCATGACTGGGAGCACGTGGTGGTGTGGGTGCAGAACAACGAGGCCCGCTACGTGTCCACCTCTGCCCACGGCGACTTCGACGTCTACAACCGTGACCAGATCCGGTGGGACGGAACGCACCCGAAGGTCGTCTACCACAAGGACGGCCTCGGCACGCACTGCTTCCGCCCCGCGAACAGCAACGACGAGCCGCCGGAGAACCATTACCACGGGTGGCAGTTCCCCACTTTGGTCGGCTGGAACGGCTATCCCCCCGGCGTACGGGACAAGTTGGTCCAGGCGGACTTCGGCAGTGCGACCTTCGGGCTCAAGGACGGCAGTTTCAACGCTCACCTCGACGAGGCCAAGCCGGCCGGAATTCCCTTCGACGCCCACGCCTGACGGCCGAGGAGGGTTCCGCCGCGACCCAGTAGGCAGCACTGCCGCCCGCCGACTGGGTCGCGATCCCGGCATCCGAGTGCCGGCCCGGCGGGTCCGGCCGTGCCGTGCGGCTGCGGTCACGTGTGGCGGCGCTGCTCGTGAACGGCCTTCACGAGTTCGTCGATGGCCGACCGGGTGTCGTCGTCGCGACCTTCGTCGATCGCTTCGAGAGCGGCGGCCGCGGCCTCACGGATGTGGTGGGGGAGCCCTCGGCGGCTGTGAGGTGATACGCGGCCTTACGGCGCGCCGTGCGCTCGGCGGCGTCCACCGCGTCGGGGCCGGACAGCGGAAAGACGGAGACCCTGTACGCGGATATGCCCAGCACCACCATGTCCCCGATTCCGTCGGCGTACCCGAGCGCGGCAGCCTCTCCCTGGCCTTCCCGGATGGTGGCGACCATCCGGCGGCGGGACAGCATCGTGCCCAGAGCGGCGCCGCCTCCCAGGGAGAGGGCGCAGGCGACGGCGAGGAACGGCCCGTCCCAGACGAAGCCGGTGACTGCGCCGAGCCCCGCGAGCGCGACGGTCCAGCCGGCCGCGATCCAGGAACCCATGTGCTCGGGTGTGGTGTCCATGGTGGGAGTGTCTCAGCCGGGGCCGACATGCCGGGGCGGGGGAGTGGCAGCTCTTTCGCTCTCTGGCCGTGAGCGACGGGGTCAGCGGCGTCGAGACGCTGACCGTCCCTGCTGGGTGGCGCGGGAGCGCCGGTGCGTCGCGACTCGTTCGCGGGTCGCGCAGCGGCGTGAGCAGTAGTGGCGTTCCGGGCCGGCGCCGTGGGCGATGAAGACGTCGTGGCAGCTGGATGAAGCGCAGATCCTGCCGGGCGGACGCTGGTGGTCCCACAACAGAACGGTCAGTGCCATGCAGGAGGAGGCGAGGAACCACTCGCTCCAGGCGGCGTTGTCGTCGTGGTCGAGATGGGGGTGCCACGGGGTGGTGCCGCCGTGCGAGGTGAGGCGAAGCGGCCCGGTGCGCTTCTGAAGGAGGCGGTTGAGGGCGGCGGCAACGGCGTCCGCGTGGTCGGCGGCGAAGACCTCGCGAAGCAGGTCGGCAGACCTGCGCATCTGCTCGACGTCATGGGCAGTGAGGCGGATCGGATCCCTCTCGCCGTACTCACGCAGCAGCGCGGTGACTGCGGCAGGATCCGCTCGGTCGTCGGCAAGCCCGTTGATGAGCGCGGCAGCGCGCCGTGCCGTCGTGAGCACGGAGTGGCGGGTGGACCAGCCGTCGGCTGAGGAGGGCACTTCGGCAATGTAACGCATATTGCACATGTTTGAGTTACCTCTTTAGCCTCGTGTCGATGAAGAGGCGACACCCGATGCGTTCTTATCTCGCCGGAGCGGTGGCGGCCCGTGCCGGGGACGAGATGTCCGGACCGGCGTTGATGCTGGCAGGGTTCGCCGTCGCCGGCTCGGCGGTTGAAGCGTCGTCACTGCTCGCGGGGATCACGGTCGCGGCTGTCGTGGGCGGGCCGATGCTGGGAACGCTCCTCGACAGGGTTGCGCGGCCGGGACGTCTGCTGGCCAGGGCGCTCGCCCTCTACGCGACGGGCCTGGTGGTGATTCTCGTAGCGCTCGGCCGTCTGCCGATCGCGCTCGTCGTCCTGATCGCCGTGCTCACCGGTCTGTTGGGGCCCGCGCTGTCGGGCGGCTGGACCGCTCAGCTGCCCCGAGTGGTGCCGCACACGAAGCTGCCCAGGGCCAACGCCCTCGACGCGATGACCTTCAGCGCGGCCGGCCTGGTGGCGCCCGCCCTCGCGGGCGGGGTGGCGGAGGTGTGCGGGGCGCCGGGCGCTGTGGTCGTCTCGGTGGTACTCATCAGCTTGGCGGTGCCAGTCGCCTGGAGGCTTCCCGTGAGCCCCGGACCCGTACCAGGCTCGGTCATCACCTCCGCGGCCGGTGATCTCGCTGCGGGGATGCGGCTCATCGTCAGGACCCCTCGCCTGGCCCGTGCCACCTTGTCGTCGACCGTCTCCTGCATCGCCCAGGGCATGCTGACGGCCTGCATCCCGCTCCTCGGTGTACGCCTCCTCGGCGGGGCGGGCCACGGCGCGATGCTGCTCTCCTGCGCAGCCGTGTCCGCCCTGGCGGCCAACGCGGCACTCGCACGCCATCCGTGTCCGATCACCCCGGACACGATGATCTGGGCCGGCGCCCTGGTCCAGGCCGTGGCACTGGTCCTGGCCGCGACCGGTCGGCCCGTGGCGCTCGTCGCAGCCGTCCTCATCGCCGGGATCGGTGAAGGCCCCCAGCTCACCGCCGTGTTCGCGGTGCGCCATCGGGAAGCCCCGGAAGAGCTGCGAAGCCGGGTCTTCACCACGGGCGCCAGCCTGAAGATCACCGCTTTCGCCCTGGGCGCGGCCGTAGCGGGGCCGCTCGCCACCAGGTCCCTTCCCGGCGCCCTGGTGGCGGCGGCAGGAGTGCAGGTCCTTGCCGCGTTGGTCTTCCGTACAGTCCCGCCGGTGGCCCGTCCCTCCAGAGCGGGTGAAGGGTGAGCAGGCCCCAGCACACGGGCGCGCCGTACGAACCGGAACCGGAGGTATCCGCGCCGCCGTCTCAGGGGACCGAAGTGCCGGTTGCCGACCTGCCGTCGGATGCGTCGAACGACTACCCGTCTCGTTGGACGCGCCCCCAGCAGCCGGACCGGACCCCACAGACCCCGGCCCTGAACCTCGAACCCAGGACCTGGGTACGCCGACAGGGCTGCCGCTGAGTACCGGCACTCAGGCCCGTAGCGCAGTCCCGGACCACGATGAAGGTCACCACCGTTCGAGTCCGGGAGGACCCCGCTCATGCTCAGCCGCCTCGCCGACGCCCTGGTGCCCGCCGTCGGCCGACTGACGGTCACCACCGACAGCGACGCCGTCTTCGCGGAGGGCAGCGTCATCGTCGCCAACCACAGCTCCCTGGCCGACCCCGCCGTGGTTCTCGCGGCTCTGCGTCGTCTCGGAGTCGAACCGGCCGTCCTGGCGGCCGCCGGCCTCTGGCGTGTTCCCCTGCTCGGCCGTGCGCTCGCCCGCGAGGGACACATCCCCGTCCACCGGCATGACGAACGCGCCGGCGACGCCCTCGACGGCGCTGCCGAAGCCCTTGCCCGGGGACGCCTCGTCCTCATCTACGGCGAGGGCGGCATCCCGCTCCGCAAGGACGCCGGAGAATCCGCCCCGGAAGCCTTCCGCAGCGGGCTGGCCCGACTCGTGCACCGGACGGGAGCCCCCGTCATCCCCCTGGGGCAGGCCGGCTCCCGCCGTCTCGCCTCGGGGAGCCTGCTCAAGCAGCTCGCGGGCCTGGGCACCGCCCCGCTGCGCAGGCCGGGCCTCCATGTCCACGTCGGAGCCCCGATCATGCTGATGGGGGACATACCGAGCTGCACCGTCCACGCCCGTGCAGCGGTGACCGACGCGTGGAGGAAGGCCGCCGAACGTCTCGGCGAACCGATCGCCCTCGCCGCGTGAGAACCGGTGCCGGCCGGGACCTGAGGGGCGGCCGGCGTCCGGCGGAGCGGCGCGCGCCCGGTGGCGTCGCCGGGCAGCCGGGCGAGGGGCGATCCGTCCTGTGAACCTGGGCGACGTCGGGCAGGCGGCCGGCCCGCAGCGACGGCGTCCTCGCCCAGGGCGCCGGGCCACCTTCGCCGGCGACGGCGACAGCATCGCCGTGTGCGCACCTGTGTTCGCCCCTGCCGGCGTCGACGGGATGAGCGTCCACGGGACGTACGCGGAAGGTCCGGACGGCAGTCGTCGGGGTGCGTGCCCAGGCGATCGGACCCACGAGGCCCTCCCGGACCGCCGTCGGCCTCAGTCGGCGGCGGGCCCGGGCGGGTCGGCAGGGAGGTCCCGGATCCCTGTGCGCAGGTGTTCCACGTGGTAGAGGGCCTGGTCGAGGAGCTCGGCGACGTGGTTGTCGTACAGGGCGTAGATGATCGAGCGGCCGCGGCGTTCGCCGGTCACCAGTCCGAGGTTGCGCAGCAGGCGGAGCTGGTGGGAGCAGGCGGAGGCTTCCATGCCTACCGCTTCCGCGAGGTCGCTGACCGAGCAGGGGCCTTCCTGGAGGCGAGCCAGGATGTGGAGCCGGGAGGGCGTGGCGAGGGCCTGGAGGGTGGCGGCGACGTCGGCGGTGCCGACGGCGTCGAGGCGCTCGCGGGTGGTTGCGCTGCTGGCGGTGTCGGTTCCGTGGCCCATGGACGCCATCATACGGGCGACATATGAAAACCTGTTCACATGTTCCTGTATGGTGAGCGGGTTGCCTCGTCCGCCCGTGAAGGGTCGTTCTGTCATGCCTGCTGTCCTGGATCAGCGGTCCGTGCCGCCTGCTGCCGAGCCGCGTCCGGCGCCGCCGAGGAGGCGCACGCGAGTCCTGGCGCTGTCGGAGGCCCGGTGGGCGCTGGCCGCACTGGTGCTCTTCCTGATGGCTCTCCCGATGGATCTCGCAGGTGCCCCGGCCTGGTTGTGGGGCCCGCTGTACGCCGCCGTCTACGTCACAGGCGGCTGGGAACCGGGATGGGAGGGCCTGAAGGCACTGAAGGACAAGACGCTGGACGTGGACCTGCTCATGGTCGTCGCGGCGCTCGGCGCCGCCGCCATCGGCCAGGTCCTCGACGGAGCGTTGCTCATCGTCATCTTCGCCACCTCCGGAGCCCTGGAAGCCATCGCCACCGCGCGGACCGCCGACTCGGTACGCGGCCTTCTCGACCTCGCGCCGCTCACCGCTGCCCGGCTCCTGCCCGGCGGCGTGGAGGAGAACGTCCCGGCCGACTCCCTGGCCGTCGGAGACACGATCCTCGTACGGCCCGGCGAGCGGGTCGCCGCCGACGGCAAGGTCCTCCACGGGAGCAGCGACATCGACCAGGCCACCATCACCGGCGAGCCGCTTCCGGTGGCCAAGAGCCCGGGGGACGAGGTGTTCGCGGGCACCGTCAACGGCACAGGCGCCCTGCGGGTCCGCGTCGAGCGCGACCCGGCGGACTCGGTGATCGCGCGGATCGTGAAGATGGTCGGGGAAGCCTCCGGGACCAAGGCCCCCACCCAGTTGTTCATCGAGAAGATCGAGCAGCGGTACTCGATCGGCATGGTCATCGCCACACTGGCCGTCTTCACGATCCCGCTCGCCTTCGGCTCAGCCCTCCAGCCCGCCCTGCTCCGCGCGATGACCTTCATGATCGTCGCTTCGCCGTGCGCGGTGGTGCTGTCCACGATGCCCCCGCTGCTCTCCGCCATCGCCAACGCGGGCCGCCACGGCGTCCTCGCGAAGTCCGCCGTCGTGATGGAACGCCTGGGTCAGGTCGACGCCGTCGCCCTCGACAAGACCGGCACCCTGACCGAAGGCACGCCCCGTGTCACCGACATCCGCCCCGAGCCCGGTTCCGGTCTGGACGAGAACGGGCTGCTGGCGCTGGCGGCGGCGGCCGAACACCCCAGCGAGCACCCCCTCGCCCGCGCCGTCGTCCGGGCCGCCCGCGAACGCGGCCTCGCCCTCGCTGAGGTGACGGACTTCGCCTCCGCCCCCGGCGCCGGCGTCACTGCCACGATCGGCGGCCGCACCGTTCAGGTCGGTTCCCCAGCCCGCCTCGTCCCGACCGGTGGACCGGACACCGGCGGTGTGGTCCGGGCACTCGAGGACCGAGGCCGCACCGCGGTACTCGTCCTGCGCGACGGCGGCCCGGTCGGGGTGCTGGGCGTCGCCGACCGGCTCCGCCCCGACGCGAAGGCGACGGTGGCCGCGCTGAGTGAACTCACCGGCCGGGCCCCGGTCCTGCTGACCGGCGACAACGAGCGCGCCGCACGGCACCTCGCCGCCGAAGCCGGTATCACCGAGGTCCGTGCCGGTCTGCTCCCGCAGGACAAGGCGGCCGTGGTCAAGGAGTGGGAGGCCGCGGGCCGCCGGGTGCTGGTGGTCGGCGACGGGGTCAACGACGCCCCGGCCCTGGCCGCTGCGTACATCGGCATCGCGATGGGCAAGGCCGGCTCCGATCTCGCACTGGAGACCGCCGACGCCGTCGTCGTCCGCGACGAACTCGCCACCATTCCCGCCGTCGTGGCCCTCTCCCGCAGGGCGCGCTGCCTCGTGGTGCAGAACCTGGTCATCGCCGGGGCCTTCATCACCGCGCTGGTGGCCTGGGACCTGATCGGCACGCTCCCGCTGCCGCTCGGCGTCGCCGGCCACGAAGGTTCCACCGTCATCGTCGGCCTCAACGGCTTGCGCCTGATGCGCGAACACGCCTGGACCAGCTCTTCCGGCGGGGACAGGGCATGAGGGAGCGCGCCCGCCGGTCGAACGGCCACCCCGCCGAGCCGCACTGACGAGTGGTCGACGACCCGGCCGGCACGCCGGACCGCGTGCGGGCCGCTGCACACCGTGGACGTGGCCAACGAAATCCTGGGCCTCTACGGCCGGCCCCAGATCACCCGGACCGTCCTCGAAGGGGACCTCGGTCCCGTGACACAGCACCGGGGCACCCGGCGGGGAACACCACGGTGCTGTGAGGGGATCCGGCGGTGGCTCGTCCACGTAGCCGAGGGCCGTCTGCCGGACACAGCAAGGCGCTGTGCGTCCGCACGACCAAGCCCTCCGTCCGGCCGTGCACTCGCCAGATCAGGCCGCATGGACCCGGGGCATCAGCCGCCTCCGCAGCTCCTCACCCCGGGTGCAACCCCCGTACGCAGGACGACGGTGGGTCCACCCGCCCGGGCGAACCCCGGGCAGGAGCCCGCCATCGGTGGTCGTCGTGCGGCCCCCTACGACGCACGGGCGGTCCGGCCGGGCCGTGGTGCGGCGTACGTGTGCCGCACCACCGGGCGCAGGCCCGCGTCCGACCCCCGCGCTCATGGTCGGTTGCCCCGCATCTGCTTCCACTCCGCCTGGGCCTCGTTGAGCTGATCCGCGAAGGTGTCGAGGAACTCCTCGGCGGTCGTCTTGCCGAGGATCACCTTCTGGAAGCCCGGCTCGCTGTCGGCCTTGGACAGCGTGTTCCAGTCCGGCAGGTAGTACGGAAGCTGGACGATCCTGGTGTTGCCGGAGAAGAGCGCCTCGGCGCCCAGCTTGGTGGCCTCGGCCTTGTCGAGCCAGGCGTCCTCGGCCGCCTCCTGGTTGGCCGGGATGAGGCCTGCGGATTCGCTGAACTTGGAGTTCGCCTCGTGGGATGCCGCGAACTCGATGAACTTCCAGGCCGCCGCCTTGTTCTTGGACGACTTGAACAGGCCGAGGCCGGACACGGGGTTGGAGACCATCACCCGCGTACCGTCGGCCAGCTCGGGCTGCGGGATGCCGCGGAACTTGTCGGTGCC
The DNA here is from genome assembly GCF_040638585.1 of Streptomyces sp. NPDC025273. NCBI lineage: Bacteria > Bacillati > Actinomycetota > Actinomycetes > Kitasatosporales > Streptomycetaceae > Streptomyces > Streptomyces sp. NPDC025273. The sequence goes on from NZ_JBEZYP010000026.1 coordinate 10,490, forward strand.
CAGCGCCTTCACGTGGTCCTGGTAGGAACCCAGGTTGTGGTTGAGCATGCCGATGCTGCCGGAGTCGAACTGCGCAACCATCTTGGTGAAGTCGTTGTTCAGGTCGGCCTCGGGTGTGGCCTTCCGGTACAGGCCGACGTACTTCTCCAGCGCCTCGACGTTCCTGGGGTCGTTGACGGTGGTCTTCGTCCCGGAGGCATCCCAGAAGGAGTCGATGCCGGACTGCCCGTACATCGCGTCCAGAGCCTGGGCGATGGAACCGGGGCCGCCGCGGATCGTGTAGCCGAACACGTTCTTCTTCTTGTCCGTCAGTTCCTCGGCGGCCTTGTAGAAGTCGTCCCAGGTCCTGGGTTCGCCCAGCTGCGCCTTCTCGAAGAGGTCGGTGCGGTAGTAGAGGACGCCGTTGGTGGCGGAGATCGGCACCGTGTACAGCTCGTCCCGTCCACCGGCCGACTTCACGTTCGCGAGCATCGCCTCGTTGAGCTTGCCCTTCAGGGTGCTGTCCCCGATGCGCTCGTCCAGGGGCTCCAGTGCCTCCTGCGCGGTGATACCGGCGATCATCGCCGCACCCACGCCGCCGACGTCCGGCAGGCCGCCGCCCTGGATCGCGGTGTCGTACTTGGACTGGGCCTCGGTGGACGCGAGGCCGACGTACTGCACGTCGATGCCGGGGTTGGCCTTCTCGAAGTCGGCGATGATCTCGTTCCAGACGGCTGTCCGGACACCACCGTTCTCGTCCCAGAAGACGATGTTTCCGGTGCCCGAGCCCTCGCCGCCCCCGTCGGCCACGCTTCCGTCGTCACCGCAGGCGGTTGCGGTCAGGGCCAGGGCGGAGACCAAGGAGATCGCGGATGCGAGTCGGCGACTGCGGTGCATCTTCATGAGGGGCTCTCTTCTCTGGGTGCTCACTGCCGGGCTCTCCAGGCAGCCGGGTGCAGGGCGAGGCCTTGCGGGATGTGGTCAGGGTTCATTCGGGAACGTGGGGGCGCGAGCGGTTCCGCGGGCGGCGCTCCCGAATTCGGATTCGCCTCCCGGAATGCACGGGTGAGGGGCGCCGACCTGGCCGTTCGAGGGGCCGGGCGGGCGGAGTTCCAGCAAGACGCGCTGCCACCCCCGGTGGCGTGGCCGCGGGGTGGACGGCAACTGGGCGGCAGCACCTCACGGGGCTCTCATGACCCCGTCGCGGGTTCACCCCCGGACACCCGGTCCGGCCGGAGGCCGCAACGCCGCGCGTACCTGGGTCGCGACGCGGCTGCTCCGCGGTACCTCGGTCTCTCCGAGTGCCTGCCCGCGAGCCGGTGTCCGGTGGAGGCACCGGTGCTGATCGTCCCAGGCACGTACCGGGTGCGGGGAGGAACGAGGGGCGGACTCGTCGGCATGGCGGCTCTCAGATCTCGTATCGCGTCTCATATATGACATATGAAGAACAACGCGATGAAGGTAAGTCGGCCCACGGGCGCCGTCAATGTGCTGGACAAAAGAAAGTTTCCCGCCGGACATCCGGCCCGCGGGAACGTCACGTTTGGGGTGGGAATCTGCCCTGCGAACTGGGTGCGGTTGTAGGCGAGGTGAGGCCTCTTTGCGATCGCCACCGGATGCCACCGCCGTTCGGGAGCCGTTTCCCATGCACAGGCGCGGGACGCGGCCGAGCTGACGCCCCTGTTTCCCAGGCCTGCGAGCTTCCGGCACGAGAGATCACCTGCGCGCGCATCCGCCGAGCGCCACAGCCCTGCGCGGAACACGGGGCAGGACCCGGAAACAGGCGGCTGGATCGATCAGGAATCAAGAAGCGCGGGTCACGGAGCCGCACCTAGCATGATCGTCATGGACATCACCATTCACACGAGCTTCCTCCCGCATGACGACCCGGACGCGTCCCTGGCCTTCTACCGCGACGTCCTCGGCTTCGAGGTCCGCAGTGACGTCGGGCAGGGCAAGATGCGCTGGATCACGGTCGGCCCCGTCGGTGTGCCCGGCACGTCCATCCTGCTGGCGCCGCCGGCCGCGGACCCCGGTATCACCGAGGACGAGCGCCGCACCATCGCCGAGATGATGGCCAAGGGCACCTACGGCTGGATCCTGCTGGCCACCCCGGACCTCGACGGCACGTTCGAGAAGGTGCAGGCCGGGGATGTCGAGGTCGTCCAGGAGCCGACCGAGCAGCCGTACGGCATCCGTGACTGCGCCTTCCGTGACCCCGCGGGCAACCTGGTCCGCATCCAGGAACTCCGCTGAGCCGCCCGGCCGTCGATCCGCCCGCGAAGGCCGGCGTCGCGACCACCTGTGAAGAACGCGGCGGTCGGCCTGACCGCAGCCCCTGACCACCCCCGGCGGCCGCACGATTGCGGCGTTGCTCTCGCGACGCAGGCCGCTGGGGGCGGCGTACGACGACCACCCACCACGGCGGCGTCCAGATCCCCGCCGGGCCGGCCACCGGCCTCGGTCCCGGACGTACCCGGCCACCGGGCGAGCGGCTGTTCGCCCGCCCTCACGGCTCGTCGACTCCGGCAAGCCGGTCATCGTCATAGAGCCCTCGCCGCCCGCCTCGGCATGCGCTTCGGGTGCTCGCGGACATCGACGAAGAGGAGTTCTTCCATGTGTCACCCCTCGTGGGCGCGCGCACGCATCGCGGCCCAACACCTGAGCGACCTCGCGCGACTGCGCCGCGTCCGCGACCGGATCGACCGGGAGTACGCACGGCCGCTGGACGTCGAGGCGCTCGCCCGCGGCGAGCACATGTCCGCCGGGCACCTCAGCCGCGAGTTCCGGCAGGCGTACGGCCAGTCGCCGTACGGCTACCTGATGACGCGGCGCATCGAGCGCGCGGCGGCGCTGCTGCGGCGCGGCGACCTCGGTGTCACCGAGGTCTGCTTCGAGGTCGGCTGCTCGTCACCGAACATCTTCCTCACCCGTTTCACCGCGATGGTCGGCGTGCCGCCCAGCGCCTACCGCCGCCGAGCAGCGGTGGGTGCGGCGGGCGTGCCGCCGTGTGCGGCGAACCGGGTGACCGGACCGGTCAGGAATCAAGAAGCGCCCCTCGCCGAGCCGCAACTAGCGTGATGACCATGACATCCATCGAAGCAGTCACCCTCGAAGTGGCCGACCCCACGGCCGCCAGGCGCTTCTGCACCGCAGCCTTCGGACTGGGCGCACAGATCCGCCTGCGGGCCTCGGAGGCACCCTCGACAGGCTTCCGCGGCTTCACGATGGCACTCACGGTGTCCCAGCCGGCCGACGTCACGAGTCTCGTCGACGCCGCCCTCGACGCAGGCGCCACACCGCTGAAGCCCGTCACGAAGTCGTTCTGGGGATACGGAGGCGTCGTACGGGCCCCGGACGGGACGATCTGGAAGGTCGCGACCTCGGCGAAGAAGGACACCGGCCCCGCCACCCGGCGGATCGACGAGATCGTGATCCTGCTGGGAGTCGCGGACGTGATCGCAAGCAAGCGGTACTACGTCGGCCAGGGCCTCGCCGTGGCGAAGAGCTTCGGACGCACGTACGTCGAGTTCGCTGCCGGTGCGAGTCCGGTCAAGCTGGCGCTGTACAGGCGCCGCGCCCTCGCCAAGGACGTCGGCGTCTCTCCCGACGGCACCGGATCGCACCGGCTCGTGATCGGTGGCGATGCCGGGCCGTTCACCGACCCGGACGGGTTCGCATGGGAAGCCGCATCGCCGGCGCCCACGCGCTGATGTGTCGTTGCTGCTCGCCCTGCCCGGCCGTCGAACGGGACCTCAGCCTTTCCGTCCTGCTCGCCGTGGCCGTCGGGGGGAGGACGGACGATCACCGGGGCACCTGCGGAGCCGCGAGCGCTTCACCGGGCTCGTCACGGGATGGGGGAGGCGTACGCCGGGTGGCGGCCATGCCCGCGTGCCCGGAGCTGCCTCCCGATGTCGGGGGTGCCGTTCACGGTTGCCTAAGGTTAGGCTAGCCTAATCGGCATGAGAGCTGGTGAAAGCACCCCCGGTGCTTCGGATGCCCCGGCGGCTACCGGTGTGCCACGTACGCGTGGTCACGGACTGTCCGCCGACGGGGTGAGCGTGTCGTACGGCAGGGTCGACGTCGTACACGAGGCGGCGATCGCCCTGCGGCCCGCCGAGGTGACCGCCCTCGTGGGCCCCAACGGCAGTGGGAAGTCGACGCTGTTGCGGACACTCGCCCGACTGCAGTCCGCGCGCACCGGTTCGCTCACCGTCGACGCGGGAACGGACGAGGCCGTCGACGGCTTCGCGCTCGGCGCCCGCGAGTTCGCGCAGCGCGTCGCGCTCCTGACCCAGTCCCGGTCGACTCCGGGCGGGCTCACCGTCCGGGACGTGGTCGACTTCGGCCGTTACCCCTACCGGGGCCGATGGGGCCGTCCCGACCCCCGCGGCACCGCGGCGGTGGACCGGGCGCTCGGCCTCACCGGTGTCACCGACCTCGCCGGGCGCGGAGTCGATCAGCTCTCCGGCGGTCAGCTCCAGCGTGTGTGGCTCGCGAGCTGCCTCGCCCAGGAGACGGGGGTACTCCTCCTGGACGAACCGACCACCTATCTCGATCTGCGCTATCAGGTCGAACTTCTCGACCTGATACGCGATCTCGCCGACGACCACGGGATCGCCGTCGGCGTCGTCCTCCACGACCTCGACCAGGCGGCGTCCGTCGCGGACCGGGTCGCCCTGCTGCACGCGGGACGCATCGTCGCCGACGGTGTGCCCGAGGACGTCTTCACGCCGGAGCTGCTGTCGGACGTCTACGGCATCCGCATCGACATCGGCACCGATCCCTCGACCGGCCGGCTGCGCACCCGTGCGATCGGCAGACACCACTCCAGATCCGAAAGGCTCAGCACCTCCTCATGAGACGCCACCTCCTCGCCACGGCCGCCGTCGCCGCCCTCTCCCTGGCCGCATGCGGAACCACGGAACCCTCGTCGGACGACCCCGCGGCCTCCGACAAGACGGCCGAGAAGATCACCCTCACCGATGCCAAGGGCACGAAGGTGACCCTCGACGGCCCGGCCAAGAAGGTCGTCGCCACCGAGTGGAACGTGGTCGAGGACCTGATCACCCTCGGCGTCGCCCCCGTCGGCGTCGCGGATGTGAAGGGATACACCGCGTGGAACACCGCGGCCCCGCTCACCGGTGACCCCAAGGACATCGGAACCCGTGGCGAGCCGAGTATCGACACCGTCGCCGCCCTCGCCCCCGACCTCGTCGTCGCCACCAGTGACCTCTCGCCCGCGGTGGTGAAGCAGCTCCGCAAGGTCGCCCCCGTCCTGGAGATCACGGCCGCCGACGCCGCCGACCAGATCGGCACGATGACGGAGGGCCTCGACCTCATCGCGAAGGCCACCGGCACGACGGCCCAGGCGGACGCCGCCAAGAAGGACTTCGAAGCGAGTGTCGCCGAGGGCAAGAAGGCCCTCGCGGACGCCGGCCTCGGCGGCGCCGAGATCGCCTCCGCCGACGGGTACGTCGCGTCCAACCAGGTCTCCATCCGCGCCTACACCAGCGGCTCCCTCCTCGGCGCCGTCAACGAGAAGCTCGGTCTGAAGAACGCCTGGACCGTCGAAGGGGACGAGAGCTACGGCCTCGCCACCACCGATGTCGAAGGGCTCACCGGCCTCGGCGACGTCCACTTCTCGTACGTCGCCAACGAAACCGACGGTGACGCGTTCACCGGCCCTCTCGCGAAGAACGCCGTGTGGAAGTCGCTTCCCTTCGTCAAGGACGGCAACGTTCACCGGTTGCCCGACGGCGTCTGGATGTTCGGCGGTCCCCGCTCGATGGAGGCGTACATCGACTCCCTCGTCGACGCCCTGACGAAGAAGTAGCCCGCCGTGGCCGTCATCGACAAGCCCGCGGTCGGCCGTGACCGCACAGCCGCGGCCACGACGGGCGCGATCGCCGTGACGGCCACGCTCGTGCTGCTGGTCGCGGTACTCGCCGCCGTCGACATCACCCAGGGCACCGCCGACGTCGGCGCGTCGGAGGTCTGGAGTGCTCTCACCGGCGACGCCGGGGCGGGGGACGCCTCCGTCGTCGTCGCGTCCCGGCTCCCGAGGATGGTCGCCGCCGTCCTCGTCGGACTGGCCCTCGGCATGGCCGGCGCCGCCCTCCAGGCGGTCAGCCGGAACGTGCTCGCCTCGCCGGACACCCTCGCCGTGAACGCAGGCTCCTACCTGGCACTCGGCGTGGTCGCCGTAACCGGAACCACCCTTCCCCTCCTGGCCTCGTCCGGCGCCGCGTTCGTCGGCGGACTCGCTGCCGCGGCCGTCGTGCTCGGACTCTCCGGGCTCGGCAGGGGCACCGTCCGGCTGGTCCTCGCGGGCAGTGCCCTCGCGCTGGGGCTGAACGCGGCGACCGAGGCACTGCTGCTCCTGTTCCCCCAGCGGACCGAAGGCCTCTACCGGTGGGGCCAGGGAGGCATCGGCCAGAACGGCTTCGACGGTGTCATCCAGATGGCCCCGGTCGTCGCCGTCGGCCTTGTCGGGCTGCTGCTCGTCGCCCGACGCGTCGACGCCCTGGCCCTGGGCGACGACGCCGCCCGAGGGCTGGGCGTGTCCGTCCGCGGGACCCGGATCACCACCGTGGTGCTCGCCACCCTGCTCGCCGCGGCGGCCGTCACGCTCGCCGGCCCGATCGGCTTCGTCGGCCTCTGCGCACCCGCGCTCGTACGCCCCCTCACCCGCCGCTTCCGGGGGCTGGTCCGGTCCCGGGTGAGCCTCCCCGTCGCCGGCCTCGTGGGCGCCGCGCTCGTCCTCGGCTCGGACGTGCTGCTGCGGGCGATCGTGCCCGCCGACACCGCCGTGGAGGTGCCGACCGGGGTCGTGACGACCGTGGTCGGCGGCGCTTTCCTCGTCGTGATGGCCCTCCGGACGCGGGACACAGCAGCCGCTGACGCGCCGGACCGGCTGCGGATCCCGGGGCGGACCGCGTTCCTCACCACCGTCGTCGTGCTCGCTGTCGTCCTTGTCGGTGTGATGATCGCGGCGGTGCTCCTCGGAGACTCGAAACTGCTGCTCGGCGACGTCGTGAACTGGGCACAGGGCCGGGCCGGCCGGGTCGTCACGTTCGTCCTCGACACCCGGGTGCCCCGGGTGGCGGCCGCGCTCCTCGCGGGTGCCGCGCTGGCCCTGTCCGGCACCCTGGTCCAGGCCGTGACCCGCAACCCGCTCGCGGAACCGGGGGTCCTGGGCGTCTCCGGGGGCGCCGGCCTCGGCGCCGTCCTGCTCGTCACCACGGTGCAGGCCCCCGGTTCGTGGGAGGTCGCGGGAGCGGCGTTCGGCGGGGCGGCCGTTGCCGCGTCGATCGTCTTCGGACTGGCTGCACGGGGTGGATTCCGCCAGAACGGGCTGGTCCTGCTCGGGGTCGGGGTGTCCGCCGCCGCGGCGGCGCTGATCAGCCTGGTCATCGTGCTCAGCGACCCGTTCGACACGACGAAGGCACTCACCTGGCTGTCCGGGTCGACGTACGGGCGGAACATGCCCGATGTGCTGCCGGTCGCGGTGGTGCTCGCCGCCGGCATCGTCGTGGCGGTGGTACGCCGCCGGGAGCTGGACCTCGTCGCCCTCGACGAGGACACCCCGAGGCTTCTCGGCCTCGGCCTCACCCGGGCGCGCCTCGGCCTCCTCGTCGTGGCCGTCCTGCTCAGCGCCACCGCCGTGGCGGCGGCCGGCACCATCGGCTTCGTCGGACTGGTGGCCCCCCATGCGGCACGCGCCCTGGTCGGCCGGCGGCACGTACGGGTGGTCCCCGTCGCGCTCCTGCTCGGGGCCGTGCTGGTCTGCTTCGCGGACCTCGCCGGTCGTACGGTGATCGCCCCGGCCCAGCTCGGCGCCGGCCTGATGACGGCCGTCATCGGCGCCCCGTACTTCGTGTACCTGCTGGTCCGCACACGGCGCTGATGCGGGGGAGGGCCGCCCGGCGAACCGGACTCCCCGCCCCGCCCGTACGCCCCTGTCAGGGGCGGCTCACGGCCCTCACCGGCGGCGAGCCGCCCCTGAGGCGGTTCACCCCCCTGCCGCGCGAGCCGGGTCGGATGAAGGCCCTGCGGGGCATGGACCGCAGCGCTCCGACCGACGCCGCACGCAGCCCGGCAACGTCCGCTGCCCGGCCCGGCCGTGATGGGCACGCTCGAACAGCGTGGGGTCCGCCCCTCGGTGAGCGGCATCCGCACGCAGGACGATCTGCTCGACGCCCACGCGCGGCGCACCGAGGTCACCCAGCGATGGGCCCCGGTGCCCTGTGGTCCCGACCTGCGCCACGCGGGCCGGCGAGGAGCGGAGGAGTTGTGCGCCGACAGCGCCGAACACCGTCGGGTTCGGTGCTGTCGGCGTTCAGCTGGTTGCCGATCGTTTCGTGGCCGAGCCGGCTTCCTGCGTGGCGGCCCAGGTGGAGAGGAGGCGCAGTCCTTCTTCGGAAGGTGAGCCGGGCTCGGCGGTGTAGACGGTGAGGGTGAGACCGGGGGCGGCGGCCATCTCCAGGCCCTCGAAGGCCAGGGTGAGGTCGCCGACGGCGTGGTGGTGGAAATGCTTGGTGCCGGTGCCGTGATGGCGGACGTTGTGCGCACCCCACCGAGTACGGAACTCATCACTGCGGGTGCACAGTTCCCCGACCAGATCGTGCAGATCCTTGTCGTGCGGATCACGGCCGGCTTCCGCACGCACAATCGCGACGGTGATGTCGGCGAAGGCGTCCCAGTTCGGGTAGAAGCGGTGGGAGGCGGGGTCGAGGAAGGTGAAGCGGGCCAGGTTCTGCTGGTTGCCGGGCGTGGCGTAGACGTCGGTGCAGAAGGCGTGGAAGAGCTGGTTGGCGGCGAGGATGTCCATCCGGCCGTTGCGGACGAACGCCGGTCCGGCGGTGATCGCGTCCAGGGTCCATTGCAGGCTGCGGTGCGGTGTCCACTGCCGGGTGGTGGCACGGCGGCGGGGGCGGGTGAGGGCGTCGGAGCCGTCGGCGGCCCGGGCCAGGTTCAGCAGGTGGGCGCGTTCGGCGTCGTCGAGCCGGAGGGCGCGGGCGAGGGCTTCGAGGACGGCCGGGGAGACTCCGGAAAGGTTGCCGCGCTCCAGTTTCGAGTAGTACTCGACGCTCATGTCGGCGAGGGCCGCGACCTCGCTGCGGCGAAGGCCAGGCACCCGGCGCCGGGACCCTGAGGGCAGCCCGGCCTGGTCGGGAGTGATCTTTGCCCGCCGCGAGGTGAGGAACTCGCGGACCTCCTCACGGTTGTCCATGCCTTCGACGGTACGTCCCGCAGGGCGCCATAGGGATGTACTGCCGGTACACCCCTTGTCGGTGACTCGCTACGCGCGTGAAAAGGGGGTTACCTCGAAGGCGTGGCGCTACTTCTTCCGGCCGCGAGGGCGGCGAAGGAGCAGCCCGCACCCGGCCCGGGCGGTCCGCCACCCGTGTCCGGGTCCGCACCCTGTACCCGATACGCAAAGGAACCTCTCATGCGCGGCGCAGTGATCTACGCTCCCGGCGACATCCGCTTCGAGACCCTGGAGGACCCGAAGATCGAGCACCCGACCGACGCGATCATCCGCACGGCCGTGACCTGTGTGTGCGGATCGGACCTGTGGCCGTACCGGGGTGCGGAGCCCACCGATCACGCTCATCCGATGGGCCACGAGTACGTCGGCTTCGTGGAGGAGGTCGGGGCCGAGGTGACCGCGGTGAAGCCGGGCCAGTTCGTCATCGGCTCGTTCGCAACCTCCGACAACACGTGTGCGAACTGCCGCAACGGATTTCAGTCGAGCTGTTTGAACCGCGAGTTCATGTCCACTTGCCAGGCCGACTACGTCCGCATCCCCAACGCCCAGGGGACCCTCGTCGCCACCGACGGCATCCCCGACGAAGGGTTCTGGCCCGGCCTGCTGGCCGTCTCGGACGTGATGGGCACCGGCTGGTGGGCCGCCGATGCCGCCGAGGTCAGGCCCGGCTCCACCGCCGTCGTCGTCGGCGACGGCGCGGTCGGACTGTGCGCGGTGATCGCCGCCAGGGAGCTGGGCGCGGAGCGGATCATCGCCATGTCCCGCCATGAATCCCGGCAGAAGCTTGCCCGCGAGTTCGGGGCCACCGACATTGTCGCCGAGCGCGGCGAGGAAGGTGTCGCCCGGATCAAGGAGATGACCGGCGGGATCGGCGCGGACAGCGTCATGGAGTGCGTCGGCACCGCCCAGTCCATGAGCCAGGCCCTCCGGTCGGCCCGCCCGGGTGGCAACGTCGGCTTCGTCGGCGTGCCCCACGAGGTCGCCATCGACGGGCAGGAGCTGTTCTTCTCCCACGTCGGCCTGCGCGGCGGCCCTGCCCCCGTCCGCCGCTATCTCCCCGACCTCATCGGCCGCGTCCTCGCCGGAGCGATCGACCCGGGCAAGGTCTTCGACCTCACCCTCCCCCTCGACCAGGTCGCCGAGGGCTACAAGGCCATGGACGAACGCCGCGCCATCAAAACTCTCCTCACCCCCTGACCCGCCCCGCACCCGCACGAGGAGCAACCGTGCGTATCACCTACAGCTCGATCGCCACGACCAAGGGGCCGGCGGACCGGTTCACCGGCGACGTCTATATCGACGCCGTCGCCGCGGCACCCGCCCCGTCCCGGGTCACCGCCGGCCTGGTGCATTTCATGCCCGGTGCCCGCACCCACTGGCACCGTCACCCGCTGGGTCAGACGGTCTTCGTCACCGAAGGGGTCGGTCTGTGTCAGCGCCGGGGCGGACGGGTGGAAGTCATCCGACCCGGAGACCGCGTCCTGTTCGAGGCCGACGAGGAGCACTGGCACGGCGCGGCGCCGAACCGGCTGATGGTCCACCTGGCCATCAACGAGGGCGACGACACCCACGACGTCGTGCACTGGTTGACCCCCGTCACCGACGATGAGTACGCCGCCGCCCCGACTACCGGCTGCTGAACCCGGGCCCCGTGGCTCAGGTCGCCGAGGGCTCCACAGCCCCGGACGAACGCCGCGCCGTCGAGGCCCTCCTCTTTCCTCGGGCGGATCCGATGTGGCCCCGTCCCACCCACGATGTCGAGGAGAACCACCGTGACCACCTTCGCCCTCGTCGGCGCCGGCCCCGGCCTGGGACTGGCTGCCGCACGTCGCTTCGGCGCCGCCGGACACCGCGTCGCCCTTCTCTCGCGCAGCGCCCAGCACCAGGACAACCTGGCAGCCGAGCTGGTGAGGGAGAACATCCACGCCCGCGGCTTCACGGCCGACGTCCTTGACCCCGCCTCCCTCACCGCGGCCCTGCGCGAAGCCGCGGACACGCTGGGGCCCGTCGAGATCCTGCAGTTCAGCCCGGTGCCCCGCGGCGACTTCATGAAGCCGGTCCTGGACACCACCGCAGCTGACCTGGACGATCCGCTGGCCTTCTCCGTCAAAGGGCCGCTCACCTGCGTAAACGCGGTCCTGTCCGGCATGCGGGAGCTCGGCCGGGGCACGCTGCTGTTCGTCAACGGGTCCAGCGCGGTGCGCCCCAGCCCCGGAGTGGCCGGTACCTCGATCGCGTTCGCCGCCGAGAGCGCCTACGCGGCGATGCTCCACACCGTGCTCGCGCCGGAGAACATCCACGTTGCGCAGCTCATCGTGCCCGGGGCGATCAGCCCCGACTCCGCGCAGTCCAGCCCCGGGACGCTGGCCGATCGGCTGTACGGCCTGCACACCGGTCGCGAGGGCTTCAGGCACTACTCCGAGCCCATGCCCGACCCGCAGGCCGGCACCCCATGACCTTCCCCGTTCGCAGGGCCCTGACCGCCGCCGCCACCGGCGTACTGCTGCTGGCCGTGAACGCATGCTCCGACGACTCACCCGCCGAGCAGGCCCCCTCCGCAACCTCCGCCTCGTCATCCGCCCCGGCGTCCGGGCAGCCGCCGACCTCGGCGTCAACGACCCCGTCCGGATCAGACAGGAGCACTCCGATGGACATCCGCGTCACCATCGACGGCCGGCTCGTCGGCGCGACCTTGAACGACAGCCCCGCCGCCCGCGACCTCGCCTCCCTGCTCCCGCTCACCCTGGACCTGAAGGACTTCCACGGAACTGAGCGGATCGCCGACCCGCCGAGGAAGCTGACCACCGAGGACGCCCCCGCACCGGCCGCGGCCAAGGCCGGAGACCTCGCCTACTTCGCACCGTGGGGCAACCTCGCCATCTTCTACAAGAACGGCCCCGCCGCCTCCGCAGATCTGCTGATCCTCGGCCACATCGACGCCGACGCCGACCAGCTGTCCGGAGCCGACCGCATCACCATTGAGGCCGCCTCCTGACCCCGCCCACCCCTCATACGGGAAGAAGTTTTCGCATGCCCTCCGCCACCGGGTCCACCCCCGGCCGACTGCCCTTCGTCGTCTGGGTGCTCGCCGTCGGCACGTTCCTCATGGGCACCACCGAATTCGTCATCGCCGGGCTGCACTCCTCGCTTGGCCTGACCGGTCCGGCCCTGGTCGGTGCCGTCTTCGCCGCGCTCACCCTGCTGCCCCTCACCGCCCTCGCGCTGCGCGGCACCACCGACCCCTCGCGGATCATCGCCCACCACACCACCGACGCCGACGAACCGCAGGCAGCCGACGCCACCGTGACGGCCGCACGCTCCACGCCCGTACGACCTCGTTGGGAGTAACCGCCATGAATCCCACCTACGACTTCACCGGCCAGGTCGCCCTTGTCACCGGCGCTTCCTCCGGCATCGGCCTGGCCACCGCCCGCGCCTTCGCCGCCTCAGGAGCCGCCGTCGCCCTCGCCGACATCAACGACGACGCCGTCAACGCCGCCGCCCAAGAACTCACCGACGACGGTTACCGGGCCCTCGCGCTGGTCTGCGATGTCACCGACGAGGATCAGGTCGCCGCCGCCGTCGACCGCACAGTCGAAGTCTTCGGCCGACTCGACATGGCCTACAACAACGCCGGCATCATGCCCCCGCCCACCGACGCCGCCGACGAGACCGCGGAGCAGTTCGACCGCGTCCAGGGCATCAACCTGCGCGGCATCTGGGCGAGCACGAAGCACGAACTGCGCCACATGCGGGAGCAGGGAAGCGGCGCCATCGTCAACTGCTCCTCGCTCGGCGGCCTGGTCGGCAACCCCGGCCGCGCCGCCTACCACGCCGCCAAGCACGGCGTGATCGGCCTGACCAAGAGCGCCGCCCTCGAATACGGCCCCCGCGGTGTCCGCATCAACTCCGTCTGTCCCGGCACGATCAGCACCCCGATGGTCGACGCCATGGTCGAGGGCGGAGAGCTCGACCGCAGCCGGGCCGAAGCGGGCCAGGCCATCGACCGGCTCGGCACCGCCGACGAGATCGCCCAGGCCGTGCTGTGGCTGTGCAGTCCCGGTGCCAGCTACGTCACCGGCATCGCCCTGCCCGTCGACGGCGGCTACACCGCTCAGTAACCACCCCCGGGCCGGGTACGTCACGACGACGCCCGGACCCGCTCCCGTACGAACCGAACGCACGCAAGCCTCCTGACCACCAGGAGGCCACAGGGCCATGCCCTCCCGCACAGGCGCCACCCGCGCAGCAGGCGAGCTGTCCGAGGACTTCGCGAACACCCTCACCCGGCTCGGCATGTCGTCCTGGCGACCGTCACCCCGAAGGCCGCCCACCGATGCCACAGCGAGCGGGGCACGTGCGCACAAGGCCTGGGCACGAGGATACGCATCCGCCACCGAGCTGCGGGCGTTCCTGCTCAGCTACCGACAGCGCGACGACCTGAACAGGGCGTATGAACGGCTGGTGGAGCGCTGTATGCGCGAACGGGGATGAGCATCCGTCGGCGGCCGCATCCGCGGCACCGCCTCGTCGGCCTACCCGTGATCATGTACGCCCCACGGGTACCGGTGTTGCGGACGCGGAGCCTTCCGCGCCTTCCCGCACGCGGGCCCATCGACAAAGGTGAGGACCGGGATCCGCCACGCTCGGGCGTGACAGATCCTTCAGGCTCTCTCGATGTCCGAGCAGACGGTGTAAGACTCTGCGGGGGCGGACGTGCCCTCACCGCAGGATCCTCTGCCCAACCGGGCAGACCTCACAGTTCGGGATGCCGAGCAGCCCATTTTCTGACCGATGGCGGATGCGGCGATGAGTTTTCCCGGCCCGGCAGGTCTCACCATCGTTGTCGACAGCACAGGAGGAACACATGGCTCAGCTATTGCGAGTCCAGAATTTCAGCGTCTCGAGTGACGGGATCGGTGCCGGTGAGGACCAGACCTTCGAGAGGCCGTTCGGGCATGTCGAACCCGAGAGGCTGTTCTCCTGGGCCGGTGCCACGGCGAGCTGGCCGATGCGCACGGACTCAGGGGGGAGTCGAGGCCTGGACGACTACCTCACGCGGGATTTCGCGCGCAACATCGGTGCGGAGATCATGGGCCGCAACAAGTTCGGGCCCCAGCGCGGGCCCTGGGAGGACCATGAGTGGCAGGGCTGGTGGGGGGACGAGCCCCCGTTCCGCACCCCGGTCTTCGTCCTCACCCACCACAAGCGTCCTTCGATCACGCTTTCCGACACCACGTTCCACTTCGTCGACGGCGACCCCGCCACGGTCCTCGAGCAGGCCCGGGAGGCGGCGCAGGGCAAGGACGTCCGGCTCGGCGGCGGGGTCACCACCCTCAGGCAGTTTCTCGACGCCGACCTCGTCGACACCATGCACGTAGCGGTCTCGCCGGTGGAGCTCGGGTCCGGACTACGGCTCTGGAAGTCCCCCGACGAGTTGCTCGACCGGTTCCACCTGGACGTCGTTCCCAGCCCGAGCGGGGTGACGCACCATCTGTTCTGGCGAAGGTGACCGGCCTTCAGGGCAGCTCCGGGAGGCTGTTCTGCCTCCGGAGCTGCCCTGAGGCGGACCGTCGAGTCGTGCAACGGGCTGTCCGCCGGCGTGGATGGCTTCCTGAGCCCGCGCCAGGGCGGAATCGAGCCGGCAGAAGTCGGTGCCGGTCTCGATGATCATGCCGTCGCCGTCAGGCAGTCGAGCGGCATGAACGCGCTCGTGGGGCTCGACCGTTCGCCATGGCACTTGTCCGGGCGCCCAAGCTCGCAGGTTCCCTGCGGCAGTCGGCACGGGAGCGGGAATGGCCTCGGGCCCTCGAACGGCCGGTACCTCGCACCGAGGTACCGGCCGTTTCCTGTGGCACGCCGTGGTTCAGGCGGCCTTCTTCTTGAGCGACGTGAGATGGGCGAAGACGACGACGTTCGCCGAGTAGCCGTTCTTCTTGTCGAAGCGTCCACCGCACGTCAGGAGTCTGAGCTCAGGACGACCGGCAGGCCCGTAGACCTGCTCGTCCGGGAACTTGTCCTTCTTGTACGTCTTCACCTTGTCGACGGTGAAGACCGCAGTCCGCCGGTCGGCGCGGGTGACCTTCACCGTGTCACCGCGGCGCAGGGCGTTGAGGTTGAGGAAGATGGCCGGTCCTGTCGCGGTGTCCCGGTGGCCGACCAGCAGAGCCGTCCCCGCCTCGCCGGGGGAGGCACCCTTCCGATACCACCCCACCTGCCTGGGGCTGGTCAGCGGCGGGGCGCTGAGCCGGCCCTTCGCGTCGAGGCCGAGGCCGGTGATCTGGGCCTCGATGAAGATCGCTGGGATGGCGACCTTCACCGGACGGGAGTGGACCAGAGGGGCGTGCGAGGCGGGCACCTTCTTCGGCGGTTTGTGCGGTGCCCTCCGGAAGGGCGGTGCCCCACCGCCCGCGGCGTCGCCGCCGCGGGCGGATGTGACCGACGAGGCGTCCTCGGACGAGTCCGAACTCGCCCATACGACACCGGTCACCAGCGTCAGCGTCACGCTGAGGGTCATCGCGAGCCGGCACGCGCGACTCGGCCCGCGCCGGCGTCGGCCGCGTGCGCTATGCCTCGTTGCGGGCACGACGGCGTGCAGATCGACGGACCATGACGAGCCCCGCGATCCCGGCCGCGCCGGCCACCACTGCGGCCGAGGTGCCGACGTTCGACTCGCTCTCGGAGCTGACACCCTCCATGTCCGGCACGCCGCCGCCGCCCGCGGGTACCGCGCCGGACGGCTTGTCGTAGGTCTTCTCAGCGGTGGAAGCCGACGAGGAACCACGCTCCTCACCGTTAGTACGGCGGTCACCCGGTCCGCCCTGGCCGCGCCGGGAGCAGTCGACCTCGAAGCCCTTCTGCTTCAGAGGGACGCCCGTGACCTGCCATGTGAGCGTGTAGGTGCCCTCGGGGAGGAGGTATTCCTGGCTGCGGGCCTTGCCGTTGATGAGAGGCAGGGTGGCCGAGAGCGTGGCCGGAGGGACGGTCGGTGGCTGCTCGGTGATCGTCCAGGTGACCGACGGCAGCGCATCGAAGTTGTTGGCCACGAGCACGAACTTGCAGACCTCGGTGCCGTCGCGGTCGCCGCGGGCGTGCCAGCTGACCGAGCGGATGTCGATGTCGCCGCTCTCGCCGAGGGCGAACGCGGCGGGAGCCCCGGCCAGCGCGACGCCGGCGACCGCGACCGCGGCGGCGACCCTGGCGCCCGTGCGGGCGGTGCGGGAGTGGACGGAAGTAGAAATGCGCATGCTGGACTCCTTCGAGCCGAGATGATTGTCGTACTGATCGCCTGATCGCCTAAGGGATGACACGGATCACGGGAAGAGTGCGTCGGGACACCGCACAAGCACGAAAAGGCTCCCCGACTGGCCCAAGGCGGGCGCTCAGTCGGCGGTATGCAAGCCGCCCGAGGTTCGGAAACCAGAACGGGCCGCCCAGTATCCCTCTACGTAGGGTGTCGCCCGGGGCCACGCCCGGGCCCACGGCAGTGCGGGGCGGGCATGCGTTGTCCAGGGCGCTGGGGGTACGCGAGGTGCGACAGGCCCGCTCTCGCAGCAGAATGGGCGCGCACTGAAGGGAGCGACGACATGACCGACCGCAGGCCCGCGGGAATCGCCTACACCGGGGCGAAGGGCAGCCCGCCGCCGATACCCGCCGACATGCCTGACCAACAGGTTCAGGACGGCGAGGACGCCCTTGACGTGGTCCTCCCGCCGAGTGCCGAACGCGCCCGAGCGAAACCGGACTCCGAGCCCGACGCCGACAAGCCCGACCCCGACGAGGCCGGCTCGGGCCGCGACGAGGCCCGCAATGCCGGCATCCACCCGGAACACCCCGTTCCGGAGGAGTCGCCGGGGTGACTCCTGGCCCTTCCGTGCGGGGGAGTGCCCGCTGTGGGTGTGACCCCCCACGGATGGACGCCGTCTTGCCGTCTGAACCGTGCGGATCCGGGTAGGCGGAGGGGCGGGTTACTACGCACTGGACGGTTCGGCGGGGGATATGAGCGAAACAGCAACGTGTGACAGGGATCAGCCAGGTATCTCCCGGCCCGGCGCCGGGATCCTCACTGCGGGCACCGCGTTTGACATGGAGCCCGCGGAAATCGCCGGTGCCCGGGACTTCGCCCGGGACTTCCTGGCCGACGTCGAGGCCGTGCACGGTCGGCGCGTCTCCTCGCGTGCCCTGGGCATTACGCAGCTGGTCGTGAGCGAGCTGGCCACGAACATCTGCAAATACGCGCCGGGGCCGTGCCTGCTGGATCTGGAGATTCGTGGCAACATGCTCGGCATCACGATGTGGGACTCAGGGACCCTGCTACCCGCTGCCCGGCAGGCCGACCCCACACGCGCGGGTCAGCACGGCCTGGAGATCGTCCTCGCCGTCTGCCAGAGCTTCGAGGTACGACGTGAACCCGTCGGGAAGAGGATTCGCGTACTGATCTCGTTGCTCGACGATCCCCATGATGATCCGGCTGGTCACACACCCTGGTAACAGCCCTGCGGCGATCCGGCACGGGAGCTCGCGAGGCCGCGTCGGCAGTGAAGTACCTGCTGCTTGAGCGTGCGGGATCCAGGCAACGGTCCCTCGAAGGGACCGGGGGTCTCGCGGTGATCGAACGAGCCGATGCCCTGGTCCTGGACGAGGTGCTTCGGGCCGCACAGAGCGTAGTACCAACGTTCCAGCTGGCCGGCGGGCCTGGGCCTGACGAGCGTTGTCTATCGCGGGGCTGCTGCGACGCTGCCGATGGCTCCGCCCCATCGGGGTTCAGCGCTCACCACCCCTGCTAGGTCTCCGAGCACGCGGCGGGGGTGGGCGCCGCGTGGGCCGATCCCCGGATTCCAGGGATCGCTCACCCCTGCGCGCCAGGAGCCCGGTAACGGATCCGGTCGGCTCTGCGCAGGGCGTCCATCGTCTCGTCGACGGTCAGGACAACGGTCGTCTCGAACGAGCTGAGCGCGCCGCCGCCGCTGATCGCCAGTGCGACCGCGGCCATGGACACGTTGCCCGGAGCTTCCCACAGGTTGTAGCCGTCGTGCGTGCCGAAGGCGTACCAGAAGCCATGGAGTTTCCCACCGACGGATTCGATGTAGGCCTGAGCTGCGTTCGCCCGGTCCTCGGGGTGGCCGATCAGCCTCGCCCACGTCTCCGGTGTGTAGCTGAACCTCGACAGATAGAGCGGCATCGCGTCTCTCCTTCGTTTCATGGACGGATGCCCCGCTCTGCGGGAGGAGTGCCGAACCGGCCCGCGCGTCCCCCGAACGGCCGCGGGCGATGACCGGCCTGGCCCACGGTCGACGGGTCAGTGGGTGCAGCGCGGGTACCGGCGGACGAGAGCGGCCCGGCCGACAAGCTTCCGGATGCGCTCGGGGGCTTCACCCGCTCTCCCACGACGTCCGACAGCATTCAGAGACCCTGTGCCGGGTGCCCTGCCCAGCAGGTGCGGGACAGGTCTCAGATGTCCAGCGTGGCAAGGTGGTCGGCGGTGCCGCCGCGCCATTCGACGAGGAAGATGGTCGCATCGTCGCTGGTGGTCCCGCCCCTCTCCCGCTTGAGCGCGTGGGACAGGTTCCGGGCCATTTGTTGTACGCCCTGCGTGGTGGGTCCGACCTGCTCGATGATGTCGATCATGCGCTCTTCACCGAACTGTTCCTGACCTGCGTGGTGTTCCTCGACGAGACCGTCGGTGTAGAACATCAGCCGGTCTCCTCGCTGGAGATCCATGGAGGAGATCCGCGGTTCGGCACCGCCGAAGCCGACCGGTAGTGCCCTCAGGGCCTCCAGGGCGCGCACGACTCGGTGGCCACGGATCAGTAGTGCTGCCGGATGGCCGGCGTTGACCCATTGCAGGTGGCCGGTCCCGATGTCCAGGCGCATCATCTGCGCGGTGACGAACTGGTCGGGGCCGAACTGCTCATCGATTGCCCTGTCCATGAACGCGTACAGCTCCGCGAGGCCGACGTCCGCGCGTCGGGCATGCCGGTAGGCGCCCACAGCGACAGTCGCCAGCACGGCAGCGTTCAGGCCGTGGCCCATCGCGTCGATGATGGCCAGGTGCAGGATGTCCTCGTTGAGGGCGTAGTCCAGACTGTCACCCGCAACGGAGTAGGCCGGCTCCAGGATGCCGGCGACAGAGACCTGTGGGTTGTTCATCGACATCGGCGGCAGCAGGGACCATTGGATTTCCGCGGCCAGACTCATCGGCTGAAGCCGCCGGGTCTGGAAGAACTGGTCCGTGTAAGCGCCCTTGGTCACCACCATGTCAGCGACCAGCCGGCCAGCCGCCGCAGCAGTCGCCGGTCGTCGTCCTCCACCGTGTCCAGGGTGAGCGCCATCACCCCGACTTCGTCGCTGCCGTCCAACAGCGGTAGATACATCCGCACACCGGCGTCCTGCTCGTCCTCAACTGCGGTCAGGCTCAGGAAGGCCTCGCCAGCCCGGGAATCGTCGATCGGCACCGCTTCGCCGACGGTGAGACCCCTGCCCGGCAGCGGGACCAGTGTGAGTTGCTCGTAGTCCTGCAGGAGGATCGACACGTCCCGGCCACCGATCCTGTGCACCTCTTCCGCCACCAGCGGAGCGAGGAGCTGGGGCGGCATCTCATGAGCCCGGTCCAGCAGCTGTCCCAGCAGCCGTTCGCCGAATCCCTCCGACATGTCCACCGCAACCCTGGGGTTCTTCGACCGGCCCTTCTCCACCGTGTGCTTCCCTCTCCCTCACCCGACAGTCTGTTCAGCCGTAGCAACGATCACAGCAGACCACGGTGAATGAGTCGGACAGGCGTCACGCGATGAGTGTCGGGAAACGACGCTCTGTGGGTACTCGCTGAGACCAGGAGTCTTCTCGGTGGGCTCCGCGCGAAGAAGCGGCCCACCGAGCAAGCTCCTGGGTGGCGATGCGGACGAGCTGCCCCGGCAGCCGGTCGGACCGGGCATCCTCTCACCGCGTTGACGACGCCCGTGATGACCTCGCGCACCCCGGGCGGCAGCGGCTCCTCGGTCACGGCCTCGTCGCCGCCCGCGGCTCGGAACCTGCGGCGTCCGGTGAGTCCTCGCGGTGGAGGAAGGCTCCCAGCAGGTCGCCGACGGGATGGTCCGCCTCCGAAGGGTGGCGCAGGGCGACGCTGGTGTCGATGGTGTAGCGGTTGCGGCGGCCCACCCGGGTCCGAGTGAGGTACCCCGCCGATTCCAGGTCCGCGACGATGATCTGCACCGCCCGCTCGGTGATGCCGATCCCGGCGGCGACGTCCCGCAGCCGGACCTCCGGGTCGCGAGCGATCCACAGCAGCACCCGTGCGTGGTTGGTCAGGAATGTCCACTGGTCGCCGCGTGCCGATGAGCTGCTCATGACTTCCATCATACGAAGTCCGGTTCGCATATTCATCCCCTCGTGCGAACCTTTATTAGCGAAAAAATTTTCGTGTATCTGTTGACGCATGTCTGGTTGGAGGGTGACGCTGGAGGGGATTCCTCCCATTTTGGGGGTTTTTCCCGATAAGGAAGGCGGGTAAGTGCCATGACCCGACTGCTCTTCCACCCAGCACGCGACACCGTCCACCGCCCCGCGCGGGCGGGTCTGGTGCAGCCGGTGGCGGCAGTGCTGACCGACCGCATCGACGACGTCGCGGTGGCCGAGGCGGCCGCCCGCATGGCGCTGGCCCGCCGTGTTCCGCTGCTGCTGATCGCCGTGATGCCCCCGCGCGTCCGCCTCTCCTCCCTCGGTCCGGCCTCAGCGTCGGTGCGGGCGGTGCTCGCCCGGGTCATCCCGAAGGTCGGCCCGCACGCCACCGGCTACATCCCCGAGGTCTTCCACCTGCCCCCGGGCCGGGGTTCACGGCTTGCGGTGGCGAAGGAGCTGCTGGCGCTGGCCGGCCGCCACCGGACCCCGGACGTGGTGGCCGCCCGTCGCGGCCCGCGCGGGCTCGACGCACACGCCCTGATCGAGGCCGCGGCCCTGCGCGGCGGCCCCTTCGTCCACGCGGTCGCTCCCGCCTCCTGGGTGCCCCTGCGATCGCCCTCGCCGTGACCACCCCGCCCGCGGGTGCCCTGCCGTCCGGCCCTTGGAAGGGAAACGTTCCGCTATGAATGACCTGTCGTTCGCCGTCCCACTGTGGGTGTGGGCCGCGGTCACCGTCGGCATCTGCGTGATGCTCGCCGTCGACCTGATCGCCCACCGCGACAACCACGTCATCGGCTTCCGCGAGGCCGCGATCTGGAGTTCGGTCTGGATCGCCATCGGTCTCGGCTTCGGCCTGATCCTTCTGGCGTGGCAGGGCGGGGAGGTGTCCTCCACCTACTACGCCGGCTACCTGATCGAAAAGGCCCTGTCGATCGACAACGTCTTCGTCTTCGCGCTGGTCTTCTCCTTCTTCGCCGTCCCCGACGCCTACCAGCACAAAGTCCTCTTCTGGGGTGTCCTCGGAGCCCTGGCCGCACGTCTGGTGTTCATCTTCGTCGGCGCCGAACTGCTCCAGGTGTTCTTCTGGACCGCCTACGTCTTCGGCGCGTTCCTGATCTGGACCGGCTGGAAGATGGCCGTCTCCAAGGACGAAGAGGTCCACCCCGACCGCAACCCCGTCGTCCGCCTGGTCAAGAAGCTCATCCCCACCGACCCGAAGTTCCACGGCGACAAGTTCTTCATCCGCATCAGCGGCAAGCGCGTGGCCACGCTGCTGTTCGTGGTCCTGGTCGCCGTCGAGGCCACCGACCTGGTCTTCGCCGTCGACTCCGTCGCCGCCGTCCTCGCGATCACCACCAACACCTTCCTGGTCTGGACCGCCAACGCCTTCGCCGTCCTGGGCCTGCGCAGCCTGTACTTCTGCCTCGCCGGACTCCTCCGGCGCTTCGCCTACCTCCACTACGGCCTCGCGGTCCTCCTCGCCTTCGCCGGCGTCAAGCTCATCCTGTCCGAGACCCCCGTCGGCAAGCTCCCCATCCCCCTCACCCTCGGCGTGATCGCCGTAACCATCACCGTCTCCATCGCCTGGTCGTTGATCGCCACCCGCAACCAGCCCACCGACGCCGACGACGACCGGCCTTCAGCGCCCGGGGCCGGTCAACTCGGCGGCGAGGAGACGGCCCCCGCCCCCGACCGGCCCGCTGCCCCGCGCGGCACGCACCGAAGGGAATCGCCATGACCTGGCCCGGATCCCCCAGTCGGCCACCGGCTCACCGGCGCGCGAAGCGCGTATGCCACTCCTCCTGCCGCGGGTGACGGAAGCCTCCTGGTCCTGTTCGCCGGCTCACGCACCGATCAGGCCGTGGCCATCCACACGCAAGCCCAGCCAGGACCCACCCCGCCCGCAGCAGGACGCTCGGCTGGGATACCCCAGCCGAGCGTCTACGTGATCTACTCACCACCTAGAACCAGGCGGTGTTGCGACGACCCCTTGAACCCAAGGCCGGCCGGGGCCTGCTCCCGTTCATGTCGGCTCCTCAGCGCGAACCCACGGGTTACCGGTACGCAGCAGGCGGATGCATCCGTGAGTTCGGGTGGAAGACGTGATGCCGGTCGATGCGGAGGGCTTCGCCGGTGTTGCCGGTGGACATCTTCTCCTATGACGGGCGCCCGCCGAACTGCCAGTGGTGCACCTCAACATCGGCGTACCTGTCCGGGGTCAGGACGGCGCGTGCCGTGTCCGGGTCCGGCGCTCGGACCAAGGCCGCCGTGCCCAGCCAGGTGGTGCCGTCGTCGGACAGCAGCGGCCCGTAGGCGATCAGCTCGTCCCGGTCGGGCGGCACTGCGAGGTCGGCGGCCTGTCCCGTGCCGAGGCCGAGTACCAGGTACCGGTTGCCACCGGTCCGGCCGCCGGGGAAGTCCCACATGGTGCGCCCCAGAGTGTTGCGCCACCGTCGCAGCAGCACGTCCCGGTAGACACCGGCCTGGTAATTCGGCTCGTCGAAAGCGAAGGTGCGGGCAGCAGCGGGGTCGGGCAGGTGGACGATGTGCACGCTGCCGGTGGGTGTGTCGCCGTCGTCGGCGAGGGTCGGGCCCCGGGCGATCATCTCCTTCGCGTACTGGTCCATGTAGGACCAGTGCTCTTCCAGCAGCTCGTCGCGCAGCGGTAGGGAGCCGGGCCGGTCGCGGTGGTAACAGAGGAACTCCATCGCCCCAGGATCCCTTCAAGGGGGTAACCAGGTCGAGCGGGGTTTCACTGTGACAGCTGCTCGGCGGCCTCTTCCGGCAGGACACGTACGCAGTCCGCGCATCGCATCGTGGTCTTCTGGCTATCGGAGTTCACCGTCTTGCTCGAGCCGTGCTCACTCCGTACGGCGAGCAGGTCCCGCCAGCGGGGTCGCTCTGTGATCAGGCTGGTCGCGGCCAGTATCGTCACGGTGCCGGCCGCCCACGTCGGCCAGGCCGCCCAGGAGGAGATGACGGCCGCGAGATGATGGAGCAGCATTAGGGCGATGGTCACCACGCCCGGGACGGGCACGAGGATCTTTTCCCTGTCCGTCCCGTTGTCCCCCGGAGTGACGAAGACGGTCAGCACGCAGAGCAGCAGGACCACTGACACCACGGAGCGTGGGGCGAGGGCCCAGGAGGTGGCCACCCAGGCGGCGAGCATGGTGAGGAAGCGGAGCGGGTCCGCCAGACGTATCACGCGCTGACTTTCCCGTAACGCGTGGCGGTGTGGGTCGATTCAGCAGATTCAGCAGTGGCCCGGACCTGCGAGGCCCGGGGCACTGCTGTGGGTGCTCAGCTCGTCTCGGGCCTACGGGGGTGAGTGGGTTGAGGAACCAGGCAGTTCAAGAAGACGACCACAGTGGTCAGCCTCCGCATTGCCGCGTTCCTGCTGCCCACCGCCTCCGCCTCCGCCGAGTAGGGCACGCAACGGTCTACTCACTGCGGACTCCCGGCAGACGGCGAGGAGCGCGGTGAGCCGCCTCGGGCGGTCGTTCCGGCGTGCACGGGGGTGGTGGCGTACATCGGCTGCACACCACCGCCCTCCACGTGCTTTCCATACCGCTGACGCGAACAGGATGTATGCGGACAGGTGTGGCGCGGGCCGGGTCTGTCTCAGCGGCCACCGCGGGGTGTCACGCTTGTCGGCACGCACCTTGGCGGGCCGTCTGCGTGGCCGCCCCAGACCCTGCCGGGGCACCCGGATACGCTCCAGCACCGGTTCGAGCTGTCGGGGGATCCCCGCGCTGCCCAGCAGTGATGACGATTGACATGGGCTTCTGTCTCTTTTCGACCGCGAGACGAGACCCGCCGAAGCCCAGGAAAGGGAGGGTGAATCCTCCCACGTCTTCAGAGGAGTTCCTCGGCCTTGCGCACGCGGATGGCCAACGGTCGCGTCCACGCATCCAGTAGTTGGCGGCTTTCGGCCTGACCATCCGAGTCCGGGCAGCACATAATGACAGGCACATGCCATAGGAGGCCGCCGTGAGTCCCATGCGTTTCGAGAGACCCCTCCGCACCGTTGCCCGGGCCGTCGTCGCACTGGCACTGCTCTTCGGCTGGTCCGCCGTCATCGGACCGGCCGTCCATGCCGGGGAGCGAGCGGGGCACTACGCGGCCGTCGCGGTGCGCGGAGGCGACACCCTCTACAGCGCGGCCACTCGCTGCACCGTGGGCTTCAACGCCCGCTCCGGCTCCGCGCTGTACGCACTCGTCCCGGGCCGGTGCGCCCAGGGCGCCAGCACCTGGTACGCCGATGCTGCCCTGACCGTCAGCGTCGGCGTCACCGCGGGAGTCAGCTTCCCGGGTAACGACTACGCGAGTGTCCGGTACACCAATACGGCGGTCGCCTACCCGGGCGAGGTCTCGCTGGGCGCCGCCGGTACCCGCGACATCACCAACGCGGCGAATCCCGTCGTCGGGCAGTCGCTCTGCCACGTCGGGCGGACCACCGGATACCGCTGCGGGACCCTGCAGGCCGTGAACGTCACCATCAGCTACGGCGGGGGAACCGTGTATGGACTGTTCCGGTCCACCATCTGCTCCGAGCCCGGAGACACCGGCGGTCCGGCCTTCTCCGGCGGCACAGCACTCGGCATCATCGTCGGCAGCAGCGGGAACTGCAGCTCGGGAGGATACACCTACTACCAGCCGGTGACGGAGTGGCTGTCAGCGTACGGCCTGAGCGTGTATTGAGACGGCCGAGCCAGCCGGGCGCGCGAAGCTCCTGGCGGACGGCGCTGACTCCGTCAGCCCGACTCGCCCGTACCGCTCCGGGAGATCACGCCACGGAGCCCGGTGCGCAGCCGCCACAGCACACCGTTGACCCCCTGGCGATGATCACGCCACGGACGGCCCCCCCGTCGCCCACGGCAGCAAGAGCCCCATCCGCCTCCACGCCGCGTCCGTCAACTCCCCCCGATCCGCCACAGGATCAATGCTCAGAGAGCTCACGGTCAGACTCGCGCGTGGCATCTGCCACGAACCGGCTCAGCCGATAGGTGGTCTGCTCCACTGGATGCCGGCACATCGTGTCGATCCTGATCAGCGATTCGTCGATCCGCGCCTCCCGAAGCCTACGCAGGTGCGCGCGCAACTCCGCCTGGTCCCTCGACTCAAGAATCACTTCCCAACGTCCCACGTCCGGCGCAGTGCGAGCAGCCATCCGCTGCCTCCCGGCCTCTTGCCGCCGCTTCCTCTTCCCCTGTCCTGGCACCGGCCCAGCATCGCCGGCCGACGTCAGCACGGACAAGCGCATTGTGCCCGGAGCCCCGTCCATGCCCGGTGATCGTTTGTCAGACACGGCCTGCTCCTCCAGCAGTACTCGCGGCTTGAGCCGGGGAGACGTGGAGCGGAGGGCGTGCCGCGGTCGGATGCTGTCACGGACGGTGCTACCCGCACGTCCCGTTGGCACGACCCGGCGGACGGCACGACCCGGCCGGCAGCCCGGCGCGGGCGGCCGGTGTATCGGGCCGCCCCGCCGTCCGTGCCGTGGCTACTCGCCGCGTACGCCCTGCTTCTCCAATGCCTTGCGCATTGCCCGCACGGCGTAGAAGGCGCGGCTCTTGATGGTTCCGGGCGGGACGCCGAGGTGCTCGGCCGCCTGAGCCACGCTGCATTCCAGGTAGTACATGAGGCGGATGACGGTCCGCTGCTGCTCGTTCAGCTCCCGTAGTGCTTCCAGTACGGCGTGAGAGGTGATCGCGGAGTCCGTGCCGTCCCAGGCGGCGTCCAGATCCTCGACCGGCGTCAGTTCCAGAGGCCGAATCCGCCGGGCCCGGTGATGGTCGATGACCAGATTCCTGACCACGGTATACAGCCAGGGCCGGATGTGTTCATCGCGGGTGCCAAGGAATCCATCCCGGTCAGAAAGCTAGCCCACACCGTCACCAACCGCCGGAGCCGGAATGCGATGAGCGCCGGCGGCCCTTTCCGGCAGGACGGGGGCCGGGTCCGTTTCCATGTCCAGGGCGGTGAGCCGGTCCCGGACCTGCTGGGCGCTGTAGGACAGGGCCTGTTGTTCGGCGCTGTCGAGCGCGCGGGCCCAGTCGGCTCGCGCGGCCTTCGTGTCACCCATGGCCAGGCGGGTGTCGCCCCGTCGCATCAGCGCACCGACGGCGTTTCTGTGGTCCCCCAGTGCCTCGAACGCCTCCATCGCCCGCTGGTAGGTGGCCACCGAATCCTCGTAGCGACCGAGCAGACGGTAGTTGTAGCCCAAGACGGCCCAGCCCTGGGCCTGTTGCCACGGCGCCTCCAGGCGCTGGAGCAGGGCGAGGCCCTCCTCGCTGTACACGAGGCTCCTTTCGAGGTGCCCCAAGTTGGAGTGGAACCAGGCGAGCTCGATGAGGCACTCGGCCAACCACAGCTCGTCCCCAGCCGCTCGGGAGGGCGCGAGTCCTCGCTCGGAGGACGCCACGGCATCATGGATCCGGCCGAACAGGAACAGCGCACAGGCCGTGGCGTAGTGGGCGCGGGCCTGTTCACCGACTGCGCCGATTTCTTCGAGGGAGATGGTGGCGCGTCGCAGGTGGTGCAGAGACTGCTTCTGGTGGCCCAGGTAGCCGTGGATGCTGCCGAGGTGCCGCATGCAGCGGCCTTCCTCCAGGCGGTTGCCCCGGCGCCGGGCCACTTCCAGGGCGGGAGTCAGCGCGGTGATGGCCTTGCATGACGTGGTGCGTGAGGTCGGCGGAGAGGCCGCCGGCCCGGAAGCTCCCGGCCATCGAGTCCAGGTACGCCAGCACGGCCGGGGTGGACCGGTCACGTGGCCGGTGACCTGCGGCCGTCAGCTCGAGAGAGCGAGTGGTAGCAAGGCTTCCCGAGGGCGTCCGCTCTACCGTCATTGGGCCGATGAATGACAACTCCTTGACCTGGTTGACCGCGTTGGCGAGGGGCGCCACACTCGGGCAGGTACACGTCAAAAATGGAGGAGGGGCAGGTCGATGCGCAGACGCGCTTCACATCCCCTCCTCTCCCCTCCTGGTTCTTGTTCGTTCTCGCACCGTCGGCCGCCGGCGCGACGGGTGTGGTCGCTACCGCAGGAACCACCCAGGCGGCCGGCTGCCGTACTTGGTCGTTCCGCCGATGGCATGGCCGGATCCGCGATGGGGAAGATGTGCCGGCTTCACGACCACGACTGCCCTCCGGCTCACTTCGCCCACGGCCGGCTGAACACCTGCGGCACCACCTGGGCGCGCCCCTTCTTCGCGTCACCAGAGGCTCGTGCGCCCGTCCCTGCAACGACGCGGGCACAGGCGCCGCGTCGAGCCGCCATCCGTACGGTGACGCCCCCGACCCCGGCGTCGGTCCGCCCCCGCTCTGTCATCTCGCCCAGCAAACCCGGAACCAACGGCTTCAACGGCTTCTTCCGCCCCAGGTATCCCGGACACGGCGACCACACCCACGTCGAACACCGGAGCACCCGCTTCCGGTCCGTCTCCGGCTATGGCATCTGAACCGGTCGGGCCGGTAGGTCGGTTCCCGGCTGTGAGCCGCTCCGCTCCAGGCCCCGCCCGCCCGGCAGGCCCTTCTCCTGCAGGAAAGGAATACCGCCCATGTTCTCCGGACTGTCCATGAGAATCACCGTCACCGCCCTTGCCGTCACCGGCCTGCTAGCCGCCGCGCCATCGGCTCCGGCGACCCCCCGGGGCTCGTCCACGATTCCCGTAGCCGCCGCCGAGTCGCTGTCCGCCGGTGTCACCGCGAAGATGTCGGACGTCGTCGCCGACCATCTGGGCGCCGGCCGCACGGCACTGATAGGCGCCGTCTCCACGGACGTCCTCTCCCGGTCCCACGACGCCAAGGGTCTCGCCCTTAAGGCCGCTGTCGCCAAGCTCGCCGACGAGGGCCGCAAGGTGGTCGTCGACGTACGCACCGTCTCGCGCGACTGGGCCCGTGGCGTCGCCTACGTCGAGGCGTCGCGCACGCAACACGGCGAGCCGGAGGGCTGGCTGTACATCGCCCACCGTAAGGACGGGCAATGGATCGCGGGCCTCGAAGGCGACCGCGAGTTCGCCGACCACGTGGCCCGGTCCCCGCTGGTCGGCAAGGCGGAACGGCGGACCATGACGGCGTACGCCGAGCACAAGGCGACACCTGATACGCAGGCGTCGCCGACCGGGGCCCTGGCCAACACCAACGGGCTGCTGCTGCCCTGGATGCCCGACTACTACATGACCCTGAGCGGTGGCCCGCACGCCCACGACGGCGCGACCGGCTACTGGAGCGCCCTCGACTTCGCCGGAGGCAACGCCAGCGGGCGCGTCCGTTCGTCCCGTGAGGGCACGGCGACCTCGATGTGCGGCGCCGGGGGCGGCTGGACCCGGGTGATCCACCCCGGCGGCTTCTCCACGGACTACTACCACATGTGGAACGCGACCTACTACAACGGGACGGCGATCTCCAGCAGTGCCCTGCTCGGCAACATCGGCACCGACATCTGCGCCGGTGGTTCCGCGACCGGCGCCCACGTGCACTGGAGCCTGCGCACGTACGACGCCAACTACGCCGGTCAGTACACCTGGCTGAACGGCCGCACCATCGGCGGCTGGACATGGTGGAACGGCTCCAGCCAGTACTCCGGCTGCGGCACCCGTCTCGGCAACACCGCCTGCCCCGGTACGGCGATCTACAACCGCACCAGCTGACGATCGCCCGAACCTCTGCTCTCGGACCCGCCGGGCGCGACGCCGCCACCTCACGCACCCTGGTGGTCACCTGCCTCTCCCACCCCGCTGCCGCCTGACACATCCCGGGATGTCCGGCGGCCGGGCAGGCGCAGCGCACCGCTGTGCGTGGGGGGTGCCGTACGGCGGGGCCCTTCGGTGGCATCGGAGGCTCGGCCCGGCCGACGATCTCCATGATGGTGAGGGTCTTCTTGAAGTCGCGACCGACGTACCGCTCCAGGCCGACCGTCTCGGCGGCCTTCCAGGGGCGGAGTCGGGCGGCGGTGATCTCGAGGCCGGACTCGGACGCCAGAACGCAGAACGAGCAGGACAGGATTTACCGAACTACGCCATGGAGAAAGGGAGTTCCCATAGCGCTTCACAGGTGAGGCAGCGCGAGGCCGGGCCGTCTCTTCTGGACCGCCTGGCCTGGTGGTGCCGCATACGACATATGTGCCATGTGTGTGCGGGGCAGTGATCCATCCTGTCTAAGCGTGCATGCCGGACCAGCCAGCAACCTCACGGGTTCGGGGAGGCCGACGAGGGTGGCTGTGTCTCGTCCAGTACCAGCTGGGCTCGGACGTGGGTGCTGTCCTGGTGCGGAGTGAGCCTCGCGTCGTTGTTGCGCAAGGCAGCGAGGGCGGCGGCGTTGTCGGCCGTGGTCTCGGCGATCACGGCACGTGCACCGGCGCTCGCGGCCTCGTCGAGGAGCTTCCGGAGGGTGGCGGTGCCGATCCCGCGTCCGCGCTCGGAACGGGCGAGCCACATGCCTGTTTCGAGGACATCCTGGCCGTCGTGGCGGGCCAGCCGCGCTGATCCCACGATTCTTCCGTCGTTGATGATGGCGAATGTGCACTCGTGGAGCGGACCGGCAAGTCCTGGTCGGCGAACCCGATGCCAGGCGAGGAAGGCTTCCTGTCGCTTCGTCGTCCAACCCGGTGGGCCGGCCACGGGTGGCATGACCTCGCCGGGTACAGCGTCGTTGACGGCCACCAGGAGAAGCTCTTGAAGGATCTCCTCGTCCACATGACGCAATTCCACACGCCCGGTCAATGTGAGTCCCCTCTGCTCCATGATCCGAGCCGTTACCCGGACCGTGTGACACGAGTCTTCGATCATCACGTTCGGCGCGTGACCTCGCCAGCGGTTTTCGCCCGGTTCGGGAGCCGACGCGGATCGACGTGGTCGGCGAGACAGATCATGTTGGCCTCGGGGCCATGCCGAACGCCGCGGCAACGCGTTCGGGATCCATGGTGTTGACCCGGTCGAGCAGTCCAGTGCAGCCGATCATGCGGGGCGGGAAGCCGCAGACGTCGAGAACGTGGCTGACATAGGCGGTGGACGCCGGCCCCCGGCCGGATTCCGTCCAGCGGTTCACCATCCCGTGGGGATTGTCGGTCCGCTCAGCGGCATTCCGTACCGGCGACGACAGCCACGAGTTTGCCGAAGTCCGGTCCGTAGGACATCGCATGGGCTGCGCTGCGGTCAGCCCGCCGGAATCTGACACGGCGATGGGCGTGCAGCGACCCTCCCGTGGGGAGGGCGGGAGGGGCGGCAGGCCCCGCCTCTGCCGAAGCAGAGGGCGGGGCCGTTGCGGGAGCCCCGGCTCGGGGGCGTTCCGGGTCCGCACGCTCAGCATTGCACCGAAACCAGCCAAACGACAGAGGTGTGACCGGAAATAGTCGACCTGCGGGCGGATGTCGCGTACCACCGTGACGTCATTCACCGCCCACCTGTTGGAGGGTGCTCCGGCGCAACACGGTGCGCACCGGCGCGAGGAGCGAGTGCGGCTGGACGGCCTGCGGGATCCGGGGCCTGGCCCAGTGGAAGAAGTCCCGGTTCAGGTCCTCTCCGGCCTGCCGCGCGTCCTGTTCGAACAACGTGACCTCGTGGCCCCGCCGGCCGAGCATGAGCGCCAGGGGGTGTGGTGAGAAGGCCGATCGCATCGGCGGCCCGGCGGCAGGCGTCCGCTGCCACAGCGACGACACGCGCCCGCAGCGGCCCCTCGGCCCCAGGGTGCCGTGGAAGGATCTCGGCGGGCCGGAGGGCCGACACCAGACCGGATCGAGAACACGGTACGTGGGAGAAGAGATGTCCCTTCCGGACCCGGGGCGGGAGGCCGAGGCCGCGGCGGCCGTCGGCTTCGACCTCAGCAAGTGCGCCCAGGAGCCCATTCACCTGCTGGGCCGGATTCAGTCCCACGGCACCCTGCTCGGGGTGGAGGCCGACACCGGTACGGTGGACACCGCGGCGCTGAACACCGGTCGCCTGCTGGGGATCGAAGCCACGGAGCTGGTCGGGGGGCCCGTCACGCGGGTGCTGCCCCCGGAGGACTGGGCCGAGGTTCTCGAGGTCGGGGCCCAGCACGAAGCGGCGAGCATGGTGCTCCCCGTCTCCATCGACGTGGGGGGCACCCCCCGGCTGTTCGACGTGACCGCACACCGTCAGGGGCCCTTCATCATCCTGGAGTGTGAGCCGCGAACCGTCGCGTTGCCGCATTTCGCGCGCTACTACCAAGGGGTGCGCCGGGCGCTGACACGGCTTCGGTCCTCGACCACGGTAGCCGAGTGCTGCCAGGCGGCCACCCGTGAGATCCAGGCGCTGACCGGCTTCGACCGAGTGGTCGCCTACCGCTTCGAGGGCGAGAACGGGCCGGGAGAGGTGGTCGCGGAGGTGCTCACCGACGGCCACGAGCCCTGGCTGGGGCTCTGGTTCCCCGCCGGCGACATCCCGCCCCAGGCGAGGCGGCTCTACCGCGACAACTGGATCCGGGTGATCGCCGACGTGGACGACACCAGTGTGGGCCTACACCCCCCGCGGCGGGCCGGCACGGGCCTGCCGCTGGATCTGTCGAACTCCGTACTGCGCACCGTGTCCGACTTCCATCTGGAGTACCTGCGGAACATCGGCGTGAAGTCCTCGATGTCGGTGAGCGTCCTGCGCGAGGGCGAGCTCTGGGGGCTGATCGCCTGCCATGGCGACGCCGCCGCCACGATTCCCCCGGAACTCCGGGCGGCATGTGAGTTCTTCGGTGTCGTCTTCTCCCTGCAACTCGCCGTCATCCAGGAACGGGAGCAGGCCGGGGCGCTCCTCGCGTCCCGTGAGCGCCTCGACCGGATCATCTCCCGGCTCACGTCCGATCTGCAGGACTCGCTCCTGGCAGGCGACGACGCCCTCGGTGCTCTGCTGGACGCCGATGGTGCGGCGCTCCACCGCGGTGGCCGCGGCACCACCAACGGGATGAGTGTCGCGCCCGCTCTGCTGGAGACCCTCCAGGCACGCGCGGCAGGGCTGCCACCGGGCACGCTCTGGAGTACGGACCGGCTTTCCGAGGAACTGGACCGACCCGGCGGCGAGGACGTGGCGGAAGGCGGTCCGGCCGGGGTCCTGATGGTGACGCTGAGCCGTTCGGGTGACTTCCTCGCCTGGTTCCGCAGGGAGCGTCCCGTGGCCCGCCAATGGGCCACCGATCCCTCCCGGCCCGTCCGGACCGGCCCACGCGGCGAACGGCTCACCCCGCGCGGATCGGGGGCCGTATTCCGTGCGGTCGTACGTGGGCGGAGCCTGCCCTGGACGCCCTCCGACCGCGCCACCGCGCAGGAGCTCTGGCGCACGCTGACCGGTCTCGTACTCCGGCACGAGGCCGAACTGGCCGTACTCAACGAACAGCTACGCGTCGTCAACTTCGACCTCGACTCGTTCGCCCATGTGGCGGCCCATGACCTCAAGGAACCACTGCGGGGGATCTCCAACGCCGCCGCATTCGTCATGGAGGACGCCGCAGCGGACCTCGACGCGACAACCGTCCGGCGGCTTCTCACGATGCGGCGACTGGCCGGCCGGATGGACGACCTGATCGACTCGTTGCTGCACTTCGCCCGGCTGGGCCGAGCCGGGCTGCACCGCGTCCGTGTCCCACTGGACCGGGTGCTCGACTCCGCACTCGACGTGGCCGGGGAACGTCTGGGCGAGGCCCATGTGCGGGTCGTCAGAGGAGATCTCCCCGAGGTGTACGCCGATGAGGATCGGCTCCACGAGGCCCTGGTCAACCTCCTGGTGAACGCCGCCAAGTACGCTGCCGACCAAGGAGACCGCACGGTCGAGGTCCTGGTCCGCACACTCCGCCCGCCGACAGGCGGTAACCCCCGGCAGACCATCGTGGTCCGCGACAACGGCATCGGTATTCCGGCCGACCATCAGGACGAGGTCTTCGAGCTGTTCCACAGACTGCACGGGCGGGACGAGCGCGGTGGGGGCACCGGCGTGGGCCTCGCCATCGTCAAACGGATCGTCGAGCGGCACGGCGGCGAGCTGTGGCTCGAAAGCGAACCCGGCCGCGGGACCAGCTTCTGCTTCACTCTGGGTCAGGAAGGCGGCGACTGAGTGGCAGGGCCCTCGTCCCCACCCTTCGCCCTTCTCTGCCAGTAGTCCACGGCTCCCTTCAGCACGGTGCGGAAGAGCTCGAAGTTGACCGGCTTGTAGATGTAACTGTCAGCCCCCGCCGCGTAGGTTGCATCGACCTCGTCCGGAGCGCTGGACGACGTGAAGACCACCACGGTCACGTCGTCCAGTTCAGGCAGGGCGCGGATCGTTCGGAGCACCGCGGCTCCACCGAGACCCGGCATGTTCAGATCAAGGAGAACGAGCCCCGGCCGTCGGCCGGCCGCCAGCAGCCGCTCGGCGACTCCGGCCCCCCTGTCGGTGAATTCCAGCGTCAGACCCGGGTGAGTGTGACCGAGCGCCCGCTGGATGGCCTCGGCGTCCTCCGCCGAGTCCTCGACCACCCAGACGAGATCGTGATCGATCCTCGGATTCCCGGCAGGCCCGCTCACGCGACCGCCTCCGTCTCCGCCTGTGCGACGAGCACGGCGACGTCGTCCGCACCCGTCGTCCGGAATCCCACGACAGCAGCTGCCAGCCGCTCGGCGAACCCTTTGGCCTCACCGGCCCCCTGCTGCGCCACCACGTCCCGCAGGCAGGATTCGAAGAACGTTCCGTCGGCCGCTCTCGCCTCGGTCACCCCGTCGGTGAACAGCACCAGTGCGTCACCCGGCGCCACATGCGCTGACCCGGATCCGTACGCGATGTCCTCCAGCACACCCAGCAGATCCCCGTGTGCCGCGAGTTCCTCCACCGCGCCGTCCTCACGCCGCAGCAGAGGCGCAGGATGACCCGCACTCCAATAGCGCAGGCTGAACCCCGCTCTGTCCGGCACCAGCACCGCTACGAGCGCTGTCACGAAGCGGGACGTGCCCTCCCTGATCAGCGCCTGGTTCAGGCGTTCCAGCGCGTGCTCGGGCGTACTGCCGTCCTCGAGCAGGGTGCGCAGGGTATGGCGGGCCAGGCCGGTGAGTGCCGCGGCCTCCGCCCCGCGACCGCAGACGTCACCGATGAGGAGCGTCACACCGCCCTGAGCTCCCGGAACGGCGTCGTAGAAGTCACCGCCCACATCGAGCGAGACGTCGCCCACCTCGTATGCCGAACTCAGGGTGACTCCCGAGACCTGCGGCAGCTCGCTCGGCAGCAGATGTCGCTGGAGGGACACCATGTGCCGGCGCCGCTGTTCGTACAGGGTGCTGGTGTCAATGGCCAACGCGGCCCGGTCCGCGAGATCGGCGAGGAACCGCGAGGCCGCCTCGGCGATGTCCACCCGGTGGTAGAGGAACGTCAGGGTGCCCAGAGCCCGCCCCCGAGCCGTGAGCGGATTCACGCTGAGCGCCCGCACGGCCCGCCCCGCCCCTGACGAGGCGGGCCCGAAGGGCCCGCCCTCCAGCTCATCGCCCTGCAACACCAGCCCCTGCTCGCCTTCGACGACCTGCTGCAGCACGTTCTTGAGCCAGAGGTCCTCGGCCGCGACCACACCGAGCCACTGCTGCGCGCCCGCGTCCATGTGCGAGGAGGCCACGGAAGTCAGTCCGCCGGAAAGTTGCAGATGCAGGACGCACCCCTCTGCGACGGCGGGAACAGCCGTCCGAGCCACCCGCCGCACGGTCCTCTCCAGATCAAGGCTCGAATCCATCTGCAACGACGCCTCCGCCAGGAAGGCGTCACTCACCTGACGCAGCTCGTCCTCGCGCCGCGCCATGATGCGCCTGTCGCAGGCCATCATGACCTCGGCCACCTGCTTCAACCGGGTCCGCAGCGTCATATCGGCAGCGGCCCGGTCTCCGGTGCCGACCATGAACGAGGCCCAGCCTCCCTGTGCCAGCGGCACGGCACACTCCGCCACACTCCGCGCGCCCGCTGCCGCCAGAAGCTGGACATGCGGCATGGCGCCGTCGAGCCCCGACACCTCGTGCACCGTGACAGCCGGGTCGTCACCTGGCGCACCGGGGATGCAGTTGGCGAAACTTTGTTCGACTTCGGTGAATGACGGTGTCGGCTCCGACACGGTGACGCTGCGCAGATAGTGCAGCAGCCCGCCGCTCCAGTGGGTGCCCACGACGGCCAGCACACCGGGCATACGGAGCAGCATGTCGTAGACGGAATCGGCCAGCCTCGTCACGTCCTGCGCCGTGTCGGCGACACGCCAGAGCTCATGCAGACGGCCGGACCACCATCCGTCATCCGCCTGGGGGCAAGCTTCTTCCTCGTGCTGCTCCACCGATGTTCCGCCGTTCCGTATCGCCACCGTCGGCCCCGGCCCGCTACCGGAAACGCTATGCCACGCTGCGGCGGAGCGCCTCCAGGCGCGGGTCTCCCTCCCCGCCTCAGGCCCTCACCGGCAATGATCGCGTGCGCCGGGCGCGGGCGTTCCCCTAAGGGCTGTCCCGCAACTCCTGGCGGGCGCACGACGACAGCTACGGCACCTCGCCGCGTTGTCGGAACGCCCGAATACGTCCAGTATTCGGGCGTCCCTCCGCCTTGCGATGCACCGCATCTGACGCCGCGCGCTGATCCACCAGGAATTGCGGGACAGCCCTTAGGCCCGTGGTTTCGCCACTAATGGGCCGATGTCCGGGGAGGCTGCTGGCATCGGAGGCCGGTTCGTGGTCGGCTGACAGACAGCCGATGTGAACGGTGTGGGAGACGGGTGATGACCGGGCTGCCCGGCGCCCTCGTGGTGGGCGGTCCGGCAGGCGTCGTCAGCGCCTGAGGCCGCTCACCCCTGGGCTCTTTGCCCGGACGTCCCGGGGAGGGGCGGGCACCGCCGACCCGCACCGGACGCCGGGAGCCCGCTGCCCGGCGGGTCCTCCCGCCACGCGACCTCCCCGTCCTCGTACGCACCTCCGCGCCCGGGGCAACCGGCCGAGCGCAGGTGCGGCCGCAACCGAGCGAACGGAGTGAGACGTGAAGATCGAAGGCGCGCGGGTTCTGGTCGCCGGCGCCACGGGAGTCATCGGTGCAGCCCTGGCAGCCGAACTCGGCGCTCGCGGCGCGCACCTTGTCCTGGCCGGACGCAACGAGGAGCGCCTCACGAGGAGCGCCCAGGCACTCGGCGGCGCCCCTACGGTCCTGTTCGACGCGTACGCCCCGGACTCGTGCGCCCGCGCCGTGCACGCGGCGGCGGGCGAGCACGGCGGCCTGGACGCCGTCCTGACGGCGTTCGGCTCGGTGGCGTTCGGGAAGGCCGGCGCGGTGGGCGACGACATCGCCGAGCACCTGATGGCGGTGAACGCCCTCGCGCCTGCCGCGTTCTTCCGTGCCGCGCTCGGCGTGCTCGGCACAGGCGGCACCATCGCCGCGATCACCGGTGTCGTGGCCGAACGTCCTCAGCCCGGGATGGCCGACTACAGCGCCTCCAAGTCCGCGCTGGCCGCCTGGCTCGGCGCGGTGCGCCGTGAGGCCCGCCCCGCAGGCATCCATGTACTGGAGGTCCGCTTCGGGCATCTGGACACCGGCTTCGCCGACCGTGCCGTTGCCGGTCACCCGCCCCCCATGCCGCAGGCGGGTGATTTCGGTGCGGCGGTCCACACCGTGGTCGAGGCCCTGGCGGCTGACGCCGAAATGGTGCGCACCGACTCCCAGGGGATCGCCTTCTTCGAGCCACGCGTCCGATGACGGGCTCCGCGGCCGAGGAGCGGGAGCGGGCCGACGCGGTCGTCGTGGGCGGTGGCGCGGCCGGGCTGTGTCTGGCGCACCGGCTCACGAGCACGGGAACCACGGCCGTGACGCTCATCGAAGCGCCCGACGGACCGCTGAGGCCGGCCGAACGCACCTGGTGCTACTGGGACGACGGGCCGGGCGAGTTCGAGGAAGCGGTCGTCGCCTCCTGGCCACGTCTGCGGATCACGGCACAGGACGGTGCCACCATCACTTCCGGCCCCATGCCACTTCGCTACCGGATGCTGCGATCCGCGCCGTTCGAGGACCTGGTCCACTCGCGGCTGGGCCGGTACCCCGGCGCACGGGTCCTGCGCGCCACGGTCCACGAGGTGCGCGACGTGAGAGGCGGAGCCGAGGTCTCCTGCACCACCGCCGAAGGGGAGGCGCTGACCGTGCGTGGCAGACGGGTCTTCGACTCACGCCCCCTGCGTCGTCTGCCGCCCGCCCGGACCACACTGCTCCAGCACTTCCGCGGTTGGTTCGTCCGCACAGCCACCCCGTGCTTCGACCCCGACGTGGCGGACCTGATGGACTTTCGTGTACCGCAGCCCGCCCACGGGCTCGCCTTCGGTTACGTCCTGCCCCTGGCACCGGACCGGGCACTGGTCGAGTACACCGAATTCTCCCGGGCCGCCCTGTCGACGACCGCGTACGAGACCGCCTTGCGGCACTACACCAACGACGTGCTGCACCTGGGACCGCTCACCGTCGAGAGCGCCGAGCAGGGCGTCATCCCGATGACCGACGCACGTTTCCCGCGCAGGACCGGGCAGTCCGTCTTCCGCATCGGGGCCGCGGGAGGGGCCACCCGGCCGGCGACCGGCTACACGTTCGCCGCCGTGCAACGCCAGAGCCGTGCCATCGCCGCAGCGCTCCGCGACGGCACGACGACCGTGCCGCGTCCCCACCGCCGCCGGGCAGTGGCGATGGACGCGGTGGTGCTACGAGCACTCGACACGGGCCGGATCGACGGCCCCCGCTTCTTCACCGACCTGTTCCGCCGCACCCCGACAGAGCGGCTGCTGCGCTTCCTCGACGGCGGGAGCACTCCCTGGGAGGAGCTCGGCATCGGTCTGCGTACCCCTGTGCTAGCCATGCTCCGCACCGCCGCCGAACTCCCCTTCCTCGAACGTCGCGCCCCCACCCCGCCCGGAGAGAGCCGCTGATGACGCTTCTGCGAGACCACGAACTCACCGCAGCCTTCGACCACGCCGCCCCCTCGTACGACCGGCTCACGGCGGTCAACCCCGGCTACCGCAGCGAGCTGAACCGCTCCGCACGGCGGCTTGGCCTCCCGCACCGCGGTGCGGGACTGCGTGTACTCGACCTCGGCTGCGGCACCGGCTCGTCCACACGCGCACTGCTGAGGGCCGCCCCGTACGCGCGCATCACAGCCGCCGACGCGTCCGCCGGGATGCTCGAACGAGCGCTCGCCAAACGCTGGCCCGACAACGTGCGCTTCCTGCACCGCACCGCCGAGGAGCTCATGGCGCCCGACGGCGACGGTCCTTATGACGCGGTCCTGGCCGCCTACCTGTTCCGCAACGTCACCGATCCGGACGCCGCGCTCTCCTCGGTCCGCGCGCTCCTGCGGCCCGGCGGGCGCCTCGCCGTGCACGAGTACTGCCTCAGCGGCTCCCCGTTCCACAGAGCCTTGTGGAACGCCCTGTGCCGCGGAGTGATCAGACCCGCGGGCACGCTGACCGGTGACCGCGACCTGTACCACCACCTGTGGCGCAGCGTCCTCGCCTTCGACAGGGCGCCCGCCTTCGCGTCCCGGCTCAGCGGGGCCGGCTTCACCACCGTGCGTACCCTCCCGGTCGCCGGATGGCAGACCGGCGTGGTTCACACGTTCCTCGCCGAGAACGGCTCCCGCTCCGAGCAGGCGGCCGGCCGATGAGAGCGAACTCACGGCACACCGCGGCCCGTCGTGGCAGGGACCGGAAGGCCGAGGTGATCCTGCCGGCTCCGGGGCGTGCCCGTTTCCTCGGGGAGGCACCCGGTGCCGCGGTGATCGGCGGCGGCATCGCCGGTCTCGCAGCCGCGACGGCCCTCGCCGAACGCGGTGTCCGCGTCACCCTGTACGAGCGGGAGACGGCGCTCGGCGGCCGGGTGAGCGGCTGGCACACCCGCCTCGCCGACGGCTCCGAGGCGACCATGAGCCGCGGGTTCCACGCCTTCTTCCGTCAGTACTACAACCTGCGCGGTCTGCTGCGCCGCGTGGATCCCGAGCTCTCCGTACTCACCCCGCTGCCCGACTACCCCCTGCGGCACAGCAGCGGCCTGACCGACAGCTTCGCCCACATCCCCCGCACACCACCCTGGAGCGCACTCGGCTTCGTCGCCCTCAGCCCCACGTTCGGGTGGCGCGACCTGACCGCGATGGACCCGCTCTCGGCGCTGCCATTGCTCGACGTGCGGGTACCCGAGGTGTACGCGCGGTTCGACAAGGTCAGCGCGGCGGACTTCCTGGCGGCCATCCGTTTTCCCGAGGCGGCCGAGCACCTGGCGTTCGAGGTCTTCTCACGCAGCTTCTTCGCCGACCCGCGAGAACTGTCCTCGGCCGAGATGCTGCTGATGTTTCACCTCTATTTCCTCGGCTCCTCCGAGGGCCTCCTCTTCGACGTACCGCGCGAGCCGTTTCCGCAGGCCCTGTGGGACCCGCTGGGCGGATATCTGGATCGGCTCGGCGTGGACGTGCGCACAGGCACAACCGCTCACAGTGTCCGGCCGGTCGTCGGCGGTGACGTAGAGGTGGAGACCGATGCCGGGACCGAGCGCCACCAGGCGGTGGTCCTCGCCCTCGACGTGGCCGGACTGCGCCACGTCGTGGGCGCGTCCCCCGCGCTGGGAAGCGCCTCCTGGCGAGACGACATCGGCCGGCTGCGCAACGCTCCGCCGTTCCTCGTCTCGCGGCTCTGGCTCGACCGGCCCGTACGCACGGAGCGTGCCGGATTTCTCGGCACGAGCGGCTACCGCGGCCTGGACAACGTCAGCGTGCTGGAGCGCTTCGACCAGGAGGCGGCTCGGTGGGCGCGGCGGACGGGCGGCTCGGTGGTGGAACTGCACGCCTACGCCGTGGACGACGGAGCCGAACCGGAGGAGGTACAGGAACGGCTGATCGCTCAACTGCACGAGGTCTACCCGGAGACCACGAACGCGCGGATCATCGACGCCCGCCACGAATGGCGGGCGGACTGCCCGATGTTCCCGGTCGGCGGCTACCCGCACCGCCCCTCGGTACGCACCCCGCATCCGAGGGTGATGACGGCCGGCGACACGGTCCGCTGCGAACTGCCGGTCGCGCTGATGGAACGTGCCGCCACCACCGGATTCCTGGCGGCCAACGCCCTGCTGGCGGGATGGGAGGTGCGCGGGCAGGTGCTGTGGACGGTGCCCCGCACAGGCCGCTCCCCGATCCTGCGAACCCTTGTCGGCCTGGCCGGGCACACCTGACGGCCGGATCAGCCCGGTCAGCCGGGGAACCGGCCGCTGCGGCGCAGGGACCATCGGCGCTCGGCGTAGGCCAGGTCGTCACGCCACAGGCGGGCGGACGCCCGGCGCAGCAGCGGGCGCAGTACCGGTGCGGCCGTACGGGCCAGGACGAAACCTCGCCTGTCTGACGCCGCGACGACCGCCTCCACCACGGCGGTCCGCGGGCTGTGATGCCCCCGAGGCGTCAGGGGAGTGGCGTGCGCCTCCACGACGGAGGTGGCCCCCTCGCCCTCCGTGATGTGCATGACGACCGTACGCGGCTCCGGCGCGGTGAACACCGCTCGCACGGGCACCACCAGGCGCCCCGCGACCCGGAAGGACACCTCGACGGCGAACGCGTCCTGGTCATCACCCCGTGGGGTGTCCACGACCCGCAGATCGACGAACGAGTACGGATGGAACCAGGATCCGTGCCAGGGATCGAGCCGGTTCGCGACCACGTCCTGCGGCTCGCACCGCCCGACCGTGGTGAACACCGAGTCCACCGCGACGGCGGTCGGGGGGCGTGCGGGCAGCACGGGATGTTCCAGCGGCGCCTCACCCCCGGCCTCGTCCAGGCGTACCCACACCAGCACCCCGTCGTCATGGACGGGGAACGGCGACCAGCCGGCGAACGACTCCTTCTGAAGCGCCAGCCCGTGCCAGTGGCACACGAGCGTTCCGCAGACCACCTTGCCCTCGCGCAGCGGTGCCCCCAGGTGCGGGCACGCGCCTGGCCCGGCCCGCAGGCCTCCTGTCCGCGTGCGCCACAGCACGACCTCCACGCCACTCACGGTCCTGCCGTAGGGGCGGCCGCCGACGATGCTCCGGGATGCCCCGACGACGAACCAGTTCCCCGAGGGCCTCGCGCCGGCCCGCGCGAGGGCATCCGAGATCACGGACGGCTTCGCCTCCCGCCACGTCGGTGCCTGCTCGAACCACCCCGGCCCGCGGCGCATCCGCAGCGGCGACGTCCAACGTCCCACGCCCCGACGGTCCCTCATCGGCCGTGTCCCTCCTCTTGACGCACCGCTGCGGGCGCGGACGCCGTCGTGGCGGGCACCCTGGTGCGGATCCGGGCACTCAGGATGCGCACAAGTCCGGCGGCAGCCGTCCGTGCCCGGCGCCGGCGCGGAACCACACAGCGGCGGTGCAGCACGGCGTACTCGGCGTCGGCGATCGCGTCCAGGATGCCGCCGTACAGCGTGCAAGCAACGCGGATGCACGGCCGCACCCGGGGGTCGAGCATCCCGATGCCCGGCTCCGCCTCCCGGTACACGTTCCGCGTCATCTCCTCGGCAGCCCTGAGGGCGGCGCGGATACGCGGATCATGGTTGCCGGTCCGACGGCTCCACTCCAGCATCGGCCGGTCCACCCCGTGGGCCGCGAGCAGGTCCGCCGGGAGATAGACGCGCCCCCGGTCCAGATCCTCACCCACGTCGCGCAGGAAGTTGGTGAGCTGAAACGCCATGCCGAGGGCTGCCGCGTGCGGTGCCGCCTCCTCGCGGGCTACCAC
Source organism: Streptomyces sp. NPDC025273 (assembly GCF_040638585.1). NCBI lineage: Bacteria > Bacillati > Actinomycetota > Actinomycetes > Kitasatosporales > Streptomycetaceae > Streptomyces > Streptomyces sp. NPDC025273. Next base: position 52,839 of record NZ_JBEZYP010000026.1, read on the forward strand.
CGTCCCGAGCACAGGCAGCATCTGCAGCCCGATCACCGCAGCCGAACCGTGCATGTACGCCTGCAGGTCCGTGTACGTCGCATAGTCGGTGACGCTCAGATCGCTGCGCATGGAGGCCATGAAGTCGGCGAACAGCCTCGGATCGATCCCGTACCGTCCCGCGGTGTCCGCCACCGCCCGCACCACTGGCTCGGCCCCGCATCCCGTGCGCAGCCCGCGGGCGAGGTCGCTCTCCAACTGCCGAAGCAGCCGATCGCGTTGTTCCGGAGTCTCCCGCCTGCCGATGTCGTCGACGATGTCATCGGCCCAGCGGGCGAATCCGTACAGGGCGTGGACCGCGCAGCGCCGTTCGACCGGCAGCAGACGAGTGGCCAGGAAGTAGGTCTTGCCATGGCGGGCGTTGAGCCGGCGGCACTCCGCGTAGGCCGCTCGAATCCCGGGGTCGGTGATGCCCGCGGCGTCCAGTTCACGACGGGTCATCGGCGCTGCCTTTCGAGGACGGGACGATGGTCGGTTGCTGTACGGCCGCTCCCGCGCGCACCGGATCGGGGGAGGCCCGTGACGCGGGCGGCGGCGAGCTTTCCGCTGAGCAGGACTGTCGGGACCCCCACCCCGGGGGTCGTTCCGCACCCGGCGAGGACGACGTTGTCCCAGCCGCGTACGAGATTGCGCGGCCGGAAGGGACCGGTCTGGGCGAAGGTATGGGACACGGAGAACGGTGTGCCCGCCGCAAGGCCCTGGGCCGACCAGTCCATCGGCGTCACCAGCAGCTCACGGTCGATGGAGGCGTCGAAACCCTTCAGACCCCGGCGTTCCAGCTCCGCCACCAGGCTGTCGCGGTAGCGCGGTCCGAGGTCGCGCCACGCGTCGCCGGACGGGCCGGTTGTGGTGTTCGGGCACGGAGCCAGGACGTAGTGCAGGTGTTTTCCCTCCGGCGCGAGTCCCGGATCGTGTGTCGTCGGCCTGGTGATCAGCAGCGACGGATCGCTCATCAGCTGTCCGGTTCGCGTCAGTTCGTTGAAGGTGCGCTCCCACGCGGCGCCGAAGGAGATCGTGTGATGCGAGAGCTCGGGCCAGGTGCGATCGGTACCGGCATGGAGAATGACCGCAGAGGGGGAGTGACGCAGCGGTACCGGACGTCGCGGAGCGCGCCCCAGAAGACGATGCACGACGGGCAGATCGGGTGTCAGGATCAAGGCGTCGCAGGCGATCCGTTCGCCCGATGCAAGGTGTACGGCCCTCACCCGTCCGGTATGGCGTTCCAGTCCGGTCACCTCGGCCGACCAGCGGAACCGGCCTCCGGCGTCGCCTGCCGCATCCGCCATGGCTCGGGGCAGTGCGTGCATCCCGCCCCGGGGGAAGTGGACACCCGCCACTGTGTCCATGTAGGCGATGACGGCGTAGGCGGCGAGTGCCCGGGCCGGTGCCACTCCCGCGTACAGGGCCTGGAAGGAGAACACCCTCCGCAGCCGCTCGTCCGAGAGGAACCTGCCGATCTGCGGATCCAGCCGCCCGAAGCCGCCCAGGGCAGCCAACCGGGCCAGGTCCGGATGCAGGAGCTGCAGGGGTGAGTCGAAATTCGTATCGATGAACCGGTGCATCTGAGCCCGGTACAGCCGCCGCAGCCAGATACGCAGCCGACGGTAGCCCTCGGCCTCGACAGGGCCGGCGAAACGACGCACCTCGGCCTCCATCGCATCCCCGTCCGTATGCACGTCCAGGTGGGTGCCGTCCGCGAAGCGGGCCCGGTACGCAGGGTGCAAGTCGACGAGATCCACCCGCCGGTAGAGGCTGTCACCCACGGCGGCAAAGGCCTCGTCGGCCAGGTGCGGCATCGTCAGGACGGTCGGGCCGGTATCGACCCGGTATCCACCGAGCTGCAGCAGACCGGCACGGCCTCCCGGCCCGCCGCTCCGCTCGACGACGGTCACCCGACGGCCGGCGCCGAGCAGATACAGCGCGGCGGCCAGGCCGGACAAGCCGGCACCGACCACCACGACATGGTCCGTGGACCCGGACACGGTCTTCACTGGGCTCCCTCGCTCCCTACCGGTGCGACGACCGCCCGTTCGACCAACGAGGCGAACTCCTGACGGGCATGCTGATCCGCTCCAGTGGCTGCGAAGTGCCGCAGGCTGAGCGCGGACAGATCGGCGATGTAGCTCTCCACGACCGCGCGTGCACCTGTGCGTTCCAGCGCCGCGCGCATCCGTGCGACCTTGTCGTCGGAGCGTGCGACGTCTTCCGGCCGCAGCGCGGCAATCGCCTCCGAGTCGTCCGACGCGGAAGCGAGCCGCACGGCCACCGCGAGGAGATAGGTGAGCTTCCGTCCGCGTAGATCCTCATCCGCCGGCTTGCCCGTCACCGCCGGATCTCCGAACGCCCCCAGCAGATCGTCGCTGAGCTGGAAGGCCAGCCCCGCGCACCGGCCGGCGGACCGCAGCGCGGTGAGGGTCCGGGCACCGGCGCCGGCCAGCGAGGCACCGAGGGCGAGCGGCCGCTCCACGGTGTAGAGAGCGCTCTTCAGGGTCGCGATCCGTACCGCCTCGTCCGCGGCGGACGAGCCGGTCGCCTGGGCATGGATGTCCAGGTACTGCCCGGCCACCATCTCGCAGCGCATCGCCTGCCACTCACGGTGCAGCTGCCGTCCGTGCGGGGAAGTGAGCACGATGTCGGTGAGCAGGTCGTCGGCCCACGCCAGCGCCAGATCGCCCGCGAGCACGGCAGCCGCAGCCGAGTACTTCTCAGGCGCACCGTTCATCCCGCCGACGCAGTGCATACGGGCGAAGTCGGCGTGAACGGCGGGAGCCCCTCGGCGCATCGGCGACCCGTCCATGACGTCGTCGTGTATGAGCGCGCACGCCTGGAGGAGTTCGAGGGCCGCCCCGATCCGGAGCAGCGTTCGCGGATCGCAGTCCCCGCCGACGGCCCGCCACCCGCACCACAGGAAGGCAGTCCGCAGCCGCTTTCCGCCTCGCTGGACGAAGGCGGCCACCCGGCCCGCGACTTCTCGGGCGAACACCTCGTCCACTTCGTGTGCCTCGCGCAACCTGACGTCCAGCTGGTCCGCGAGAACGCCGTTGACGGCCACGGTGGCGTCGGCAGCGGTGCCCGGGACGTCCTGCCGGCCGACAGGGCCGGCGGTGCCACCCTGCTCTGCCCGCCCGTCAAGCATGCACAGCCCTTTCGATCTTCCTGCCTCGTCCACGTAGGCGTCGGCTGCCGACCGGGACACGGGTGCACTGGCTCCGGCGTCGCCGGGGTTTGCTGCGGCCGCCCTGGAGAGGGCACAGGGCGCTGCGTCGCTGTTGTCCATTCCGGCCTGACCCTCGTCCTCGGACGGCCTGGCCGAGGACTCGCCTCCTGGCCCGGCGTAGTGGTGGCGTACCCAACTGCGGCTCTGCGCTGTTCATACGGCCCCGCAGATGTCGGAGCTCGAACGGGCACCGGTCCTCGCCGTGTTCCGGCATGAACACAGCTGCGGGGGAAAGGCGCCAGTCGATGACTCGAACCGAGTGGCCGACAGACCTTGTCGTCGACGGGGTACTCACGGCACCTGCAGCGGTCGCGAGCTGCGCGCACACGTGAGCGGCGTGACAACCGCGAGTGGCGGTGTCGGCTCCTTCATTCGGGTGTGCCTGGTCCCGGCCCCCTGGGTACAGCAGCGGTTCGGTTGCTTTTCCAGCGGCGCTGATTTGGCCGACGTCGCGATTCGCCGATGACTAGGCTGTCAGGGAGCGCGCCTGTATGCGCAGACCGTGGATGAGCTGAATGCTGAACTCGGTATTCACGCCTGACGTGGTGGAGGAAGAATGCGGACGCTGTGGTGCCACGGCTGTGTTCCTCGAAGGAGTTCGGACACTGACGTTCTCAGAAAATCATCAGGTTCGGATTCCTGCCCTACGGCCGCGCCGGGCCCTGGGATATTTCATCACTGCGGGCGCATGGAAACGACGCGTGGTCGGACCGGCGCAGTGGCTGCAGCCCACCGCGCCAGCCTGTAGCCCCGGGCGAGGGCCGCAACGACAGGGTCGTGCTCGCGTCAACGGAATGGGGCTCGACCGAGGTGCTCGCCGAGCCTGGCGAGGCGTGCATCTCCCGGGCGAGGGAGCTGACCGGTGGCGAGGTCTCGCACACCGCTCGGGCACGGCTTCCTCACCGGCATCGTCCGCAACGAGGACGACATGGCTCCGCCCGGCCCGTTGCCGGTGCTGAGACCACAGCCGGAGGTGGCTGCTACCAGGTCTCCGAGGATGCCGGCGATCAGGGCCCGGCGTTCCTCGGCCACCACGGCTCAGGAACGGCCGTAGCCGTTCCCCTGGGGCCGCTCACGGGCTGCCGGCGGACGCGGCTCGCGTACACGCCGAGCCCCGCCCCCCTCAGCCCGCCGTAGCGCTCCGCCGGAGGCGGCGAACCGGTCAGAACGGCATGCGGCCGCGGGCCCGTCGGCCGGCGGAGCCGCTGCTGCCCACAGCCTTGGAGCTGCTGCGGAACGGCTTGCTGAAGATCCGGCCCAGTACGCCCGGAGCCTTGCCGCCGGCTCGTGACCCGGCCCCGAGAGTCCGCTGGGTGCCACGCTCCGGATGGCGGGACAAGCGAGGTACGAAGAACGCAAGGACTGCCAGAACGACACAGACAGCGACGATGCCAACAATCATCATGAAAGGCTCCCCAGGTTGGTGTGTCCTGGCCGTCTGCCCCACCGGACCACCGGTATGCGCCGTGGCTCCGTAGCACCCGGCACATCGGACAGGTGGCCCGGTCGGCTCCGTCGCCACCGGATGCATCGGCCGCCGGACACGGGGCAGGCGTGAGGTATGCAGGGAAGCTACGCACGGCCCGTGACGTACCCACTCCGCGGCGCGCCTTCTTCCGGGGCACATGACCTAGCGGCCCCCGCTCATCACGGCGGCCGGGGACGTCACCGACTGCGCAGGCACCGCAAGGGCGCCTGGCACCGGCGCGTGCTCGCCTATCTCGAGGTCCAGTTGGTGCACCCACCGGTGCGGGGCGCAGGTGACACGCAGCATCTGCTCCTGGTGCACGTGCGCAAGGTGGTCGGCCACGTGGACTTCCGCCTCTGCGCGTCCTGTGCGGAGGGGGTCATCACCGATGTGCTCATCGAGGAGCAGTTCCATCGCAGTGGCCTGGGTACGAGAGCCCTCTCCCATCTGCGAGCCCGATATCCGGGAGTCGTCTGGCGCACGACGCTCGACCGGCGCGTGACGCGCGACCTCATGCGCCGGATGCGGGTGCCGAAGCAGGACGGGGGCACCCGGTGCTCTCATGCGAACGGATGAAGGACGGATCCTGACCGGCCGTCTGCGCGTCCAGTGCCGCCAACAGCCAGTCGTGCGCGGACCCGGGGGTCGGCTCCGGCGGGCCGCCCGACGGGGTGATCACCTCGGCGACCAGCTCCCAGTAACGGTCGATCCGCGGGTCGGCCGTGAGCTGCTTGACCAGCAGTCTGCGGAAGGCGGGCGTGTCCCGGCTGCGGTACGTGCTCGCGTAGGCGTCCACGAAACTGTCCAGCTCCTCGCCCGGGCACGGTGCCCGGCCCCGACGCAGCTGTGTGCCGGCCAGCTCGTACGCCTCAGCCAGGCCGGCGTACAGCACAGCTGATCCGCGTGCCCCCGCGCACTTGTGCGCCTCTGGCTGCGGCCGCTCGGTGCCTGCGCACGGGCGGGTCACGAAGGCGTTGAGCCGGGCGAAGGCGAGGACCTGGGCCGGTTCCGGGTCGGTAGGCGGCTCGGGAACCGCCGCCTCCAGGAAGGCCGCCGTCGCCCGGGCCGGCATCCGCGGTGGCAGCCAGGCCCGCCAGAACCGGGCCAGCGGAGCCGTGCTCGGCGGAGCGGCCACCGCTCCGATCAGGCGCAACCGGTCCGCCCGCTCCCCGGGAGGGCACTCCTGCACCAGGCGCAACCCCGCCTCCCGCCAGCGCAGGGCCTGGAGCTGGGAGCCGAGGTCGCGCAGCTGGCCGGCGACGGCGTCCTCCAGCACGCTGACCGCCCCGCCCTCCTCCTCGTCGATGACGCGGTGCACCTCGCGCACCGGCAGACCGAGGGCACGCAGGGAACGGACCAGACGCAACCGGTCCAGTGCCTCGGGGCCGTATCGGCGATGCCCACCGGAGCTGCGGGAGGCCTCCGGCAGCAAGCCTCGGTCGGAATAGAAGCGGACGGCCTTGACGGTGACGCCCGCGAGCTCGGCGAGTTCGCCGATGCTGCACAGGCCGTCGCGTGACGTGAACACTTGAACCTCCCTCAGGGGGAGCTTCTACCGTACCGGCGAGCGCGGCCGGGTGATCTCGATGGTCCAGATGCTGGTGGGCTTCGGAGACCCGGCTCTCCAGGATCTCACCGACCCCCCCCCCGGTGATCTTTGCGAACTCCCCGCCGGGCACTGGCCGATGCTGTCCCTTCCCGCCGAGCCGGCGCAGGTCCTGCTGCGGGCTGCCGCGGTCGAGGGATGCCGGCTGGTGGCGCACGGATCCGCGCAGCCGCCCGCGCACCTGCGGCCGTTCCTGCCGGACGTGCCGGAGGGACTCCGTGAGCGGACCGGGGGCTGGGCGATGTTGCTCGTGGCGGCGGCACCGGGGTGAGTTTTGCGGGTTGGGGTGTTGTTCGGGGTGGTCTGGAGGATATGCCGTGGTGGTGGGGGTGGTGTTCTGGTTGGTGGGTTGTTTGTTACCAGCCGGTTTTGATGGTGTGGGCTATGTGGGCGCGGTCGGTGTCGGTGAGCCACCAGCCGACGGGGATGGAGATGTGGTGGTTGGTGATGGTGTCGAGGTTGGGGAGGGGGGTGGTGTAGGGGTGGGTGGCGGTGTATTGGTCGTTGCGGTGGTGGATTTCGCTGGTGGTGATTCCTGCGTTGTGGAGGTGGTGGGTGAATGCGTCGCGGTTTTCCACTTTGAGTGTGTAGTACATGAATGAGGGGTTGCGGTCGGGGTTTCGTTCGGTGAGTTGGAGTCCGGGGGTGTTGGCGAGTTCGGTGTCGTAGTAGGCGGCGTTGTCGCGGTGTCGGGCGAGGTTGGTGTCGATGATGTCGAGGTTGGCGAGGCCGATGGCTGCGTTGATGTCGTTCATGTTGGCTTTGAAGCCGTATTCGAGGATGTCGTTTTTGTAGCGGGATGTTCCGCCGTTGCGGTCGATGCCGTACCAGCGCAGGAGTCGGGCGCGGTCCAGGAGGTCGTCGTCGGGCAGGACGATGAGTCCGCCGTCTCCGGTGGTGAGGTGTTTGATGGCTTGGAAGCTGTAGACGGCGATGTTGCCGTGGCCGCCGAGGGGAGTGTTTTTGTAGGTGGCGCCGAAGGCGTCGGCGCAGTCTTCGATGACGCGGGGGCGGGTGCCGTTTTTGTGTTCGGCCTGGTCGAGGATGTGGGTGAGGCGGTCGAGGTCGACGGGGTAGCCACCCCAGTGGACGAGGACGATCGCGCGGGTGGTGGGGGTGATTTTTCTGGCGAGGTCGTCGAGGTCGAGGTTCAGGGTTGCGGGGTCGGTGTCGACCCATCGGATGCGCATACCGTTGGCCAGGATCGGCCAGTTCGTGGCGGTGCAGGTGAGTGCGGTGGCGAGGACTTCGCCGTCGCGCGCGGAGTCGGTCTCGGTCGCGACGAGGTGGAGGGCGAGGTGGAGTCCGGAGGTGGCGCTGTTGACGGTCAGGATCCGGTGGTTGTCGAGTCGTTGGGCGAGGGCGCGTTCGAGTTCGTCGACTTTGGTGCCCTGGCCGATGTAGCCGCTGTCCAGGACCTGGCCGACGAGCGCGGACGCTTTGTCGGACATGGCCACCTTGAAGAGGGGGATCATGTGTGTTGTTCCCTTGAGTGGGTGGGGACGTCGGCGGTGCGGCGTGTGTGGGTGTGTGTGGGGGTCTGTTGTCCCTGTGGGTCGGTGGGTTGTGCCGACCCACAGGGTGGTGTGGGTCTGTGGGGTGGTGGTGCCGGTGGTGGTGGCCGGTGTGGGGTGTTGTGTGGGGTGTTGTGTGGGGTGGGTGGGTGGGTGGTTATCGTTTGGTGGATTTGTAGGCGCCGTCGGTCTGGACGTACCGGGTGCGTACGAGCCAGGAGTCGTTGGTACGGATGAGTTCGTCGT
>NZ_JBEZYP010000027.1:0-60197 GCF_040638585.1 Streptomyces sp. NPDC025273
AAGACGCTCGGCTGGAGTACTCCAGCCGAGCGTCTACGTGATCTACTCACCACCTGAAAACCAGGCGGTGTTGCAACGACCCCTTGAACCCAAGCAACGGTGACCGGGGCCCTCTCGTTGCCAAAGGCCCGGATGCGGCACCCGGAACAGCGGCCGGACCGCCGCGTCGTAGGCGCCGGAAGGCTCGGGGCGACTCGTGACCCGGCAGAGTCAGCGCAGCTCCGCGGGCTTCGTGCGGTCCCTGTCGACCTTCTCCGTACGGACCAGCTCGCCCCACACGATGTAGCGGTACTTCGACGTGTAGACCGGCGTGCACGTGGTCAGCGTGATGTAGCGGCCGGGCTTCTTCACACCCGACTCCTTGGGCACCGGTGCGATCGCGTCGACGTTGAACTTGGACGTCTCCGGGAGCTGGGCGTAGACCTTGTAGACGTACCAGGTGTCCTTGGTCTCGAAGACGACCGCGTCACCCTTCTTCACCTTGTCGATGTGGTGGAACTTGGCGCCGTGCCCGTCCCGGTGCGCGGCAAGCGTGAAGTTGCCCTGCTCGTCGGAGGGCAGCGCCGATTTCACGGGGTCCGTGTAGTAGCCGGCGATGCCGTCGTCGAGGGTCTTGGGGTCCGTGCCCTTCTTGACCAGCACCTCGCCGTTCCTCATCGCGGGCACATGCAGGAAGCCGATGCCGTTCTTCGTGTCCAGCGCACCGGGACCGCCCGCCCAGCGGTCCCGGACGCTGTTGCCCTGCTTCTCGGCCTCGCGGTCGGCGAGCACATTGGTCCACCACAGCGAGTAGACGACGAAGAGGCCCAGCACCAGGCCTACGGTGATCAGCAGCTCGCCGAAGAGGCTCACGGCCGCCGCGACGGGATGACGGCTCCCGCGCCGTACCGGCGGCGCCGACTCGGCGGCGCGCTCTTCGTGCTCGGTCCTCGCTGCCACCGCACCCGTCCCTGTCGTGATGATGTTCAGCCCATGAGCGCGTCGGGCTTCCCCTCGCTGCGCGGCCGTTCGTCGACCATCTTGCCCCACACGATCATTCGGTACGTACTCGTGAATTCCGGCGTACACGTCGTCAGCGTGATGTACCTGCCCGGACCGGTGAAGCCGGACCCCGCCGGCACGGCACTGATCACCGAGACGTTGGACGGCGACGTCTGCGGAAGGATGCCGGCCATCTCATAGGTGTAGTAGGCGTCCTGGGTCTCGACCACGATCGGGTCGCCGGGCTTCAGCTTGTTGATGTAGCGGAACGGTTCGCCGTGGGTGTTGCGGTGGCCCGCGACCGCGAAGTTCCCCTGCTTCGCCGAAGGCATGGCCGTCTTCAGCTTGCCGTCGGCGTAGTGGCCGATCATGCCGCGGTCGAGGACCTTCTCCTTGTTGATGCCCTCGGCGATCGGCGCGACCACGTCCAGCTTCGGGATGTGCATGATGGCGAAGCCCTGGCCCGCCTCGAAGGCACCCGGTGTGCGCTCGCCGTTCGCCCAGTCGTCCTGGATCTTGTGGGTCTCCCGGCCGGCGATCCGGTCGGCGCGGACGTTGGTCCACCACAGCTGATACGTGACGAACAGCAGCATCAGCACACCGAAGGTGATGAACACCTCGCCGATGACCCGGCTGGCCACGACGGCCGGGCTGTCCTTGGCCGCACGGGCAGCGCGCCGGGCCTCCAGCCGCGACATGGGGACGGCGGGCTCCGCCGTGTCCGCCTCCGTCGTGCGCCGCGGTTCGGCGCGCCGCTTCCCACGGCCCTTGGCCGCTCGTCGCCGCTCGGCCCGACCGCCCGTCGGCGGAGCGACGGTCGGGACATCCGGCACCGGGGCGACGGGGTCGGGACCGGAGGAGAGCCCGGGAGCGCCGGGCTGCGACAGGCGTCGTGTGTCCGCCGTCCGCAGGGCGACGGTGTCGTCGACCGGGGAAGGGGCAGCCTGGACGCGGGGATCGGAGGCAGCGGAGCCGGACACCGGATCGGACACCAGGACCGTCGCCGGGGGAGAAACCGGCTGAGAGGCCGGTTCCAGCCCTTGGTTCCCGTACCGGTCCCTCTGGCACCCCTCCGGTTCGTACCACTCTCCAGGGGTCTCCTGGGGCCGCTCAGGCCCCTGCCGCGCCGCCGAGGGCGCCGGGCCGGCCGCCGGGGCGTTCTCCACCCGGAACCAGGGCGACGCGTGCTGCCCCGGCAGGGGATCGTTCAGCGGGTCCGCGAGCTGCTCCACCGCCGCCTCGAACGGGCCGTCCGCCCCGTACGCTCCCTGCGCGTACGGGCCGTTCTGCCCGGCATCGGGTTCGGGGCGGAGTGCGGTCACGCCACGGCCTTGCCCACCACCGGGGCGAGCCCCACCGACCTGGCGACGGCCCCCGTGTACCCGCACTGGGCCAGCCAGTTCGCGAGCATCAGGTGGCCGTGCTCCGTGAGCACCGACTCCGGGTGGAACTGCACGCCTTCGACCGCCAGTTCACGGTGGCGCAGCCCCATGATGATCCCGTCGGCGGTGCGGGCGGTGACCTCCAGCTCGGGTGGGACCGTGGCCGGTTCCGCTGCGAGCGAGTGGTAGCGCGTCGCGGTGAACGGCGACGGCAGACCGGCGAACACGCCCTTGCCCTCGTGCAGCACGGGGGAGGTCTTCCCGTGCAGCAGCTCCGGCGCACGGTCCACCACACCGCCGTACGCGACGGCCATCGACTGCATCCCCAGGCAGACGCCGAAGACGGGGACACCGATGCGCGCGCAGTGGTGCACCATGTCGATGCAGACACCGGCCTGCTCGGGCGTGCCGGGCCCGGGCGACAGCAGGACCCCGTCGAACCCGTCCTCGGCGTGTGCCGTGGTCACCTCGTCGTTGCGCACCACTTCGCACTCGGCGCCGAGCTGGTAGAGGTACTGGACCAGGTTGAAGACGAAGCTGTCGTAGTTGTCGACGACGAGAATGCGTGCGCTCACCGGCCGGCCTCCGCTCCGTCGGTGCCTTCGCCGTCCACCGTCACATCACCGAACGGGAGCAGCGGCTCCGCCCAGGGGAAGACGTACTGGAAGAGCGCGTAGACAACGGCCAGGACGAGCACCAGCGAGACGATGCCCCGCACCCATGTGTTGCCCGGCAGATGCCGCCAGATCCAGCCGTACATGCTGTCGCCTCCATTCGGTACGGCACCAGACTAAAGGGCCGGGGCTCAGGCGTGGGTCAGCTGTGGAAAGCCGCAGCCCCGCCGTCGGTCACACGCGTGGGCCGACTGTGGAAAACCGCGGTCCGAAGCGTGGTTCCGGCACGGGCAGGCCTGACCGGAGGGCTACTGGACCGGCTCCGCGTAATGGAGGTCCACCGTGCCCGAGTAGCCGGGAAGCGTCAGTTCGTCGTCCTCGTCGACCTTCCAGCCCAGCCCGTACGCCTTCACGTACAGCTGGTAGTTCTGGATCGCCGTGGAGTCCTTGAGCGCCTGCTTGAGCTTGCCCTGGTCGCCGACAGCGGTGACCTTGTACGGCGGTGAGTACACGCGGCCCTGCAGGATCAGCGTGTTGCCGACGCAGCGCACCGCGCTCGTCGAGATCAGCCGCTGGTCCATCACCTGGATCCCGCGGGCCCCGCCCTCCCAGAGGGCGTTCACGACGGCCTGCAGATCCTGCTGGTGGATGACCAGGTCATTGGGCTGCGGTTCGGGGTAGCCGGGGTTCGCGGTGGCATTCGGCGGGGCGTCGTTCAGGGTGACGCCGACGGCCTCACCGGTGAGTTCCGTCGTACCCGCGGCCTTCTCCAGCGCGTCGAGCTCGGCGTCCTCCGCCCTGGTGCTCCCGTCGTCACGCCGGGCGAGCGCGTCGATGTCCGCTCGCACGGAAGCGGTCGATTCGTCCAGTTCCGCGTTGTTCTCGCTGCGCTGCTGGATGAGGTCGGAGAGCTTCAGCAGGGAGGAGTCGGTACGGATGTCCGTACCCTTGGCAGTGTTGGCGCTGGTGACGAAAATGAGTCCGGCCAGCGCGAAAACAGCAGCGGTGAGGCTCTGGACCGGCCACCGGGACACGCGCCTGGCCGGATGCTGGGGAGAGTCGGCGGAATTGCTCAACGTACCCTTATCTCCTTAGGCGCCACGGAAGCACTACGCTAACGGACGCCCCGGGGAGGCAGCATTCCCCCTTGCGCCCCGGCGCCAGCCACAGATCCCTGCGCGGTCACGCAGCGCATCGACAGGAGAGTCCCTCGTGCCGAAGTCACGTATCCGCAAGAAGGCAGACTTCACGCCTCCTCCGGAGAGGCAGTCCACCAACATAAAGCTGACCAACCGAAGTTGGGTGGCGCCGGTGATGCTGGCGCTCTTCCTCATCGGTCTGGCCTGGATCGTGGTCTTCTACGTGACCGAGGGCGATCTGCCGATCGATGCCCTGGGTAACTGGAACATCGTGGTGGGCTTCGGATTCATCGCCGGCGGCTTCGGCGTCTCCACGCAGTGGAAGTAGCCCTGCGCACACCTCTGCCCTGAGTTACCCACAAAGTTATCCACAGACAGGGGAAAAGGTCAGACGATCTGTGGATAACTTCCGTCGAAGTTGACGCCGGTATGACTGCACACTCTCGCATCGCCGGACGGTACGCCCCTTGTCCTGACTGGAGAAACCCAGTTCAGCGACAAGGGGCACAACTGTTCCCCACGCCATGCACAAGATCCGGCACCCTCTGTGGACAACTCTGACCCCGGAGCACCGGATTCCGCTCAGGTGAGGGCTGCGGTCCTGGCGAGGACGACCACCACGACCACCAGCAGGACGAGCGCACAGGTCCCGTACTGCACGAGGTTCCGGCGCTCGCGCGGCGCGTGCACCATCGCGATCGCGATCAGGGTGCCCGCGACCAGCCCGCCGATGTGCGCCTGCCAGGCGATGGAGCCCCACGGGTTGAAGGTGAAGATCAGGTTCACCACGAGGAGCGCGATCAGCGGCCTCATGTCGTAGTTCATCCGGCGCATCAGAACCGCTGTGGCTCCCAGCAGACCGAAGACGGCACCGGAAGCGCCGAGCGAGCCCTGCGCCGGATCGGAGATCCAGTACGTGAGGGCGCTGCCCGCGAGCCCCGACAGCACGTAGAGCAGCAGATAGCGGACCCGGCCCAGGGCGGCCTCCAGCGGCCCGCCGAGCCACCACAGACCGAGCATGTTGAAGGCGATGTGCCACACCTCCTGGTGCAGGAACACCGACGTCAGCAGCCGGTACCACTGGCCCTCGGCCACTCCTTCGAGGCCGGACGGCTGATTCCCCGGATAGGCGCGGCCGAACAGCAGCAGATCGTCGATCAGCGGGCGCCCGGCCACCGAGACGGCGACGAACACCGCGAGATTGAGCCCGAGCAGGATCTTGGTGACCAGCCTCGGATCGCCCGCCACGGCGCCGCCCGCCAGGGTGCGCGGCCGGCTCGCCGCCGGATGGTGCCCCGTACCGGAACCCTCCCGGACGCAGTCCGGGCACTGGAAGCCGACCGAGGCGTCGATCATGCAGTCGGTGCAGATCGGCCGCTCGCACCGGACGCAGCGGATCCCCGTCTCCCGGCCCGGATGCCTGTAGCACGTGGCCGGACCGTCCGCGGCCGCGGACCCGTCCCGGTCTTTCGGCGGCTGCTGCTCCATCGGTCACGGCCCCTTCGGTCCTCGTCCGTGGAGGCGGCGCACCTGCGTCCGCCCCGCTCGCCCGTTATGTAACAGTACGGACGAACAGGGCGGTAGGTTCCCGGACTCAGGCCGGCGCCGGGGCCCGATGACGACCGGCGCGGGTGCTGTCGGAGCCCCGTGCCGAAAGAGCGGGAGTCAGCGGGTCTCGATGACGACCGACTCGATCACCACGTCCTGCAGCGGTCGGTCCGTACGCGGGTTGGTCGCGGTCGCCGCGATGGTGTCCACAACCTTCCTGCCCGCCTCGTCCGCGACCTCACCGAAGATCGTGTGCTTACCGGTCAGCCACGCCGTGGGCGACACCGTCAGGAAGAACTGCGAGCCGTTGGTACCCGGACCCGCGTTGGCCATGGCCAGCAGGTACGGCTTGGTGAAGGCCAGGTCCGGGTGGAACTCGTCGCCGAACTCGTACCCCGGGCCGCCCGTACCGTTACCCAGCGGGTCGCCCCCCTGGATCATGAAGCCGCTGATGACGCGGTGGAAGACAGTGCCGTCGTACAGCCTGTCCGAGGACTTCTCACCGGTTGCCGGGTTGGTCCACTCACGCTCACCCTGGGCGAGCTCGACGAAGTTCCTGACCGTCTTGGGCGCGTGGTTCGGCAGAAGCCGGATCTCGATGTCGCCCTGGCTGGTCTTCAAGGTGGCGTACAGCTGCTCGGCCACGATCTGCCTTCCGTGAGTCTTCCCTGACGAGCACCGATCCTCGCACGGAGCACCCCCTCCGCCCCTCGGTCACCGCCCCGGTGAGGACGGCACTCACCTCGCTGACCGCTTTCCCGCACCTTTCCCACACTTCCTGCGGGACACATGCGGCCATGTGCGCGGCGCCGTGGCGCGCACCGACGCGAACCGTGGCATCGTCGTCGACACGCTCCCCTTGCACCGCATTGCCCCGATAATGCCGTTCGTGACCCGGATGCCCGTCCCATCTGGCGCTCAATCCCTCAGCAGGCATGATTTCGAATTGGGTGGATAGGCGGAGTACCTACCCGCCACCAAGGAGGAGGATCCCGTGACCCGCATCGACAGCGTGCGCGCCGCAACCTACTCGGCGAAGGACAACGCGCAGCACGCCGCGGAAGTGGTGGCGCCCTACGCCGACACGGCCAAGGAACAGGCCGCGCACTACGCGCAGGAGGCTCGCGCACTGCTCGCGCCCAAGGTGTCGAAGGCAGCCGCGCAGGCTCGAGTCCAGTACGGCGCGTACCTCGCGCCCCGCATCGAACAGGCACGCACCCATGTGCCCCCCAAGGTCGACGAGGCGGCGCAGCGCGCCGCCGTCCGCACGCGTCGGGCCGCCAGGAGCGCCGCCGACTACACCGTGCCGCGCGTCGAACACGCGGTGGCGGCGGCTCAGCCCCTGGCCGAGGAGGCCACCGCCCGCAGCACCGCCGCACTGGCCGCGCTGCGTGGTCAGGTGACGGCCAAGGAGATCCAGAAGCTCGTCAGGAAGCACGAGCGTCGTGCCAGGGCCGGCCGCCTGGCCAAGGGGGTATTCGTCCTCGGCACTCTGGCGGGAGCCGCGTTCGCCGCCTGGAAGTGGTGGGACAAGCAGGCCAACCCCGACTGGCTGGTCGAGCCCCCGGCGCCCACCGAGGTGGCCGACGACCGTGCTCCTCTGACCTCGGTCGACGGCAGCGGCCCGACCGTGCTCGACCCGGAGGTCCGCGTCAAGCAGGACGAGGACGAAGCCGGGACGGGCACCTCGGAGGAAACCGACCGCGACGAGCGCCACTGAGCGCACGGCATACCGGATACGGCGTACGACCGGGGCGCCGGGAGACCCAACCGTCTTCCGGCGCCCTCCTCGTCCCCCTCACGGAACCGGCCGAGCTCTCCCGCCCCGTCGCCTCCGGCCTCGGAACGGATCCCGGACCCCACCTGCCCCATGCACAAGAAAACGCCCCTGACCTGCTGATACGCAGGCCAGGGGCGTTTGACTGTGGAGCCTAGGAGATTCGAACTCCTGACATCTGCCTTGCAAAGGCAGCGCTCTACCAACTGAGCTAAGGCCCCCGGAAAAGCCGACAGCACCGGATACATCCGTGCCTCGACGTCCGTCGCAGAACAGAGTACCGGGTGCCCCCCTGAATCTTGCAAAAGGATTGGGACTCCCGGTCCGCAACGGCTCTCCGTAAGATGCACGACGAGGTTCGCAGCAGCGAAGCCGCAGCGAAGGGGAGACGCAATGGACGCAGCGCAGCAAGAGGCGACGGCTAGAGCCCGGGAGCTCCAGCGCAGCTGGTACGGGGAGCCGCTGGGGGCGCTCTTCCGCAGGCTGATCGACGATCTCGGCCTGAACCAGGCCCGGCTCGCGGCGGTGCTCGGGCTGTCCGCGCCCATGCTGTCCCAGCTGATGAGCGGCCAGCGGGCCAAGATCGGCAATCCCGCGGTCGTCCAGCGCGTCCAGGCCCTTCAGGAACTCGCCGGACAGGTGTCGGACGGCAGTGCCAGCGCGGGAGAGGCCACCGACCGGATGGAAGAGATCAAGAAGTCCCAGGGCGGTTCGGTCCTGACCGGCACCGGCCAGACGTCCGCCACCGGCGGGGCGCCCACGGTCCGGCGCGTGGTCCGTGAGATCCAGTCGCTGCTGCGTTCGGTCGCCGCCGCAGGCGACATCATCGACGCCGCGGACTCCCTCGCCCCGACCCACCCCGAACTGGCAGAGTTCCTCAGGGTGTACGGAGCGGGGCGCACCGCGGACGCGGTCGCGCACTACGAAGGCCACCAGAGCTAGAGCGGTCCCGGTTGCCGGAGTCCTGCCGACGGGAGCCCGGCAGTAGGTGTCCCGACGGCCGGGGCACGAGCCGAAACTGGAGACGGGGAGCGGGCGCAGCGCAATGGGTGAGGTATTCGCCGGTCGGTACGAGCTGATCGATCCGATCGGACGGGGTGGGGTCGGCGCCGTCTGGCGTGCCTGGGACCACCGGCGCCGCAGGTATGTGGCGGCCAAGGTCCTGCAGCAGAGCGATGCGCACACGCTGCTGCGCTTCGTCCGCGAGCAGGCACTGCGGATCGAGCACCCGCACGTCCTCGCTCCCGCCAGCTGGGCGGCCGACGACGACAAGGTCCTGTTCACGATGGACCTGGTCAGCGGCGGATCGCTGGCCCATGTCATCGGCGACTACGGACCGCTGCCCCCGCGTTTCGTCTGCCTCCTGCTGGACCAGCTGCTGTCCGGGCTGTCCACGGTGCACGCCGAGGGCGTCGTGCACCGTGACATCAAGCCGGCCAACATCCTGATGGAGGCCACCGGAACGGGCCGGCCACACCTTCGGCTCTCCGACTTCGGCATCTCGATGCGCAAGGGCGAGCCGCGTCTGACCGAGACCAACTACGTGGTGGGTACGCCCGGTTACTTCGCTCCCGAGCAGATGATGGGGGCCGAACCCGACTTCCCCGCAGACCTGTTCGCCGTCGGTCTCGTCGCGCTGTATCTGCTGCGGGGCCGGAAGCCCGACGCCCGGGCGCTCATCACGCACTTCGTCGCGCACGGCACCCCGGGTGCCCCCGAGGGTGTGCCGGAGCCGCTGTGGCAGGTGCTCGCGGGACTGCTGCAGCCGGACCCGCAAGCCCGTTTCCGGACGGCCACGGGTGCGCGCAAGGCCCTGACGGCCGCCGTAGAGATGCTGCCGGATCCCGGTCCGGACGAGGAGTCGGTGGAGGTCTTCGACCAGATCGGCCCCCTGCCCGCCGGATTCGGCCCCGACGGCCCCGTACAGGCCCAGCGGGCGCCCGTACAGCCCCTTGGTGGCACACAGATGCCCCAGGCGCCACAGCAGCCCCAGGGTGCCGGGCAGCAGCCCTACACGCCGCAGGCCTCGATGTCGGAGACGGGCAGCTTCCATATCGCTCCGCCCCCGCAGTCCGCACCGCTGCGGCAGACCCCGCCCGCCCCCGCCCCGGCGCACGCGGCCCCGCCCCTCTCCGCTGCCGCACCGGACCTCGCCCAGGCCCCCACCGCAGCGGTGCGGCACGGACCGGCACCCACCCGCGCCTACACGGCTCCGCACCCGCGGGCTCCGCATGCCGGTGCGGAGCCCGCGCAGGCGTCCCACCGAACGCGCCCGGGACCGCCCCCGAAGGTGGCGATCCCGGTGCTGTTCGTGGCTCTGGTCTGCTTCGCGGTCGGCATCTGGGCACTGACCCAGACCTGACCGGCGCGGTCCGCCGTGCGGGCTACCAGGCCTGGGGCGGCCCGAACGGCGGCTGACCGCCCGCGCCCGGCGGCACGTCGGCGGGGACGGGCCGGCGCCTGGCCAGCAGCGTCCACACCCCGAGTCCGAGGACCAGCACGGCACCCGTGCCGATCCCCGCCACGGCCACCATCTCCATCGTGTCGCTCTTGCCGGCCGCGGGCGCGCTCTGTCCGTTCCTGGCCATGTCCCTGTCGTCGTCGGTGACTCCGAAGACGCCCGCCTCCCCCTGGTAGGGCGTCGGCCCGGCGTCGTTGAGCACGTTGACCTTGAGGGTCAGCCCGATGGGCGTGTCCCCGTAGTGCTCCGCGACCTCCGGGCTCAGCGTCACCGACAGGTAGTACCAGCCGGCGAAGCGCATGGCGCTGACGGCCGAGGCCGAGTCGTAGCGGTTCTCGTACGCCACCGGCGGCAGCGGATCCAGGGATACGGAGGTCGGCTTGCCGGCGTACGACAGCGTCGCGTCGTCGACATGGCCGTGCGCCGGGTTGTCCAGCGACACCGCCAGGGCGTTGCCGAGGAACTCCGTCGACTTGTTGTTGTTGCTGAGCGCGGCCGTCGCGAAGATCTGCTGGTCCCAGTCCACCGGAACCCGGTAGAAGCGGGTCTGTCCGGGTGCGACGGTGTCCACCCACTCGCCGGACTCCAGGCTGGTGGCGTCGTAGTAACCGCTGCCACCGGTCCGCTTCTGCTTGCCGGAGGGCGGAGTCGGCGAGGAGGAGGGCCAGTTCTCCGGCGCCTCGGTCGGAGGTGTGTCACCGTCCTTGAGCGACGGTTCCGTCTCGAACCGCAGCTCCAGGTCCCACGCGTCCGAAGCCGATGTGGCCTTGCTCTCCCGCTCGATCAGCACGTTGTAGGTGCCGGCCGCGCTGCACGTGGTGCTGTCCTTCTCCACGGTGCGGTGCGCGTAGGCGGCGATCGGGCGCGGGAACTCCGCGGCCTCGAAGATCGCGTCCTCGGAGCTGCACCGGGAGTCGTCGAGATCCCTGATGCTGATCGTGATGCCGTCCCCGTAGGCGACCTGTCCGGCCGTCCTCGGCACGACCACCGCGGACACGTACGCATTGGTCCTGTCGTCGAGCTCCAGGCGGTAGTAGAGCTTCTCGTCCGCCTTGATGGAGCTCTTGTAGACCGCTCCGGGCTTCAGCTCGGACGCGTCGGCGTTCGTCTCCGCGCCCGGGACCACCGTCGCCACGGGGTCGAAGGTGTAGGACCCGGGGCCGCCGGCCGCATGCGCCTGTCCCGGCAGCACCGCCACCGCGCACATCGCCGCGAGCGACGCCAGCGTCACCCGGCCCCTGTTGCGCTGCCTGTCCACGCGCTTCCCCTCGTCGTCTGCGTGCCGGCCCCGCGGCGGCTGCGTACGGACACGAGCCCCGCGATCATGCGGCCACTGCGCCCGCTCCGGCAGCGGTCGCGATGCCGGTCCATCCTGCCCCGCCCGTAGCACTGCTGTCTGCGGCCACAGCCGGATCACGGCTATTGCCCCGCTTCGCACCGTCCCTTTCCCTCTCCCGTACCGGCGCTCCGCACTGCGGGACCGCGGTCGCCGAGAGGCCTCCGGCGGACCGGCGCCGAGGTCCAGGGCGTGGTACCGCTTCTCACCAGGCCCGGCGGTGTCCAGGTACCGCCCGGGACGGATGGCGTCGACCGGGCCGCGGTGACCCATCCTTCGATCCGGTCGCCCATCAACCGTCATCCGGCTGTGGAGAGTTGCGCCGGCCTCCGCGCCCGCCCGGCGAGGACAGCGGCGTCCGGTGCGTCGCGGTGCCGTCCGCACGCGCCCTGTCGCCCCGTACGGCGACGGCTCCCCCCACTCGGCCGTGACCTCACGGAGGCCCGCTCGGCCCACGACTCCAGATTCTTTGCTTACGCAACTCAATGATTTGCTGAGGCGAATTAACGGGCACGGCCGTCATGGTCCCGCAGCAGGGACCCGGCCCGGACAGCGAGAAGCCCCGGCCGCTCAGCGACCGGGGCTCATAACAGACTGTTCCGTCTCACACACCCGAACCTGCGGGCACGGAGTCGGTCGCCTCCGTCCACAGATCCTGCTCGGCGCGATCCGCCTGGATCTGGCGGTACACGAGGAGCCCGCCGATGGCGGCCAGTGCGACCAGGAGAAGCTTCTTCACCGCGCGACCTCGTCTTTCCTTGACGTAAGGGACTTCTGCCGCCCGACTATACACACCGACCGATACCGTTCGGTGACCTCCCCGGGACCTCACCGGCGCCTCGATCGGGCCCTCGCGGGAGGCGCCGCCCACCCCCGGAACAGCTCGTCCGGGCCGGTTGAACCATACGAGTGGTGTTCATCGGAAGATCGGCGCAGCGGGGGCGTCGGTCCCGGAATCCGGCGGTCATCTCCACATCATCGGAAAGGTAAGCAAACAGGACCACCCGAAAGTGAGGGGCCATGAGCGCCTTCAAGGTCAAGGGCATCTGGACCGCCTTCATCACCGCCTTCTTCGCACTTCTGGCGTCGCTGGGCCTCGCCACCGCCCAGGCCACGGCCGCGGAGCCGGCGAGCACGAGCCAGGAGCACACGGGTGCGACCGCGGCAACCGCGACCACTCCGTCGGTGCGATGGACCCTTCCGCGTGACAGGGCGCTGCCACCCACGATGAAGCAGCGCATCCGCGCCGAGGCACACGGCTCCTCACCGGCCACCCGGCAACTGTCCGCCGACACGACCGACGCCTCGCACGCCACGAACAGCACCCGCTCCACCCACGGCGGCACACCGGCCGGGGACTCGTCCCCACTGCCGCCCTGAGCGCCCTGAGAACGCCTCAGCCGACACACAGGGCCCCTGGTCCGGCTCACACCGGCAGGGGCCTTCTCCATGCCCCCGTACCGCCACTGAAACGCCCTCAGGGGCGGGTACCGGGCACACACCGGGGAACGGCGGCAAAGGCGGGGGCACGACGGGAGCCCGACGGCTCCGGCCTCCGTACGAACCGAAGAGCCCCACGCACGCGGCCGGCACACAGAACCCCCCCGTACATGCCGAAGGCCCCCAGTCCGTAAAGACTGGGGGCCTTCGTGCTGGTGGGGCTAACAGGATTTGAACCTGTGGCCTCATCCTTATCAGGGATGCGCTCTAACCAACTGAGCTATAGCCCCGCCGCGCTGTGCGCTGACTTCTGAAGATTAGCGCACGTCGGGGCCAGTCCCAAAATCGATACCCGGCGTCCTACTCGTCCTCGGCCAGAGTGAGCTCGACGCCGCCCACGAAGCCGGCCGACAAGTTGTAGATGAACGCGCCCAGCGTGGCCAGCGCGGTGGCCAGCACCACATCGACCACCGCGATGACCGAGGTGAAGATGAGGACGCGCGGCAGCGACAGGAACGACTGCAGATCGAAGCCGTTGCTCTCGTTCGAGCCGGTGGCCTCGCTGATCGTGCCGCCCACGGTGTCGAAGACGCCCATCGCGTCCATCACCATCCACAGGACCGCGGATGCCACCACCGTGCAGATGCCGAGTGCGATGGACAGCAGGAAGCTGACCTTCATCACCGACCACGGATCGGCCTTCGCCACCCGCAGCCGCGCCTTACGGGTGCGCGGAGTGGTCCGAGCCCCCGTCCGGGGCAGCCGGGTCGCCTGTACGCCGCCCATGCCCTGTGCTCCGCCCTCCGTGCCGCCACCCCGCGTACCGCCCGCGGGGGACGGGTACGCCTGAGGCGGGTGGTAGGGCCCCGCCTGGCCCGTTGCGGGCTCACGCTCACCGGGCAACGGCCCGGTCGCGTACCCCTCGTACTGGGGCTGAGGTCCCCGAGTGTCTGTCACAGTGCCCCCTTGGGAGTCCGTGGCAGGGCCACGGGCACCGTTCGCTCCAGCTCCGGAAGCGGCCGAACCGGCGCCCGTGGCTCCACTCACGCTTTACTCCTCGTGCTCCCCGGCCGAAGGCTCCGTGCCCTCGACTGTGCCCTCGACCACGTTCTCGGCATGGGCCTCGACCGTGTTGCCTTCGGCCTCGTCGGTCCCGTCGACCTCTTCGGCCTCGCGACCGGCCTCGGCGTTGCGCGCAATGCCGACGACGGCATCGCGCTTGCCCAGATTGATCAGTTGGACGCCCATGGTGTCACGGCCCGTCTCCCTGACTTCATTGACTCGCGTACGAATCACGCCGCCGCCGAGCGTGATGGCGAGGATCTCGTCCGTCTCCTCCACCACCAGCGCGCCGACGAGCGATCCCCGGTCCTCCACGATCTTCGCGGCCTTGATACCCAGACCGCCACGACCCTGGACGCGGTACTCGTCGACAACGGTCCGCTTCGCGTACCCGCCGTCGGTGGCAGTGAACACGAACGTACCGGGACGGACAACATTCATCGAGAGCAGCTCGTCGCCCTCGCGGAAGCTCATGCCCTTCACACCCGAAGTGGCACGGCCCATCGGGCGCAGCGCGTCGTCCGTCGCAGTGAACCTGATCGACTGGGCCTTCCTGCTGATGAGCAGCAGGTCGTCCTCCGCCGACACCAGCTCCGCACCGATGAGCTCGTCGTCCGCGCCGCTCTCCGTCTCCCGGAGGTTGATCGCGATGACACCCCCGGAACGCGGCGAGTCGTAGTCCTTGAGCGATGTCTTCTTCACCAGACCGCCCTTGGTGGCCAGGATCAGATAGGGCGCCGCCTCGTAGTCACGGATCGCCAGGATCTGCGCGATCTGTTCGTCCGGCTGGAAGGCCAGCAGGTTCGCGACGTGCTGACCGCGCGCGTCCCGGCCGGCGTCCGGCAGCTCGTAGGCCTTCGCCCGGTACACCCGGCCCTTGTTCGTGAAGAACAACAGCCAGTGGTGCGTCGTCGACACGAAGAAGTGGTCGACGATGTCGTCTTCCCTGAGCTTCGTCCCGCGCACGCCCTTGCCGCCACGCTTCTGCGAGCGGTAGTCGTCCGTCTTCGTGCGCTTCACATAGCCGCCGCGGGAAATCGTGACGACGATGTCCTCCTCGGCGATGAGGTCCTCGATGGACATGTCACCGTCGAAGGGCACCAGCTTGGAACGCCGGTCGTCGCCGAACTTCTCGACGATCGCCGCCAGCTCCTCGCTGACGATCTGCCGCTGCCGCTCGGGCGACACCAGGATCGCGTTGTACTCGTTGATCTTCGCCTGGAGCTCGTCGTGCTCGGCGGTGATCTTCTGGTGCTCCAGCGCGGCCAGCCGGCGCAGCTGCATCTCCAGGATCGCGTTCGCCTGGATCTCGTCGATCTCCAGAAGGCCCATCAGGCCCTCACGCGCGATCTCCACGGTGTTGCTGCGACGGATGAGCGCGATGACCTCGTCGATCGCGTCCAGCGCCTTGAGCAGGCCCCGCAGAATGTGCGCCCGCTCCTCGGCCTTGCGCAGCCGGAACTTCGTGCGCCGGACGATGACCTCGATCTGGTGCGTCACCCAGTGCCGGATGAACGCGTCGATCGAGAGCGTGCGCGGCACCCCGTCGACGAGCGCCAGCATGTTCGCGCCGAAGTTCGTCTGCAGATCGGTGTGCTTGTACAGGTTGTTCAGGACGACCTTGGCGACCGCGTCACGCTTCAGCACGACCACCAGACGCTGGCCGGTGCGCGAGGACGTCTCGTCACGGACGTCCGCGATGCCGCCGACCTTGCCGTCCTTCACCAGGTCGGCGATCTTCTGCGCGAGGTTGTCGGGGTTGGTCTGGTACGGAAGCTCAGTGACCACCAGGCACTGCCGGCCCTGGATCTCCTCGACCGCCACGACCGCGCGCATCGTGATGGAGCCACGACCGGTGCGGTACGCGTCCTCGATGCCCTTACGGCCCACGACGAGCGCGCCCGTCGGGAAGTCCGGGCCCTTGATGCGTTCGAGCAGCGCGTCCAGGAGCTCCTCGTGCGAAGCCTCCGGGTGCTCCAGGTACCACTGCGCACCGGCCGCGACCTCGCGCAGGTTGTGCGGCGGGATGTTCGTGGCCATCCCGACCGCGATGCCCGCCGAACCATTGATCAGCAGGTTCGGGAAGCGCGCCGGGAGAACCACCGGCTCCTGGTTGCGGCCGTCGTAGTTGTCCTTGAAATCGACGGTCTCCTCGTCGATGTCCCGGACCATCTCCATGGACAGCGGCATCATCTTGCACTCGGTGTACCGCATCGCGGCGGCCGGGTCGTTGCCCGGGGAACCGAAGTTGCCGTTGGAGTCCACCAGCGGCATGCGCATCGACCAGTGCTGCGCCAGTCGCACGAGCGCGTCGTAGATCGAGGAGTCGCCGTGCGGGTGGTACGTACCCATGACGTCACCGACGACACGGGCGCACTTGTAGAAGCCCTTCTCGGGCCGGTAGCCGCCGTCGTACATCGCGTACAGCACCCGGCGGTGGACGGGCTTCAGGCCGTCCCGCACGTCGGGCAGGGCACGCGACACGATGACGGACATCGCGTAGTCGAGGTAGGAGCGCTGCATCTCCGTCTCGAGCCCCACGGGCTCGACACGCATGCCCACACCCGCGGCGGCGGGCTCCTCTTCAGGTGTCACAGGGGTGATCTCGTCGGCCATTGCTGGTCAAAGTCCTTTCGAGCTGCGGCTTGCTTGTACGGCCGACTCAGATGTCGAGGAAGCGGACGTCCTTGGCGTTGCGCTGGATGAACGAGCGCCGCGCCTCGACGTCCTCACCCATCAGCACCGAGAACAGGTCGTCGGCCTGCGCCGCGTCGTCCAGCGTGACCTGGCCGAGCACACGGTGGTCGACGTCCATGGTCGTGATGCGCAGCTCCTCGGCGTTCATCTCGCCGAGACCCTTGAAGCGCTGGATCGAGTCTTCCTTGATCCGCTTGCCGTTCTGCTTGCCGAGCTCCACCAGGGCGTCGCGCTCCCGGTCGGAGTACGCGTACTCGAAGTCGTCCCGGCCCCACTTGATCTTGTAGAGCGGCGGGCGGGAGAGGTACACGTGTCCGGACTCGACCAGCGGCCGCATGAACCGGAACAGGAACGTCAGCAGCAGCGTGTTGATGTGCTGGCCGTCGACATCGGCGTCCGCCATCAGAATGATCTTGTGATAGCGGAGCTTCTCGATGTCGAAGTCCTCGTGGACCCCGGTACCGAAGGCCGAGATCAGCGCCTGCACCTCGGTGTTCTGCAGGATCTTGTCGATCCTGGCCTTCTCGACGTTCAGGATCTTGCCTCGGATGGGCAGGATCGCCTGGTACATCGGGTTGCGGCCGGACTTCGCCGAACCACCGGCGGAGTCACCCTCGACGATGAAGATCTCGCACTTGGTGGGGTCGTTCGACTGGCAGTCGCTCAGCTTGCCGGGCAGCGAGGCGCTCTCCAGCAGCCCCTTGCGCCGGGTCAGGTCACGCGCCTTGCGGGCCGCCACACGCGCCGTGGAAGCCGCGATGCCCTTGCGGATGATGTCGGCGGCCTCGTTGGGATTGCGGTCGAACCAGTCCGTGAGCTGCTCGTGGACGACCTTCTGCACGAAGGTCTTGGCCTCCGTGTTGCCCAGCTTGGTCTTCGTCTGGCCCTCGAACTGCGGCTCGCCCAGCTTCACCGAGATGATCGCCGTCAGGCCCTCGCGGACGTCCTCGCCCGTGAGGTTGTCGTCCTTCTCGCGCAGCAGCTTCTTGTCGCGCGCGTACCGGTTGACCAGGGAGGTCAGCGCCGCACGGAAGCCCTCCTCGTGCGTACCGCCCTCGTGCGTGTGGATCGCGTTGGCGAAGGAGTAGACCCCCTCCGTGTACTGCGTGTTCCACTGCATCGCGATCTCGGCCGAGAGGAGTCGCTCCTTGTCCTCGGCCTCGATGTCGATCACCGACCGGTGAATGACGTCGCCCTTACGGGAGTTCAGGTACTTCACGAAGTCGACGATGCCGTCCTCGTAGTGGTACGTGACCGTCCGGGTCGGCTCCTCGTCGGGAACCTCGACCACCTCGGCGCTGTCCGCGCCCGCCGTCGCCTTCGCCGACTCGCGCTCGTCCGTGAGCTTGAGGGTGAGGCCCTTGTTGAGGAACGCCATCTCCTGGAAGCGGCGCGAAAGGGTCTCGAAGGAGTACTCGGTGGTCTCGAAGATGTCCGCGTCGGCCCAGAAGGTGACGGTCGTACCGGACTCGTCGGTGGCCTCGTGACGGGCCAGCGGTGCGGTCGGGACACCGAGCTTGTAGTCCTGGGTCCAGCGGTAGCCGTCCCGCCTGACCTCGACGGACACCCGGGTGGAGAGGGCGTTGACGACGGACACACCGACACCGTGCAGACCGCCGGAGACGGCGTAGCCGCCCCCGCCGAACTTGCCGCCGGCGTGCAGGACCGTCAGGACGACCTCGACGGCCGGCTTGCCTTCGGACGGCACGATGTCGACCGGGATGCCACGGCCGTTGTCGACCACGCGCACCCCGCCGTCGGCGAGGATCGTGACATCGATGGTGTCCGCGTGACCGGCCATCGCCTCGTCGACCGAGTTGTCGACAACCTCTTGCACGAGGTGGTGGAGGCCGCGCTCACCGGTGGAACCGATGTACATACCGGGTCGCTTGCGGACCGCGTCCAGGCCCTCGAGGACCGTGATGGCGCTGGCGTCGTACGAGGCGGTGACCGCGCCGTGCTCACCGGCTGCGGACGGGTTGTTCTCGTTGGGGTTGCCGGAATCGGCCACGAAGCGCCCTTTCTGGCACAGCACAGGCCGTTCTCCGGACAGGCGGGAGCGGCTGCGTCGTTCGGCTTGTATCGACGACTCCCGCACGGAAGCGGGATTGTCCATCAGTCTACCGGTAGCGCCGACATGAATGGGTGTTTGCCGGTACCTGAGTCCGCATGTGCCGCCCTGAATGAGCGGCTGACGACTCCCCATATTCAGGATGGGGCTCTGAGAGGCTCACGAGGGCATTGAGCGCTTCGGCCTGTCAACCTCCCGCTACGGTGAGGGACGCCTCACCCCCATGGTCCGGAACGAAACGCCACATACCCCTGCACACAGGCAGCGCCGGTGCGGCCCCGAAACGGGACAGAGAGGGACGTGGAGCACATCCGGTACACCCCGGGGGCTGAACGCCCACGCGGTCGCGGAACGGCAAAAGGCCTGCTCAGCCGTAGGTGTCGCCGGGACCCCTGCTCCCGGGGGACCGCAGCGGACCGAACCTGCGCTGCGGACCTCCCGGACCCAGCACCTTGATCATGCGCACCGTGCCGTGCCCCAGGTCGGTGTTCAGCCGGGCCACCAGCTGCGGCGCCAGCAGCCGCAGCTGCGTCGCCCACGCCGTCGAATCGCACTGCACCGTCAGGACCCGCTCGGCCGGATCCTCGTCGTACCGCAGCGGCACACAGTGCTTGGCCAGATCGTCCCCGACGATCTGCGGCCACCGGCCCATCACGCCGCCCACCGCCGCCGGGGTCTCCCAGCCGCGCTCGGTGATCAGCCGGTTGATCGCCGACCCCAGGGGCAACGGATCACGCCCGTCGGACCGCGCCCCGGACCGCAGACCGCCCCCCCGCCTGGCCTGATTCTTCTGCTGGACCGCGGCGCCCCGCGCCCGGGCCTGCTCCTTCGCCGCACGCAGTGCCACCCGCGCGAGGTCGACGCCCGACGCCTCGGGAAGCTTCGCCGCTCCGGTCACCGGGTCCGCCGGCTCGAGGCCCTCTCCCGGAGCGCTCACAGCAGCTCCACCGCCCCCGCGGACACGGCGTAGCGTGCGCCCGCCAGCACCCCCGGGACGTCGTCGTCCACCGCGGCCGTCACCAGCACCTGCTCGCCCGGCGCCACCAGCTCCGCCAGCCGTTCACGGCGGCGCGCGTCAAGCTCGGCGAACACGTCGTCCAGCACGAGCACCGGCTCGTTGCCCTCGGAGCGCAGCAGATCGTACGAGGCCAGCCGCAGCGCCAACGCGTACGACCAGGACTCGCCGTGGCTCGCGTATCCCTTGGCCGGCATTCCGCGCAGCCCGAGCACCAGATCGTCACGGTGCGGGCCGACCAGCGTCACGCCCCGCTCGATCTCCTGCTTGCGTGCCCCGGCGAGCGCCGCCATCACCTGCTCGTACAGCTCCTCGCGGGTGCGCGCGGGCTCCACGTCCCCGCCCACCGAGCTGCGGTACTCCAGCGTGACCGGGCCACCGCCGGGAGCGACGTCCGCGTACGCCTTGTCCGCCAGCGGCTGCAGCGTCGCGACCAGGTCCAGCCGCTGTGCGAGCAGCTCCGCGCCCACGCGGCCCAGATGCTGGTCCCACACATCCAGTGTGGACAGGTCCATCGACCGGCCGCCGTGCCGACGTGCCATCGCCGCGGACTTGAGCAGGGTGTTGCGTTGCTTCAGCACCCGTTCGTAGTCGGATCGGACACCCGCCATCCGCGGCGAACGCGCCGTGATCAGCTCGTCCAGGAAGCGCCTGCGCTCACCCGGGTCGCCCTTCACCAGGGCCAGGTCCTCGGGGGCGAACAGCACCGTCCGTACGATCCCCAGGACGTCACGCGGTCTGACGTGCGAGGACCTGTTGATACGGGCCCGGTTGGCACGGCCCGGGTTGAGCTCCAGCTCGATCAGCTGGGACCGTTCGCCCTGCGTGACCGCGGCCCGCAGGACGGCACGCTCGGCGCCCATCCGCACCAGCGGGGCGTCGGACGACACCCGATGGCTGCCGAGCGTCGCGAGATAGCCGACCGCCTCGACCAGATTGGTCTTGCCCTGGCCGTTGGCGCCCACGAACGCGGTGACGCCCGGCTCGAGAGGGACCTCGACCCGGGCGTACGAGCGGAAGTCGGCCAGCGAGAGATGCGTGACGTGCATGTTCGCCGACCTTCCCGACTTCGTGGTGCTCCGACTTACTTCTTGTTCTCGACCGCGTGGCCGCCGAACTGGTTGCGCAGTGCGGCGATCATCTTCATCTGCGGGGAGTCGTCCTGACGCGAGGCGAAGCGCGCGAACAGGGACGCGGTGATCGCCGGCAGCGGAACCGCGTTGTCGATGGCGGCCTCGACCGTCCACCGGCCCTCGCCGGAGTCCGCGGCGAAGCCGCGCAGCTTGTCGAGGTGCTCGTCGTCGTCCAGCGCGTTGACCGCCAGGTCGAGCAGCCAGGAACGGATGACCGTGCCCTCCTGCCAGGAACGGAAGACCTCGCGCACGTCCGTGACGGAGTCGACCTTCTCCAGCAGCTCCCAGCCCTCGGCGTAGGCCTGCATCATGGCGTACTCGATGCCGTTGTGGACCATCTTCGCGAAGTGGCCGGCACCGACCTTGCCCGCGTGGACGGAACCGAAGTCACCTTCGGGCTTCAGCGCGTCGAAGACCGGCTGGACCTTCGCGACGTTCTCGGGGGCGCCGCCGTACATCAGGGCGTAGCCGTTCTCCAGGCCCCAGACACCACCGGAGACACCGCAGTCGACGAAACCGATGCCCTTGATGCCCAGCTCGACGGCGTGCTTCTCGTCGTCCGTCCAGCGGGAGTTCCCACCGTCGACGACGATGTCGCCCGGGGAGAGCAGCTCGGCCAGCTCGTCGATGGTGGACTGGGTCGCGGCGCCCGCCGGAACCATCACCCACACGACGCGCGGACCCTTGAGCTTGCCCACAAGCTCTTCGAGGCTGTGGACATCCGCGAGGTCCGGGTTGCGGTCGTAACCGATGACGGTGTGGCCTGCGCGGCGGATGCGCTCACGCATGTTGCCGCCCATCTTGCCGAGGCCGACGAGACCGAGCTCCATCAGAGATTCCTTAAGCGTTGTGCCGATTCGTACCCAGGACCGAGCCTACGCCCGGCAGGGGACAGCGCGGCGGGCCTGCTCGGCACTGAGCGAGCCCGCCGGAACTGCCGTGAAAGGAAGCGACCGCCGGATCAGCCCGAGAGCCGGACCGGCATGATCAGGTACTTGTACGCGTCGTCCGCCTCGGCGTCGACCGCGGGACGGCCACTGAGGAGGGCCGGCTTGGTGGACGTCGTGAAGGAGAGCTGGGCGACCGGGGAGTCGATCGCGCTGAGCCCGTCCAGCAGGAAGGTCGGGTTGAAGGCGATCGAGATGTCGTCGCCGTCCAGCACCGCGTCGACGCGCTCCACAGCCTGTGCGTCGTCGCTGGAACCGGCCTCCAGGATCAGCACACCCTGCTCGAAGCTGAGCCGCACCGGGGTGTTCCGCTCGGCGACCAGGGCCACACGCTTGACGGCCTCGACGAAGGGGGCGGTCTCGATGACCGCCACCGAGTTGAACTCGGTGGGGAAGAGCGTGCGGTACTTCGGCAGGTCGCCCTCGAGCAGACGCGTCGTCGTACGGCGGCCCGCACCCTCGAAACCGATCAGCCCCTCACCGGCACCGGCTCCCGACAGCGCGAGGGTCACCGTGTCACCGCTGGTCAGCGCCTTGGCGGTGTCCAGGAGCGTCTTGGCGGGCACCAGGGCCACGGCCGAGGCGTCCGGGTTCTCCGGCTTCCACCGGAACTCACGGACCGCGAAGCGGTAGCGGTCGGTGGAGGCGAGGGTGACCGTGTCGCCCTCGATCTCGATCCGGACACCCGTCAGGACGGGCAGCGTGTCGTCGCGGCCGGCCGCGATGGCGACCTGGGCGGCGGCGGAGGCGAAGACCTCACCGGGGACGGTGCCCGTCGCGGTGGGCATCTGCGGCAGCGCCGGGTACTCCTCCACGGGCAGGGTGTGGAGGGTGAACCGCGAGGAACCGCAGACCACCGTGGCCCGTACACCGTCCGTGGAAATCTCCACCGGGCGGTTGGGAAGGGCGCGGCAGATGTCGGCGAGCAGCCGGCCGGAGACCAGCACCGTGCCGTCCTCCTCGACCTCGGCGTCCACCGAGACCTTGGCCGAGACCTCGTAGTCGAAGCTCGAGAAGCTGAGGGCGCCGTCCTCGGCCTTCAGCAGAAGCCCCGCAAGAACGGGCGCCGGCGGACGGGCCGGGAGGCTGCGGGCCACCCAGGCCACCGCCTCCGCCAGTACATCGCGCTCCACCCGGATCTTCACCGGAACCGCCTCCTGCTGTTGCTCGCTCGCCCTGCCGGCCTTCGTCGTCTGGTCGGGGTCTCCCTGCCGAAGAGCTGGGAGGCCGCCGGGGTCCAGTCTGACGTACGGCACCGACACTCGTTGCTGCTCGGGGTCAAGTCGTGCCAAGCGGTCCGCGGAGCTCGCCACTCAAGTTGTGCACAGGCCCCACTTCGAAGCGGATTCCTGGCTAACTCTGAGTGGTAGTAGTAGTAGGCCCTGTGGAAACCGTGGATAACGTCATCTGTGCAGGTCAGCAGCCGTTTTTTATCCACCGACCCTGTGGGTGACACCGGTGGACAACCAGGCGCTTCTGTGGACACACGAAAGTTCTGCACACCCGATGCACAGGCGGGGGTTACTTCTCCCCAGGGCTGTCCCCAGCTTTACCCAGGTTCCCCACAGCTCAATCAAGTGTCCTGGTGTGACGCCTTTCACTCTCGACAGTGAAAGCGGGTGTTGGGTTGCCGAACAGTGGACAGTCCTGTGGGGAACCAGGGAAAAGCTGGGGACAACCCGGTCCATCCTGTGGGCCGCCGGTGGACAACGCCGACGGACCCCTGTGGACCAAATATTTGTCCACAGGCTGTGGATTGTTGTTGACCACAAATCCCCAGGCATGTGACCTGGCCTGATGGAGTATCGGCAGCCGTGCCTGTGGATGCAATCTGGACAACTTCTGGGTCCCCAGGCTGTGGACGCCCGATTCCTCGCCCATCTGTGGAGAAGGGACCTGTCGAGGCCGGTATTCGAACAGCCGCCGTGCCTCATGACGGGCCGCCTGTGCCCGGAGGGAGCCCGCGGAGGCCGCCCGGACGTCCTGGAGGCCCGTGGACGGCCTCGATTCGAGGAGGCCGGACGGCGCTCCCAGGGACGCCGGGGGAAGCAGAAGGCGCCTCCGAGGACTCGTGGAAGTCCTCGGAGGCGCCTGAGGTGCGCCGCGCGGGGTTCGGCCGTTCCGGCCCGTCAGCCGTTCTTGATGCGGTTGGTGAGCTCGGTGACCTGGTTGTAGATGGAGCGCCGCTCCGCCATGAGCGCACGGATCTTCCGGTCGGCGTGCATCACCGTCGTATGGTCGCGCCCGCCGAACTGCGCGCCGATCTTGGGCAGGGAGAGATCCGTCAGCTCGCGGCACAGGTACATGGCGATCTGGCGTGCCGTCACCAGGACGCGGCTGCGCGAGGATCCGCAGAGATCCTCGACCGTCAGCCCGAAGTAGTCGGCGGTCGCCGCCATGATGGCCGGCGCCGTGATCTCGGGGGCGGAGTCCTCTCCGCCCGGGATCAGGTCCTTGAGCACGATCTCGGTCAGCCCGAGGTCCACGGGCTGCCGGTTCAGGCTGGCGAAGGCGGTGACGCGGATGAGCGCGCCCTCGAGCTCGCGGATGTTGCGCGAGATCCGGGAGGCGATGAACTCGAGCACCTCCGGCGGGGCGTTGAGCTGCTCCTGCACGGCCTTCTTGCGGAGGATCGCGATACGCGTCTCCAGCTCGGGTGGCTGCACGTCGGTGGTGAGGCCCCACTCGAACCGGTTCCGAAGCCGGTCCTCCAGAGTCACCAGCTGCTTCGGCGGCCGGTCGGAGGACAGCACGATCTGCTTGTTGGCGTTGTGGAGCGTATTGAAGGTGTGGAAGAACTCCTCCTGTGTCGACTCCTTGCTCGCCAGGAACTGGATGTCGTCGACCAGGAGGATGTCCACGTCGCGGTACCGCTTGCGGAAGGTGTCGCCCTTGCCGTCCCGGATCGAGTTGATGAACTCGTTGGTGAACTCCTCGGAGCTCACGTACCGGACCCGGGTGCCCGGGTAGAGGCTGCGCGCGTAGTGCCCGATGGCATGGAGCAGGTGGGTCTTGCCGAGCCCGGACTCCCCGTAGATGAACAGGGGGTTGTACGCCTTCGCGGGTGCCTCGGCGACGGCGACGGCCGCGGCGTGCGCGAAGCGGTTGGACGCGCCGATGACGAAGGTGTCGAAGAGGTACTTCGGATTCAGCCGGGCATGCGGCTCGCCGGGGCCGGGCGCCGAGGGCGACGGCGCACCCATCGGCCCGCCGCCGGCACGGCCGGTGCCGGGACCGCCCTGCCGGTGCTGGAGCTGCTGGTCCTGCAGGTCGTGGCGGTCGCGCCCGTCACGCTGCTGTTCGTAGCCCTGGTGCTCGGGCTGCTGCGGCCGGTAGTCGTGCTGCTGGGGCCGTGGGCTCGCGTAGGGGTCGCGGTCCTGGTACCCGCCGTGCCGCGGCTGCCAGGACAGGTCCTCCTGCGCACGGGGCCAGGCACCGGGCTCGGGGCGCTGCTGCTGGTAGTCCGGGTAGGCGGGACGAGCCGTCGGCATGCCGTCGTCGGAGGGCCGGTGACCGTATCCGTCGTAGGCGTCGTGGTGCGGGGCCTCGTCGCGCTGCGGTCCCTGGTAGCGGTGGGACTGCTGAGCCTGGTGGGGCTGGTGCATGGGGGGTGCGGGCGGGGTGGGCGGCTCGGCCGCGGAGTCGTCGACCGTGATCGCGATCCGGATCGGGCGGCCGCACTCACGGGTGAGCGTCTCGCTGATGAGCGGCGCGAGCCGGCCCTCCAGGACACGCTTGCCCCACTCGTTGGGGACGGCCAGCAGTGCGGTGTCGGCGACGAGTGCCAGCGGCTGGCAGCGCTCGATCCACTGCTTGTCCTTCGGCTCGATGCCCTGCTGGCCCTCTCCGAGGAGTTGTTCCAGCACTCGTGGCCACACTGCGGCAAGATCGGCAGGTACGTCAGCCACAAGGCACGCTCTCTCGCATGTCCCACGAATGTGTGCTTCTCGGGACGGGATGGGTCGGGTCGGGTGAGGCCCGGCAGGTGGGAAGGAAAAGAACCGGAGTTCAGCCACGGTAGTCAGGCCGACCCGCGCGGTTCAAGTTGTTGTCCACAGGCTGTGTACAGCATGGGGTGGCACGCAGCCGGTTTGACCGAATGGCGCAGCCGCGCGTACCGTGACCAGGTCGAGTTGTCGATGGCTGCTGCCGCCTGCCTCCGATGGGCAAAGATCACGATCTGTGATTGTGAAGCGGTGCACTAAGGCGTTTACGCGAGTTCCTCGTGGGCGCACGGTGACAGCCAGGCGATGTCCCGCCAACACACGATCATTTCTGGAGCCCCCGAGTGAGCAAGCGCACCTTCCAGCCGAACAACCGTCGTCGCGCCAAGACCCACGGCTTCCGGCTGCGTATGCGTACCCGTGCCGGCCGTGCGATTCTCGCGAACCGCCGTGGCAAGGGCCGCAGCAGCCTGTCCGCCTGATCGCTTACAGGTCCATGACGTGCTGCCTACCGAGAATCGGCTGAGGCGGCGCGAGGACTTCGCGACCGCGGTACGACGAGGACGTCGAGCCGGACGTCCGCTACTGGTCGTCCATCTACGCAGCGGTGTAACGGACCCGCACGTGACGGGGGAGAGTGCTCCCCCGTCACGTGCGGGTTTCGTTGTCAGCAAAGCAGTGGGCGGAGCGGTCGTCCGCACCGCGGTGAAGCGCAGGCTTCGCCATCTGGTCCGTGACCGGCTGGCTCAGCTGCCCCCCGGTAGCCTTGTTGTCGTACGAGCGCTGCCCGGATCGGGCGACGCCGACCATGCACAGCTGGCCCGAGACCTGGATGCCGCCCTGGAGCGGCTGCTGGGAGGGGGCGCGCGATGAAGTACCCGCTGCTGGCTCTGATCAAGCTGTACCAGTGGACGATCAGCCCACTTCTCGGGCCTGTCTGCCGTTACTACCCGTCGTGTTCCCACTACGGATATACGGCGATCGACCGGCACGGTGCCATCAAGGGAACGGCGCTGACCGCTTGGCGCATCCTGCGGTGCAATCCGTGGTCACCCGGCGGCGTGGATCACGTACCGCCACGCAAACGTCCGCGTTGGCACGAACTGCTGCGCAGCTGTGTGCGTGGCGGCAAGGGCGGGGACTCAGCCGCCGCTGTGCCTTCCGGGGGGTCGGTCTCCGAACCTCTGAGCCCGGCCACAGAGACCTCGCCCAAAGCTCAAGGAGCCTGATTAGTGGACACGATTGCCAGTCTGTTCAGCTTTATCACCACACCTGTCTCGTGGGTCATCGTCCAGTTCCACAAGCTGTACGGAGCGCTCTTCGGCGATGACACGGGCTGGGCCTGGGGCCTGTCCATCGTGTCCCTGGTGGTCCTGATCCGGATCTGTCTGATCCCGCTGTTCGTCAAGCAGATCAAGTCGACCCGGAACATGCAGGTGCTCCAGCCGAAGATGAAGGCGATCCAGGAGCGCTACAAGAACGACAAGCAGCGTCAGTCCGAAGAGATGATGAAGCTGTACAAGGAGACGGGTACCAACCCGCTCTCCTCGTGCCTTCCCATCCTGGCGCAGTCCCCGTTCTTCTTCGCCCTGTACCACGTGCTGTCGTCCATCGCCTCGGGCAAGACGATCGGCGTCATCGACCAGCCGCTGCTGGACAGCGCACGTCAGGCACACATCTTCGGGGCGCCGCTGGCCGCGAAGTTCATGGACAGCGAAGAGAAGGTCGCGGCGCTCGGCGCCTCGCTGACCGATGTCCGTGTCGTCACCGCGATCATGATCGTGCTGATGTCCGCGTCGCAGTTCTTCACCCAGCGCCAGCTGATGACGAAGAACGTCGACCTGACCGTGAAGACCCCGTACATGCAGCAGCAGAAGATGCTGATGTACATCTTCCCGCTGATCTTCGCCGTCATGGGTATCAACTTCCCCGTCGGTGTCCTTGTGTACTGGCTGACCACCAACGTCTGGACCATGGGTCAGCAGATGTACGTGATCAACCAGAACCCGACACCGGGCAGTAAGGCGCAGGACCAGTACCTGGGACGTGTGCTGAAGAGCGTCACTTCCCACGGCCAGGTGCGCGGCAGGACGCGGCGGAACACGGTCAAGCGGATCGTCGCCAAGGGCCCCGACCGCAACGACATCGAGCGCAAGTTCATCAATGGGCTGTCCAAGCTCGGTCTGGCCGCCCAGGAGGACGGGACGGTCGCGAAGAGCGAGGCTGCCGTTACCGAAGCCGAGGGCGGGGCCGCACCGAAGAGGCAGCAGCCCAAGCGCCAGACGAAGGCGAAGCGTCACACGGCTGCCACGCATCCGGCGGCGGACAAGGATTCCGGTCCGGCCGGGTCCGGAGCCAAGACCTCGCTGGAGAAGCACTCCGTATCGCAGGACGACAAGTCGAAGCCGGCGGGCAGTACCGCGTCCGGCTCCTCACGCCAAGCCAAGTCCGGACAGCGCAAGGGCCCGCAGCGGCCCAAGCACCCGTCCAAGAAGTAAGAAGGAGTCCATCCGTGACGGAAGGCACCACCACCACGGCCGCTGAGGGCAGCGACACCCTGACCCGCCTCGAGCAGGAGGGGGAGATCGCGGCCGACTACCTCGAAGGTCTGCTCGACATCGCCGACCTCGACGGCGACATCGATATGGATGTGGAGGCGGACCGGGCAGCGGTTTCGATCATCAGCGAATCGGCGCGTGAACTGCAGAAGCTTGTGGGTCGCGACGGTGAGGTGCTGGAGGCCCTCCAGGAGCTGACCCGCCTTGCGGTCCACCGGGAGACCGGTGACCGCAGCCGCCTGATGCTGGACATCGGCGGCTTCCGCGCCAAGAAGCGCGAGGTCCTCGCCGCGCTGGGTGCCAAGGCCGCGGACGAGGTCAAGAGCTCGGGCGAACCGGTGAAGCTGGAGCCGATGACGCCGTTCGAGCGCAAGGTCGTGCACGACGCGGTCGCGGCAGCGGGTCTGCGCAGCGAGTCCGAGGGCGAGGAGCCCCAGCGGTTCGTCGTCGTTCTCCCGGCCTGACCGAACCCTTGTACTGTCGGCCCCGTCTGTTCGCAGACGGGGCCGATCTTTGTCAGCCTGATAGTCAGCCACCCACAGTGCGCCAGTGCGGTATGGAAGGACGGTCCCCGTGACGGAGGCAGCAGAGCTCCCTCAAGCGCCCGAAGAGGCGCAGGCAGTATTCGGTGAGTTCTTCCCAGAAGCTGTCCGGTACGCGGAGCTGCTCGCGGACGCGGGGGTCAAGCGAGGCCTGATCGGTCCCCGCGAGGTGCCGCGTCTCTGGGAGCGCCACCTGTTGAACTGCGCCGTGCTCTCCGAAGTGGTGCCCGAGGGCGTCACGGTGTGCGATGTGGGGTCGGGGGCGGGGCTTCCCGGTATCCCTCTGGCGCTGGTGCGCCCTGATCTCAAGATCACCCTGCTCGAGCCGCTGCTGCGCCGGACGAACTTCCTTCAGGAAGTCGTCGAGCTGCTGGGCCTGGATCACGTGACGGTCGTCCGCGGCCGGGCCGAGGAGGTACTCGGGACGCTCCAGCCCGTCCATGTCGTGACGGCTCGCGCCGTGGCTCCGCTCGACCGGCTCGCGGGCTGGGGGGTGCCCCTGTTGCGTCCGTACGGAGAGATGCTGGCGCTCAAGGGCGGCACCGCCGAGGAGGAGATTCAGGGGGCGCGTGCCGCGCTGAGCAAGCTGGGTGTGGTGGAGACCGAGGTCCTGCATGTCGGTGAGGGCCTCGTCGACCCGGCGGCAACCGTGGTGCGCGTCGTGGTCGGTGAAAGCCCGGGAGGTGTGAGGTTCGCCGCAAAGCGGGCCAAGGCCGCGAGGGTCAGCCGGACGCGGCGGCGTCGCTGAGGCCTTGAGGGCGGATTCTCTTTCGGTCAGTTTCTCCGCGGGTAGGCCTTTCCTTTGGGATGCTCCAGAAAAGCGGCGATATGTTTCGTCTGCGGAGTGTCGAGACCCTGCCGCTGTGCTGCACAGGCATCGTGTTTCACGTGAAACGTCGCTCTCTGCTGCAGGGAATCATCGACCGCGGTCGTGCGGCTGCCGCGCCGCGCGACCGCAAGCCCGTAAGGGTTGCCGCGTTGTCCACAGAAGTGGATTCATCCACAGAACAGTCGGCCTCGCTGGTTCGCGACCCCAAAAGCATGGCAGGCTCTGTTCATTGCGAGCCTGAAGTCGAGGAGAGTGAATCCTTGCGGTCCGACGCCGAGATCGCGGGACCGATGACCGACCCGGTCCCCGGTCCCCGTACCGAGTCTGCGGGGGACGGTGTTTCACGTGAAACACCGCCTCCGATGGACGACACACCCATCGGTCGTGCGGCCCAGCTGGCGGTCGAGGCCCTTGGCCGCGCCGGCGAGGGGCTGCCTCGACCTGACCGGACACGCGTCATCGTGGTGGCCAACCAGAAGGGCGGAGTGGGGAAGACGACCTCGACGGTCAACCTTGCCGCTTCGCTCGCCCTGCATGGCGCACGCGTCCTGGTGGTGGACCTGGATCCGCAGGGCAATGCCTCCACGGCTCTGGGAATCGACCATCACGCGGAAGTTCCCTCCATCTATGACGTCCTGGTGGAGAGCATGCCGCTCTCCGACGTGGTTCAGCCCGTTCCGGACGTCGAAGGTCTCTTCTGTGCCCCGGCCACCATCGATCTCGCCGGAGCGGAGATCGAGCTGGTGTCGCTGGTGGCACGGGAGAGCCGGCTGCAGCGGGCGATCCAGGCGTATGAGCAGCCGCTGGACTACATCCTCATCGACTGCCCGCCGTCGCTCGGTCTGCTGACGGTCAACGCGATGGTGGCCGGCGCCGAGGTGCTCATTCCGATTCAGTGCGAGTACTACGCGCTGGAGGGTCTCGGTCAGCTGCTGCGCAACGTCGATCTCGTCCGGGGCCACCTCAACCCGGGCCTTCATGTGTCGACGATCCTTCTCACCATGTACGACGGCAGGACCCGGCTCGCCTCGCAGGTGGCGGAGGAAGTGCGCAGCCACTTCTCCAAGGAGGTCCTGCGCACGAGCATTCCGCGGTCGGTGCGCATTTCCGAGG
Organism: Streptomyces sp. NPDC025273; assembly: GCF_040638585.1. Taxonomy (NCBI): domain Bacteria; kingdom Bacillati; phylum Actinomycetota; class Actinomycetes; order Kitasatosporales; family Streptomycetaceae; genus Streptomyces; species Streptomyces sp. NPDC025273. The sequence continues at coordinate 30,590 of NZ_JBEZYP010000027.1, forward strand.
CGCCGAGCTACGGGCAGACCGTGCTGACCTACGATCCGGGTTCCAGCGGATCACTGTCCTACCTCGAAGCCGCCCGGGAGATCGCCCTGCGAGGCGTAGGTATGCATTACGAGGCGCAACAGGCCCACACGGGCGTTCAGAACAACCGGCAGAACAATGCGGAGGGCATGCAGTGAGCGAGCGTCGAAGAGGACTGGGGCGTGGGCTCGGTGCACTGATTCCCGCAGCTCCGCAGGAGAAGCAGGTATCGGCTTCCGGGGTGGGCACCGGTGGGTCCCCCGTGCTGACCGCCGAGCGTGGCGTGGCCGCCGCGAAGGTCGCAGCGCTTCCGTCCGGCCCGATGGTCCCGGAGCCGAGCTCCCCGGTCACCGGGTCGGAGTCCGTCGCGGAGACGGCCGATCCTGTTGGTGCGTACTTTGCGGAGCTTCCCCTCGATTCGATCACGCCGAACCCCCGGCAGCCTCGTGAGGTGTTCGACGAGGACGCTCTTGCCGAGCTGGTCACCTCGATCAACGAGGTCGGTCTTCTCCAGCCTGTCGTGGTGCGCAAGGTTGCTGACGACCGCTATGAGCTCATCATGGGTGAGCGTCGCTGGAGGGCCTGCGGTGAGGCTGGGCTGGACCGCATCCCGGCGATCGTCCGGGCCACCGATGACGACAAGCTGCTCCTGGACGCGCTCCTGGAGAACCTCCACCGTGCCCAGCTGAATCCCCTGGAGGAGGCAGCAGCGTACGACCAGCTGCTGAAGGACTTCAAGTGCACGCATGACCAGTTGGCGGACCGGATCGGGCGGTCCCGTCCTCAGGTGTCGAACACGCTGCGCCTGTTGCGGCTCTCCCCGCCGGTGCAGCTCAGGGTCGCCGCGGGGGTTCTCTCGGCCGGTCATGCGCGAGCCCTGTTGTCGGTGGAGGACTCCGACGAGCAGGACCGGCTGGCCCTCCGCATCGTGGCCGAAGGGCTGTCCGTGCGCGCGGTCGAGGAGATCGTGAGCCTTCTGGGCTCCGAGCCCACGAGTTCCGCGAAGCCGAGAGGACCCCGCGCGGGTGGGCGGGTCTCGCCGGCACTGACCGATCTGGCCTCCCGGCTCTCTGATCGTTTCGAGACGCGGGTGAAGGTGGACCTCGGGCAGAAGAAGGGGAAGATCGTCGTCGAGTTCGCCTCGATGGAGGATCTGGACCGGATCCTCGGCAGCCTCGCCCCGGGTGAGGGACGCGTGCTGGAGCGGAGCGTCGCGGAGGAGCAGACCGAGGACGACGAAGGCTGAACGTGCACGAGGGTGCGGGGCGGGCTGTGAACCGGTGAAGATCCCGGGACACGGCCCGCCCTTTGCTCTCTCTCGGTGTCCGCATCAGGTCTGGGTGGATACGATGCGTTCTGGTATGGCGTATCCACCACCGTGATCCACCTCAGAGGAGGCGGGGGCCGTGCGATCACTGAATCGCAGCCACCTGGTGACAGTCGGTTTGGGGCTTGGTGCTGTCGGGGGGTTCGTCGGCAGCCTGTTCCGCGAACGGAGTGCGCTGGCAGCCGCACGTGATGCGGCGGGCGCAGGAAGCGAGGAATCGCCTTCATGGGGCGACGGCTTGTACCGCTCACACTGGACAACCTTTCGGATCTCCCCAGGCGTTGCCGGTCGTGCGTCTTCTGGGAACTTGATCCGGTCAGCGGAGAAGCTGCGGTAAAGGCAGGCAGACCTGGGCTGGAGAAGGAAGCCTGGATATCCGGGGTGCTGCTGGAATGGGGTTCCTGCGGGCGGGTCGTCTATGTGGATGACGTCGTGGCCGGCTTCGTTCTCTATGCGCCGCCCGCGTATGTTCCTCGGGCCATGGCGTTTCCCACCAGCCCTGTCTCCCCCGATGCCGTGCAGCTGATGACCGCGCTGATCCTGCCGCAGTTCCGGGGGCAGGGGCTGGGCCGAGTGATCGTGCAGACGGTTGCCAAGGACTTGTTGCGGCGGGGCTTCAAGGCGATCGAGGCCTTCGGTGACGCTCGATGGAAGGAGCCGGCGTGTGTCCTCCCCGCGGATCACCTTCTCGCGGTCGGCTTCAAGACAGTGCGTCCCCACCCCACGTACCCCCGGCTCAGGCTGGAGCTGCGTACCACGCTCTCCTGGAAGGAAGACGTCGAGCTGGCGTTGGACAGGCTGCTGGGCGTCGTGCAGAAGGAGCCGGCACTGCGGCCTCTGTGAGCCCGCCCGCATGCGGTCCGGGGTGTGCGGACGCGGAACGGGCCCGCCCCGAAGGGCGAGCCCGTTTCACGTGAAACGGCGTGAGCCGCTCTGCTACTCGCTGATGAAGGGTTCGAGGTCGCGGAGAATAGCGGCCTTCGGCTTGGCGCCGACGATGGTCTTGGCGACCTCGCCGCCCTGGTACACGTTGAGTGTGGGGATGGACATCACGCCGTACTTCGCCGCAGTGGCCGGGTTCTCGTCGATGTTGAGCTTCACGATCTCGATCTGGTCGCCGTGCTCAGCGGCGATGGCCTCCAGGGAGGGGGCGATCTGGCGGCACGGGCCGCACCAGGCAGCCCAGAAGTCCACGAGTACGGGCTTCTCGTTCTTCAGGACATCCTCGTCGAAGGAGTCGTCGGTCACGTTCTTCAGGGCGCCGGCCACGGCGACCTCCTTAATTTCGCGGGGGTGTGGGGTGAGGGAAAGCGTCAGACCGCGGGGGTCTTCTCCGGCTCGGCGAGCGTCTCGTCCGCGAGGGCAGCGAGGAAGCGCTCGGCGTCGAGGGCTGCGGAACAGCCGGTACCGGAAGCGGTGATGGCCTGTCGATAGGTGTGGTCGACGACGTCGCCGGCGCCGAAGACACCCTTCAGGTTGGTGCGCGTCGAGGGAGCCTCGACCTTGAGGTAGCCCTCGTCGTCGAGGTTGAGCTGGCCCTTGAACAGTTCGGTGCGGGGGTCGTGGCCTACGGCGATGAAGAGGCCGGTCACCGCGAGCTCGGACGTCTCACCGTTCTTGGTGTTCCGCAGGGTCAGGCTCGCGAGCTTCTGATCGCCGTGGATCGCTGCGACCTCGCTGTCCCAGGCGAACTTGATCTTCGGGTCGGCGAAGGCGCGATCCTGCATCGCCTTGGAGGCGCGCAGGGTGTCACGGCGGTGGACGATCGTGACGGACTTGGCGAACCGGGAAAGGAAGGTGGCCTCTTCCATGGCCGTGTCCCCGCCGCCGATGACGGCGATGTCCTGGTCCTTGAAGAAGAAGCCGTCGCAGGTGGCACACCAGGAGACACCGCGTCCGGAGAGCGCGTCCTCGTTGGGCAGGCCCAGCTTGCGGTGCTGCGACCCCGTGGTGACGATGACGGCCTTGGCGCGGTGCACGGTGCCCGCGGTGTCCGTGACGGTCTTGATGTCACCGGTGAGGTCCACGGAGATCACGTCGTCGGGGACGAGCTCTGCGCCGAAGCGCTCTGCCTGGGCGCGCATGTTGTCCATGAGCTCGGGGCCCATGATTCCGTTCTGGAAGCCCGGGAAGTTCTCCACGTCGGTAGTGTTCATCAGTGCACCGCCGGCGGTGACGGCGCCCTCGAACACCAGCGGCTTCAGTGACGCGCGAGCGGTGTACAGGGCGGCGGTGTAACCGGCCGGCCCGGAGCCGATGATGATCACATTACGGACTTCGCTCACGGGTTCTTCCTCGTCTCTGAAGACTGCCTACTGCCTACGGGGGTCTGTTCCACGACTCTCACCCCACCCAACGGATCCTACGGGGCATGCATTCCCGAAGAACCGCACCGGCTCCCGGCAGGGTCTTCAGGGACGGGTGTAGGAGTGGGTGAGCAGCAGCTGTCCCTTTGCCGCAGGGGTGGTCTCCGCGCACGCGGCGTCGACGACATACGCCTGGACGCGGCTCGAGTCGGTCGGGTGGGGCAGCACGACAAGGAAAGCGGCGGTGCCTCGGTAGCTGCCTTCCTCCACGGCCAGGGCGGGCGCGTTCCGGCCCGTGCCCTCCTGGATGCACGGTGGTACATCCACGACGGGCGTGCGCAGGGGGGTGCGGGGCGAAGCGGCCTCGGGCGGCATGTTCTGCGGAGACGACTTGGTGTCCATGGACGGCTTCGTCACGTCCGAGCCAGGGGGTTCGGGGGCTGCCGTCTTGCTCAGGAGGGTATGGACCCGGCCTTCGAGCGTGTCCTCCGAGAAATCCCGCGTGCTGTCCTCGGCGGCACTCACACCGTGGTCGTACACACTCTTGGTCGAATGCTGGGACTCCTGGACCGACTGCAGCAGCAACACGCTCATGCCGACCAGCGCCGCGCCGAAGGCGGAACCCAGGATCACCGTCCGGCGCCGACGCCGTGCGCTACGTCGGCCGGGTCCCGTGGCGCCTCGAGGGTGGCCTGCGGGACGAGCCACGGCAGGGCTTTCCAGAGGCTGGTCGTGTGTTTCACGTGAAACAGGACCCGTGGCGACCCGTGCCGCGAGTGATTCGGCCGCGAGCGCCGCGTCGATCCGGTCGGCGACGCTCTGAGGCATCCGCTCGTCAGCAGGCAGGGTTCCGAGCAGTGAGCGGATCTCTTCCAGCGAGGAGTGAAGTTCGCCGCACTGTGCGCACGCGCTGATGTGGTGGTGGAGGTCGGCCGTCCTGGATGGAGAGAGAAGGCCTTCGGTGAGGTCGGAGATCTCTGAGGCGTCCGGGTGCTGAGCCGTGTCGGCTGTGGATGTCATGCGCGGCCTCCTCCACCCTTCACAGCAGCAGGATCGCTTTCCCCTGCATCCCTTGGTCCTGATACCGGTGGGACGGATGCCCCCTGCGTCCGGTTCCTTGCCATGAGGCCGTCCTCGCTGTCCCCTCTGTTGCTGCGCAGATGAGTGAGCAGGGGAAGCAGTCTGGCCCGGCCCCGTGCGCAGCGGCTCTTCACGGTGCCGGTCGGTACGTCGAGGATGCGGGCAGCTTCCGCGACGGGGTAGGCCTGCATGTCCACGAGGACCAGCGCGGCCCGTTGCTCGGCGGGGAGCGTGGCCATGGCCGCCAGGAGTTCGCGGTGCAGATCCTGCCGCTCGGCGGGAGCCTCGGCGGATTCGTGCGGCTCCAGAAGCTGATCGAGGCGCTCCGCGTCGTCGACCGGTGCGGTTTTGCGTGAGGCCGCCTTGCGGGCGCGGTCGAGGCAGGCGTTGACGGTGATCCGGTGCAGCCAGGTGGTGACGGCGGACTGGCCGCGGAAGGTGTGGGCGGCGCGGAAGGCGGAGACGAGAGCGTCCTGCACCGCGTCGGCCGCTTCCTCGCGGTCGCCCAGTGTACGGAGGGCCACGGCCCAGAGCCGGTCACGGTGTCGCCGCACGAGCTCACCGAAGGCGTCCGGTTCGCCTGCGACGTGCTGAGCCAGGAGATCCTGGTCGCTGGTCTCGGCGAATCTCGTGTCGTCCAACGGTGAGCCCCCTCCCCTTGGTCCCTCAGCTGGTGATCTTGATGTCCGAAACCTTGCCTCGGTACCTACCGTCATCACTGCTCAGCGGCAGCTCGGTCAGCCAGACCAGAACGTACCGTGCCCGCACCGGCTTGTCGGCCTTGAGGGACACTTTCGTCCCGGAGCCCTGCGTGACCGTGGTGAAGCCGTCGGGCCCCTGAGGAATGGACGAGCCCTCGGCGGTTCTCAGCTCGACCGAGGTGCTGCCGCCGAGGAAGGACACGTCGACGTTGCCCACCTCCTGGACCTTGCCCAGGTCGAAGACGATTCCCACTCCGTCCTTGAGGTTGCCGAAAGCGGCGGTGTAGTAGCCGTCGGTGTTCCAGTACGAGCTGGGGTCCCCGTCGTAGGCGTTCTTTATCGATGCGGGCTTTTCCGAGCCGTCCGTGCCCTGAGGGTCGTAGTCCCGGGCGTCGGCGATGCTGACGGGCTGATCGGGTGCGACCGCCTTCTTGTCGACCTCGTCGGCGGTCTGTGTGGGGCCGGGCTCGCCGGAGTCGTTACTCCGGTCGAGGACGGTTTCCGCCAGCTGCCAGCTGCCGAGGCCCAGCGCGGCGATGAGCAGCGCGGACACGGCCCACTTGAGTGCCTTGCCGGTGCGGCTCTGGAGCGGCGGTGGCGGCGTGACCAGCACAGGCTGCGCCGCGGAGACGGGACGTGCCGACGGGCGCCCGTAGGTGCCCTGCTGGTAGGTCGTGCGCTGATACTCGGGCGGAGCGGTGAAAACCGGCTCCGGAGGCAGGATGCGCGGCATGGCGGCGACGGCCTTGGCCAGTTCGTCCGGTGTGGTGCACGGCTGTTCCTGCCGCGACGCGGTGGCGCCGTCGTTGGCGAGCGCACGCATGGCGAGCTCCGACAGACCTCGGTGGACCCCTGCGCGTACCTGGTCCGGCGGGATCAGTCCCAGGTCCTTGGGAAGCCCGGAGAGCCCGTAGGCGTCGCTCTCGTACGGCCAGCGGCGGGTGAGCGCCGCATAGAGGAGGGCGCCGATGGATTCGGTGTCCGTGCGCAGCGGGTGGTCGGAGGTGATGCCGCGCAGCGCCGCGTTCACCGCCAGACCGCGGATCCGGTATTGCCCGGTCGAGCTGCGCAGTACGGCTCCGGGGGTGAGACGCAGATGTGCCAGACCTTCCCGGTGGGCAGCGGCCATGGCCTGGGAGATCTGGCTCACGAGCTGGTAGGCGTCGTGTGCCTCCAGCGGACCCGCGGCCAGCAGGGCGGTGAGCTCGGTGGCGTCCGGCAGCCACTCGTGGACCACGTAGACGAGGTCGTCCTCCTCCACCGCGTCCAGGACCTGGACGAAGCGCGGGTCTCCGAGCAGTGCCGAGGAGCGGGCGGCGGCCAGCACCGAGCGGGCGCGCGGGTGATCGGCGGGAAGCAGGTGGACACCCACCGCGCGGCGCAGCTTCTCGTCGACGGCGCGCCAGCTGCTGAATCCGTCCAGACGGGTGACGCACTCCTCGAGGCGGTAGCGCCTGGCCAGCTTGTGGCCGCTGTGGAGATCCGGCGCCGCCGGTACGGCGGCCGGGCGTCCGGCGTCAGCACCCTCCGGGCGTGCGTCTTCGGTGTCCTGGGCTTGGGCCGTGCCGTCGGTCGTGGCCTCGTCCGCCTTGGCGGCCAGCGGCTCGTCCCCGCTGTCGTCGGCCACGTCGACAGCAGCCGTGCTACGTTCCGCCACCGTCGTTCCTGCCTCCCCATCCGTTGCGCGATGCCAGCCAGCCAGCTCTGCACAGTCACGCCAATTGTGCCCACACTCCGGCGCTATGCACGACACGCGGTGTCCGGCGATGGTTGTGCGGGCCGGCGGGCCTTCAGCGTCCGAGCCGTCCGCGGACCATGCCGACCATGCCGTTGAGCTCCTCGATCCGCATCTTCCGCGCAGCGACGAAGAAGACGCCGAGCAGGATGACGCTTCCACAGACCAATGCCACCACGGACCCGCCGGCTCCGTCGCCGAGCGCCGTCAGGAGGGCGTATCCCACGCCACCGCCGATGGCGGCCGCGGGGACCGCTGCCAGGCACAGACGGGCGTAGGTGCGCACCACGCGAGCGCCGTCGAGATCGCCCCCGAGCCGGTTGCTCAGCCGGCGCCAGGCGATGCCGACACCGACCGCGTAGGCCAGTCCGTAGGAAGCGGCCATGCCGACCACGGCCCACTGGGCCGGGAGGACCACGTAGCAGAGGGCGGAGGCCGCAGCGTTGACCGCCGCGACGATCACCGTGTTGTAGAAGGGGGTCCGGGTGTCCTCGTACGCGTAGAAGCCGCGGAGCACGACGTACTGCACGGAGTACGGGATGAGGCCGAGACCGAACGCCATCAGGATGAAGCCCATGGACCGTGCGGCCTCGGTGCCGCTGGAGGCGTACAGCAGGGTGCACATCGGCAGGCCGAGCGCGAGGAACGTGAAGGCGACCGGGACGATAGCCACGGCCGAGTTGCGCAGGCCCTGCGAGATGTCGTCGCGGACGGCCCCAGGGTCGTTGTCATGGGCGGCGCGGGAGATGCGAGGCAGCAGGGCCGCCATGACCGAGACGGTGATGATGGCCTGCGGCATGCCCCAGATCAGCTGCGCGTTGGAGTAGGCCAGAAAGCCCGCGCCGTTCTTGTCGGCGAGCTTTCCGGCCGAGGTCGCGAGCTGGGTGACGACGAGCACGCCCGCCTGATTGGCCAGGACGAACAGAACCGTCCACTTGGCGAGCTTGATCGTTTTCCCGAGCCCGTGCCCCTTCCAGTCGAAGCGGGGACGGAAGCGGAACCCTGCCTCACGGAGGTAGGGGATCATGGCCAGGGCCTGGACGATCAGACCGAGCAGCGTGCCGATGCCGAGCAGCCGGACGCCCTCCGCCGGGATGGTCTCGACGCCCATCAGGGAATCGGCCGACGTGCCGTAGACCCAGATGAACAGGCCGAACGTGAAGATCATCACGATGTTGTTGAGGACCGGGGTCCACATCATCGCGCCGAACTTTCCTCGGGCGTTGAGGATCTGGCCCATGACCACATGGATGCCCATGAAGAAGATGGTCGGCAGGCAGTACCGGGCGAACGTGACAGCGACGCTGTTGGCTGCCGGCTCGTTCGCGATGGGCAGGGACATCATGCGGATGAGCAGCGGTGCGGCGAAGACCGCCAGAGCGACGATCAGGCCGAGCACGACCATGACGAGGGTCAGCAGACGGTTGGCGTACGCCTCCCCGCCGTCCTCGTCGTCCTTCATGGACCGGACGAGCTGCGGTACGAAGACGGAGTTCAGCCCACCGCCGACGGTGAGGATGTAGATCATCGTCGGCAGGGTGTACGCGATGGTGAAGCTGTCGCCGAGCATGGCCGCACCGAGCGCGGCGGTGATCACCAGGCTGCGGACGAAGCCGGTGAGCCTCGACACCAGGGTGCCGGCCGCCATGAGGGCACTGGACTTCAGTATCCCGGAGCCTCGGCCACCGGACTTCGGAGGCACGGGTGCAGGAGCCGCCACGGGCTCGGCCGGAGGGCCGGGAGGCCGTCCCGAGCCTTCCTGGTCGCGGAAGAGGTGTGCGAACGCGTCCGGTTCCTCGCGGTCGTCGGCAGCCCGTGTGACCAGGTCGTCGACCCCGACGTACTGGGTGGTCGCCGCGTTGTCCCCGTAGGGAAGGTGCCGGGAGGGGCCTGCGGGCTCCGGTGGCGGCGTCTGGGCCCAGATGCGGGGGTCGGGGGCGTACTGTGCTGCGGGAGGCTGTTGGTAGAGCGCCTGTGGCTCCTGGTAGGTGCCGGGGGGCGGAGGCGGGTGGGATGCGCGGTCGTAGAGCGCTTCCGCTACCGGATCCTGTGCGGCGAGGTCCTGCGACCGGTACGGATCGTGGTCGTACGCGTGCTGCAGGTACGGGTCTGGTTCTCCCCCGTCCTGGCCTGCGCCCTGCGGTACGGGCGGACCGCTGGACGAACCAGCTCCGCCCGCGCCCTGGCCGCGGTCACCGTCGTACGGCGCGTTCATCGAAACCCCACCTCATTGTCCCCGGCCGACCGGCCCCGACAGACATCGCTCAACGGTCCACTTTCTCACCCGGTCCCGAACGGTTCCCGCTTTCCGGACCGGTGTCCGGTGCCGGGTCACTCGGCTGCTCGGGTTCGCCGCCGTCGTGCTCGCCGCCGTTGTTCTCCACCGTGCCGCCCGCGACGGACCGCTTGCGGTGGGTGTACATCCTGATGCCGGCCAGGACCAGCAGCAGCAGCCCTCCGGCGATCACCAGGAGCACCGTAGGTGTGACCTCGGAGACCTTCACCGTGAAGGTCATCTCCTCGCCGTACGGTGTTCCGTCTTCGGTGAAGAGACGAGCGGTGACCTGGGCCTGTCCGTTGGCGTTGGCCGATGCGTCGAACTTCACGGACTGACTGTGCCCGCCCGCGATCTTCACCGGTTGTTCGGCCACTGCGGCGCCGTTGTTGAGCTTGAGGCGTGTGGCGTTGCCCGACGTCAGACGCAGCACGAGGTTGTCGACACCCTGGACCAGCTTGTTCTGCACGGTGACGGGAATCGTCGCACTGCGGCCGGACAGGGTGACAGCGGACTTCGTGATGAGCTGCACCTCGTTGGTGAGGCTCTGGAGATAGGTGCGGACCGCGTCGCGGTACTGCTGGGCCTCCGGCGGCCGACCGCGCCACGACGTCGACATGGAGCGGTTGATCGCGTTCCCGAACGGGGTCACCACCCGGTCGGGCTGGGTCAGGATGATCTGGAAGCTGTCGAGTGAGTTCTGCGTCGTCCTGATGTCCTGGAACGCCTGGGTGGGCAGTTCCTGGCCGCGCAGCTTCTTCGGGTACTGGGAGGCCTTCGGCACCTTTGTGGTGGCCCCGGCGTCGGGCTTCTCCTCGGCTGCTGCCACCAGGTCGATGGGCTGCGTCCAACGTTCGCCGTCGAGGGCCTGCAGGGCGCGTGCCATGGTCTGAGCCTGGGCGACCGTGGGTGTCCGCTGCGGGGCGACGACGATGCTGCGTTCGTTGTCGGGGGCCTGCTCGGTCAGCGCCAGCGTATGGGCGAGGAACTTCTGGACGGCGAGTGTCGAGTCCTCCGCCTCGGCCAGTTCGCCCTTGAACGCGGTGGAGAGCCGGTGGTCGGAAACCACAGCGGTGGTGCCACCACCGATCGGCCGTGCCGACGTCGGGGTGTAGGGGAGGCTGCCGTTCTCGGCGAGGCTGTCGCTGCGGGCGATCACCTTGTGCGCGCCGGCCGACGTGGCGACATCGACGACCGAGGGGTCGATGGCACCGTCCACCGGCCAGGCGAAGTCGGTGGACGGCTTCACGTGAAGGACGGTCTCCACCGTCGTCCCCGCCACTTCGGTCGCCGTCTGCAGATGGCTGAGCGTGCCCGAGACGTTCTTGCCGCGGTGGGCGATGGAAGCGAGATCGGGGTCGGCGAACGGCAGGGCCACGACCTTGCCGTCCTTCACCGCTGTTTCCAGAGCGGCGAGCCACTGCTTGGCGGTGGCCTGGTTCGTCCCCGCGACGGTGGTGTCACCGACCTTGACGCGGTAGTTCCTCGTCATCGCGTCGACGGACGCCAGCAGGTCCGGGTCGATCACCCAGGTCACCGGGAGCCGGCTGCCCAGCGACACCAGCTGTTCCAGCCGGCCGCCGGCCGCGAGCTCGCGGGCCAGGTCCTCATTGGCGAAGACGGGGGTCTGCTGCTCGTCGGATCCCGTCTCGGCGGTGACGTGGGCCGACGCGATCAGCGGCCAGAGGAAGGTCAGCTTGGTCTTGCTGTCGGTGTCCTCGGGCTGCCAGGGCAGGAAGGTCCGCCGGATACCGAGCACCTGGTCGTAGAGGGCGTCGGAGGTCCGGCCCGTGAGCGAGACCCCCAACTGGTAGACGCCCTCGCCGTCCAGACCCAGCTTGTTCACGGGAACGTCCAGGGAGAAGTCCTGGCTTATCCCGGCAGGGAGCTTCGCCACCTGCAGCGAGTACTTCCCGCCGAGCTTGGCGGGGTCACTGCCGGGGAAGTAGCCGGTGCGCCTGGCTGCCTCGTCGATGGCCGACCTGCTGGACAGCGTCGGTCCGACCCGGAGATCGACCACGGCGTCGGTGATCGTCTTCTTGCCCTTGTTGGTCAGGGTGCCGGAGACGGTGAGCGTGTCGCCCTTGACCGGTGCACCGGGGCTGAGGGTGTTCAGGGACACATCGACGGTGCGTGAGCCGGTCGGTGCCTTCTTCGCCCCGTCCGCCTGTGCCGACGGGGCTGCCGGACCGGCCAGCACCCCGGCGATCAGGGGAGCCCCGACGATCAAGGAGGCTGCCCGCCGGAGCCACCGGCGGGCAGGGGAAGGGTGCATCCCCTGAATGTCTGCCGCCTCGGCCACGCGTACCCGTCCCTCTTCGTCGTCAGCTGGTGCCGGTCTCGCCGGTCTCTGCGTCCACGCATGGTAACGATGCGCCCGGCGGCTGAGTGCCGGGGACCGTGCCACATGATCGGGAGAGTCTCGCAGGGGCCCAGGAAACGATGACGCCCGGGACGGCCGGTGCACGTACCCTTTTCTGTTGTGCCGAACGCCAACGAAGACAGCCCCAGTGCACTGAGTCAGGTGCAGCACCGCGCAGTCACTGAACTGCTGCGGGTGTCCCCGGTCGCCGACGACCTCGCCCGCCGATTCCAGGAGGCCGGATTCCGCCTCGCCCTGGTCGGAGGGTCGGTCCGCGATGCGTTGCTCGGCAGGCTCGGGAACGACCTGGACTTCACGACCGACGCCCGCCCGGACGACGTACTCAAGATCGTCCGTCCGTGGGCGGACTCGGTGTGGGAGGTCGGCATCGCTTTCGGCACCGTCGGTTCACAGAAGGACGGCTACCAGATCGAGGTCACGACCTACCGGTCGGAGGCGTACGACAGGACCTCGCGCAAGCCGGAGGTCTCCTACGGCGACTCCATCGAGGAAGACCTCGTACGCCGTGACTTCACGGTCAACGCGATGGCTGTCGCGCTGCCGCAGAAGGAGTTCATCGACCCCCACGGCGGCCTCGAGGACCTGGCGGAGCGCGTACTGCGCACCCCGGGGACGCCCGAGGCGTCCTTCTCCGACGATCCGCTGCGCATGCTGCGTGCCGCTCGGTTCGCCGCACAGCTGGACTTCGAGGTTGCTCCCGAGGTCGTCACGGCGATGACGGACATGGCGGGACGTATGGACATCGTCTCGGCCGAGCGGGTCCGTGAGGAGCTCAACAAGCTGCTGGTGTCCGGGCACCCCCGCAAGGGCCTCGGGCTGCTCGTGGACACGGGCCTGGCGGACCGGGTGCTGCCCGAGCTTCCCTCGCTCCGGCTGGAGAGTGACGAGCATCACCGTCACAAGGACGTCTACGAGCACTCCTTGACGGTCCTCGAGCAGGCCATCGATCTGGAGGAGGACGGCCCGGACCTCGTGCTGCGGTGGGCGGCCCTCCTCCATGACATCGGCAAGCCGAGGACGCGTCGTTTCGAGACGGACGGCCGTGTCTCGTTCCACCACCACGAGGTGGTGGGCGCCAAGATGACCAAGAAGCGGCTGACCGACCTCAAGTACTCCAACGACATGGTCAAGGACGTGTCGAAGCTCGTGGAGCTGCATCTGCGCTTCCACGGCTATGGCGACGGGGAGTGGACCGACTCCGCCGTGCGCCGGTACGTGCGTGATGCGGGGCCCTTGCTGGACCGGCTCCACAAGCTGACGCGTTCGGACTGCACGACGCGGAACAAGCGCAAGGCGAATGCTCTGTCGCGGACCTATGACCGGCTTGAGGAGCGCATCGCGCAGCTGCAGGAGCAGGAAGAGCTGGAGGCGATCCGGCCGGACCTGGACGGGAACGCGATCATGCAGATCCTGGGCATCGGTCCCGGGCCCGTGATCGGCAAGGCGTACTCCTTCCTGCTGGAGCTGCGGCTGGAGAGCGGGCCGATGGGCCACGATGCCGCGGTCGCGGCCCTCAAGGAGTGGTGGGCCGCGCAGGAGTAGGCCGGAGCGGCCCCATGTTTCACGTGAAACATGGGGGCGTGAGGCGCGGCCCGGTGCGGTGTGACGCGAGGGAGGGGTGCTGTTTCACGTGAAACAGCACCCTCAGTCCGTGGGGCGGGCCTGGTGGGACGTTCTGTCGGCGCGCGTCCAGCGGAGCATGGCCACGCAGACGGTGGCGTAGAGCGCTGCCACCGTGAGTACCAGGACGGTGGACCGGCCGTCAGCGGGAAGCGCGAGGGTGGACATGGCCGCGGCGGCGACGAAGGAGACGTTGAAGAGCACGTCGTAGAGGGAGAAGACCCTGCCGCGGAAGGAATCGTCCACCGAGGTCTGCACCTCGGTGTCCGTCGCGATCTTCGCCCCCTGGGTCACGAGCCCGAGAACGAACGCCGCCGCCAGCATCGGGGCGGGCGTGAAGGACAGCCCCAGCGCCGGTTCCAGGAGTGCGGCCGACCCGGCGCACACCGCCGTCCAGCCGAACCGGCCGAACCGGCCGACGGTCCAGGGGGTGAGTACGGCGGCGGCGAAGTACCCCGCGGCGGAGGCGCCGAGCGCGAGGCCGAGCAGGGCCAGACCGTCGGACTCACTGTCGGACCAGGCGTAGCGGCAGAGCATCAGCACCATCACGGTCAGCGCTCCGTAGCAGAAGCGGATCACGGTCATGGCGGCCAGGGCGCGGGCCGCGTCCTTCCGCTCGGCCAGATGGCGCAACCCTGCGGCGAGCCCCTGTGCCGTAACGGCCAGTGCTTCCCGTACGCGTACGTGGTGCCGGCCCGGATCCGGTCCGAGGAGCGCGCGGGGCAGGGCCAGGGAGGTAAGGGCCGACAGGAGGTAGAGGACCGCTCCCAGGAGGACCACGGCCGTGTCGGAGCCGTCGGTCAGGAGCCGTAGGGCCAGTGCGAGGCCCGCTCCCGCGGTCGCGGCCAGCGTGCCGGCCGTCGGGGAGAGGGAGTTGGCGATGACGAGCCGGTCGGTGTCGACGACGCGCGGGAGTGCCGCGGACAGCCCGGCCAGCACGAATCGGTTGACCGCGGTGACGCAGAGGGCCGAGGCGTAGAACAGCCACTCGGGCGCGGACCCAAGGAGCAGCAGGGCCGTGCAGCAGGCCAGCGCGGCCCGCAGCAGATTTCCGTACAGGAAGACCTGGCGGCGCGGCCAGCGGTCCAGCAGGACGCCCGCGAACGGGCCGATCAGTGAGTACGGGAGCAGCAGCACAGCCATGGCGGACGCGATGGCGCCCGGAGTGGTCTGGTTCTCCGGTGAGAAGACGACGTAGGTGGCGAGCGCGACCTGATAGACGCCGTCGGCCGACTGGGACAGGAGCCGGACGGCGAGCAGGCGGCGGAAGTTCCGAAAGTGCAGGAGTACACCCAGATCACGCACGACAGGCATGTGGGAAAGGGTCACACACGTTGGGGGTCCCCGGGCGGATTGCCCGGGGACCCCCAACGTGTGGAAGGGACGGAGCGGTGCCGCTCCTCACCCTGGTGGAACGGGAGCCGTGCGCCGGATCAGCGCTCGACGTCGCCGCTGATGAACTTCTCGACGTTCTCGCGGGCCTCGTCGTCGAAGTACTGGACCGGCGGGGACTTCATGAAGTACGAGGAGGCCGAGAGGATCGGGCCGCCGATGCCGCGGTCCTTGGCGATCTTCGCTGCGCGCACGGCGTCGATGATGACACCGGCGGAGTTCGGGGAGTCCCACACCTCGAGCTTGTACTCGAGGTTCAGCGGAACGTCGCCGAAGGCGCGGCCCTCGAGGCGCACGTACGCCCACTTGCGGTCGTCCAGCCAGGCCACGTAGTCCGAGGGGCCGATGTGGACGTTGTCCGCACCGAGTTCGCGGTCACGGATCTGCGAGGTGACGGCCTGCGTCTTCGAGATCTTCTTGGACTCCAGGCGCTCACGCTCGAGCATGTTCTTGAAGTCCATGTTGCCGCCGACGTTCAGCTGCATCGTGCGGTCCAGGATGACTCCCCGGTCCTCGAAGAGCTTCGCCATCACGCGGTGCGTGATGGTGGCGCCGACCTGGGACTTGATGTCGTCGCCGATGATCGGGACGCCGGCCTCGGTGAACTTGTCAGCCCACTCCTTGGTGCCGGCGATGAACACCGGGAGGGCGTTGACGAACGCGACCTTGGCGTCGATGGCGCACTGCGCGTAGAACTTCGCTGCCACCTCGGAACCGACGGGCAGGTAGCAGACGAGGACGTCGACCTGCTTGTCCTTGAGGATCTGGACGATGTCGACGGGGGCCTCGGAGGACTCCTCGATCGTCTCGCGGTAGTACTTGCCCAGGCCGTCGTGGGTGTGGCCGCGCTGGACGGTCACACCGGTGTTCGGCACGTCGGCGATCTTGATCGTGTTGTTCTCGCTGGCACCGATGGCGTCCGCGAGGTCGAGGCCGACCTTCTTCGCGTCGACGTCGAAGGCGGCGACGAACTCGACGTCGCTCACGTGGTACTCGCCGAACTGAACGTGCATCAGACCGGGCACCCTGCCGGCCGGATCGGCGTCCTTGTAGTACTCGACGCCCTGCACCAGCGAGGCGGCGCAGTTGCCCACGCCGACGATGGCTACGCGAACCGAACCCATGCCGATTGCTCCCTGTGTCTTCTCAGTGTGCCCCGGTGAAGCCTCACGGCTCTGCGGGGATCTCACTTGGTGTCGTCGGACGGATCCGGCCGGGAGTGGTCCCGGTGCCGGGGCAGGCCGCCCGTCTCTCCTGATGTGTCGTGCCGAGCGGAGCCCTCGGGCGAGGATCGTCGCTGATCCCGTCCCGACCGCTCGCTCTCGATGAGCTCGTTCAGCCAGCGCACTTCGCGCTCCACGGACTCCATGCCGTGTCGCTGCAGCTCAAGCGTGTAGTCGTCGAGTCGTTCGCGGGTGCGGGCCAGCGAGGCGCGCATCTTTTCGAGGCGCTCCTCCAGCCTGCTGCGCCGGCCTTCGAGGACGCGCATCCGCACGTCGCGCTCCGTCTGACCGAAGAAGGCGAAGCGAGCGGCGAAATGCTCGTCCTCCCAGGCGTCGGGGCCGGTGTGCGAGAGCAGCTCCTCGAAGTGCTTCTTACCTTCCGCCGTCAACCGGTAGACGATCTTGGCGCGGCGCCCTGCGAGGGAGGAGGTGGCGGGCGGCAGAGCCGGGACGCTTCCCGGCTCCTCGATCAACCAGCCGCTGGCCACCAGCGTCTTGAGGCAGGGGTAGAGGGTGCCGTAGCTGAAGGCGCGGAAGATCCCCAACGAAGTGTTGAGGCGTTTGCGCAGCTCGTACCCGTGCATCGGGGACTCGCGGAGCAGGCCGAGTACGGCGAATTCGAGGATGCCGGAGCGTCTGCTCACCTTCGCCTCCTCCTTCGCCGGGTGCTCCCGCGGAGCCCGTGGCTCCACCTTATGCCGTGCTGATGTATCGACTCGATACATCAGCACGATAGATCGGTACGTGATGTTCGACAAGAGGGGGATTCGTGAGCGGCGTCACATCGTCGATTCATAGGGAGCGACTTGCGTTATTTGGGGTGAAGTTCGGTCCCAGGAGGTTTTTGACCGTGCGTAGTCTGTGCGGCATGCAGACCACCGGGAACCGTGAGACGCCGTCGGGCGTCAGTAATCGCGGACTGCCGGATGTACTGCGGATGAGCCTTCCGCAGGGCTTGTCCGTCATTCGGGGGGACCGGATCTCAACTGCCGCTTCCAGGCGCTCTCGCCTGCCCGAGGAGTAGTCGTTCGATGAGCGAGCACCGTCGCAAGACGCCGCAACCGCAAGGTGGCGGGCGTGCCGCGGCCAGACGAGCCGCCCAGCAGCCCGCCGGACGCCGAGAATCGTCACGCAGAGAAACTTCATCATCACCTTCCGGCGCCTACGGTGAGGAAGAGACGTACAGCAGCCGTGCCGAAGCCCGCCGCGCTGCCCAGCGGGGCGGCGGCAGACGGCGCGGAGGTGACGGCGAAGGCCGGGGGCGCGCGGCGGACAGCCGTTCCGGCAAGAAGCGCCTCATCGACTACCCGCGGGCAGGCAAGGACGGCGCACGGCGCTGGGTGCCCTCGTGGAAGCTCGTCTCCGGCCTGTGCCTGGGCTTCCTCGGCCTCCTGATGGGCGTGGCCGGCATCTCGTACGCGCTCGTCGTGCCGCCCGAGGTGAAGGACATCGCCAAGGCGCAGAACAACGTCTACTACTGGGCCGACGGATCGGAGATGGTCGCCACCGGCGGCTCCGTCAACCGGCAGTGGATCAACTACGCGCAGATCCCGGAAGACATGCGGGACGCCGTCATCTCGGCCGAGAACAAGACGTTCGAGACCGACAAGGGCATCGACCCCATGGGCATCGCCCGCGCCTTCTACAACATGGCGAAGGGGGGTGACACCCAGGGCGGGTCGACCATCACCCAGCAGTACGTGAAGAACTCGATGCTGACCCAGGACCAGACCATCAGCCGGAAGTTCAAGGAGCTCTTCATCACGCTCAAGGTCGGTAAGACCGTGAGCAAGGAGAAGGTCATGGAGGGCTACCTCAACATCTCGTACTACGGACGCGGCGCTTCGGGCCTCCAGGCCGCCGCCCGTACGTACTACGGGATCGACGCCTCGGAACTGAACGCGAGCCAGTGCGCCTTCCTGACGAGCCTGCTCAAGGGCGCGAGCTACTACGACCCCGCAGGCGCCGAGGAGGTGGACCCGGTCGGGGCCACCCCGGAGAAGAACCTGGCGCGGGCCAAGTTCCGCTGGAAGACGATCCTCGACGAGATGGTCAAGGACAACCGGCTGAGTGCCGCCGAGCGGGCCACGTACAAGGACTTCCCCATGCCGGACCAGCCGAAGAAGGAAGCCAAGCTGGGTGGCCAGACCGGTTACCTGGTGGACCTCGCGACGGACTACTTCCTGGCGCACACCAAGGACGGCACCACCGAGCGGCAGCTCGCCCAGGGCGGCTACGAGATCCACACGACCTTCGACGAGGACAAGGTCAAGCAGCTCGAGGCGTCGATCTCGAAGGTGCTCAAGAGCAAGATCGACCCGGAGAAGCGTCCCGATCTGGACTCGCACGTCGAGTTCGGCGGCGCCTCGGTGGACACCAGGACGGGTGCCATCGTCGCCACCTACGGCGGTCAGGACGCGACGAAGCACTACACCAACAACGCGGACGCGACGGGTGCCCAGGTCGGCTCGACGTTCAAGCCCTTCGTGCTGGCAGCCGGAATGCAGTACGGGAAGCGCGACCCGAAGCTCGGCCCGGACCAGGACAAGTCGCAGCGCACCCCGGTGTCGCCGGAGAGCGTGTACGACGGCGACAACAAGCTGAAGATCAAGAAGTACAACGGCGCGGTCTGGACCGACGAGGACAACAACCCGTGGCTCCAGACCAACGACGGAGACCACTCCTACGGCGACATCGACCTGCGGTACGCGATGCAGGAGTCGGCCAACTCCCCCTTCGTGCAGCTCGGCATGGACGTCGGCACGGACAAGGTGAAGGAGGTCGCGCTCGCCTCCGGGCTGCGTGACGACATCTACATGGCGGACTCGAACGTTCCGTCGTACTCCATCGGCACGTCCTCGCCCAGCGCCATCCGGATGGCCGGCTCGTACGCCACCTTCGCGACCAGCGGCAAGCAGCGCGACCCCTTCTCGGTGACCGAGGTCAAGAAGAAGGGCAGCGTCGTCTACAAGCACGAGACGGTCACCAAGACGGCGATGGAGAGCGTCATCGCGGACAACGTCACCGACGTGCTGAAGAACGTCGTCGAGAAAGGGACGGGCACGCCCGCCCAGCTCGAAGGGCGGGACGCGGCGGGCAAGACGGGTACGACGGACGGCAACAAGTCCGCCTGGTTCGTCGGGTACACCCCGCAGCTGTCGACCGCGGTCAGCATGTTCCGGCTGGACGACGACGAGACGAAGAAGAACCGTGAGTTCCTGGAGATGTACGGCACCGGCGGTGAGAAGCAGATTCACGGTGCCTCGTTCCCCGCGCAGATCTGGCACGACTACATGACCGTCGCCATGAAGGGCGAGAAGGTCGTGAACTTCCCGGAGCCGGAGCCGTTCGGCGAGATCGTCGGTACACCCAGCCCCACGCCCACCCCGAGCCCGACGCCGGAGCCGTCCGAGTCCAGCGAGGCGCCCACCACCCCGTCGCCCAGCCCGTCCTCCCCGTCCCCCTCGCCCAGCGACACATGCGGGGCGTTCGACTGGGAGTGCCAGAGCAACGGCGGGACCAACACCGGTGCCGACAACGGAGGGACCGACGCGGGGACCACCGACGGAGGGACCACCACCGGGGGCACCGACGGCGGGACGGACACCGGAACCACCGACGGAACGACGGACGGATCGACCGGTGGGACGAACGGCAACGGGAACGGGAACGGGAGCGGAGGACTCTTCGGAGGCGGCGGGTAGCGGCGCCACCCTCCGGGAGCCCCGTCAGGAGCCCGCCGGACACGTATGAGGAGGGCCGTCGCACCTGCCCGGGTGCGGCGGCCCTTCCTGTGTCCCGTACGCGGCCCACGCCCCGCAGACGGCGCCGTACGGCAGGATGTGCGGCATGCCAAGCGCAGAGGACACGAGCGTGCACCAGGAGCGGCCCGTCGTACGGCCTACGCAGGAGGACGAGATCGCCGCGGCCGGCAGCGAGCTGATCGGCGGGCCGGCGGGCCGCTGGGCACGGCTCGGATCAGGGCCGCTCACACCGGTGCGCGTCATCGCACTCGTGGCGATCGGGATGTTCGCACTCGGCATGGTGCAGAAGATCCCCTGCTACGACTGGGCGTGGTTCCGGGGCACGAGCTCGCAGTACACGCATGCGTGCTACTCCGACATCCCGCACCTCTACCTCGGCCGCGGCTTCGCCGACGGGCTCGTGCCGTACGTCGACCGGCTCAGCGGGGACATGGCGTACCTCGAGTACCCCGTCCTGACGGGTCTGTTCATGCAGATCGCGTCCTGGCTGACGCTGACGCCCGGCACCGACCCGATGCAGCAGCGCGAGCAGATGTACTGGATGGTCAACGCGGGCATGCTGATGATCTGTGCCGTGGTCATCGCGGTGTGCGTCGCCCGGACCCACCGGCGCCGTCCGTGGGACGCCCTGCTGGTCGCCCTCGCCCCGGCGCTCGCGCTCACGGCGACGATCAACTGGGACCTGCTCGCCGTGGCCCTGACGGCCGCCGCGATGCTCATGTGGTCCCGCGGACGGGCTCTCGCCTTCGGCATCCTCATCGGCCTGGCCACGGCTGCCAAGCTCTACCCCGTGCTGCTCCTCGGGCCGCTGCTCGTGCTGTGCTGGCGGGCCGGAAAATGGCGGGAGTACGGCACGGCGCTGCTGGGCACCGCGGCCGCCTGGCTACTGGTGAACCTCCCGGTCATGCTGTACGCCCCCGAGGGGTGGAAGAAGTTCTACACCTTCAGCCAGGAGCGGCAGATCGACTACGGCTCGTTCTGGCTGATCATCACCCAGCGCACC
Source organism: Streptomyces sp. NPDC025273 (assembly GCF_040638585.1). NCBI lineage: Bacteria > Bacillati > Actinomycetota > Actinomycetes > Kitasatosporales > Streptomycetaceae > Streptomyces > Streptomyces sp. NPDC025273. The sequence goes on from NZ_JBEZYP010000027.1 coordinate 51,417, forward strand.
GGGAAGCCCATCGACGTGGGCACCGTCAACACGGCGTCCGTGCTGCTGATGATCGTGATGTGCGCGGGGATCGCCGGGCTGGCGCTGACCGCCCGGCACCGGCCGCGCTTCGCGCAGCTCGCCTTCCTGGTGGTGGCCGCCTTCATCCTGACGAACAAGGTCTACTCACCGCAGTACGTGCTCTGGCTGATCCCGCTGGCCGCGCTTGCCAGGCCTCGCTGGCGGGACTTCCTCGTGTGGCAGGCCTGCGAGGTCATGTACTTCCTGGGGATCTGGCAGTACCTCGCGTACACGACGAGCGGTGACAAGCACCAGGGGCTGCCGCAGGAGGGCTATCAGGTCGCGATCGCCCTGCACCTGCTCGGAACGCTGTACCTGTGCGCCGTGGTCGTCAGGGACATCCTGCTGCCGGACCGTGACCCTGTACGCCGAGACGGGTCGGACGACCCGTCGGGCGGCGTGCTCGACGGGGCGCCGGACACCGTCGTGATCGGGCAGGCGCATCACACCGGGAACACGGCACCCGCGGTCCGAGGACCGCGGGTGGAGTGGGGCACGGCGGGCGGGGCGCACTCCGACCGAGAAGTGTCCGGGGCCTAGCGATCCACGAGGCGGTCGAACTGGGTGGTCGTGTGGCGCAGATGGGCCACCAGCTCGTCGCCGACCTTCGGCTCCTGCGCGTCCGACGGCACGAACAGGATCGACACCTGCATGTGCGGCGGCTCGGCGAACCAGCGCTGCTTTCCCGACCAGACGAACGGCGAGAGATTGCGGTTGACCGTGGCCAGCCCCGCGCGTGCGACCCCCTTGGCGCGCGGCATCACACCGTGCAGGGCCTTCGGAGCCTCCAGTCCGACACCGTGGGACGTACCACCGGCGACCACCACCAGCCAGCCGTCGGAGGCGGCCTTCTGCTGGCGGTAGCCGAACCGGTCCCCCTTGACGACCGGCGTCACGTCGAGCACGGCGCCGCGGTACTCGGTGGCCTCGTGGTCACCGAGCCAGAGCCGCGTGCCGATGCGTGCGCGAAAGCGGGTCTGCGGGAACTGCTGCTGCAGCCGCGCCAGTTCCTCGGCCCGGAGATGGCTGACGAACATCGTGTGCAGGGGCAGCCGGGCCGCGCGCAGACGGTCCATCCAGGCGATGACCTCCTCGACCGCGTCCGAGCCGTCCGTGCGGTCCAGGGGCAGGTGCAGGGCGAAGCCTTCGAGGCGCACGTCCTCGATGGCCGCGTGCAGCTGCCCCAGCTCCTCCTCCTTCACCCCGTGGCGCTTCATCGAGCTCATGCACTCGATGACGACCCGCGCGCCCACCAGGGCGTGCACACCGTCCACGGAGGAGACGGAACGGATGACGCGGTCGGGCAGCGGCACCGGCTCCTCGCCCCGGCGGAAGGGGGTGAGGACGAGCAGGTCGCCGCTGAACCAGTCCTTGATGCGGGCGGCCTCGTACGTGGTCCCGACCGCCAGCGTGTCGGACCCGAAACGGATCGCCTCATCGGCCAGCCGCTCGTGGCCGAAGCCGTACCCGTTGCCCTTGCAGACGGGCACGAGACCGGGGAACTGGTCGATCACGGACTTCTGGTGCGCCCGCCAGCGCGCGGTGTCGACGTAGAGGGAGAGCGCCATGGCCGGCCCGGAACCTTTCTGGTGGCTGCGGTGGAATCGGAGGGGGTGCGGAGCCGGTCGACGTGGACCAGCCGGTGTTCAGCGGCGCGACATGTACATATCGAGCGCCTTGTGCAGCAGTTTGTTGAGGGGGAAGTCCCACTCGCCCACGTACTCGACGGCCTCGCCGCCGGTGCCGACCTTGAACTGGATCAGGCCGAAGAGGTGATCGGTCTCGTCCAGCGAATCGCTGATGCCGCGCAGGTCGTAGACGGTCGCACCCATCGCGTAGGAGTCGCGCAGCATGCGCCACTGCATCGCGTTCGACGGCCGGACCTCGCGCCCGATGTTGTCGGATGCGCCGTAGGAGTACCAGACGTGTCCGCCGACCACCAGCATCGTGGCCGCGGAGAGGTTCACGCCGTTGTGCCGGGCGAAGTACAGCCGCATGCGGTTGGGGTCCTCGGAGTTGAGAACCGTCCACATGCGCTGGAAGTACGAGAGCGGACGAGGCCGGAAGTGGTCGCGCACCGCGGTGATCTCGTAGAGCCGCTGCCATTCGGCCAGGTCCTCGTAGCCGCCCTGGACCACCTCGACGCCGGCCTTGTCGGCCTTCTTGATGTTGCGCCGCCAGAGCTGGTTGAAGCCCTTGAGCACGTCCTCCAGCGAGCGGTTGGCCAGCGGGACCTGGAAGACGTAACGCGGCTGTACGTCACCGAATCCGGCGCCGCCGTCCTCGCCCTGCTGCCAGCCCATCTTCCGGAGCCGGTCCGCCACCTCGAAGGCGCGCGGCTCGATGTGGGTGGCCTCGACGTCGCGCAGCCGCTTCACGTCGGGGTCCTGGATACCCGACTTGATGGCCGCCGAGTCCCAGCGGCGGATGACCACGGGCGGGCCCATCTTCACCGAGAAGGCACCCTGCTGCTTCAGGTGCGCGAGCATCGGCTGGAGCCAGTCGTCGAGATTCGGGGCGTACCAGTTGATGACCGGGCCCTCGGGGAGATAGGCGAGGTAGCGCTTGATCTTGGGCAGCTGGCGGTACAGCACCAGACCGGCGCCGACCATTTCGCCGTTCCTGTCGAACCATCCCAGGTTCTCCGAACGCCATTCGGTCTTCACATCAGCCCACGCCGGGACCTGGCAGTGACTGGCCGAGGGCAGGTTCTGGATGTAAGCCAGATGCTGCTCTCGGCTGATGGTCCTCAGGGTCAGGCTCATGCGGGGCGCTCCTCGGCAGGTGTGTCCCCATCGGTCAGGGGCTCCGGCTCTCGCGCCGAAGCCTACTGTGACCGAGGAGCGCCCCGTCTGGGCCCTGGGCGACCCGGTCAGGTTTCCGCGGGGCGCCTCAGCTGATCACGCCGCCGAAGAGGCCGCCGTGGGCCATGCCCAGGAAGAAACCGATCGCGGACGCGCCCAGCCCCAGGATGAGGGGGAAGCGCTCACGGGTGGTGACCGACACGTACTGCCCGTAGGCGCCCGTCAGGATCCCGACCAGCCCGGCCCAGGAGCTGATCAGGTGCAGGTGGTGGAACATCGCCGTGACGAAGGCCAGGGCCCCGAGCACCAGGGTCACGGCCACCAGCGCGTCCTGGAGCGGATGGGGCCTGCCGTCCGTGGCGAAGAGGGAGACTGCGGGACGGGGGCGGGGGCGCATTGTCTGTGCCATGGAGAACCTCCTGGCCGGGAGGCGGCGCACTGTAACGCCGCTCACATCCGATGTGTACAGATTGCGTCTCCCCGGCACCGGATTTCAACCGGAAGCCTGTCTGCGGGTAGTCTGTACGGTCTGCACCGGTGTCTGCCCTGAGCCAGCACTGCGGCCCCCCTCGATCATCGAAGGCGGGCGTTGTCAGTGGCGGCTGTTTTACTCGGAGACACTGATGCCTACGCATCACGACCCTCCTGCCACGGAACGACCGTGGCCGCTGAGTCCAAAGGAGGTGGGTTCCACATGCGTCACTACGAGGTGATGGTCATCCTCGACCCCGATCTCGAGGAGCGAGCAGTCTCCCCGTTGATCGAGAACTTCCTCTCCGTCGTCCGTGAGGGCAACGGAAAGGTCGAGAAGGTCGACACCTGGGGCCGTCGTCGTCTCTCTTACGAGATCAAGAAGAAGCCTGAGGGCATCTACTCGGTCATCGACCTGCAGGCCGAGCCTGCGGTCGTCAAGGAGCTCGACCGACAGATGAACCTGAACGAGTCGGTCCTCCGGACCAAGGTCCTCCGCCCCGAGATCCACTGAGCATCTAGCTCAGCGGTCATCGGGTTCGAGTAGCAAGCAGCCAGAAGCAATCCCCGCCGAGAGGTTCACCCATGGCAGGCGAGACCGTCATCACGGTCGTCGGCAATCTCGTCGACGACCCCGAGCTGCGCTTCACCCCGTCCGGTGCGGCGGTCGCGAAGTTCCGTGTCGCGTCCACCCCCCGCATCTTCGACCGGCAGACCAACGAGTGGAAGGATGGCGAAGGCCTGTTCCTCACCTGTTCGGTCTGGCGTCAGGCGGCGGAGAACGTCGCGGAGTCGCTCCAGCGAGGCATGCGCGTCGTCGTGCAGGGCCGGCTGAAGCAGCGGTCCTACGAGGACCGTGAGGGCGTCAAGCGCACGGTCTACGAGCTGGACGTCGAGGAAGTCGGCCCCAGTCTCAAGAGCGCCACGGCCAAGGTCACCAAGACCACAGGTCGCGGTGGCCAGGGCGGTGGCCAGGGTGGATACGGCGGTGGCCAGCAGGGCGGCGGCAACTGGGGCGGCGGTCCCGGTAGCGGCGGTCAGCAGGGCGGCGGCGGTGCTCCCGCCGACGACCCGTGGGCCACCGGCGCGCCTGCGGGCGGTCAGCAGGGCGGGGGCCAGCAGGGCGGCGGGGGTGGCTGGGGCGGAAGCTCCGGTGGCTCCGGTGGCTCGGGCGGTTCCGGCGGCGGCTACTCGGACGAGCCTCCCTTCTAGGGCAGCTCGTACCCCCACTTCTTGATCACACAGGAGAAACACCATGGCGAAGCCGCCTGTGCGCAAGCCTAAGAAGAAGGTCTGCGCATTCTGCAAGGACAAGACCCAGTACGTGGACTACAAGGACACGAACATGCTGCGGAAGTTCATTTCCGACCGCGGCAAGATCCGTGCCCGCCGCGTCACCGGCAACTGCACGCAGCACCAGCGTGACGTCGCCACGGCAGTCAAGAACAGCCGTGAGATGGCGCTGCTGCCCTACACGTCCACCGCGCGATAAGGGAAGGGTGACCGAATCATGAAGATCATCCTCACCCACGAGGTCACTGGCCTCGGTGCTGCCGGTGACGTCGTGGACGTCAAGGACGGGTACGCCCGTAACTACCTGGTTCCGCGTGGCTTCGCCATCCGCTGGACCAAGGGTGGCGAGAAGGACGTGGCGCAGATCCGCCGCGCCCGCAAGATCCACGAGATCGCGACGATCGAGCAGGCCAACGAGATCAAGGCCAAGCTCGAGGCCGTGAAGGTTCGTCTGGCTGTTCGCTCCGGCGACGCCGGCCGTCTCTTCGGCTCCGTCACCCCTGCCGACATCGCTTCGGCGATCAAGGCCGCCGGTGGTCCGGACGTCGACAAGCGACGCGTCGAGCTCGGTACGCCGATCAAGACGCTCGGCGGCTACCAGGTTTCCGTGCGCCTGCACCCCGAGGTTGCCGCGAAGCTCGGTATCGAGGTCGTTGCCGCCTAAGGGCGGAGCTCACCAGAGCCGGATGAAGGGCCGCACCGTCACGGTGCGGCCCTTCGTCGTTCCACGACCTGACGGTTTCACGTGAAACCGTCAGGTGTCGGTGTCGGCGGTTCGTTCAGCGAGTGGCGCCCGTGACGATCCACCGGCCCGAGCGGGTACGCAGCCAGAGCGTCACCAGCCGGACCGCCATCATGAGCGTCATCGCCCACCACAGAGCGGTAAGGCCTCCTCCGAGAGTGGGGACGAGGAGAGCGACGGGGGCGAACACGGCCAGGGTCACGAGCATGGCCCAGGCCAGGTAGCGTCCGTCGCCCGCGCCCATGAGTACGCCGTCGAGCACGAAGACCACGCCGGCGATCGGCTGGGAGAGCGCCACGACGAGCAGGGCCGGCAGCATCGTGTCCTGCACGGACGGATCACCGGTGAACAGTGGGATGAACAGTGGTCGTGTCAGCACGATCAGTACGCCGAGTACCACTCCGGAGGCGATGCCCCACTGGACCATCCGGCGGCAGGCCTCGCGGGCGCCCTTGATGTCATTCGCCCCCAAATAGCGGCCGATGATGGCCTGTCCCGCGATCGCGATGGCATCGAGAGCGAAGGCCGTGAGGCTCCAGAGGGACAGGAGGATCTGGTGTGCGGCGATGTCGGTGTCGCCGAGCCTGGCGGCGACCGCGGTGGCGATCATCAGGACCGAACGCAGCGAGAGCGTACGGACCAGCAGGGGGACGCCTGCCTGGGCACTGGCTCTGATGCCTGCGCTGTCGGGACGCAGCGACGCCCCGTGTCTGCGGGCACCGCGCACGACGACGATCAGGTAGGCGAGCGCCATGCCGGCCTGGGCGATCACTGTTCCCCAGGCGGATCCGGCGATGCCCAGGCCGGCTCCGTACACGAGCCCGATGTTGAGAGCGCCGTTGGCGGTGAATCCGCCGACGGCGACGTAGAGGGGTGTCCGGGTGTCCTGCAGCCCTCGCAGCACGCCGGTCGCGGCGAGCACGACAAGCATGGCGGGGATACCGAGGCTGGAGATCCTCAGATAGGTGACGGCGTACGGAGTGGCGGTGTCCGATGTTCCGAAGGCCTCGACCAGCCAGGGAGCCGAGGGGAGGGCGAAGGCGACGACGGCGGCGCCGAGCAGCAGGGCCAGCCAGATGCCGTCCATTCCCTGACGGATCGCGGAGGGGAGATCGCCCGCGCCCACCCGCCGGGCGACCGCGGCCGTCGTCGCGTAGGCGAGGAAGACGAAGACGCTCACAGCGGTGGTGAGCAAGGCGGCCGCGACTCCCAGACCGGCCAGCTGCGGGGTGCCGAGATGGCCCACGACGGCGCTGTCGACCATGACGAAGAGAGGCTCGGCAACGAGTGCGCCGAAGGCCGGTACAGCGAGCGCGATGATCTCGCGGTCGTGCCGGCGGCGAGGTGTCGGCTGGGTCGCGGGGGCCTGGGTCATGGGTGCCAATCTAATCTTCCACAGGTAAGAGATGCAAAGGGTATGGAGTCCTTACCTGATACGGAGTTCCCGGTTCGGCCGGGGGGTGATTCCGGTGATCTTGAGCTGAGGGCGAAAGTTTTTCTCTCCCACAGCCGGTGGATGGAGAAAGGGCAGGTCAGGGCGCTCCTGGTGGGGGCGGTATGAGTTTGTCCACAGTGCTGTCCCCCGGTCCGTGCACAGGTTCGGTGGGGTTCTCCACAGCATCTGGTCCGTCGTCCACATGCCCTGTGGATAACCAGATTGGCTGACGGTGCGGACCGGCCTACCGTGGTGCGGCGCCCGCACTCCGTTCCGGCTCCGTAGACCGCAGAACTTGACGCGCCGGAACCGGAGTCGGGCGTCTTGTTTGTCGGTGCCGTGCCGTAAGAAAGAGTGGCACGGCTAGGTCCGCGAAGCGGACGGGAGGAGGTGGCCCGGTGAGCATTCCCGAGCCTTTGGACGATCCCTGGGCCGATGTCGGTCCCAGTGACCGTCTGCCCGTCTCCCGTCAGCGCCGCGGAGAGGGCAAGGGGCGGGAGGAGCAGCACGAGCGAGGCCGGGAGAGCAGCTGGGACAGTGGGTCGTCCGGGTTCGAGCGTGTGCCTCCGCAGGATCTCGACGCGGAGCAGTCCGTGCTCGGCGGCATGCTGCTGTCCAAGGACGCCATCGCCGACGTCGTGGAGATCATCAAGGGCCACGACTTCTACCGGCCGGCCCACGAGACCGTCTACACGGCGATCCTCGACCTCTATGCCAAGGGCGAACCGGCCGACCCGATCACGGTGGCGGCCGAGCTGGTCAAGCGCGGTGAGATCACCAAGGTCGGCGGAGCCCCGTATCTGCACACCCTGGTCCAGTCCGTGCCGACCGCGGCCAACGCTTCGTACTATGCGGAGATCGTCCATGAGCGTGCGGTTCTGAGACGTCTCGTCGAGGCCGGCACGAAGATCACACAGATGGGGTACGCGGCCGACGGTGACGTCGACGAGATCGTGAACTCGGCGCAGGCCGAGATCTACGCCGTCACCGAGCAGCGCACCAGTGAGGACTACCTGCCGCTCGGGGACATCATGGAGGGAGCTCTCGACGAGATCGAGGCGATCGGCTCCCGGAGCGGCGAGATGACCGGTGTCCCGACCGGGTTCACCGACCTCGACGCCCTGACGAACGGCCTGCACCCCGGACAGATGATCGTGATCGCGGCGCGCCCCGCCATGGGTAAGTCCACGCTCGCCCTGGACTTCGCCCGTGCCTGTTCGATCAAGAGCAATCTGCCGAGCGTGATCTTCTCGCTGGAAATGGGCCGCAACGAGATCGCGATGCGTCTGCTCTCCGCCGAGGCGCGGGTGGCGCTCCACCACATGCGCTCCGGGACGATGACCGACGAGGACTGGACGAGGCTGGCCAGGCGGATGCCGGACGTCTCCGCGGCGCCGCTCTACATCGACGATTCGCCGAACCTCTCCATGATGGAGATCCGGGCGAAATGCCGTCGTCTCAAGCAGCGCAACGACCTCAAGCTCGTGGTCATCGACTATCTGCAGCTGATGCAGTCCGGTGGCGCGAAGCGGGCCGAGAGCCGTCAGCAGGAGGTCTCGGACATGTCCCGGAACCTCAAGCTCCTCGCCAAGGAGCTGGAGCTGCCCGTCATCGCGCTCTCCCAGCTGAACCGTGGCCCCGAGCAGCGTACGGACAAGAAGCCGATGGTCTCCGACCTGCGTGAATCAGGATCCATCGAGCAGGACGCCGACATGGTCATCCTGCTGCACCGTGAGGACGCCTACGAGAAGGAGTCGCCTCGCGCGGGCGAGGCCGACCTGATCGTGGCCAAGCACAGGAACGGTCCGACGGCGACGATCACGGTGGCGTTCCAGGGGCACTACTCCCGCTTCGTGGACATGGCCCAGACCTGATTCGCGTTTGTGGGGTCTCACGAACCGTGGCACAGTCTCATTCGATCTTGGCACTTGGCGGCATGTCCATGAGACGTGCAGGTCAGGGACCTGCACCCGCTC
>NZ_JBEZYP010000028.1:0-49517 GCF_040638585.1 Streptomyces sp. NPDC025273
GGCCCTGTCCTCATGCACGGACACCACCAGGTTCACCCGCCCCGGCAGCCACTTTCGATCACACCGCACTCAAGATCGATAGGACAACGGCTCCTGACGGCCGCCAGGTGAGGGAGCCGTACGCACACTGGCTTGCCGAGCAGGTGGGGCTCACTGTCATAGGACCCGGAGAGCTGTGGTGAGTCCGGAGCGCTGTGACTGACCGGACCAGCCAGCCGTAGCGCTCGGTCACGCTTCGCCCCACCCCATCCTCTTCACGTTGTTCATCGAGCTTCGTCAGCGGTGCCGCTCCAGAGTGAGGACGGCTTTGGCGATTGACGTCATGCGGTTAGGACTACATCGGGCGTGACGGAAGATTCGCCAGCACTTCAGGCGGGCGACACCGCGTTCGACCGGCGCCCGGGTGCAAGATAGGGCCCGGTTGAGGGTCTGGGCGGTCGGAGTGAGGTCGTGGCGCGGCCGACGCTTGATGCCCGTGGTGACACCCAGGGGCCGCCGCCCTGGTGGGCCAGGTCGGCCAGGATCGGGACGCCTTGGCGCTCGCAGATCCGGATGATCCGGTGGGTGCGAGCGGCGGTCAGGTCGTGACTGCGTCCTGGCAAGGTCGGCGAGAGCCACAGCAGCTGGCCGGACGGATCGGTCACGACCTGGACGTTCACCCCGTGGCGGCGGCTCTGGGCGTGAACATCGCGGATCTGGACTGCGCCGGGCGCCGCTGCAAGGTCAAGGGCGCCCGGGCGAAGGCCCGACGACGGGGCCACACGCACAACCTGATAGGCCGAGTTGCAGATGAGTCACGCGATGGCCCACGGTCAGGGCCATGAGGGGCTCAGGAGCGATCCCGGAGTCGAGCCCCATGAGCAGTCGAAGCAGGACTGTGCAGGCGAGCCGAGCGCCCCGCGGCCGCCGCGAGCGAGTTCAACCAGCAGGAGCGTCGTCACCCGCCTGAGCCCAACAGCAACTCCCGCACCGTAGACGTGCGTTGACTACCTCTCTGCGTTGGCCAAAAAATGTGACTGCCTGTCCGGAAAGCCTCAGCCCTCAGATGTGGCATCTGTCACAGCTGCGTGCGAAGTGTTCGGCTCGTATCGCAGCAGCTTGATGTTTTGGCAGGTCAAGCAGAGTGAGACCCCCGCCCTCGTGATCACACTGCGTTCCTATCACATGGACCCCTAGGCGACATTGATCAGCGTCGGCATGCGTGTTCGGGCTCGTCAGCCGATTGAGTGAACGACCTCGGCCCCGACGCGCCGACCGACCAGCCGACCACCTCAATGAAGAGGATCCATGTTCGAAGACGTCCGTGAGGGCGAAGACCCCGGTCCTGTGGCCGCCCCACTCCGACTGCCGCTGGACTTCGAGGCGCACTACCTCATGAACCAGCCTGTCTGGCACGACTACGCACTGCGTTTCCTCCGCACCAACGAAGCAGCCGAGGAGGCGGTCCACCGTGCGTTCCTGGAGGTCCTGCTCCATTGGGACATCCTCCTGACAGAGGCCGACCTCCAGAAGCAGACCTGGGCCATCCTGAGGCGCGTGGTGATGAGCGAACACCTCCAGGACTTCCGTGCCGAACTCGCGGCCATGGACAGTGGAATCGGTCTCTATCCAGCTCTCGGCAACCTTCCCCAACGGCAGTTCGACGTCATGGTGCTGCGCTTCATCTTCGACTTCGACACCGAGCGCATCGCTTGGTACCTCGGCGTCACCCCCAGCACCGTCGACTACCACTGCCGCAAGGCGCGCGAGCGTCTCGCCCCCGTCTACTTCGACAGGTACCGCCGATCGATGGAGGACCCCACATGAGCAGCATCTGGCACGACCGCCTGGCCGAGGCAGACATCTCCGTGCGCGAAGAACGCCGCCCCTTCGACGTCGCAGCCGGCTTGCGCCGCCTGGCCAGGGAGGCCGGATACATCGGCCCAGCCCCCGCCGAGCCTCGCAGCCTCCGGGCCAGGCACCGCCTCGGCCTGATCGCCCACTGGACGGTCACCCAGGCCGGCGCCGCCACCCACGTCGAGGAACTCACCGCAGTCATAGGCGACAACGGCACCGGTGAGCCAGAGTTCTTCAACGGCTGGACCGACGTAGACACCCACGGCGCCCACGTCTTCGCCTGCACCCTCTACCTCGCCAACCACCCCGAGAGCGCGGTCTTCTGGTGGATGTTCGCCGCCGGCGCCGGGCACTCCGGCTCCGCCTACCTTCTGCATCTGCACCACATCACCGCCGGCGAGATGCGGGAGGCGGCCTTCTGGAAGAAGCAGGTCGTCTCTCTGCGCGAACACGTTCCCGACGACTTCGACGGCTCGACGGAGGAGTTCATCGAGGAGCTGCTCAGCGGCCTGGAGATCTACACCGGCTACAGCGTCCGGCACCGCGACTCCTGGCCCACGCCGAGTGGGGAGACGCAGAAGGTCGTCGAGCGGCATCTGGAGGAACGGTTCGAGCGCCTCGCGGACCGCGAGGAGAACGACGGCATCGTCGCCCGCCCTGACAGCCAGCTCCCCGACCGCATCCATGAGCTCGCCGAACTGCGCTGACCACCCGAGAGAACCCGGCCGGGAACGAAGGAATCCACGTGGTTCGTCCCCCTGGGCCACCAGACACCTCAGAAGAGAGCATCACCATGACTCACCCTAGCCGCGGCAACGAACGTGCACCGGTCTCCCGGCGAATCATCCGCGTCACCGCATGGGTCGGACGCCGACGCTACTCCCTGCTCTCCAGCGCCCTCCGCGGAGCCGCCCACGCAGCCGGCGCGGGCGGCGTAGGTCTCGTCTTCTGGTGGATCCAGCACACCGCGTAGCCCGGCGCACCCCACCAGGCAGGCCGGTCACCACGGGCCCGCTTCGCATCGACGCGGCGAAGCCGGGCATAGGGTGCGGGCGCCGTGTATTGCGCCACGCACCCCGCACAGGGCAGGTGTTCTCAAAAATCAGCATGCTGTCCGTCGGACGAATCAGTGTTCGGGAGCGTAGTCGTCCGAGGCGTTCCCGACGTTTCGTCCCCGTTGACAGAAGCCTTGTCGGCACTTCCGCACAGCCCTGATGATAGATCCGTCGTGGCCCCGGGTCGCCGCTGTGCGGGCGTAGGGAAACCGAGGGTGCATGGCATCTTCCGGGCGATTGCAGAGGCCGGCGTCCTCACATCGGGGGGTCTCGCCCGCCGGCCCCCACACCGTCGACGTCAGGGGATCCGATGCTGGACCAAGCCCTCGCTGCCCTCGCTCTGTCCGGTGGCACGGCTGTGGTTGCCGCGATGCAACCGACGCCTGGCAGGTAACCCGCACAGGTACGGCCCGGCTCCTCGGTCGCGGTGAGACACCCAGGCAAACAGCCGTCGAGACCCAACTGGACGCCGATGCCGCGCTGGTCTTGAGCGGGTCTGACAGCGACGGAGCCCGGCAAGACCTGATCCCGGTCTGGACCCGACGCCTGTCCGCCTTCCTCCACGAGAACCCGGACGCCGCCGACGAACTGCGAGCCCTCCTCGACGAGATCCGCCACGCCCTCCTCCCAGGCCTATGCGATTTCGCAGGATGCTCATCCCATCGAGTCGCACGAGTTCCTGATGTTCAAGGCTTTCGCGTATCGCTCGTCGGTGACGGGTTCGAGCCAAGCGCTTTGCTCGCCGTCACCACCCCTTCCGCAAGGGGTGGTGGGTGATCACGGCGTGATCACCCACCACGCCAAGAAACCTTCATTGCTCACGCGTCGCGTTCCGAATTGATCTTTCACGTTAGTAAAGTGACGCACTCAGACGTCATCTGAATCCAGGGGCGACCGCGAGAAGGTCGTCTCGAAGCTGCCTTCCTGAGTCCATCAGGAAACTGAGGATCCGCGCCTTCCAGCACGGCATCGATGTGCAACAGCCGTGGAAGCAGGCATCACGGCGTGGCACGGACTGGGACAAGGGACGATTCGTACGAACGGAGTAGGCCCGTGGACGACTATCCGCTCCTCAATGTCTTCCTGACCATGATGTATCTGTTCCTCTGGGTGATGTGGTTCTTCCTGCTCTTCAAGGTGATCACGGACATCTTCCGGGACCACTCGATGGGCGGCTGGGCCAAGGCGGGTTGGCTGGTCTTCGTCATCGTGCTGCCCTACGTCGGCGTGCTGGTCTACCTGATCGCCCGCGGCCGGGGAATGAGCCGGCGGGACGTCAAGCAGGCCGAGGACCAGGAGGCGGCCTTCCGGCAGTACGTGAGGCAGGCCGCCGGATCCGAGGGCGGCGGCACCGGCGGGAGCAGCAGCCATGTGGAGGACCTGGCGAAGCTCGCCGAGCTGAAGGACAAGGGCCATCTCGACCAGGCCGAGTACGAGAAGGCCAAGTCGAAGCTGCTCGTCTGACCGCGCGTCCGCATCCGGTTCCGAGCGGCGGCGGGAAACGTCTGCGGGCGGGTGGACGGGTGCCAGGGCCTCCCCGCGACGGAGCGGCCGCCCCGTCGCCACCGGCGGTCCTCCCCGAAACGGAGTACATGATGAGCGCTCCCACGACCTACCGGGTCCACGCCCAGAGCGCCCCGGGGGGTGAGGCACGGATCGATGCCGGGACCGGGACCGTCGCCTTCGACGCCTCCTGGGCCGCCGCCGTGCCGTCCGGGCTGCCGGGACCTGCAGATCTGCTGGCCTCGGCGTTCGCCGCCTGCTTGCTCAAGAACGTCGAACGATCCGGTCGGCTGCTGCCCTTCCGCTACCGGAACGCCGAGGTCGACGTGCGGGCCGAGCGGCAGGACAGCCCGCCCCTGTTCATCGCGATCGACTACGAACTCCGGCTGGTGACCGACGAACCGCGGCACAGGGTGTACCTGTTGCACCGCAACCTGCGCAGGTTCGGCACCGTCTACAACACCCTCGCAGCGGTCTGCGACGTCCAGGGGCGCATCGTGACCGAGCCGGCGCCGCCAGAACCGGAGGCACCGGGCCGGCCGTCGGGGGAGGAAGCGTGAGCACGGCTCCCGTCGACGACGAGGGCCCGGCCCACATCGTCGTGGGCGTCGACGGATCGGATTCCTCGGCACGGGCCCTGCGCTGGGCGGCGCAGGAGGCACGTCTCCGCGGAGCCCGTCTGGAGGTCGTCCATGCCTGGCAGTTCCCTTCGGTGGGTCTTCCAGGCGTGTCCCCGCCCTACCCGGATGAGATGTTCGCACCCGCTGCCAGGGCCGTCGTCGACCACGCGGTGGCCGGTCTCGGTGCCGGGCGGGTGGAGGCGGGCATCGACAGGAGGGCGGTCAAGGGCCATCCGTCCGCCGTGCTGGTCGAGGCGTCGGAAGATGCCGCCCTGCTCGTCGTGGGCTCCCACGGCCACGGCGGCGTCGCAGGGACCCTGCTCGGATCGGTCAGCCGGCGCGTCGCCCACCATGCCCGCTGCCCCGTCGTGATCGTCCCGGACCCGAAGTGAGGACCGGCCGGCGGCATCCGAGTGCCGACGGAGGACTCGTCGGGTCAGGCCGAGGCACACCGGGCCGTCACCGGCCCTCGCCCGCAAGCCGCGACGTCCACCGGCGGGTTCGCCACGCCTGCCAGCCGAACGGAGACGCTCCCCATGACGGAACCCGACAACGACCCGCACCTGCCGGCGCACGTGCCGTCTCTGCCGAGGGTGGAGTGGGCTCTGTGGCAGACACCGTTCGTCTTCTTCACCGGCAAGGGCGGTGTGGGGAAGACGACGGTGGCGGGCGCGGTGTCCGTAGCGCTGGCCGATGCCGGCCGGCGCGTGCTGGTGGTGAGCACCGATCCGGCATCGAATCTGGGTGACCTGTTCGGCGCTGCGGTGGGCGCGGAGCCCGGTCCGGTGCCAGGTGCACCCGGACTGGAGGCGATGAATCTCGACCCTGACGCTGCGGCGGCCGCCTACCGCGAGCGCGTGACGGCCCCGTACCGGGGCGCGGTCCCTGAAGGGGAGTTGCGTGCCATCGAGGAGCAGCTTGCCGGCGAGTGCACCGTGGAAGTGGCGGCCTTCGACCGGTTCACGCAGTTGATCGTCCGCCCGGAGCTGGTCGGCCGGTACGACCACGTACTCTTCGACACCGCGCCGACCGGTCACACACTGCGTCTGCTGAACCTGCCCAGCTCCTGGGCGCATTACATCGAGAGCGCCCCCGCGGGGGCGAGCTGCCTGGGCCCGCGGTCGGGCCTGCGGGCCCAGCGCGCGCAGTACCGGGCGGCCGTCGGGCAGCTGGGCGATCCCAGGCGCACGACACTGGTCCTGGTGAGCCGACCGGAGCCGGGTGCGCTGCGGGAGGCGGGACGGGCCGGGGCGGAGCTGGCCGCCCAGGGGATCCACAACCAGCGCTTGATCGTCAACGGCGTCTTCACCGGGCCTCTGGCCGGCGATACGGTCGCCGAGGCGTTCGCCACCCGGCAGGCGTCGGCGCTCGACGTCCGGCCGGCCTCCCTGCGGGCGGTCCCCACCGCGGGCGTGCCGTTGGTCGCCTGGAACCTGACCGGCATCGCCGCACTCCGCGCGCTGGTCCGCGGTCGGGGCGGGCCCGTGCCGGGCCCCGGTGCCTCCACCGGCACCGACAAGCGGGAGACACCGCTCCCTTCCCTGGATGCGCTGGTCGACGACCTGGCAGTCGGCCCGCCCGGCGCGGTACTGGTGATGGGCAAGGGCGGCGTCGGCAAGACCACCATCGCCGCCGCCATCGCCGTGGGCCTCGCCCGCCGGGGCCACGACGTCCACCTGTCCACGACCGACCCGGCGGGGCGGCCCGCTGACGTACTCGCAGGTGGTCCGTTCCGGCACCTGACCGTCACCCGCATCGACCCGGCCACCGAACTCGCCGACTACACCGCCGAGCGCCTGCGGGCGGCGGAGCGGATGTCCCCGGACCGTCGTGAGCTCCTGGAGGAGGACCTACGCTCGCCGTGCACCGAGGAACTGGCCGTCTTCCGGGCGTTCGGGGCACTCCTGACCACGGCCCGGGACCGGTTCGTGGTCGTGGACACCGCCCCCAGCGGCCACACCCTGCGCCTGCTGGACCTCACCGGCTCCTACCACCGTCAGGTCATGGCGGGCGCCGCCCAGGTGCACGGGCGCATCACGACACCGTTGATGCGCCTGCGGGACCCGGCCCACACACGGGTAATCATCGTCGCGCTCCCCGAGCCGACCCCCGTATCCGAGGCCGCAGCACTTCAGGACGGCCTCCGGCGGGCCGGCATCGAGCCGTTCGGCTGGGTGGTCAACGCCTCCCTGACGGCGGGCGGCACCCAGGATCCCGTGCTGCGCGCCAGGGCCGGCCTGGAGCGCCCGCAGCTGCACCGCGTCCGCGACGAGCTGGCAGCCCGCGCCTGGCTGGTGCCGTGGCAGGTCGACGCCCTCGTCGGTGAGGACCGGCTCGCCGCCCTGACCGGTGCGACGAGCCGATGATGCCGTACGGCATCACTCCTCACCGGCAGCGTCCTGTCGCGCGACGGTCACGGCCGTCCGGGCGGCTTCGCGGGCAGGGCGGCCGACGCCTATGAGGGTGGCGGAGGCGGGTCCGGTCCAGTCGCCGTAGCCGAGGAGGTGGAGCCGGGGCTCCCTGAGGGCCTGGGTGCCCGCAGTGGGGATGCGTCCGCGGGACCCGCGCAGCCCCAGTGGCGCGAGGTGCGACAGCGCGGGGCGGAAGCCGGTGCACCAGACGATCGCGTCGGCCCGCGCACGGGTGCCGTCGGCCCACTCCGCACCCGTCGCGGTCAGGCGGGTGAACATCGGCTCGGCCTTGAGGAGGCCGGCGTCACGGGCCTCCCGAACGGGCGGGACGGCGACGATGTCACCCAGCGACGCGACGCCTCCGGTGTCCGTACGGCCCTCGTCCAGGGCGCGTCTGCGGGCCGTGGCGTGGTCGAAGAGGGCGCGGCCGTCGATGTCGTCGGCGAGGAAGCGGGCAGGGCGCCGGGTGACCCAGGTGAGGTCGGTGTCGTGGGCGAGGTCGGCGGCGATCTGCGCGCCGGAGTTCCCGCCGCCGACCACGATCACGCGCTTTCCGGCGAGGTCGGCGGGCCGGCGGTAGTCGACGGTGTGGAGCTGGCGGCCCTTGAACTCCGTACGGCCCGGGATCGCGGGCACGAACGGGCGCCACCAGGTGCCGGTGGCACTGATGACCGTACGGGCGCTCCATGACCCCGCGGCGCTCTCCACCCGCAGGTGGGCGCCGTCACGGTGGACCGCTTCGACCTGGACGGGGCGGAGGACCGGGATGTCGTAGCGCTGCTCGTAGTCGGTCAGGTAGTCGACGACGTGGGCGGCGCCGGGGTACGTCTCCGCTGCCTGCGGCGGCATGATCCGGCCCGGCAGGGATGAGTGGGCTGCCGGGGAGAACAGGTGCAGCGAGTCCCAGGTGTGCTGCCATGCGCCGCCGGGCGTGGCCTGGGCGTCCAGGACGACGAAGTCCAGGCCGAGGCGGCGCAGGTGGTAGCCGGCCGCGAGACCGGCCTGGCCGCCGCCGATGACGACCACGTCGACGTTCCTGCTCATTGCGGGGTGCCCCCTTCCGATGCGGCTGCCCCGCCGCCGTGCGGCGGAGCAGCCGAACGATGCCCTACTTCGACGGGGCGGTCGTGAACTTCTTGCGCCAGGCCAGCGACACGTACACCAGCGCGACGAGGACCGGGACCTCGATCAGCGGGCCGACGACACCGGACAGCGCCTGGCCGGACGTCACGCCGAAGGTGGCGATCGCGACGGCGATGGCGAGCTCGAAGTTGTTGCCGGCGGCCGTGAAGGCCAGGGTGGCCGTGCGGTCGTAGTTCAGGCCGATCGCCTTGCCGAGCAGGAACGTGCCGAACCACATCACCGCGAAGTACACGAGCAGCGGGAGCGCGATCCGCACGACGTCCATCGGCTGCGACGTGATGGTCTTCCCCTGCAGGGCGAAGAGGATGACGATCGTGAAGAGCAGCCCGTACAGGGCCCACGGGCCGATCTTCGGCAGGAACTTCGCCTCGTACGACTCGCGGCCCATCTTCTTCTCGCCGGTCCTGCGGGTCAGGAAGCCGGCGACGAGCGGGACACCCAGGAAGATGACGACGTTCAGCGCGATCTTCCACATGGAGATGTCGAGGTTCTCGCCCTCGCCGAGGCCGAGCCAGCCGGGCAGCAGGTCGAGGTAGAACCAGCCCAGGACGCCGAAGGTGATGACCTGGAAGACGGAGTTCAGGGCGACCAGGACGGCCGCCGCCTCGCGGTCGCCGCAGGCCAGGTCGTTCCAGATGATGACCATCGCGATGCAGCGGGCAAGGCCGACGATGATCAGGCCGGTGCGGTACTCGGGCAGGTCGGGGAGGAAGGTCCAGGCGAGGGCGAACATGATCGCCGGGCCGATGATCCAGTTGATGACCAGCGAGGAGATCATCAGTTTGCGGTCGCCGGTGACGGCGTCGAGCTTGTCGTACCGGACCTTGGCCAGCACCGGGTACATCATGATCAGCAGGCCGACGGCGATCGGGAGCGAGATGCCGCCGATCTCGACCTTGGCGAGCGCGTCGTTCAGCCCGGGGATCAGCCGGCCCAGACCCAGTCCGAGGCCCATGGCCACGAGGATCCAGACGGCGAGAAAGCGGTCGAGCGTGGAAAGCTTCGCGACGACCGAGGACTCCTCGGTCAGGGCGGGCGCTTGGGTGGGGGTCACGGACAGGCCCTCTTGTTCTCGGCAGCGGTGCGGGCGGACTCGGCCAGCTCGGCGAACTGACCGGCAAGGGAGGCGATGACGGTCGGGCGGAGCTTGTAGTACGTGAAACGGCCGCACGGCTCCGTCTCGACGACCCCGGCCTCGCGCAGCACTCTCAGATGGTTGGAGAGGTTGGTCTGTCTGGCACCTGTCTCCTCCACGAGGTGGGTGGTGCAGAGCGTTTCGCGGGCGAGCAGGGTCACGATCTGCAGACGCAGGGGATCACCCAGCACCCGCATCAACTCAGTGTCGACTGACGTCATCATGTACTGATACTTTCACATCAGTGGTGGATGACACCACCAGATGCTGATTTCATTTGCGCCTGATGCCGTCGCGAGACAAGAGAGACCTGCCATGCCCGAGAAGCCCTCTGTCCTGTTCGTCTGTGTCCACAACGCCGGCCGCTCCCAGATGGCCGCCGCCTGGCTCACCCACCTCGTCGGGGACCGCGTCGAGGTCCGCTCCGCCGGATCCGCCCCCGCCGACCAGGTCAACCCCGCCGCCGTCGAGGCCATGCGTGAGGTCGGCATCGACATCACCGCCGAGACCCCGAAGATCCTCACGATCGACGCGGTCAGGGCGTCCGACGTGTGCATCACCATGGGCTGCGGCGACACCTGCCCCGTCTTCCCGGGCAAGCGTTACCTGGACTGGACGCTGGAGGACCCGGCGGGCCAGGGCGTCGAGGCCGTCCGCCCGATCCGTGACGAGATCAGGAAGCTCGTCGAGGGCCTGATCGAGGAGATCGCCCCGGAGCCCGAGATGTGAGCACGGCCCCCAAGGCGTCCGGCATCCGGAACGTCGTCATCGTGGCACTCGTGAGTGGCTCGGACCCGTGGCGGACGGGTAGTTCGGCGGACGACGTGGACGGAAGGCCGAACCCGCGGCGACGTCACCCTGGCTGACGACCCCGCACCCGGAACGGCGCCGCCACCACTTGCTTCGTCCCCAGAAGCCGACGGACGTTCAGCCAGGCTGCCTGGACGCCGGTTGTCAGTGCCGGTATCTAGGGTTCTGGTATGACGAGGTGGATGCACGATACGTTTCCCGGCCATGAGGTGAATCTGGTCTTCGCCCGGGGTCTGTCCCTCGAAGCGCTCACAGCGGGCTTGCGGGAAATGCACCGTGAGCCGCTCGCGCACGGCGAGGCGGACGGGTGGGCGTGGATGGTGCACGACATGATCACCGAGGCCGACGGCTACCGAGAGGCCGACTACCGGCGCGTCTGCCCCGAGGGGGCCGAGGTCGTGGTGTTCGTGACCGAGCCCTGCAGCGCGAAGGCGCACGGGCCGATGTTCATGTACCTGCGCGACGGCCGCGGGACGCTCTCCTTCAGTTTCGAGGACGTCGAACAGCGGGTGGGCGAGAACCCCGACTACATGTCGGCCGAGCTGCTGGCCGCGCATCTCATAGGCCCGGAGGCCTGGTGCGCGAAAGCGGACACGGACGACGACCATGACTGCTTCGATCATCACTACGACGACGAGGATCGGCTCGTGAGAGCGATCGCCGACTGCTTCTCCCTGCCCTCGCCGCCGCTCTCGCGCGAGGTGACGGCGAAGTGAGCGGATCGATCCCGCCGAACACCTACGTCACGTACGCCAGGGGCCTGGACCTGCCCACGCTCACCCGTGTGTACGCCGAGGCGATGTACCCGGCCGGCAGGTCGGGCTCCTCGGACGGCTGGTGCTGGGTCACGCACGACGCGATTGCCGGGCACGGCCGGGCGGTGATGGACCTGGCCCGCGACATCACCGGTTTCCGCTACGCCGAACGGTTCGGCGGACCCGGCCACGTGGAGACGGTGTTCCTGGCGTCCACCCCCGCGTGCGCGTGCCCGAACGGGCAGAACTACATGGTCCCGCACTGCGGCGAGCACCCGTTCCAGTTCCTGCACAGCCGCGGCGGTTTCGAGCGGTCCTACTTCAACGTCGGACGCCGCCGGGAGTCGCGGCGCAACGGTGATCTGCTGATACGGGAGTTGCTGGACGCCGGGATCGTCGGCCGGGAGACCCCGGCGTACGACGCCGACCCCGACTTCAACGCGGACGGTGCCGTGACGAGAGGGATCATCGCCGCCCACTTCGGGCTGCCCGACCCCTCGTGACGACCGCAGCCACGCGCCGGGGCCCCTCCAGCTGGTCCCCAGAAATGATCAAGGGCCGGTTTCGGACTTCTCTGAAACCGGCCCTGCCCTCGACCCTCTCAAGTCGGGACGACAGGATTTGAACCTGCGACCCCTTGACCCCCAGGAGTAGGGCCGCCTGCGTACGGCGTAGCCACCACACTTGCTGCACCGGTCGAAGTCGGTCCGAGCCGTAGGTCGCAGAGGGTGAGGAGGTTCGCTTTGCCGAAATCGTCGTGGCCAGAGCTTCGAGCTGCGAGCTGCCCGGATATACGGACGGGACCGGATCAGAACAGTGAGTTGTTGCCCCGCGTCCGACGTCGTAGGAATGTGGAAAAGGTCTGGTCCTCCAGGTGCGTGAGCGCGGTGCCGCTCGGATCTGTGTAGGCGATGCGCCAGTCCTTGGGGGAGCCCTGGCCCGTGAGCCAGCCGAACATTTGCCCCTGTGCCTCTCCCCACTGCAGGAACAGCCGGTCCTCATCCAGCCACCGCAGCCCCGGGGTCGCCGGCCTCGCCACGACAGGAAACACCCGGATACCGGAGATGACCCCGCCGGGGAATTCCCTCATGATGGCCAGGTAGTCCGCCGGAAGCGCACCGAACGACTCCTTCACGGCCCGGTCCACCAGCTCTTCCGCGTACTGCCGGACGCCCGGGACACCGATACCCCGCACCTTGGTGAGGATTTCCTCGACCGCCCCGATGTCCGGGTTCGCCAGCGCGGTGGCCGTCGCACGCATGTCGTCGGCGACATTCCAGAACGAGCCCGACTCGTATTCCTCGTACGTCTCGAACGCGGGAACTCCCTCGGGGCGTCCCAGAAGGGCCCGCGCGATGAACTCCGAGGCGGAGAAAGGAAGGTCCAGCCACAGCTGGAAATCGGAATCTGTGAGGACGGTTGTCCAGTTCGCTGTGTCCGGGTCGGTGGTGTCCCACAGCAGCACGCCGTCACGGGCGGTGCGGCCCCACGGCACCATGCCGCCGGGCTGCGGGAAGAAGGACAGCGGAAGCTCGTGCTCGCGGGTGCGCAGGGATTCCTCCATGTCCGCCAGGCGCAGTGCGGTTTCGTCCGTGAAGTCCAGCAGCGAACGCACGGGGACATCGGGCCGTCCGAGCAGCACCGAAGCCGCGATCACCGCCGGCGGCAGCGCCTGGACCAGCAACTCGAAGTCCTTCGGGACGACTTGCCCGTGCCCGTCGCCCTGCGCCCGCACAGGGGCGTCGAGACCGAGCAGCCGGATGACGTCGAGATGATTCATGTGTTCCTCCATGAACGGCATCGGCGGTGGGGTGGGCAGCCGCCGGCCGCTCACCCCACCGCCTCATTGTCGTAGACGGTGGTGACGTCCTTGACCGTCTGCCTGACGACGTTGGCGTTGTCGTCGTGGACGTACGTCTCGGTGCCCGCGCCGACGATCAGCACATCGACGGACCGCTCGGTCCGCCCGCTCCCGGTCATGGTCGCGCCTCCTCGAACAGGGCGCGGACGGCTGCGCCGCAGTAGAAGCCCTGGCACCGGCCGCCACGGGCGCGGGTGCGGCGCCGCAGGCCGTCCAGGGACTGCGGCGGGACGGTGGAGCCGAGCGCGTCGCGGATCTCGCCGAGGGTGACGTACTCGCAGTGGCAGACGAGGGTGCCGTACGCGGGGTCCCTCGCGATCAGCTCGGCCCGCCGGTAGGGCCGGGGGAAGGCTTCGCCGAGGTTGGGCATGGTGACGGGCGGGAGGTCACGCGGGGCGCCGAGTTCCAGGCCGGTCCCGGCGAGGAGTCCGGTGACGTGGCCGGCGATCGCCATGGACGCGGTCAGACCGGTGGACCGGATGCCGCCGACGGTGACGTACCGCTGGCCGGGGTGGTCCTGGATCCGGTAGTCCTCCTGTCCGGTGGCGGCGCGCAGTCCCGCGTAGACGGCGGTGACCTCCTCCTCGAGGAGCGCGGGCATGATCCGGCGGCCCTGCTCGCGCAGGAGGTGCAGGCCGTCGGCGGTGGATCCGGTGGCGGTCCTGTCGTCGAGGTCCTCGGCGGTGGGGCCGAGGAGCACGTTGCCGAACACGGTGGGGGCGACGAGGACGCCCTTGCCGGCCGCGGTGGGGACCGGCAGGAGGATGTGGCTGACGAGGTCACGGGCCAGCTTGTCGAAGACGAGGAGCTGGCCGCGGCGCGGGGTCACGGTGAACGCGTCGTGACCGAGGAGCCGGTCGATCTCGTCGGCGTACAGTCCGGCGGCGTTGACCAGGTACCGGGTGCGCAGCGGTCCGCGCGAGGTGCGCACCGTGTGGCCGTCCGGGTCTCCGGCGATGTCCGTCACCCGGCAGTTGAGGTGCAGGTGGACCCCGGCGCGGACGGCCTGGGTGGCGAAGGCGAGCGGGGTCGTCCAGGGGCAGATGACGCTCTCGTCGGGGACTTCGAGCGCACCGAGTGCGCCGGGGCCCAGGTGGGGTTCGCGTGCGCGCAGTTCGTCGGCGCCGATGATGCGTGCCGCGTCGTAGCCGTTGCGTCCGGCCTTGGCCAGCAGCTTCGGCAGCACGGCGAGCTGGTCGTCGTCCCAGGCCACGAGCAGGGCTCCGGTGCGCTCGACGGGGATGCCGGTTTCCGCCGCGTAGGCGGCGAGCATCGCCTGGCCCTCGCGGACGAGGCGGGCCTCCAGGGAACCGGGCACGGCGTCGAAACCGGTGTGCAGGATCGCGGTGTTGGCCTTCGACGTGCTGTTGCCGATGTCGTCGGAGGCGTCGACCAAGGCGGTGCGCAGGCGGTAGCGGGCCAGTTCACGGGCGATGGCGGCACCGACGACGCCCGCTCCGACGACGGTGACGTCGTACGTCCCGTCCGGACAGTCGGCCCCGGGCAGGGCGCCGGCGATGGTGATGGTGATCGTCACGCGCGCTCCAGCAGGGTGTCCACCGCGGTGCGGAACCCGTCGAGGCGCGCCGCCGCCTCGTCCGGGCCGATCCGTGGCTCGTAGACGGCGGAGGGTTTCCATTCCGGTGTCGCGTGCCGCACGTCCAGGCGCGGGTCGAGTCCCAGCCGGGCCACGGCTCCTGCACCGAGCGCGGTGACGTCGGGCAGCGCCGACACCTCGACCGGCCGTTGCAGCAGGTCGGCCTGGGTCTGCATGAGCAGGCCTGAGCGGGTCAGGCCGCCGTCGACGCGCAGTGCGGTCAGCGGTGAGCCCAGGTCGGCCGCGGCGGCGCCGGCGAGGGCGACGACCTGGGCGGCGATGCCCTCGCACAGCGCGCGCACCAGGTGGCCCGCGGTGGTGTCGAGGCCGAGGCCCGTCACGGAGCCGCGCAGGTCGCCGCGCCACCAGGGTGCGGCGAGTCCCGCGAGGGCGGGGACGAAGGTGACCCCACCGCTGTCGGGGACCGCGGAGCCGACCGGGTCGAGGTCGGCGGCGCCGGAGATCACCCCGAGGTCGGTGAGCCAGCGCACGGCGGAGGCCGCCGTGTAGACCTGTCCGTCGAGGCAGTAGCTCGTACGTCCGCCGAGCCGCCAGGCGACACAGCTGACGAGGCCGGACGAGCCGGTGCTGGGCCGGCTTCCGGTCTGGGCGAGGAGGAACGCCCCGGTGCCGTACGTGCATTTGGCGTTGCCGGGCTCCAGGGCGTTCTGGGCCAGCAGGGCGGCCTGCTGGTCGACGAGGAGTCCGGTGAGGGGGATGTCACCGCCGAAGGCGGTGGTGGTGCCGACCGGCCCGGCGCAGTCGACGACGGCGGGGAGCCGTTCGTCGGACAGGCCGAAGATCTCCAGGGCCGGGGGTGACCAGTCGGTGTCGTGGAGGTCGAGCAGCTGGGTGCGTCCGGCGGTGGCCGCGTCGGTGACGAAGGCCCCGGTCAGCCGGTGGACCAGCCAGGAGTCGCTGGTGGTCACCACCCCTTCGCGGGTCAGCTCGCGCCGGATCCAGGCCATCTTGGGCGCGGCGAAGTACGGATCGAGCGGCAGGCCGGTGAGGTGCCTCAGCTCCTCGCCGTGCGCGGCCAGTTCGGCGCAGATGCCTCCGGCCCGCCGGTCCTGCCAGACCACGGCGTCGGTGAGCGGCCGGCCGGTCTCGGGGTCCCAGGCCAGGACCGTCTCGCCCTGATTCGCCAGACCGACCGCCGCCACGGGTTCGCCCGCCTCGTCCAGCGCCTGTCTGCCCGCGTCGAGGACCGAGCCGAGGAGCTCGGCCGGATCGCTCTCGACGGCTCCGCCGGATCCGTACCGCGGGCGGACCGGGGCGGAACCGGAGCCGATCACGCCGCGCTCGGGACAGATCACGACGGCTTTCGTCCCGGAGGTTCCCTGGTCGATGGCGAGTACCGGGTGCGTCATCGACACTCCAGCCGTGCGGCCGCCCGGGGCGGGCGGAAAGGTGATCATCTGGTCCTTGTGCCCACAGTCGTGCAGACCACGCCGTGCGTCAACCCTGACCGGAACATCCCGCGGAAGAGAGCCGGTAGTGAGCAACGTCCCGTATGTAAGCGCTACTTGAGTAAGATCCGCAAAGTCGTCCGGCGTCGGGTGCGGGGCGCTCTAAACTCACCGCCGAGCGGTCAACCGGACGCTCGACGGCGGATTCGTGAGACCGGACCCGCCCAGCCCCCCACGTCCTCGAGGATTCATGAAGAGCAGACCCTGCACCGTGCCGCGGTGCCCGGCGCACCGCCCCGCCCTCACGGGCCGTCCACGGGCGGGGCGAGCACATGGCGCCCAGTGAGTTCAGGCCGGTCTACCACCCCGCAGGGCACGACCACGACTTACGCGCGGCCCTGCAGGATCTGCGTACCGGGCGCTGGCTGTCCATGCGCGATCTGCTGGAGAGCACGCCGGACTGGGCGCTGTGGACCCAGCGCACCCAGGTCCTCGCCGCCGTGGCCGCAGGTTCCGACGCGGTGCAGGCCTGGCTGGCCGAGGAGCCGCGGAGCGTGGCGGCGACCGTGATGCACGCCCGGGTGGTCGTGGAGCGGGCGGTGCGCGCCCATCGCGAGAAGCACGCACGCGCGCAGGAGTTGTGGCAGCAGGCCTGGGAGGGATGCCGCTCCGCCGCGCACGCCTCCCCCGCCGACCCGGTCCCCTGGGTCTGCCTGCTGGCCCTGTCCCAGCTCGACGAGCGGCAGCGGCTGGAGGAGCACCGGCTGCCTCCGCCGGGCCCCATGCTGTTCCCCGGACCGTGGGGTCTGCTGGCGGAGGCCGACCGACGCGATCCGTTCAATCGCGAGGCCTATCACCGGATGCTGCAGTTCGTCTACGCACGGCAGACGGGCGGCACCCTCTCCGAGGCGGTCAACTTCGTCCAGTGGGCCGCCTCCTCGGCCCCGGAGGGCTCCCCGCTCCACGCGCTCCCGCTGTACGTGCGGGTGGAACGCTACCGGCACGAGCAGGGCAACGAGAAGGCGCTGGACCTGCACTGGGTCACCGAGGACGGCGAGCGGGACGCCCAGCGTGCGCTGCACCTCTGGTTCACCAGGACCGACCCGGCCACGCAGTCGCTGCTCGATCTCAACCACCTGGCCCACGCGCTGTGGGGATCGCTCCAGTTCGCTGACGCGGCACCGGTGTTCCAGGCCCTCGGGCCGTACTACACCTCGGTCCCGTGGGCGTACCGGAACCGTCACCCCGGCGATCCGGCCGGGGCGGAGGACGTGTTCCTGCGGGCCCGGAGCCGGTGTCTGGCCGCCGAGGACCGCCCCGCCCGAGCTCCCCGGGGCTGACCGCTCCGCCTGTCCTCCCACCGCCCCATTCCTCATTTCCTCCAGGAGGTTCTCTCCATGTCCATATCCGCCTCGACCGCGTCGAGCCCGGAGACCGCACCGCAGAAGGACGAAGAGCAGAGGCTGCGCGAGCTCGGCTACCAGCCGGTGCTGGCCCGCCGCATGGGCGGGTTCGGCAACTTCGCGATCAGCTTCTCCGTCATCTCCATCCTCTCCGGCTGCATGACGCTGTACGGCTTCGGCATGTCGACCGGCGGTCCGTCCGTGATGCTCTGGGGCTGGGCCGGTGTCGGCCTGTTCGTCCTCTGTGTGGGCATGGCCCTGGCCGAGGTCACCAGCGCGTACCCGACGTCGGGCGCCCTGTACTACATGGCCGACCGGCTCGGCGGCCGCAAATGGGGCTGGTACACCGGGTGGCTGAATCTGCTCGGTCTGCTGGGCGCGATCGCAGGTATCGACTACGGTGCCGCGCTGTTCACGGGTGCGCTGCTCAATCTGCAGTGGGGATTCGACCCGACCCCCGGTGCCACGATGGTGATCTTCCTCTGCATCCTGCTGCTGCACGCCGTGCTGAACCTCTTCGGTGTCCGCCTGGTCAGCGTGCTCAACTCGATCAGCGTGTGGTGGCATCTGGGCGGTGTCGCCGTGATCGTGTCGGTGCTGGCGATCGTGCCCTCGAACCACCAGTCGCCGTCGTTCGTCTTCACCGAGTTCGTCAACGACACCGGCTGGGAGAACCCGCTCTACGTGGCGGCGATCGGTCTGCTCCTGGCCCAGTACACCTTCTGTGGCTACGACGCCTCCGCCCACCTGTCGGAGGAGACCTCCAACGCGTCGGTGACGGCGGCCAAGGGCATCGTCCGGGCGATCTGGGTCTCCTGGATCGCCGGCTTCGTCCTGCTCGCCGGTCTCACGTTCGCCATCCAGGACTACGCGGGCACCCAGAACAGCGCCACCGGCGTGCCGCCCGCCCAGATCCTGATCGACGCGCTGGGTACGGCGGGCGCCACCGCCATGCTGCTGATCGTCATCGCGGCCCAGCTGTTCTGCGGCAACGCCGAGGTGGCCGCCGCGAGCCGGATGGTCTTCGCGTTCAGCCGGGACAACGCGCTGCCGGGATCCGCCCTATGGCGCAAGGTGAGCGCGCGTACCCAGACGCCGGTGCCCGCCGTGTGGCTGTCGGTCTGTGTCGCGGCGCTGCTCGCCGTGCCGTCCCTGTACTCCGCGACCGCGTACGGTGCGGTGACGGCGATCAACGTCATCGGTATCACCCCGGCCTACGCCATCCCGATCTACCTGAAGCTGCGCGCCGGTGACCGTTTCGAGCGCGGCCCCTGGCATCTGGGCCGCTGGTCCAAGCCGATCGGCTGGATCGCCGTGGTCTGGGTCGCCATCGTGACCGTGCTCTTCCTGCTGCCGCAGTCGTCGCCGGTGACCATCGACTCGATGAACTACGCGTCGATCGCACTGGTCGCCGTACTGGTCCTGGCCACGGTGTGGTGGTTCGTGGCGCGCCGTTCGTACGGCACCCCGGCCGCGTACGGGAACGCCCGCGAGCAGGCGGAGATCGCCGAGGGCATCGTCTGACCTTCCCCCTCCGGGCGGCCTTCAGCGCAGCAGCAGCTGAAGGCCGCCCAGGACGGTGGCACCGATCACGATCTGCTCGAACAGCCTCTGGTTGATGCGGCCCACACAGACCCGGCCGAGATACGCCCCGGGGATGACGAACAGCACCAGGGCGGCGTCCAGGAGCAGCGACCGCGCGTCGATGAGGCCGAGGCCCACGCTGAACGGCACCTTGGACGTGTTGACGATCAGGAAGAACCACGCGGACGTGCCCAGGAAGCCGAGTTTCCGGAATCCCGCGGAGAGCAGGTAGAGGGACATCACCGGGCCGCCCGCGTTGGCGACCATGGTGGTGAAGCCGCCGAGTGCCCCGTACGAGGCCGGTTTGACCCGCCCGACGCGTGGAGGGCCCTCCGCCCGTGTCCCCGTGTCGGCGCCCTCGTCCGCCTCGGCCCGGGTCGAGGCGCGGCGGCGCCAGAGGGTGACGCCCGACATGAGGAGCAGGATCGCTCCGATCGAGGTGCGCACGGCCCCGTCGTCGGCCCACATCAGGAAGACGGTGCCCGCCACCACCCCCACGGCGACGGCGGGGAAGAGTCGCAGCAGGGTCGGCCAGTGCGCGTGGCGGCGGTAGACCAGCACGGCGAGGATGTCGCCCGCGATCAGGATCGGGAGCAGCACTCCGGTCGATTCGCGGGCAGGCAGTACGGCCGCGAAGACCGCGAGGCTGATCGTATTGGCACCGCTGACGGCCGTCTTGGAGAAGCCGACGAGCGTGGATGCCGCCGCGAGCGCGGCCAGTTGCCAGAGTGTGATGGTGTCCATTCCGGCTCAGATGGTAGACACATCTGCTTTTCGGCGGATGATCGTTCCATGTTCCGGTCGTCCGCGCGCGGGGGTTCGGCGTCCCGCTCGACATGGAACCCCTACTGATGCACCACCGCGGGCCGCGGGCGACGGCTCCGCCCATCCCGTACGACGCGAAGGGCCGGCGTTCCTCGCATGACCCCGGCCTGCGGCGGACGTGGAGGGCACGGCGGTGCCGGTGGACCTGGCGTCGCTCACCGGTCCGCACTCCCGAGGGGGCTTTCGTCCGGATCAGGCCGGACCTCGCGAGCCCGGCATGATCCGGACGAGAGGCCCGGGCTAGACGTCGGTGCGGATCACCACCGCGAGCGTGCGCGGACCGTGCACGCCCTCCACCCGTTCCAGTTCGATGTCGGACGTGGCCGACGGGCCGCTGATCAAGGTCGTCGGCCGTTCCGGCACCAGCAGGGCGACCGCCTCCGGGACCCCGACGACGACCGAGGACAGGCCGACGACGCACACGTGCAGGTCGGGGACGAGGGACAGCGCCCGGCGGCCCTGGTCCGGCGATCCGTCCAGGAAGATGGTGCCCGTCTCCGCGCAGCTGACGGCCGAGGCGGTCACCACCCCGTCCAGCGCGTCGAGGCTCGGCGCCGGAATGTCGGCGGAGTCCCGCTGCACCTCGCCGTCGAAGGCGGTGAGCCATTCCTCGTCGAGTCCGTCCGGCATCCCGATCCGCCGCGCGCCGTGCTCGCGCAGCACCTCGGCGATCACGCGGGCCGTGTCGTCGGCGGTGCAGAGGTACACCCGCGCCTTGTAGTCGACGAGCCGGTCGGTGAGGAGGGCGAGGCGTTCCCCGTCGGGGAGGGTGCGGCCCCTCCGGTAGTCGCGGGGGGCGGTGGTGCCGGTCGCGGGTGCGAGGGCCAGGGCGTCCCTGATCCGGCCGAGCACCGTGTCGCGGGCGGTCGTCGTCACTGGTCCTCCGTGCGGTCGTCCGCGGTGGTCCGGACGCCCTCTTCGGCGGCGGCGCGCATCGTCGCCGCGCCCTCGGCGGAGGCCAGCCAGGAGCGGAAGGACTGCCGGGGCGGGGCGGCGGTGTCGCGGCTGTCGCTCCAGCCGTCGAAGGGGGCGGGCAGGTGCCTGATCGTGCCGTCGCGTCCGCCCGCGACCCGGCCGACGGCCGCGGCCTTCTGCGCGGCGGTGTACAGCTTCGGCCTCCTCATCACGGCGGCGGCGGCCTTCATGGCGAGCTTCTCCGCCGTGGTGCCGGACTGTTGGGTGTGCTGATGGCGCAACTCGACGAGCATCGACGGGATGTCGATCTTGACGGGGCAGGCGTCGAAGCAGGCGCCGCAGAGGCTGGAGGCGTACGGCAGCGAGCTGTTGGGGTCGTCCTTCGTCGCGTCCATGCCGGCGAGCTGCGGGGTCAGGACCGCGCCGATCGGACCGGGGTAGGTCGATCCGTACGCGTGCCCGCCGGTCCGTTCGTACACGGGGCAGACGTTGAGGCAGGCCGAGCAGCGGATGCAGCTGAGTGCCTCGCGGCCGATCGTGTCGGCGAGAGCGGCGGTGCGGCCGTTGTCGAGGAGGACCAGGTGGAAGTCCTGCGGCCCGTCACCGGGCGTCACACCGGTCCACATGGAGGTGTACGGGTTCATGCGCTCGCCGGTCGAGGACCGCGGCAGCAACTGGAGGAAGACCTCCAGGTCCTGATAACGCGGCAGGACCTTCTCGATGCCCATCACGGTGATGAGGGTGTCGGGCAGCGTCAAGCACATCCGGCCGTTGCCCTCGGACTCGACGACGCAGAGGGTGCCGGTCTCGGCGATGCCGAAGTTGGCACCGGAGACGGCCACCTTGGTCGTCATGAACTTCTCGCGCAGATAGGCACGGGCCGCGGCGGCGAGGTGCGCGGGCACGTTGTCCAGGTCCGGGTCGACGCCGGGGATCTCGTCGAGGAAGATCTGGCGGATCTCGTCGCGGTTGCGGTGGATCGCGGGCACCAGGATGTGCGAAGGCCTGTCGTCGGCGAGCTGGACGATGAGCTCGGCCAGGTCGGTCTCGTACGGGGTGATGCCGAGCGATTCGAGGTGCTCGTTGAGACCGGTCTCCTGGGTGGCC
This sequence comes from Streptomyces sp. NPDC025273, assembly GCF_040638585.1. Taxonomy (NCBI): domain Bacteria; kingdom Bacillati; phylum Actinomycetota; class Actinomycetes; order Kitasatosporales; family Streptomycetaceae; genus Streptomyces; species Streptomyces sp. NPDC025273. The sequence continues at coordinate 21,970 of NZ_JBEZYP010000028.1, forward strand.
ATCGACTTGACCTTGATGACGTCTCTGCTGCCCGTCGCCCTGACCAGCCGGGCGACGATCTCGTTGGCCTCGACGCCGTCGCGGGCCCAGTGGACGGTGCCGCCGCGCTCGGTGACCTTCTGCTCCAGCTGCTCCAGGAGTTCGGGCAGCCGGTTCATGGTGTCGGCCTTGATGGCCGATCCGGCGTCGCGCAGTTGCTCCCAGTCGGGGAGTTCGCCGGTGACGGCGAGCCGCTTGGCGCGGATGGTGCGGGTGGCCTTGCCCAGGTTGCGGCGCAACTGCCCGTTGCCCAGCTCGTCGTGGGCGGCCTCCGGGAACGCCCGGTCGCCGCGCAGGTTTCCCGTCCCGTACGGGGAGCGGGGCGGGGCGGCGGGCATGCCGAGGAACGTGCTCATCGGGTGGCCTCCGTCAGGGCGTACGGCGAGGTACGGGTGGAGCCGAGGATCTGGGCCAGGTGCAGGGTGCGCGTACCGGACCTGATGCGGGAGAGCCCACCGCCGATGTGCATCAGGCAGGAGGAGTCGCCGGCGGTGCACACCGCGGCCCCGGTCGTGCTGATGCTGCGCATCTTGTCCTGGAGCATCGCGGTGGACGTCTCGGCGTTCTTGACGGCGAACGTGCCGCCGAAGCCGCAGCAGGATTCGGCTCCCGGGAGTTCGACGAGGTCGATCGCCTCGACGGCGCGCAGGAGCCGCAGTGGCTTGTCGCCGACCCGGAGCATGCGCAGCGAGTGGCAGGTGGGGTGATACGTGACGCGGTGCGGGAAATACGCACCGACCCGGGTGACACCGAGGACGTCGACGAGGAGCTCCGAGAGCTCGTACGTCTTGGCCTTGACGGTGGCCACGCCCGCGCGGAGCGAGGCGTCCCCGTATCGCTCGGCGACGATCTCGTGCTGGTGCCGGACCGATCCGGCGCAGGAGCCGGAGGGCATCACGACCGCGTCGATCGAGGAGTCCCCGAACTGCTCGGCGAAGTTGCGCACCAGCGGGACGGGTTCGCGCTGGTATCCGGTGTTGACATGCATCTGGCCGCAGCATGTCTGGCCCGGCGGGAACACCACCTCGTGGCCCAGGCGGGCGAGCAGCACCGCGGTGGATTTCACCGCCTCGGGGAAGAGCGTGTCTCCCAGACAGGTGGCGAAGAGTCCGATACGCATGGGGCCTCCTCGGTTTCTATGGTCCGACCATACTAGCCTCGGTCCGAGTGTGGAACCGTGGGCGCGCCGGGAAATGAGGAACGGGAGTGGGGCCGGCGCTCGCACGCACCGGCCCCACTCCCGCTACGACCGCGTACGGGTCATGTCTCGTCGACCAGCGTCCCGTGCAGGCCCCTGATGTGTTCCTCCACCAGGTCCGCCGCTTCTTCGCCCCGGCCGGCGCGCACCAGCCGCAGCAGTTGCGTGTGCTGGGCGTTGAGCGCGGCCGCGGTGGCGGGCCAGTCCTCGGTCTCCTCCAGCGCCCGCAGGATCAGCGGCCGTACGGACTCGCGCACCGCCGAGGTGAGGGTGGAGGTCAGCGCGTTGCCCGAACTCCCGGCGATCAGTACGTGGAAGCGGGTGTCGAGGTCGTTGAACTCGGCCACGTCGACATCCGGCTCCCCCATCCGCCGGAGCAGCTCCTCGGCCTCGTCGAGGTCTTCGGCCGACGCGTGCCGCGCGGCGGCCTCGCAGCTCGACCGCTCCAGCACGACCCGCGCCTCCAGCACGTCGTGCAGGCTGTAGCTGCCGAGCGCGAAGTGGAGCCGCAGCAGCCGGCCCAGGGCGTCGTCCGGGTTGCGCACGATCCGCGCACCGGAATCCGGGCCCCGGCCCGGCTGGGCGACCAGGACGCCGATCGTCTCCAGCACCCGGAGCGCCTCGCGCAGGGCGGACCGGCTGACTCCGAGCACGGGTGCGAGCTCCCGCTCGGGCGGCAGGCGGTCACCGGCCTTCAGCTCTCCCGCGAAGACACGCTCCTCGATGCTCTGGAGCACGAGTTCGTGCGTGCGGGACTGCCGTACGGGTTGCCACTCGACGGGCATCCGCTACTCCCTGCTCCGGACGATACGCATGATCCGACTATGTCACACAGCACATGTGGTCGGACCAAAGCCGGGGAGCGCCGAGCCCGGATGCAGCGGATGCAACGGCCCGTGGTCGGCTGTCGGAGCTCAGCGGGTGCGCGGCACCCTGCCCCGGGTGCTTCTGCGCTGCGGATCGAAGAGCTGGCCGGCCACCCCGGCCACCACGAGTCCTGCGGCGATGAGCAGACCGTGACCGATGACGATGCCACTGATCAGGGCGCCCAGCCCCGCACCGAGCCACAGCCAGGCGAGGCCGCGGCGGTACGCGCGTGGAGGGCGGGGTGCGCCGTGGCCGTCGGCGACGTAGGGTCCGTCGTTGAGGCTCCGGCCCTCGTCGTAGTGGGCCATGGTGACTCCCTCCTGGTACGCAAACCCGTTGAGCGCCTGGCTCCATCGTCGTCCGGGGAAGGGGCGCGGACCATAGGGGCTGACACCCATCTTGGGGGGTGCCCACCGTGCAGACGCCGTACCGGCCGCCGCTAGCAGCAGCCGGACCTCGCCGTCCTCGACATCGCCATGCCCCGCCTGACGGGCCTTCAGGCGGCTCGTGAGCTGTCCCGGGTCATGCCCGGACTCCGCATCCTCATGCTGACGATGTACGACAACGAGCAGTACGTGCGCACGGCGTTCCGTCCCGGGCGCGGCCTTCCTGAGACGTGACCACGGCCACGCCGTGCGATTCATACGATTCTCAGCCAGTTCCCCTACGGTTCTCTCGTGACCCAGACGAGCCCGCCCGGATGGCATGCAGACCCCGGGTATTCAGGAATCGGCCCCCTTCAGGAACGCTGGTGGGACGGGAGCAGGTGGACCGACCAGCTCCGCGTACCCCCCGCGGCCGTCCGCCGCCGCCGGATACGCATCGGCGCCGCCACAGCCGCCGGCGTCGTACTGCTCGCGGCCGTCGGCGGCGGCGCGTACCTGCTGGGGGAGGACAGTTCCGGTACGAACGACACCTCGGCCACCGCCCCTCCGGCGGCCCCCGGCGCACCGGAGGGCGGTGGACAGGACGGCGGTGGGGGCCGGGATCCCGACCAGGGTTCGCCGCGGACCGAGGAGGGGTACGCCACCGACCTGGCCAGCGGCATCAGCATCCCCGTGCCCGACGGGTGGACCGGCCAGTCCGGGCCGGTGGGCGCCGGAGTGACAACGGGCGAGTACACCTGCCCCGGTGACGAAGCCCAGAAGTGCGTGCGCGGCGGGGTGTTCTCCGCCCCGGCACAGGCCCTGAAGGTGACGGCGACCACGGCGAAGGCCGCGGCAGAGGCGGACATCGAGGCCAACGCCGAGGAGTCGTACGGCGAGAAGATCTACGGCGGGATCACCTCGCACCAGCAGCTCAGGTCCGAGGCGGTCACCGTGGCCGGCCAGAAGGGCTATCTGGTGCGCTGGAAGGTGGTGACGAAGAACGGCGACGACGGGTACGTCGAGTCGCTCGCGTTCCCCTCGCCCAACATCGAGGAGATGCTCGTCGTCGTGCGCTCCGGCTTCGACATCAACGCGAAGGCACCCGAACTCTCCGTCCTGGACGACATCACCAGGGGCATCAAGGCGGCGGAGGGAACCGGTTCGGGCACCGGCCGGACCGCCTGACGACGGGCCGCGGACGCCCCGGAGGCCGTATCGGGAACATCCGATACGGCCTCCGGCCGTGCGGGGGTCAGCTGGACGCGGGCTGCCGCCCCGCGACCGCCCTCGCAGGTGTCAGGCCACCGGGACCGGGAACGTCGGGTACTCCACGCCGGAGACGTGCTGGACGACGCGGATGACCTGGCAGGAGTAGCCGAACTCGTTGTCGTACCAGAGGTAGAGGATCGCGTTGTCCCCGTCGACCTTGGTGGCCCCGGCGTCGATGATCGAGGCGTGGCGCGAGCCGATGAAGTCGCTCGACACCGCGTCGGGAGCCGTGGTGAAGTCGATCTGGCGCTTGAGCGGCGAGGTCAGCGACACGTTGCGGAGGTGGTCGAGGACCTCCGCACGGTTGGTCTCGCGCCCGAGCCGCAGACTGAGGATCGCGATCGAGACGTCCGGGACAGGGACGCGGATCGAACTGCCGGTGATCGGCGCCTTGAGGTCGGGCAGGGCCTTGGCCACGGCGGAGGCCGCACCCGTCTCCGTGATGACCATGTTGAGCGGCGCGGACCGGCCCCGGCGGTCGGCCTTGTGGTAATTGTCCAGCAGGTTCTGGTCGTTGGTGAACGAGTGGACGGTCTCCACGTGGCCGCGCAGCACGCCGTACTCGTCGGCCATCGCCTTGAGCGGCGGGACGATCGCGTTGGTGGTGCAGGACGCGCAGGACAGGATCCGCTCGTCCGGCTTGATCGTGTCGTGGTTGACCCCGTGCACGATGTTGGGGACGTCGCCCTTGCCCGGCGCGGTCAGGACGACCTTGTCGATGCCGGGGCGGAGGTGCTCGGAAAGGCCCTCACGGTCGCGCCACTTGCCCGTGTTGTCGATGAGGATGGCGTCCTTGACGCCGTACGCCGTGTAGTCGATCTCCGACGGGTCGTCGGCGTAGATCACCTGGATCTCGTTGCCGTTGGCGATGATCTTGTTGTTCGCCTCGTCGACGGTGATCGTGCCCTGGAACTGGCCGTGGATCGAGTCGCGGCGCAGCAGCGAGGCACGCTTGACGATGTCCTGGTCGCCGGCCCGGCGCACGACGACCGCACGCAGCCGCAGGCCGTTGCCGGAGCCGGACTTCTCGATGAGCAGGCGCGCGACGAGGCGGCCGATGCGGCCGAAGCCGTAGAGGACGACGTCGCGCCCCTCCCGGCGCTCGATCTTGTTGGCACCCATGGCGTCGGCGACTGCCTCCGCGGTGAACTCCTCTGCCGAGAGTCCACGGTCGTCGGCCCTGTACGTCGCGGCGAGCATGCCGATGTCGATCTGGGACGGGCCGAGATCGAGCGTGGTGAGGGCCTGCAGGAACGGCAGCGTCTCGGTGACCGAGAGCTCCTCGCCCGCGATCTGCCGGGCGAACCGGTGGGTCTTGAGGATGCTGACCACCGACTTGTTCACCAGGGAGCGGCTGTGGAGGAGGACGGTGACGTCCCGCTCCCGGTGCAGCTTCCCGATGACGGGGATCATCGACTCCGCGATCTCCTCGCGGTTCTTCCAGTTGGTGAACGAGTCGTCATTGACAGTCACAGGGTTATCTTTCGAGCTAGGCGGTGCTCATATGCTAACCCGCGGATCTTTCGCATATCCAGGCGGTGCCACCCGAGCGGAGATCCTCATTCTCGAATGCGGACCAACCGGGACGAAGGCCGCCCCCTCCGGGCCGGAGTGACCCCGTGAGCACGTTGCCGACGGCATGGCGGCGACGGTGACCCCGGACGCGCCGGTGACCGCCCGCCGGTCGAGGGCAGCGGCGACGAACCGCTGGAAGCGGCCCCGGAGTCGCACAGAAGGACCACGGACCGAGCTCTCGGAAAAACCCCCGGAAACGACCGAGAGGCCGCATCGGATTCCTCCGATACGGCCTCTGATCTGCGACTCTCACGAGTCGGGACGACAGGATTTGAACCTGCGACCCCTTGACCCCCAGTCAAGTGCGCTACCAAGCTGCGCCACGTCCCGCTGCCCGCCTGACCTGGAGTTTCCCCTGGCCGAACGCGCATGAGAACAATACCGCACTTGGGCGGGTGGTCACGAACCCGTTTCCCGCTTGACCTCAACCATGCTTGATCTCCACAGCGTGCGCTGTCGCCCCATTGACCCCGGCGAAGCCGTGAACCTACGCTGAACGACGCAGTCCAGTAAGCGCTTTCTAATCTCCGCAGCCGGCCCCACCCGCCCAGGGAGCGCCCAATGAGCAGCCGCCCGTTACCCAGCAGTCCCGCGTCCCAGGCCTTCCCGCCGCCTTTGATCGCGCTCATCGCACTTCTGGCGCTGATCCTCGGGTCCGTGCTGGCCGCCACTCCCCCGAGAGCCCATGCGGCGCCTTTTCGTGTGCTGGTGTACTCGGAGGCCACGAACGCCTCCCATGCTTCGATTCCCGCCGGGATCGAAGCGGTCATGGAACTGGGTGCCGAGAACGGGTTCGACGTCGAGGCCACGAACAGTTCCACGCTCTTCAACGACACGGATCTGGCGCGCTTCCAGGCGGTCGTCTTCAACAACACCGAATCCACACCGGGGAAGGGCGACCTGCTGGACGCCGACGAGCGCGCCGCGCTGCAGTCGTACATCAGGGCGGGCGGCGGATGGGTCGGGCTGCACGCCGCGGCAGCCGCCGAACGCGACTGGGACTGGTACGAGGGCCTGGCGGGTGCGGTCCTCGACCGGCGCACGCCGGTGCAGAGGGGCCGGATCGACGTGCTCGACCACGCGCACCCCTCCACCAGGGGCCTGCCGGACCTCTGGGAGCGTACGGAGGAGTGGTACAACTGGCGCACCAATCCGGCCTCCAGCGTGCACACCCTCGCGCAGATCAAGGTGCGTGACGGCCTCACCGGCCTCGACGAGGGCGTGGATCACCCGTGGTCCTGGTGCCAGGACTATGACGGCGGGCGTTCCTGGTTCACCGCGGGCGGCCATGCGGCCTCCGCCTTCCAGGAGGAGGGCTTCCTCGCACATCTGCTGGGAGGCATCGAATGGGCCGCGGGCGCGAAGGCGGGCGACTGCTCGGCCACCCGCACGGGTTCCTTCCAGCGCACCACGCTCGCGGCGGACGGTCTCGCCGATCCCGTCGACCTGGCCGTCGCCCCGGACCGCCGGGTGTTCTTCGCCGAGCGCACCGGGAAGGTGAAGGTCATCGACCAGCGGTCGATGCGCGTGTCCACGGCGATCGACTTCGCCTACGCGCCGCAGACGGTCGACCGGTCGGGCGGGCTGGCCGGGCTCGCCCTCGATCCCGGGTTCGCACGGAACGGCCGCATGTATGTGTTGCGTTCGGACAAGGCCGGTGACCGGCTGGTCCTCTCCCGGTTCACGGTCTCCGGAAACACGGCGGATCCCGCGTCCGAGAAACGCCTTCTGACCATTCCGGCCGATGCGGGAAGGAGCGGCGTCCCCGCATCCGCTTCACTCGCCTTCGGCGCAGGGGGCGTTCTCCACACGGCGACGTCCGGCACCGCGGATCCCCCGGCCCCGGACGATCCGAATGATCTGCGGGGCAAAATCCTGCGGATCACCCCGCAGGACGACGGCACGTACACCGTGCCGGAGGGAAACCTCTACGTGCCCGGTACCGCGGGGACCCGCCCGGAGATCTATGCGACGGGTCTGCGTGATCCGTACCGCATGACCGCGGACCCGCGGGGCGGCGCGCTGCTGATCGCGTACCAGGGCCCCGAGGGCGCCGTCGGACACCTGCGGATCACCGAGGCGGGAGTCGTCGGCCGACCGTACTGCACGGGCAACTCCGCCGCGCGGCCCGCGGGTCCGGCCTTCGAGTGCGCGGCACCCGTCGACCCGCCAGGGACCGCCGGAGCCGTCACGGGCGGCCTGCCGGGCACACCCGTCACCGGCGGTCCGCTGAGCGGATCCGTCTACGACCACGCCCCCGCGGTGTCCGGCCGCACGGCTTTCCCGGCGTACTTCGAGGGGAAGTGGCTGTCCTACGACCCGGTCGGCCGGCGGTTCACCACACTCTCGTTCCAGCGGACGGACCAGACGTTCTCGGATCCCCGGTTCGACCCGGTGGACGCCGGTGCGCTCCAGTCCGTCGACGGCGTCCTCGAGGACATGGAGTGGCACCGGCCGACCGCCGCCCGCTTCGGTCCGGACGGGTCGTTGTACGTCGTCGACCACGGTCTCGGCAGCGGTACGGGCCCCGCGGGAGGCAACGAGGGCGCCGGTGTCCACCGGGTCGACTACGCCGGTGACGGTCCGCTGCCCGAGGCGAGGATCACCACCGACCGCGACAACGGCTCCGCCCCGCTGACCGTCGCCTTCGACAGCGCGGGCTCCGGCCTCCGCGGGAAGCCCCCGGTGACGTACGCCTGGGACTTCGACGGTGACGGCAGCACCGATTCGACGGCGGCGCACCCTTCGCACACCTACCGCGAGGAGGGCAGGTTCACCGCACGCCTCACGGTCACCGGGCCCGGAGGGGTCACGGCGCTCGCCGGCCGGGACATCACCGTCGGCAACACCAGGCCCCAGGTGACGCTCCGACAGCCGCCGGACGGCGCGATGTTCACATTCGGCGACACCCTCGCCTTCACCGTGGGGGTGGCGGACAGGGAGGACGGGGAGCTCGGACCGGTCGACTGCTCCCGCGTCGTGGTGCGGTCCCAGCTGGGCACCGGCACCCCGCTGCGTCCCGTGGCCCGTCCCCTGGGTTGCCGGGGCGAGATCGTCACGGATGCGGGGGACCGTCCCGGCCGGGACCTCGCTCCCCCGTACACGCTCACGGCTCGGTACACGGACAGGGGCGCCCCGGCGCTCACCGGTTCCGCCTCGCTGACGCTGCACCCCGCGTTCCGGGAGGCGGAGCACTTCGTGGCGACCGGGGGCGCCCACGGCGGAGTCGTGGCGGCCGGCCGCGCGAACGTATCGGGCGGCACGGCGCTGACGGAGATCGAGGACGGCGACTGGATCGCCTTCGACCCGGTACATCTCGGGAACGTCGGCTCGGTCATGGTCGGCGCGACCGCCTGCGGTATCGGCGGGACGATCGACTTCAGGGCGGGTTCGCCCACCGGCAGGCTGCTCGGTTCGGTGTCCGTCGCGGGCACCGGCGACCGGGGCGCGATCGTGTCGCCGACGTCCGCGATCGAGGACCCGGGCAGCGGGGTGAAGCTGTACGTGGTGTTCGCCAACCCCCGCTGGAGCAGCGAGAAGTCCGATCTGTTCACGGTCGACTGGCTGCGTTTCCACTGACCGGGCACCGGGAGGAGCCCCGCCGCGCGCCCGTGATGCCGGTGCGCGGCCAGGAGTCCCCGTACCGGGCGAGGGGACTGCCGGTTCTCGTCGACGACGTCGACCTCGAGAACGACGGCGTCGCGGTCACTCCGGCCACCCTGTCGGCGAAGGGCCGGAAGCTGTCGGACGAGGCGTCGGCACGCTTTCCCGGGCCCGGCCCGTGCGCGGCCGCGCACCCCGGACGGAGCCGTCCGGGTCGACGGGAACGAGCAGCGGCCGGCCGGACCCGTGAGGGATCACGGATGGGCTCCGGAGGCTGAGAGCGGTGCCGGTGCCGTGGCGTTGATGAGGTGCTGGACGAGGGTGACCAGCGCGCCCGTGCCGGAGCTGGCGATCCGGGCGTCGCAGAGCACGACCGGCACCTGCGGTCCCAGGTCGAGCGCCGCCCGCACCTCGTCGGGCTCGTAGCGGTAGGCGCCGTCGAACTCGTTGACCGCGACGACGAATCCGATGCCGCGCCGCTCGAAGAAGTCGACGGCGGCGAAGCACTCCGCGAGCCGGCGCGTGTCGGCCAGGACGACCGCTCCCAGCGCCCCCTTGGACAGCTCGTCCCACATGAACCAGAACCGCTCCTGCCCGGGGGTACCGAAGAGGTAGAGCATGTGCTGCTCGGAGAGCGTGATCCGGCCGAAGTCCATGGCCACGGTGGTCGCCGTCTTGGACTCGACGCCTTCGAGGCTGTCGGTCGCGACGCCGACCTGGGTCAGGAGTTCCTCGGTGCTCAGCGGCGCGATCTCGCTGACGGCGCCCACGAACGTCGTCTTGCCGACGCCGAACCCGCCCGCGACCAGGATTTTGAGGGCCACGGGGAAGAATTCGGAGCGTCCGGTGCTGTCAGAGCTGTCGTCGTAGACCATCGAGCACTGCCTCCAGCAGAGATCGGTCGGTGGGCATGTCATGGAACGCGGGGGCGTGCGCGGCGACCGCGCCGCAGTCGACCAGGTCGGACAGCAGGACCTTGGTGACGACGGCGGGCAGCCGCAGGTGCGCGGCGATCTCGGCCACGGACGTGGGGGCGTCGCAGAGTTCCAGTGCCACGGTGTGTTCGGGCCCGAGGTGGACCTGGGGCTCGCTCCCCGTGACCATCACCAGGGAGAGCAGGTCGAGCACGGTGGTCGGCCTCGTCCGGCCGTTGCTGACCGTGTACGGGCGGATGAGCCGGCCGGCCGCGTCGTCGAGCAACGGCCCGTCCTGCGGGGCCGGCATCCTCACAGCCCCGGGGTGAACGGCGCTCCGGCCGTCTGCCGGAGCGGCGTCATCAGGTAGGGGCGGACGCTCTTGACCAGCATGGACATCTCGTACCCCAGGACGGCGGCATCCGCCTCGCGGCCGGAGAGGACGGCGAGACAGGTCCCGGATCCGGCGGTCGAGACGAACAGCAGCGTCGAGTCGAGTTCGACCACGACCTGCCTCACCTCCCCGTTGTCACCGAACCGGGCACCGGCACTGCGGCCCAGGGAGTACAGCCCGGCGGCCAGGGCCGCCATGTGGTCGGCGCTGTCGGCATCCATGCCGTGGACGGATCTCACCAGGCCGTCGGCCGAGAGCAGGACCGCGCTGCGCGTGTAGGGCACGCGCTGGACCAGTCCGCTCAGCAGCCAGTCGAGGTCGGAGACCTGACCGGACGGCATTTCGCTCGTCATGGTGCATCTACTCCTTGAAGGTGTTCTCGGTTCGTGGATCCGGTACGGGTGAGCGCGTTCCGGGGTGACCCGGTTCAGGCAGCTCCGCGCCGGCGGTCGTGGTGTCGGCGGGGCCCCGGACCGGCAGCGGGCCGGGACGGTGGGTGCGCTGTGCCCCGACGGCGGCCCCGTGGCCGGGCGTCGCGCCGTACCCGCCTTCGGGTTCCGCGTCCTTCGCCGACTGTGCCCCGGCGAGATCGACCCCGCGCCGGAAGGCGGCCATCAGTCCGGGGTCGTGCAGGACGTTCTCCTCCTCGGCACGCGGGAGGGGCGCTTGCCTGAGCTGTGGGACCAGATGTTCCTGGTTGCCGCGCCTGGGGAGCTGAGGACGGCCGGGTGCGCCGGTCGCCGCAGCGTTCCCGAGGTCCTCACCGGCCGCCGTCCCACCGCGGCCCTCGCCGGGCCGGACGCCGGGCGGATTCACGGCGGCATGCGGGCGGCCGATCCGCTCGGCGCGCGAGGGCAGCGGCGGTGCCTCGCCCCTGCGGGCCCGCGGGGGCGGCCGGTCCAGGCGCGGCGAGGGCTGCCCGGCCGGGGCCGGCGGGGCCTCCTCCTGGACGGGGGGACGGTGCACGGCTCCGGGCGGCGGGACGGGCGCGGCGTCCGGCGCGGCGTCGGTGTCCCCGTCGATGCCGAGGAGGACCTCCGGCAGGACGAGCACCGCCTGCGTGCCGCCGTAGATGTTGCTCTGCAGCCGCACGGCGATGCCGTGTCTGCGGGCAAGGGAGGCGACGACGAACAGTCCGATCCGGCCGTCCTGCAGAAGATGCCCGACGTTGACCTGGTCCGGCTGGGCGAGAAGCGCGTTCATCCGCCTCCGCTCGGCGTCCGGCATGCCCAGGCCGCGGTCCTCGACCTCCAGGGCGAGCCCGGCGGTGACGCGCTGGGCCCGCAGCAGGACCTGGGTGTGCGGGGCGGAGAACACCGTCGCGTTCTCGACGAGTTCGGCCAGCAGGTGGATCACGTCGGCGACGGCGTGCCCACGCAGGGTGCCGTCGATCGGCGGTACCAGCTTGACCCGTGGGTAATGCTCGACCTCCGCGACGGCCGACCGCAGCACTTCGGTCACGGTCACCGGATTGCTCCACTGCCGCCGGGAGACGGCACCGCCGAGCACGGCGAGGTTCTCGGCGTGCCTGCGGATACGGGTGGCGAGGTGGTCGACGTGGAAGAGGCCCTTGAGCAGGTCGGGGTCCTCGACCTCGTGTTCCAGCTCGTCCAGGATCTGGATCTCCCGGTGCACGAGGGACTGCAGCCGTCGCGCCAGGTTGACGAAGACCTCGACCTTCTGTTCGTCGCCGGTGCTCCTGAACATCTGGGACGCCTGGACGACGGCCGCCACGGCCCCGTCCTGCGCCCGGCCCATCTCCTGGGCGAGCAGGTCGAAGGCATCGGCGTCGGGCCCGGCCGGCCGGGCTGCCCGCGGGGCGGGCACGGGTTCACCGCCTCGGAGCTGTTCCACGATCCGCCGCAGCTCGGCGTGGTGCCGGGCACTGCTGTGCCGGAGCACGAGGCACCGGTCGACGACACCGGCGGCGACGCGGCTCGCGCCGAGGAAGGCCGCGGCCACGGCCGCGACGGCCAGCGCCCCGGAACCGCCGAGTGCCGCCAGGAGACTGCCGGAGGGACGCACCCCCGAGGACCGGATGGTGAAGATGACGGCCGCGGCCCCGCTCAGCACGGCGGCGACGGCGGGCAGCACGGCGGTGCGCAGCAGCTGTGGCCGCATACGGGCGTCGGGTGCGGGCCGCGCGGCGCGCGGGCGGCCGTCCGCCGGATGCGAACGGCCACCGGGACGGCCGTGCCGTCCGCCTTCGCGGCGTTCGGGTCGCGCGGTGGGTGCGCGCAGTTGAGTCATCATCGTCCTCGGTACGTGGGGGCACCAGGAATCGGCATTCGTGTGGTGACACCTACGGTGGTCGGTCAGGGCCGGGTCAACGGCCGGACAGGCTCGACCGATAGGAGCCCACCGTTGATCACCGGCAACACACGGTAGTCGCGTATCGCCCATGGCCGCCGTGCAGTTGTCGAACTTGCCCACCAGGCGTCCCGCTCTGGTATGAGAGCTCGCACGGGTGGCCGAATACCGAGACAGCGATCGTGACTTCAGTGTTCGATCGCTCGGACCGGTACGTGAGCCAGGAGCGCAAGGACCACGGAACGAACCAGGAGCGCCCTCACGGCCGGGACCGGTGGATGCGCACTCCACGGCGCCTACGGCACGCCGGTGCGGCATCCGTGGCAGGGAGCGACTCAGGCGGATCACCCAGGTTCCGAGGAAGTCCGACGGCCGGCGGGCTCGGCGTCCGCGCGGGAGACGGAGCGGGGGGTACGCGCCGAAGCCCCCGGCACGCCGGGCCCGGCCATGTCATCGGTCAGGGGCCGCAGTTCGCCTCAGGAACACCGGTGACGCGAGAGTCCCCAGGCTTCTCCACGGAGTAGCTGGCCCCGGTCCGTCCGTCACGCGTCCGGCGCACCTCGCACGGTGAGGCGGTGCCCCGTGATCACCCCAGGCCCCCGGCCGGCGGACCTGGTCTCCGCGAGCCTGATGCCAGTGCTCCGGGCCGGCGAAGGAGCAACCGTCCAGGCCGGGGTCAGCGCGCCTGGGCAGGAGCGGAAGTCCTGGCCCGGAGGATGCCTCCGATGGATTCCTCGCGCCATCGCCTCAGGAGTTCATGGAAGGCGAATGCGCCGTGGGGGTAGGCGATCGGGCCGTTCGGCCGGCCGCGCCCTTCGCGGTTGTAGTAGCCAGGGGTGCACTCGGCGTGGAACCACTCGTGATCGGGGGCGCCCTCGGCCAGGACGGCGATCCAGGCGTCTTCGGCCTCGCGGGACGGTTCGATCAGCGCGTCCCCGGCTTCGGCGGCTGCCACGAGGGCGGCACCATGGACAGCCTGCTCGTCCAGGATGTGGGTGAAGTTGACGCTGCTGGCGTTCTGCAACGACCCCATCTGGATCAGGTTCGGGAAGCCGTTGCTGGTGAAGCCGTGCAGGGAGCGCGGTCCCCGCTGCGCCCACGCGTGCAGCAGCTGGGTGCCACCCCGGCCGTGGACGGGAAGCTTGCCGGAGTGGATGCCGGAGGCCCCGACGGAGAATCCCGTGGCGAAGATCAGGCAGTCGAGCGCGTACGTGGTGTCGCCGACGACGACTCCGTCCTCCGTGACGCGCTCGATGCCGTGGGTGTCCGCGGTGTCGACCAGAGTGACGTTGCCGCGGTTGAACGCCGGGTAGTACCTGTCGGAGAAGGTGGGGCGCTTGCAGGCGTACCTGTACCAGGGTTTGAGCTTCTCCGCCGTGGCCTCGTCGGTGACGGTCCGCTCGATGCGGGCGCGGAGCTCGTTCATCTTGGCGGCGTCGGCGGCCTCGTAGGCCGCCTCGAAGGCCTCGCGGTCACCTTGCCTGCGGAAGCTCGGCAGGAGCTTCTCCAGGAGGCCCGCCGACATGGTCCAGCGGTCTGCCACGAGATCCTGGTCGGCTGTCTCACCGGAGACGATGCGGAGATAGTTGTTCCGGCGTTCGCGGGCCCAGCCGTCGCGGTCGGCACCGACGTCCTCGGCGGTGGTGCGGCGGTTGTCGCGCACGTCCACGCTCGAGGGGGTCCGCTGGAAGACGTAGACGTGTCCGGCGTCCTCGGCCAGCATCGGAACGGCCTGGACGCCGGTGGCCCCGGTGCCGACGATGCCCACCCGTTTCCGCGAGAGACCGGTCATGCCGCCGTCCGGAGTGCCGCCGGTGTAGGCGTAGTCCCACCGTGACGTGTGGAAGGTGTGACCCGCGAAGTCCTCGATGCCGGGTATCCCGGGGAGCTTCGGCTCGGAGAGGGTACCGGTGGCGGTGACGACGTACGTGGCCCGGAACGTATCGCCCCGGTCCGTGGCCACGATCCACGTCTCGGATGCCTCGTCCCAGGTCAACGAGGTGACAGCGGTGGAGAAGAGGGCGTCCCGGTAGAGGTCGGCCTTCCGCGCGATCCGCACCGCGTGGCGGCGGATCTCCTCACCGGGGGCGTACTTCCACTCCGGCACGTATCCGGTCTCGTCGAGCATCGGCAGGTACACGTGCGACTCGATGTCGCAGTGGATGCCCGGGTAGCGGTTCCAGTACCAGGTGCCCCCGAAGTCACCGCCCTTCTCGACGATCCGTACGCGCCGCACGCCCTGCTGCCGCATCCGCGCCCCGGCGAGGATGCCGCCGAACCCACCACCGACCACGGCGACGTCGACGGTGTCGTGCAGCGGTGCACGCCCAGCCGGCTCCCCCGCGTACGGATCGGCGGCGTAGTAGCCGAACCCGGCCTCGGTGTCGCGGTACTGGCCCACACCGTCGGGCCGTACACGCCGCTCACGTTCGAGGCGGTACCGCTGCCTCAGTGCGGCAAGCTCGCCGGGGGTCGGCGCTTGAGGGGTGGTCATGTGGGAGACCTCGATCCTGCCCGTCGGGCCGTCCTGGGGTGAACGGCCGTCCGCTACGGTAGCAACTACCGGACAGCACTGTCCGGTTGAGGAACGACGGCTGCCTCGACTTTCGGCCAGGGCGCGCCCATGACCCGGCCGAGCGCCGCGCCTCGTTCCTGATCAACGACACCCCCACACAACGGACAGGAAGAGTGTTCCCATGCACCGTCGACTCCCGATCCGATGCCTTGCCGTGCTCGCGTCGATCGGCACACTGGCCCTCACCGGATGCGGTACGGACACGGGTGACCCCGTTGACCGGGCAGCCTCGGCCGGTACGGGCAGGACCATCCGCCCACAGATGGTCATGCAGCTGACGCGGGTGCACGAGGAGACCGGAATGACCCTGCTGGAGGGCCCCGTCCTCGGCGAGGACGGGGCCCTGTTCGTCGTCGACGTCACCGCACCCGCGGGCAAGCCCAAGGTGATGCGCGTCGACGTCGGGAAGAGGAAGTCGCGCCCGGTCCATACCGACGGCCGAGGCGCCTACACCTCCGCGCAGTTCAGCCCGCACGACGGCCGGCTCTACCTGACCGACTACGCCCACGGCGAGGTCGTGAGCCTGGCCCCGGACGGCGGCGATCCGCGGACCTTCTTCTCCGGTGAGGTCGACGGAGCGCGGATGAACCCCGACGACATCGCCTTCGATCAGGCCGGCAATCTGTACGTCAGCGACTCACGCGGCCTGTCCGAGGGCGAGGCGCACGGGCGGGTGGTGCGAATCAGCCGTGACGGCGAGAAGGCCACGGTACTGGCCGCTGACCTGGCCTCGACGAACGGGATCTCGTTCGACGCGGACTACCGCGGACTGTGGATCAGCGAGCTCACGCAGAACCGGATCTCCTACCTTCGCCTCGACGGCGAGGGAGGGGTGGCTTCCCGGCACACGGCCGTCCGCGTCGACGGCGGGATCGCCCAGACCGACTCGATCGCCGTGGACGCGGACGGCAACCTCTACCAGGCACTGCACGGGCGACCCGCCATGGTCGTGTACGACAAGCATGGTGAGCGCTTGGCGACGGTGGAGGTGCCCGCCCGCGTCACAGGGCTCGAATCGGCGACGAACGTGGCGATCACGCCCGGCGGGACCACGGCCTACATGACCGTCAGCGGGCCCGCCGGGGGGTACCTGTACACCTTCGACGCACTGGCGGAAGGCATCCGGCAGTCCAACGGCGGCTGACACCGCTCCGTACTCACCCGCTGAAGGGCCGCACCGGTCCCACCTCGACCCCGAGCAGCCGCCAGGCGGCCAGCGCTCGGCGTTCCCGCTCCTCACGAGTGGGGCCGGTGACGGCACCGGAGACCATGGCGACCGCGAGCATGAGGTCGTCCGCCGCGCCCAGCCGATGACCGTTCGGCAGGTGTCCCCGCAGGCCACGCTCGACCCGCTCGGACAGGGCCGGGGCACAGTCGCCGATGCCGGAGCGGCTGCCTGCCCTGTCAGCGTGCAGGAGCCCGATGAAAGCCGCCGACTCCGAGAGGTGCCAGGTCATCACCCCGAGGACTCCGGCCAACGTCGCGTCCTCGGCCGCGGCAGCCTGTTCGACCTGCCGCACGTTCTCCTCCAGAACGGCGGTCGCCACGGCGGCCCGGTCGGGAAAGTGCCGGTACAGAACTCCCTGCCCCACCCCGGCCCGACGCGCGATCGCGGAGAGCGGGGCGTCCAGACCGTGCGTCGCGTAGATCGCTCGGGCGGCACTGACTAGGGCGGCCCGGTTGCGTGCGGCAGCCCTCGGCCCGTCGTTCGCGGGGCGCCGCTCGTCGGCCAGGGAGTGCTGCTTCACCCCGGAAGCGTACCGGCCGGAGGCATCGCGCCCGGGCGGTGCCTCCGGCCGGGGCCTGCGCAGCCGGTGGCTCAGGCCGGCTGTTCGTCGCCCCCCGTCCACGGGGCGCAGGAGACGACCACGACGAGTGGCCAGAACGACTGGGCGAACGTGATGACGCGCTCGGCCGCTCCGGCGGTGTCGAGCACGAACAGGGCGAGCAGGGAACAGCGTCACCGAGAGGCCGCCGCCCGCCCGTGCCAACCGGCCGGAGGGCGCGGCGGGACGCAACCCGCAGGCGGTGACCACGTGACAGAGGCCCAGGGCGAGCAGGGCCGATGTCATCACCCAGTAGCCTCCGGCCCCGTCGGCGGCGAGGATGCTGATCGTCGCCGCGGCCGGGTCGTAGTCGGGTCCATGAAGCTCCCCCGAGACCGACCAGCCGCCGACGAGGAGGATCGGAGCGCATGCCGAGGAGACCAGGACCCACCAGGGGACAGATCGCATCGGAGAACGGTAGAACGTCCCGACCCGCGACTCCCGGTACACACGCGGGCGGGAGCGATGATCATGAAGCGGGCCGGCCCGGGCCCCTCCTTCGATCAGGTGCGCGGGCGGCGGCACGCGAGGGCCGCGCGACCCGCGACCCCGCTTGACCTTGCCACGGTGACAGGGTCTTCACTGTGGCCGAGGAGGTGGTCCCGATGACCATGCCGGAGCAGGACAAGGACACGCGTACGATGCGAGCCGTCCAGGGGCTGGAGGACGGTCGCTCGTCGGTGCGGCTGCGGGCGGCGCTGGCGATCGGCACGGCCCCTGACTCGCGGTTCATCGACAAGCTCGTCGAACGGTGCGCGATCGAGCCCGAATTCCCCGTACGCGAAATGCTGACGTGGGCACTCACCCGCCATTCGGCATCGGAGACGGTCCCCGCGCTTCTCGAGGTAGTCCGCTCGGAGCACGCGCAGGCACGGAGCCAGGCGTTGCACACCCTGTCCAAGATCGGAGACCGGCGGGCCTGGCCCGCGATCACGCGGGCGCTGCTGTCCGATGCCGACGACGAGGTGGCGCGGAGCGCTTGGAGGGCAGCGGTCGTCCTCGTGCCCGCAGGTGATGAACCCGGGCTGGCGGCAGTACTGTCGACACAGCTCGGGCGCGGCGAGCGTGAGACGCAGCTCAGCCTCAGCCGGGCTCTGATCGCGCTCGGTGAGGTGGTTCTGCCTACTCTGCGCGCTGCCACGGCGCATCCGGATCCTGCCGTGCGCGCGCACGCGGGGGCCACGGAACGGCTGTTGAGCGACCCGGACGCCGGATTCGAGTTCGCGCTCGATGAGGCGAAGCGCGTCGTCGCCCTCGGGATGACCGGCCGGAGTGGGTGACGGGCGGTGCTGATCGGTGACGTGGCACGGCGGGCCGGGGTCAGCGCCCGCATGCTCAGGCATTACGAATCGCTCGGCCTGGTGCGGCCGACGGGTCGTACGGACGCCGGCTATCGGGACTACTCCGGCGAGGACATGCGGCGGATCTTCCACATCGAGAGCCTGCGGTCACTGGGGTTGTCGCTGCGTGAGGTCGGGCGTGCGCTGGACGGACCCGGTTTCGCGCCCACGGAGCTCGTCGACGACCTCATCCGACGTACGCGAGAACGCATCTCGGCCGAGACGGAGTTGCTCACACGACTCCGTCGCATCGGCGCCGCCGAACCCGCCGGCTGGGAGGAGGTCCTACAGATCGTCGCCCTCCTCCAGGCACTGGGGTCGGAGAGCGCCGGGAGGCGCCAGCGCGCGGCACTGTCCTCGGTCGAGGAGGTTTCGGTACCGGCGGAGGCGTTGGCCGAGGCAGCGCTGAGCGAGTCGGACCCGAACGTCGCCGGAGCCCTTCGGTGGGCTCTGGCGCGATCGGGTGACGGCGGACCGGCGCTGCTGGCGGTGGGGCTGGCCTCACCGGTGGCCGAGGTACGCAAACGTGCCGTCCAGGCCATCGCCGAGATTCCGGACGGTGAGGCGACCGGACTGCTGCGGGACGCCCTCACCAACCCCGACCTCGTCGTCCGCAGGTACGCGGCTCTGGCGCTCGGGGAACGGGGAGTGGCGGATGCGGTGCCGACGCTCGTCACCATGGTCGTCGAGGAGACGAACGATGTCGACGCAGCGGAGGCGCTGGGGGCGCTGGCGAGTCGTCCCGAGCTGGCGGAGCAGATCGCCACCAGGCTCGTCGGCTGCCTCGCCCATGGCACCGTCGGGTCGTCCGCACGTCTGCGGCTGGCACAGGCCCTGGCGGAGATCCCGGGAATCACCGCACGGCGTGCCCTCACCGATCTGTCTCACGACGAGAACCGGGCTGTCGCGCTCACCGCCGCATACATTCTCAGGATGCGCGACGCACGATGACGGACCCTTCCGTGACCGGGCGCGGCCGGTCCCCGGCACTCGGCACGATGCCGAGCCGTGGCGCGTTCGTCAGGCACCTGCCCCGGGCACCGCGCGAGGGTGATCGTGCGCTGACCCGGTCGAGTGGTCCGCCGCCGGGCGGCCGTTCGAGACCGGATCCCCGTGCGGGGTGCCCTGTCACCGTCCCCGATCAGTGGTCACGCTGCGGAAGCCTTCTGATCCGGTCCGCTCCGGAGGGACCCCATGCCTCCGAGACCGCTCGCACCGCCGAGGCCTCGCCCTGAGCGCGGGCGGCGGCGGTGAGGTCACCAGCCATGGTGTGGGCCCTGGCCAGGGTGTCGAGACCCACGGCCAGCCAGGTCCGGGAACCGATCTCCCGCCACAACCTGACGGCTGCTTCGGCGCGGCGGCAGGCCGATGCCGCACGTCCTGCCGCGAGTTGCGCCTCGGCGAGTGCGTAGAGCGTCGCCGCCTCGCCCCACAGGTTGCCGAACTCCCGGTAGACCCAGAGTGTGCGGGCCAGCAGTCGGCGTCCCTCCGCCGGAGCGCCTTGTCGCACCAGCACGTCCCCCAGCCAGCAGGTGGCGTGCGCGGTGGTGAGCCGGTCGCCCAGGCTCTCGCTGATCGAGGCGGCTCGCCGGAAGCAGTCGGCTGCGGCAGGGTAGGCGCCACGTGCCCGGTGGCTCTGTCCCAGGCATCGCAGGGCCTGGGCTTCTCCGGGCCGGTAGCCCGCCTCCCGGCTTGCCCGCAGACACTGTGTGAACCGCTCCATGGCCGCTTCGACGCGCCCTTGCTCGAGGTGGATGACGCCGATGCCGTTGGTCGCGTAGACCAGGCAGTTGACGTTCTCCACCGCGCGGGCCAGCTCGATCGCCTCTCCGAAATGATGCACGGCCAGGGAGTACTGGCCCAGTAAGCGGTGCACGTAGGCCAGTCCGGCCGTGGCGCTGGCCAGGTAGGCGGGGCCTTCGCCGTCGGCGAACCGCAGCGCCTGTTCGAAGTGGCCGAGAGCTTCCGGATACCGGTCGAGGATGGTGGTGAGTTCGCCCAGACATCGGTGGAGTTGAGTGGCGCTGCGCCGACTGCCGCTGCTCAGTGCCGCCTTGAGGGCCCGGCTCTGGATCCGTTCCCAGTCGTCGAAGTGACTGCCGATCTGGAAGAGCGTCGTCAGCGTGGTGGCCAGCCCGGCCGCCGGCACGATCTCGGCTCTGTCAAGCGCTTGGTCCACCACGTCCATGAGGAACTGGCGCTCGTCGTTGAACCAGGCCAGTGGGTCGGCGAGGATCTGGGTGGTGTCCGCCGGGGAAGGCCGCCAGGATGCCAGGCCTGCCTGCGAGATCCCCTGGAAGTCGACGCTGAGGGTGTCTGTGGCCAGATCGGCCAGGTTCAGGCTCGCGCCCAGCAGCCGTGTGAGCGCGGTCGAACGCTCCTGCGGCGGGACTTCCCGTTCCGCCCGTTCCCGGCCGACCAGCCGCACCAGGTCGTGCAGCCAGTAACGCGCTCCCGCGGCACCGGTCGTCCCGACCTCCACCACATGCACATCGACCAGCTCATCGAGCACGGCCTCCGCGCGGCCCAGGTCCAGGTCCAGCAGCGCGGCCAGGGCCCAGACGGCGAAATCCGGTCCGGGCAGCAGGGCGAGCATCCGCAGGGCGTGCCGAACCGGGGGGGCCATGCCCTGATAGGTCAGCTCCAGGCTGGCCCGCACGGCGACGTGGCCGACGGCCAGCTCGTCAAGTTTGCGTTGTTCGTCGGAGAGCGCACGGGCTACCTTGACCAGCGGCCAGTGCGGCCGTGCGGCCAGCCGCGCTCCGGTGACCCACACCGCGAGGGGGAGACCGCCGCAGGTGTCCACGATGGACCGGGCGGCGTCGGACTCCGCGGCGATCCGGTCCGAGCCCACCATTTCACGCAGCAGAGCCAGCCCCGTCGTGAAGTCGAATGCCCGGAGGGGGAGCCGGGCACCGCCCAGGCTGGCCAACGTGGTCCGGCTGGTGACGATGGCGGCGCAGTGTTCACCGCTGGGCAGAAGATCGTCCACCAACAGGGAGTCGGCCGCGCTGTCCAGCACCACGAGTGTCCTGCGCTGGGCCAGCAGGGTGCGGTAGAGGTGGATTCGCCCGGTCGCGTCCGGAGGTATCGCACCGCCGGGTACGCCGAGCGCCCGTAGGAAGCCGCCCAGGACCGCGAACGGCTCTGCCGGCTCGTCACCGAACCCCCGCAGATCCGCGTAGAGCTGACCGTCCGGAAACCGCTCGGCCAGCAGATGCCCCGTGCGCACGGCGAATGCCGTCTTGCCGACCCCGGCCGAGCCGGTGACCAGCAGGGTCACCGACCCGGACATCTCCTTTCCGAGCAGTCTGCGGGCTTCGGCCAACTCCGCCTCCCTGCCCACGAACAGGGAGGGGGTCGGCGGGAGCAGGCGCGGGCGGGGTTGCTGTGCGTTCCCTTCGACCCGGTCCTCGCCGGCGCTCGTGGTGGCTTCGTCGGGCCGCTCGGAACCGGCCGCCTGCGGGCTCGCCGCCCAGGAGACCGGCCGACGCACTGGTGCGGCGGCGATCGCGGAGGGCCGGGCGGGCACGTCCAGCGCGGGGTCCGAGGTGAGTATCTGCTGGTGCAGCTCCCGCAGTTCCCGACCGGGATCGCACCCCAGCTCCTCGGCCAGTCCCCGGCGGACCTCCTCGAAACGGCGCAACGCGTCAGCCGCCCGGCCACTGCGGTACAGCGCCAGCATGAACTGACGGGCCAGGCGTTCATCGGACGGGTACGCCACGACACCCGCGGACAGCGCGTCCAGCAGGCCGGTGTGCCCACCACGACGCAGCTCGACATCGTTGCGATCCAGTTCGGCGGAGTGCCGCTCCCGGTGCACGGCCTCCCGGGTGGCGTTGAACCACGGGGTGTCGATGGACGGGAAAGCCTCTCCGCGCCACAGCGCGAGGCCTTTCTCGAACAGCGCGGCGGAACGGTCGTCGTCGTCGGCCGCACGGGCCCGGGCGACCAGATCACGAAACCGGTGCAGGTCCACCGCGAGCGCTTCGCCCAGCAGGACATAGCCACCGGGCTGCCGTGCGATACGTACATGCTGCGCGGCGGGTTCCAGGGCCTTCCGCAGATGGGACAGGTAGCTGTAGAGCCCTCCTTGGGCACGTTGCGGCGGACGGTGGCCCCACACTCTTTCGATCAGCTGGTCCATGGGCACCGCACGATTGGCATCGACCAGCAGCGTGGCCAGCACGCAACGCTGCCGGGCGGGTCCTATATCCACCACCAGGCCGTTGATACATGCCTCGACGTCCCCGAGCACACCGAATTCCACCACCATCGCAGCATCCCCTCAACCGGAGTTCCAAGCTTTCGGGAACCGCTCTCCTCAGCCAACTCAAGATACGGCCAAGATTTCCCGGAACGCTCGCAGCCGGGTGCCTCCCACCGCTTTTCGACATGGCGGACGTCAGGCCGAGCGGCGTTCACGCAGACCAGTCCGGTGAGCTTTGTCCCCGCCACGTGATCGACTGCCGCGCAGAAGGGCGGAAGCCGCCGGCGTCATCGGTGCTCCACCTGTCGCGGTCGCGTCACGCCTGTACTCCGGCGGTCGCCGAGGCCGGTGCCACCAGCGGTTTCAAGAAGTGTCCAAGAATGACACCAAGCCAGCCGTGCACTGTCGTACTCGCGGCCGACCGGACGCCCGCAGGGGCTGTTCCGATTCGCCGCCGTCGTTCTGACGGACCCGCCGGAATCCGTGTTCGCGCACGGCCACGGCGGGTCCGGACACGAGCGCTTTCCCACGGAGACCTGTTCGGTCTCCACCGGCACGGCAGGAAGAGGGAGAATTCATGTTCAAGAAGATCGAGGCGTTGGGAAGCGGCCTTCTCGGGCTGCTCGTCCCGACGACGGAAGCGTCGGCTGCCGTCTGCTACGTCCGTAGCTGGAGTTCGTGCTGGCAGTGCGCCTACCGCCCGTGCAGCGGCTGCTGCGACATCAACGGGCGGAACTGCGAGTACATCGACTGCAAGTAGTCCGGCGGTCGCCATGTCTCCCTGCGGATGACCACTGCCGGGAGACCCGAGGCCACGGTGGCCGCCGGGGACCGCCCGTGCACCACCGTGGCCCACCCCAGCCGCAGGAATCGCCCCGACCCACAGGTGATGAACCGTGTTCTATGTCGAAATCGGTATGCGCTGCCTGATAGGGGCAGTATTCCTGATCTCTTTCCTCGGCAAGGTTTCCGGACCCGGGAAATTCGCCGCCTTCATCAAATCCGTGCACGGAATGCGGATCGTCCCGTCCCGCGCTGCGCGGCCCGTGGCACGGGTCGTGCTCGCCGCCGAGGCCTCCGTGTGCCTGCTGCTCGCGGTGCCGGCCGCGGCCGGCGCGCTGGCCGGATTCACCGTGTCGGCGGCGCTGTTGGTGTCCTTCGCCCTGGCCATCACGCTGTCCGTCCGACGTGGTGTACGTGCCCCGTGCCGGTGCTTCGGGGCCTCGGCGGTCCCGCTCCGTTCCTGGCATGCCGTACGGAACCTGCTCCTGACGGCCTGCGCGGCCGGCGGCGCGGTGGCAGCCACCGGCAATGGCCAGGCGCACGTCGGCGGGGCGGCTCTGGCCGTCTTCGGCGGACTGCTGCTGGGCGTACTGGTGACCCTGCTCGACGACCTCTTCGACCTCTTCCGGCCTGGCGGCGACACCGGCCGCTCCGTGCGGCCGCCACAGGCCGCGTGACTCGCATTGGAGACACCATGTCCTTTCTGATCGGCGCCGTGGTCCTCGTCGGGCTGCTGTGCACACTGGACCTGATCCTCACACTGGGCGTGATCAAGAGGTTGCGCAAGCACGGTGAGCAACTGGCGGCCAGGACCGAGGGCGCGGCGCCGCCCGCGCTGGGAGTAGGTGAGGAGGTCGGCCGGTTCACCTCGGTGACGGTCGAAGGCGAGAGGGTCGACCGTGAACTCCTCGATGACGAGACGCTGGTGGCCTTCTTCTCGCCCAACTGCACGCCATGCAGGGAGAAGCTGCCTGCTTTCCTGGCCCATGCCCGGGAACGAAGCGGCGGACGGCGGCGGGTGCTGGCCGTCGTCGCGGGGAATGCCGAGGGCGGGGAGCGGTTCGTCGAAGCTCTCGGCCCGGTCGCCCTGGTGGTCAGGGAGGATTACGACGGACCAGTCGGGGCGGCCTTCAAGGCACAGGCATACCCCACCCTGCTTCTCGTCGCCCCTGACGCTGCCGGCCGTCTCGTCGTCACGGCCGACCAGGTGCGGCTGAACCCCCTTCCCCTCACGGCATGAACGGGCAGCGCGGCGGCCAGGGGCCCGGCGAGCCGGTCGCCGCCCGGCAGACCGGGCCCCGCCCCTCGGACGCCTCCCGGGAAGACACCCCCGGCGGTCCGGGGAGCGCCTCGGGCCGTCCGGCTCCGGAATCCTCCCTGGCACGGCGCGTGCTCACCTCCTGTTCACTCGCCGCCACGGCTGCTCCCGGGGCACTCGTCCTCTACGTGCTGATCAGCCTGGCGACCGGAGCACTGCCGGTGATCGCGGCGTGGCTCACCAAGGCGCTCGTCGACCGGCTCGCGGCGGGGATCTCCGTGGAGGGCCTGTTCACCGTCGCCGCCGGACTCGCCCTGATCGGAGTGCTGGCAGGGACGTCCCCCCAGGTCACGCAGTACCTGAGGGCACAACTGGACCGGCGGGTCGGGCAGATCGCACTGGACCGGCTGTTCGTCGCGGTCGATTCGTTCACCGGCCTCGGCCATTTCGAGAACCCACGTTTCCTCGACCGCCTGCGGCTCGCGCAGCAGGCCAGCCGCGTCTCACCGAACCAGACGGTCGAGGGCCTCCTCGGCATGGTCCGGGCCGTCATCACCCTCACCGGCTTCATCGGATCGCTGCTCGTGCTCGACCCGCTGATAGCCGCTTTCGTCCTGGCATCGGGCATGCCGATGCTGGGTGCGGAGATCTCTCTGTCACGCCGCCGTGCCCGGATGATGTGGGCCGTCAGCCCGGCGGAACGGCGGGAGGCCTTCTACAGCGAACTGCTGTCGACCGTGCAGGCGGCGAAAGAGGTACGGCTCTTCGGGCTCGGTGGCTTCCTGCGTGGTCGGATGCTGGCCGAGCGGCGCTTCGCCGATGCTTCGGCACGCACCGTGGAACGCCGCGAAGTCGTGTTCCAGGCAGGACTGGGCCTGGTCGGCGCGTCGGTGTCGGGTGCCGGCCTGGTCTGGGCGGCCATGGCTGCCCAGCGCGGCGCACTCTCCGTAGGTGACGTCATGATCTTCGTGGCAGCGGTGGCGGGCACGCAGGGTGCCCTCGTCATGCTGGCGGGCGATGTCGCGCGCTGCCATCAGGCCTTGAGCATGTTCGATCATTTCATCGCGGTGACGACGGCCCCTCCCGACCTTCCCTCACCCGCGGCCCCGGAACCGCTGCCCGCGCTCAGCGAGGGCATCGAGCTGCGAGACGTCTGGTTCAGATACG
The DNA here is from genome assembly GCF_040638585.1 of Streptomyces sp. NPDC025273. Lineage (NCBI taxonomy): Bacteria > Bacillati > Actinomycetota > Actinomycetes > Kitasatosporales > Streptomycetaceae > Streptomyces > Streptomyces sp. NPDC025273. The sequence continues at coordinate 47,666 of NZ_JBEZYP010000028.1, forward strand.
CCGAGGATCAGCCGTGGGTGCTGCGTGGCGTCGACCTGCACATCCCGTACGGCACGTCTCTCGGCCTCGTCGGTCTCAACGGCGCGGGCAAATCGACCCTGGTCAAGCTCCTGTGCCGGTTCTACGACCCGACGCGGGGCGCGATCCTCTGGGACGGCGTCGACCTGTGCCGAACCGACCCCGCCGAACTGCGCGGCCGGATCGGGGCGGTGTTCCAGGATTACATGGAATACGAACTGTCCGCGGCCGAGAACATCGTTCTGGGCGACCTCTCTGCACTCACCGACGAACGCCGCATCCACGCCGCCGCCCGTAACGCGGGCATCCATGACGAGTTGCGTCGGCTGCACAGAGGTTACGAGACCCTGCTTTCCCGGAGGTTCTTCATGGAATCGAACGAGGAGGACCGTGACCTGGGGACCGTGTTGTCGGGTGGCCAGTGGCAGCGACTGGCCCTGGCCCGAGCGTTCCTTCGGCACGAGCGGGACCTGGCGATCCTTGACGAGCCGTCCTCCGGCCTGGACGCGGCGGCTGAACACGCGATCCACACGTCGCTCCAGAAGTACCGTGACGGACGCACCAGTCTGCTCATCTCGCACCGGCTCGGCGTTCTCCGCTCCGCCGACCGCATCGTGGTGCTCTCCGACGGACACATCACCGAGCAGGGAACCCACACCGAACTCGTCGCGGAGGACGGCGAATACGCCCGTCTGTTCGCCTTGCAGGCTGCCGGGTACCGACCTGAGCACGCACGGACCGCGGGAGGGCGGCCATGACCCCGTCCCATGGAACCCGGCGCATGCTGCCGGGGGATCTGCTGCCGCCCGTGTCAGGGAACCCGCCGTCCCGGGGACCGGAGCTGCGCGCCCCCGCCCTCTCCCCCGCGGGACAGAATCACAGCCCCGACCGCCGCTCTTCTCCGTGGCCCCGTCGACGGCTCTCCGCCATGGCTGCCCTCACCGCCCTGACCGTCGGCGCGAGCACATGCGCGCTGACCGGCCTCACCCCCGCGGGAATCCTGGTCCTCGTCCCGGTGTTCGTCCTTGTCCCGCTCGGCGTCGCCGCGGTCGGTGCCCGAGCCGTGCTCGTGACCGTGCGCGGAGCGAGCATGGAGCCCGCCTACCATGACGGTGACCGGGTGCTCGTGCGGAGGAACCGGGCGTTCGAGCCCGGCGCGGTGATCGTCGTGGAGCATCCCGCGGGATCCTGGACCACGGCGCCACCACCCATCGGCGCGACCGGGCCGGTCACGGGCCGCAGCTGGATGATCAAGCGGGTGGTGGCCGTCCCCGGCGACCCGGTGCCCCGCGCCATGATTCCCGCGCTCGCCGAAGCATCGGGCGACAGGGTCCCGGCGGGACAGCTCGTTCTCCTCGGCGACAATCCCGCGGTCAGTTTCGACTCGCGGGAAGTGGGATACTTTCCGGCCGAACGCGTGCTGGGGGTCGTGTCGCGTCGACGGACTCCATCCGGCGCGGCACGGGGAGCATCCACTGCCGCTCCAGCGGCCACGGGCCGTTGTCGGCCTCATCGATGACGTTCGCATGTGCGTGGAGCCCGTCAGGGCAGGCAATGGCGTGATCTGTCGTGGCGCTACCGGCCGTGCGTCCCTCTCGCGAAGGGCCGTCGATGACCGCCCGCGCCTCTCCGCGCCCCGATCCCGTCCAGTGCGCCCCGATCCTGCGGCCGTACACCACAATCAGCGAATGTGTTGCACTCAGGCAAAGGGGTGTGCGGGGCCGCGCGGCCCCCCCCCCCCCCGCGCCGGGGGGGGGAGCTCTTGGCGAGCCGGGTGGTGATCCTGGCGATCTCGGGGGGCTGCGGGGTGTTGATGGCGTGCGCCAACGTGTGG
>NZ_JBEZYP010000029.1:0-47843 GCF_040638585.1 Streptomyces sp. NPDC025273
GTTCTTGCGTTTCCGACTCTATCAGACTCTTTCGTGTCCGATTCCCGGTCGAAGCGGGTTTCGCCTTCCAGTTCTTCGCTTTCGCGTTTCCCTTTTCGGCGGTTCCAACGTTACCAGACTCTTTTCCGTTCCGTTTCCGGTTCGAATTTGAATCCGATGACCCGTGGAGTGGCCTTTGCCTTTCGGCTGATCCGACTTTATCAGAGATAATGAGTCGGAATTCCCGCCCCTCGCGGTCCACCCCGGCGCATGGCTGCGCGCGGCGTTTCCCGGTCTGGCGGAGCCGTAAACGTACTGGAGCGGGGCGCCTCGATGCAAATCGAGGCGCCCCGCTCCAGGTCGGTGACGTCGGATCAGACCTCGACGACGACCGGAAGGATCATCGGGCGCCGGCGGTAGGTGTCGGACACCCACTTGCCCACCGTGCGACGGACCAGCTGCTGGAGCTGGTGCGGCTCCATGACCCCGTCCTGTGCCGACTTGTTCAGGGCTTCCTCGACCTTGGGCACCACGGCGGTGAACGCACCGTCGTCGATGCCGGAGCCGCGGGCCTGGATGTGGGGACCGCCCACGATCTTGCCGGAGGAGCTGTCGACCACGATGAAGACCGAGATGATCCCCTCGTCGCCGAGGATGCGGCGGTCCTTGAGGGAGACCTCCGTGACGTCGCCGACCGAGAGGCCGTCGACGTACACGTAGCCAGCCTGGACCTTACCGACGATCTTGGCCTTGCCGTCGATGAGGTCGACGACGACGCCGTCCTCGGCGATGACGATGTGGTCCTTGGGTACGCCGGTCAGCGCACCGAGTTCCGCGTTGGCCCTGAGGTGGCGCCATTCGCCGTGCACCGGCATCAGGTTCTTCGGCTTGCAGATGTTGTAGAAGTACAGCAGCTCGCCGGCCGAGGCGTGCCCCGACACGTGGACCTTGGCGTTCCCCTTGTGGACGACGTTCGCGCCCCAGCGGGTCAGGCCGTTGATCACGCGGTAGACCGCGTTCTCGTTGCCGGGGATCAGGGACGAGGCCAGGATCACGGTGTCGCCCGGGACGATCCGGATCTGGTGGTCCCGATTGGCCATGCGCGAGAGCGCTGCCATCGGCTCGCCCTGGGAACCCGTGCAGACCAGCACGACCTCGTCGTCCGGCAGGTCGTCCAGCGTCTTGACGTCGACGACCAGACCCGCGGGCACCTTCAGATAGCCCAGGTCACGGGCGATGCCCATGTTGCGGACCATGGACCGTCCGACGAAGGCGACCCTGCGGCCGTACTCGTGGGCGGCGTCCAGGATCTGCTGGATGCGGTGGACGTGGCTGGCGAAGCTGGCCACGATGATGCGCTTCTGGGCATTGGCGAACACCGTGCGCAGCACGTTCGAGATGTCCCGCTCCGGCGGGACGAAGCCGGGGACCTCGGCGTTCGTCGAGTCGGAGAGCAGAAGGTCGATGCCTTCCTCGCTCAGCCGGGCGAACGCGTGCAGATCGGTGAGACGGCCGTCCAGCGGCAGCTGGTCCATCTTGAAGTCACCGGTCGCGACAGCCATGCCCGCAGGGGTGCGGATGGCGACCGCGAGGGCGTCCGGGATGGAGTGGTTGACCGCGATGAACTCGCAGTCGAAGACACCGATGCGCTCACGCTGCCCCTCGGTCACCTCCAGGGTGTAGGGGCGGATCCGGTGCTCCTGGAGCTTGGCCTCGATGAGCGCGAGGGTCAGCTTGGAGCCGATGAGGGGGATGTCCGGCTTCAGTCGGAGCAGATACGGGACGCCGCCGATGTGGTCCTCGTGACCGTGCGTGAGGACGATGCCCTCGACATCGTCCAGACGGTCCCTGATCGTGGTGAAGTCCGGCAGGATCAGGTCGATGCCGGGCTGCTCCTCCTCGGGGAAGAGGACGCCGCAGTCGACGATGAGCAGGCGGCCGCCGTACTCGAAGACCGTCATGTTGCGGCCGATTTCGCCCAGGCCACCGAGCGGGGTGACCCGCAGGGCGCCCTTCGGGAGCTTCGGCGGGGTACCGAGTTCAGGATGCGGATGACTCAAAAGACTCTCCTTACCACGCGCGCCACGTACCGCTGAGGGCACGTGGCGCGCATGTCATTCGTGCACTTGCTGTTGTCAGGTGGGTGTTTCTGTCGCGAGTGTCCTCGCGTATTCAGTTGTGAAGTCCGTGGTTACAGCTGTACCCCGCCGGCCGTCAGATCGATCTTGAGCTGGGCCGTTTCCTGTGCGGTGAGTTCCACCAGAGGCAGGCGCAGCGGACCGGCGGGCAGGCCCTGCAGGGTGAGAGCGGCCTTGGAGGTGATCACACCCTGGGTGCGGAACATCCCGGTGAAGACCGGGAGCAGCTTCTGGTGGATCTCGGTGGCCTTCTGCACGTCGCCACCGAGGTAGGCCTCGATGAGAGCGCGCAGGTCGGGGGTGACGACGTGACCGACGACGGAGACCACGCCGACCGCGCCGACCGAGAGCAGCGGGAGGTTGAGCATGTCGTCGCCGGAGTACCAGGCGAGGCCGGACTCGGTGATCGCCCAGCTGGCGCGGCCCAGGTCTCCCTTGGCGTCCTTGTTGGCGACGATGCGCGGATGCTCGGCGAGCCGCACGAGCGTCTCCGTGTCGATCGGCACACCGCTGCGGCCGGGAATGTCGTAGAGCATCACCGGCAGGCCGGTGGAGTCCGCGATGGCGCTGAAGTGCCGGAGCAGCCCCTCCTGCGGCGGCTTGTTGTAGTACGGCGTGACCGCGAGGAGGCCGTGGGCTCCGGTGCGCTCGGCGGTGCGGGCGAGCTCGACGCTGTGCCGGGTGTCGTTGGTGCCGATGCCGGCGACGACGTGGGCCCGGTCTCCGACGGCTTCCAGTACAGCCCGTACGAGCTGGTCTTTCTCCGCGTCGCTGGTGGTCGGGGACTCACCGGTGGTGCCGTTGATGACCAGGCCGTCGTTGCCTGCGTCCACCAGATGGGCGGCGAGCCGCTGGGCGCCGTCGAGGTCGAGTGCGCCGTCCGCCGTGAAAGGCGTGACCATAGCGGTGAGGACCCGCCCGAAGGGGGTCTGCGGAGTGGAGATCGGAGCCATGGGTAACACGCTACTCGTTGCTCGGAGCGCCGTGTCCCCTCGGGGGGGACGGGGAAGAAGAGCCCGGTACTGCCTGCTCGGGGGTTCAGGCAGTACCGGGCCCGTTTGATCAGCCTAGATGAACTTCATGAAACGCCGCAATACGGACACCGCCTACGGAGCTACACGTCCGTTTTTGTTGAACGCTGCATGAGTGAGCGGCATGAGCCGCTGCCAGTGGTGTTCCATCTGTTCGCCGACCATTTCGATCTCGCGCTGCGGGAAGGACGGCACCTTCGCCAGCTCGTGCTGGGTGCGCAGACCGAGGAAGTGCATCAGCGAGCGTGCGTTGCAGGTGGCGTACATCGAGGAGAACAGGCCGACGGGAAGGACCGCGCGGGCGACCTCGCGAGCGACTCCGGCGGCGAGCATCTCCTGGTACGCGTCGTAGGCCTGGCGGTAGGAGTCCTCCATGGCACGGCTGGTGAGCGCGTGCTGCTCCGGAGTTCCCTCGACGAATTCGTACTTGCCCGGGCGGCCCTGCTGGATGAGCTTGCGGGACTCCGCCGGGACGTAGAAGACCGGTTCCAGCTCCCTGTAGCGGCCCGATTCCTCGTTGTACGACCAGCCGACGCGGTGCCGCATGAACTCGCGGAACACGAAGATCGGGGCGCTGATGAAGAAGGTCATCGAGTTGTGCTCGAACGGGCTTCCGTGCCGGTCCCGCATCAGGTAGTTGATGAGTCCCTTGGAGCGCTCGGGGTCCTTGGTGACCTCTTCCAGGGACTGCTCACCGGCCGTGGACACGCGGGCTGCGAACAGCACATCGGAGTCACCGGCGGCGGATTTCACCAGGTCAACGGTGACATCGCTGCGGAAGTGGGCCTTTGTGGGCTCGGGGGTCTCGGTCACCGGCGGGGGTCCTTCCAATGGCGTCGCTCGGGCGGCGTCCACTCTACGGGCCCGGCCGCCGCGCATGGTCCGGCGACCGTCGGGCAGGTGCCCGTCCGAGCGCGGCCGTGCGGGGACGCGCATCCGTCCGCAGGAATTCTTCGGCCGGTTCGGCGATTCGGGGCACCGATGGGGTCTCCCGTACGTCTGACTCGTTACCAGCACCCGTTACTGAGTTCAAGGAGAGTTTCCTCATGTTCCGCCGGCGTGAATCCGTCCCGTTCTCGTTCGTGGCCGAGGCCGACCGGTTCCGCAGCAATGTCACTCCGCCGCCCCGCCCGCGGGCCAGCGTCTCCCAGCTGGCCGGCCGTTCCCTCGTGGGGCTGACCCTGATCGCCGGTTTCGCCGGGTCACTGCTCTTCGGGCTGCCCGCCCTCGACACCGACCCGACGCCCTCCCACGGTCAGGCCTCCGAGGCGTCCCGGCACCGCTGACCCGTCCCGCTGCTCCCGACGGGACCCCTGGGGTGGTCGGCCGGGAGGCTGCTCGGTAGCCTCACCGGGCACAGCAATCGAGCGTGCTTGTGAGTGAGGATCAGTCGTGCCCCTGCCCTTCCTGACGGCCGACCGCGCATTCGACGCGGGCGCAGAGGACATCGCGCTGCCGTTCGACGACCACGACACCTGGCGGCGGCCCTACCGCCCCGGCCCGTGGCGGGTCGCGGCAGCGGCCACCCTGCTGTTGCTCGCGTCGTTCGTGCTGCTCGCGGCGGTGATCATCTCGTTGGCCGGATCACTGTCCGCCGCCACCGCGTGCTTCGTGCTCGCCGGTCTGGTGATCGCCTGCGCGCTGCGCCTGCTGCGGGTCGGCGCCTGGGTCAGCCGGCACGGCGTGCGCCGGGTGGGCTTCTTCCGTACCACCACCGTCCCGTGGAGCGGTGCGGCGGCGGTACGGACGGTCCAGCAGCCGGTGAAGTGGCTCGGATTCCCTCGCACCGTCCAGGGCCAGGCCCTGGTCGTAGTGCGCCGGAGCGGCGAGACGCTGCCTCCCCTGGTCACCGACCACAACGCGGACTTCCTGGCCCGTGCGGAGGCCTTCGAGCGTGCCACCGACACGATCGAGGCCTGGGGCGACGAGTACAGCGTGGTCAGCTGACGCGGTCGGGGCCGCCCGGAAGGACGGCCCCGACAGAGCAACCGAGCAACGACAGGACGAGCCGGTACGGCGCCGCTCAGGCGCGTACCGGCTTGTCCGCGTGCAGGGCGATGGCGCGCTGCATCGCCTTACGGGCCCGTGGGGTGTCCCTGGCGTCCTGGTAGGCGACGGCCAGCCGGAACCAGCAGCGCCAGTCGTCCGGGCTGTCCTCGGTCTCCTCACGGCGCTGTGCGAACACGGCGTCGGCGGAGTCCCGGTCGATCCGCCCGGACGGGGTGCGCAGCAACTCGTCGACGGGCAGGCCGCCCTCCGCGTCCAGTTCCGCCGCGAGGGCGTTGGCCCTGCGGACGAACTGGGTGTTCTTCCAGAGGAACCAGATCCCGATCACCGGCAGGATCAGCACCGCCACGCCGAAGGTGACCGTGAGAAGGGTGCCGTGCCGGATGAGCAGGACGCCGCGGCTGCCGGCCAGGACGAAGTAGAAGACCAGGACGGCGGCGGTGACGGCGTACGTGAGCTTTGCGCGCATGGGTTCGGGCCCAGTCAGTTCAGGTCGAGGAAGTGTTCCAGGCCGAAGGTGAGGCCGGGAGTGGTCACCACGCGGCGGGTGCCGAGCAGGATGCCCGGCATGAAGCTGCTGTGGTGCAGCGAGTCGTGGCGGAGGGTGAGGGTCTCGCCCTCGCCGCCCAGCAGGACCTCCTGGTGGGCGAGGAGGCCGCGGAGCCGGACCGAGTGGACCGGGACTCCGTCGACGTCCGCGCCGCGGGCGCCGTCCAGTGCCGTGGCGGTGGCGTCCGGCTGCGGGGCGCAGCCGGCCTTGTCGCGGGCCGCGGCGATCAGCTGGGCGGTGCGGGTGGCGGTGCCGGAGGGGGCGTCCGCCTTGCCGGGGTGGTGGAGCTCGATGACCTCGACGGACTCGAAGTAGCGGGCGGCCTGCTCCGCGAACCTCATGGTGAGGACCGCGCCGATCGAGAAGTTCGGCGCGATGAGCACGCCCGTGCCCGGGGAGGCGGAGAGCCAGGTGTTCAGCTGCGCGAGCCGTTCGTCGGTCCAGCCCGTGGTACCGACGACGGCGTGGATGCCGTGCCGGACGCAGAAGTCGAGGTTGCCCATCACCGACGCGGGGGTGGTGAGCTCGACGACGGCCTGGGCGCCGGTGTCCGTGAGGGTCTCCAGCGTGTCGCCGCGGCCGAGTGCGGCCACCAGCTCCATGTCCTCGGCGGCCTCGACGGCTCGTACCGCCTCGGATCCGATGCGTCCCTTGGCGCCGAGGACGGCCACGCGCAGCTTGCTCATGTGCTCTGCTTCCTGACTGATGGGTGAGGAGACCGTGAATGGGTTAGGAGACCGCTTCGTGGAGGCGGTCCGCCTGCTTGTCCTTGAGGGGTCCGATGACCGAGAGCGAGGGGCGGTGTCCGAGGATGTCGGCCGCCACGGCGCGGACCTCGTCGGGGGTGACTGCCGCGATCTTCGCCAGCATGTCGTCGACCGACATCTGCTCGCCCCAGCAGAGCTCGCTCTTGCCGATGCGGTTCATCAGCGCGCCGGTGTCCTCCAGGCCGAGGACCGTCGAGCCGGCGAGCTGGCCGACGGCCCTGGTGATCTCCTCGTCGCCGAGACCGTCCGTCGCCGCACGGTCGAGCTCGTCGCGGCAGATCTTCAGGACGTCGTGCACCTGGCTGGGCCGGCAGCCGGCGTACACGCCGAAGAGCCCGCAGTCGGCGAAGCCGGAGGTGTACGAGTACACGCTGTAGGCGAGGCCGCGCTTCTCCCGTACCTCCTGGAAGAGGCGTGAGCTCATGCCGCCGCCGAGGGCGGTGTTCAGGACGCCGAGCGCCCAGCGGCGCTCGTCGGTCCTGGCCAGGCCGGGCATGCCGAGGACGACGTGCGCCTGCTCGGTCTTGCGGTTGACCAGCTCCACCCTGCCGGCGGTGCGCAGGGCGCGGGAGCCCTCGCGCGGGGCCGTGGGAACGGCGTCGGCGCGGGTGAGGGCGCCGGCGCGCTCGAAGGCCTTCCGGACCTGGCGTACGACGGTGGCGTGGTCGACGTTGCCCGCCGCTGCCACGACCAGGTGCGTGGGGTCGTAGTGCTTCTTGTAGAAGCGGGCGATCTGGCCGCGGTTCAGGGCGTTGATCGTGTCGACCGTGCCGAGGACGGGACGGCCCAGCGGGGTGTCGCCGAGCATCGTGTGCGCGAACAGGTCGTGCACGCAGTCGCCCGGGTCGTCCTCCGTCATGGCGATCTCCTCGAGGATGACGCCGCGCTCGGCGTCGACGTCCTCGGGAGCGATCAGCGAGCCGGTCAGCATGTCGCAGACGACGTCGATGGCCAGCGGCAGGTCGGTGTCCAGGACCCGCGCGTAGTAGCAGGTGTACTCCTTCGCCGTGAAGGCGTTCATCTCGCCGCCGACCGCGTCGATCGCGGAGGAGATGTCGAGGGCGCTGCGATGGGCGGTGCCCTTGAAGAGGAGGTGTTCGAGGTAGTGCGTCGCGCCGTTCAGGGCGGGCGTCTCGTCGCGTGATCCGACGTTGGCCCAGATCCCGAAGGTGGCGGAGCGGACGGAGGGCAGGGTCTCCGTGACGACCCGGAGGCCGCCGGGGAGGACGGTGCGGCGGACGGTGCCGATGCCGTTGGTGCCCTTGAGGAGCGTTTGGGTACGGGCGACGGCCCGCCCCTCCGAAGAAGGGCGGGCCGTCGTCACGGAACTACGGGACGTCACTTGTCGGTGTCGTCCTTCTTCTCGGACCCCTCGGCGGAGCCGCCGTCGGACTCATCGCCCTCGACGACGGGGATGAGGGAGAGCTTGCCGCGGGAGTCGATCTCCGCGATCTCGACCTGGACCTTGGCGCCGACGCCGAGCACGTCCTCGACGTTCTCCACGCGCTTGCCACCGGCGAGCTTGCGGATCTGCGAGATGTGCAGCAGGCCGTCCTTGCCGGGCATCAGGGAGACGAACGCACCGAAGGTGGTGGTCTTGACGACCGTACCCAGGTAGCGCTCGCCGACCTCCGGCATGGTCGGGTTGGCGATCGCGTTGATCGTGGCGCGGGCGGCCTCGGCCTGCGAGCCCTGCTGGGCACCGATGTAGATGGTGCCGTCGTCCTCGATCGTGATGTCGGCGCCGGTGTCCTCCTGGATCTGGTTGATCATCTTGCCCTTGGGGCCGATGACCTCACCGATCTTGTCCACCGGGATCTTGACGGTGATGATCCGCGGAGCGTTCGGGGACATCTCGTCCGGGACGTCGATGGCCTCGTTCATGACGTCCAGGATGTGCAGACGCGCGTCACGGGCCTGCTTCAGCGCGGCGGCCAGGACCGAGGCGGGGATGCCGTCGAGCTTGGTGTCGAGCTGGAGCGCGGTCACGAACTGCTTCGTACCGGCGACCTTGAAGTCCATGTCGCCGAAGGCGTCCTCCGCACCGAGGATGTCGGTGAGGGCGACGTAGTGGGTCTTGCCGTCGATCTCCTGCGAGATCAGGCCCATGGCGATACCGGCGACGGCGGCCTTGAGGGGCACACCGGCGTTCAGCAGGGACATGGTGGAGGCGCAGACCGAGCCCATGGACGTCGAGCCGTTGGAGCCCAGCGCCTCGGAGACCTGACGGATCGCGTAGGGGAACTCCTCGCGCGACGGCAGCACCGGCACGATGGCGCGCTCGGCGAGCGCGCCGTGGCCGATCTCGCGGCGCTTGGGCGAGCCCACGCGGCCGGTCTCGCCGACGGAGTACGGCGGGAAGTTGTAGTTGTGCATGTAGCGCTTGCGGGTCACCGGGGAGAGGGTGTCCAGCTGCTGCTCCATGCGGAGCATGTTGAGGGTGGTGACGCCCAGGATCTGGGTCTCGCCACGCTCGAACAGCGCCGAGCCGTGCACGCGCGGGATGGCCTCGACCTCGGCGGCGAGCGTACGGATGTCCGTGACGCCGCGGCCGTCGATGCGGACCTTGTCCTTGATGACGCGCTCGCGGACCAGCTTCTTGGTCAGCGCGCGGTAGGCACCGGAGATCTCCTTCTCGCGGCCCTCGAAGGCCGGGAGGAGCTTCTCGCCCGCGATCTCCTTGATGCGGTCCAGCTCCGCCTCGCGCTCCTGCTTGCCGGCGATGGTGAGCGCCTTGGCGAGCTCGGTGCTGACGGCGCCGGTGAGCGCCTCCAGGACGTCGTCCTGGTAGTCGAGGAAGACCGGGAACTCGCCGGTGGGCTTGGCAGCCTTGGCGGCGAGGTCGGACTGGGCCTTGCAGAGCGCCTTGATGAAGGGCTTCGCGGCCTCGAGACCGGCGGCGACGACCTCTTCGGTCGGGGCCTCGGCGCCGTCCTTGACGAGCTGGATGGTCTTCTCGGTGGCCTCGGCCTCGACCATCATGATCGCGACGTCGCCGTCCTCCAGGACGCGGCCGGCGACGACCATGTCGAAGACGGCGTCCTCGAGCTCGGTGTGCGTCGGGAAGGCGACCCACTGGCCCTTGATCAGGGCGACGCGGGTGGCGCCGATGGGGCCGGAGAAGGGCAGGCCCGCCAGGATCGTGGAGGCGGAGGCGGCGTTGATCGCGACCACGTCGTACAGGTGGTCGGGGTTGAGCGCCATGATCGTCTCGACGATCTGGATCTCGTTGCGCAGGCCCTTCTTGAAGGAGGGGCGCAGCGGGCGGTCGATCAGGCGGCAGGTGAGGATCGCGTCCTCGGAGGGCCGGCCCTCACGGCGGAAGAAGGAGCCGGGGATCTTGCCGGCCGCGTACTGCCGCTCCTCGACGTCCACCGTGAGGGGGAAGAAGTCGAGCTGGTCCTTGGGCCGCTTGGAAGCGGTGGTGGCCGACAGCACCATGGTGTCGTCGTCCAGGTACGCGACGGCCGAGCCGGCGGCCTGCTTGGCCAGGCGGCCCGTCTCGAAGCGGATGGTGCGGGTGCCGAAGGTGCCGTTGTCGATCACGGCTTCGGCGTAGTGGGTCTCGTTCTCCACTAGTGATTTCTCCATACTCGTCGTCTTTCGTCCTGCCGCCCGTGTGGCGGAGGACGGTGCGGAGAAGCGCACCGTGTGTGCGGGCCGGTCTTCGATCGAAGCTCCCGGGCGTTGTCCCGGGGGCCACTACCGAGGACCGGCGGCGGCCGTGGGGCGCCTCTCCTCGTTCTGTTGTCGTGCGTCCAGGTTACTGAGCCTGACCCCGGTCCCGCACGTACAGCAAAGGGAGCGGCCCCCTGGAATGGGGGAACCGCTCCCTCTCACAGCGTCCTTACTTGGCGCCGCCGGCCGCACCGCGGCGGATGCCGAGGCGGTCGACGAGCGCGCGGAAGCGCTGGATGTCCTTCTTGGCCAGGTACTGAAGGAGGCGGCGACGCTGGCCGACCAGGATCAGCAGACCACGACGGGAGTGGTGGTCGTGCTTGTGCGTCTTGAGGTGCTCCGTCAGGTCCGAGATCCGGCGGGAGAGCATGGCGACCTGGACCTCGGGGGATCCGGTGTCACCCTCCTTCTGGGCGAACTCGGACATGATCTGCTTCTTCGTAGCGGCGTCGAGCGGCACGCGTACTCCTCTTGGTGTTCGATGCGCCCACGAGTGCCCCTGGTCTTGATCTCAGGGGAGCTTCCGTGACTCGGAGGCGAAGGTCCGATGAGCGCAGTCCCCAGGATGATCCGGAGACGCGTACACAAACGGCCACTGGCCAGAGTACCAGTCGTGCGGAGCGGCTTCGACGGGCGTCAGCCGGTCATGGCCCTGGCGCGCGTGTAGACGTCCAGTACGGCCAGGCACAGCGGGACCAGGGAGAGCAGCAGGGCACTCTCCGTGAGGTCGAGGAGACGGCCCCAGAGAGGAGAGAGGCCCTTGCGCGGGATGACCAGGCCGATCGCGGTGAGCAGGGCCGCTCCCGCGGCGACGGCCGCCGAGAGCCAGATCGTGCGGATGTCCAGGGAGCCCCGGTCCCCGTAGCGCACCAGGTCGTACAGCAGGTCGGCCGGCGGGTTGAGCGACAGGCCGAGGACGAGCAGGCCCGTCGCGCCGATGCCGGCCACCAGGACGCAGGCGACCTGGGAGGTGTAGCGGAAGAGGCGGGCGCGCAGCAGCATCGCGAGTCCGGCGGCGAGGGCGAGGATCTGGCCCCAGACGCTGTCGGAGAAGCCGAGTACGGCGGCGGATCCGACGACGACCGCGGCGCAGCCGCCGACGAGGCCGAGGAGCATCTCGTGGCCGCGGCGGGCCTGGGCGGCGATGCGGTCGGCGTCGACGGGCTCGGCGCCGCCATCGGGCGCGGCACCCGGTCCGGCGAAGGAGTCGTCGTAGCCGGCGGGGGCGGTGCGCGGGGACGCGTAGCCGATGGGCAGCCGGGCGAAGCGGGCGGAGAGGCCCGGCAGGAAGGCGACCAGGCCGAGGGCGACGACGACGGTGACGGCCGCGGTCTCGGTGGCGGAGGCCTCGGTGAGGATCGCGACGAACGTGGCGAGGGTGCCGACGGTGGCGAGGAAGGTCGCCGCGACGAACGGCGCGTCGCCGCTCGGGGTGAGCGCGACCAGGACGACCGAGGCGAGCAGGACGGCGACGCAGCCGAGCAGGAACTGCAGCCGTCCGGGACCCTGGCCCGCGTCGGCGCCGATGATTCCGGAACCCGCGATGAGGACGAGGGGCAGCGCGCCGAGCCCGAGGGCGACGGCCGTGGCCCGGTCCGCGTAGACCCGGGCGCGTACCCCCGCGAAGGCGGTCAGCAGGAGTCCCGCGGAGCCGGCGATGACGCCGGGCAGGCTGTGCATGTCGTGGCGCACGGGGTCCGCGAACCAGAGCACGAATCCCATCAGGACGAGCAGCAGGACGCCGCCCACCAGTCCGGCGCCGCGCAGGAGTTCGTCGCTCCACAGGTGGCGGTCGCGGGTGACGGCCGAGGCGACGGCGTCCGAGACGTCGTCGAAGACGGCGGGCGGCAGCGACTGGGCGAAGGGCCGCAGGCTGAGGAGTTCGCCGTCGAGCACCTGTTGGGCGCAGAGCGTGCGGGCGCCGTCGAGGACGGTGCCGTCGCGGCGTACGAGGTGGTAGCCGGTGGGTGTTCCGGCCGCCTGGGTCTGGCCCGTGAGACGCAGTATCTCGGGGTAGACGTCGGCGACCGCGATGTCTTCCGGAAGGGCCACGTCGATGCGGCTGTCGGGTGCCACGACAGTGACGCGGCAGAAGCCCGTCGCTGCGGTCGTACTCACGTGTCTGGTCCCCCTGATTCGCGGTTGCGCACAGTGCGCGCGCCACCCTACCGAAAGGGGTGCTCGGGATCTGCACGTAGGATCGCCGTCGCGCGGAGGCAAGTCCGCAGCACACGCAGCCACGGGGGCGTCGGTGCGGACCAGACCGGCCTTCCGCCCGTCCGTATCGAGGGATTGATGTTCCGGTGAGTCAGATCGTCGTGAAACGACCCCCGCGGTCTCTGCCGCCGGAAGTACCCGCGGACGCGTTGACGTTGGAGGCTCCTCCCGAACTGCCGCGCGGGCAGCAGGAGGGCATGCTGATGCAGATCCTGCCGGTGCTCGGCATGGGCTCGTCGGTGGTCTTCTTCTTCTCGCCGCAGGCGCCTCCGTTCATGCGGATCATGGGTGTTCTGATGCTGGTCTCGACCGTCGCCATGGTGGTCGCCCAGATCGTCCGGCACCGTCGCGGTACGCAGGGGCAAATGGGCGATGTCCGTCGTGACTACCTCAAGTACCTTGCCCAGACCCGGCGGACGGTGCGCCGGACGGCGCGTACCCAGCGCGATGTGCAGCTGTATCTGCACCCGGCGCCGGAGCAGCTCTGGTCGGTGGTGGCCGAGGGCAGCCGGGTGTGGGAGCGGCGCGTCGGCGACAAGGACTTCGGGCAGGTACGGGTGGGGCTCGGGGCACAGCAGCTGTCGACTCCCCTGGTCGCCCCGGACACCGCTCCGGTGGATGAGCTGGAGCCCATGTCCGCGGGGGCGATGCAGCAGTTCCTGGCGGTGCACGGGACGTTGGACGGGCTGCCGATGGCGGTCTCGATGCGGGCCTTCTACCACGTGACCGTCTCCGGGCGGCCGGACGCGGCGCAGTCGACGGCGCGGTCGCTGGTGGCGCAGCTGGTGACGCTGCACTCCCCCGAGGACCTGATGGTCGCCGTCGTGGTGGCGCCGGGTGCGGTGGGGCGCTGGGACTGGACGAAGTGGCTGCCGCACACGCAGGTGCCGGGCCAGGTCGACGGGGCCGGGACCAAGCGGCTGTTCGGGGACGACCTGGGGGAGCTGGAGTCGCTGCTGGCCGGCCGGCTCGACGGACGGCCGCGGTTCGGGCGGGAGAGCCAGCCGGTGCTGGACCAGCCGCACATCGTGGTGGTCCTGGACGGCGGGATGGTGCCGCCGGACTCGCTGTTCGCGGCGGCCGAGGGCCTGCAGGGCGTGACGATCGTCGAGGTGGTGCCGGGCGAGCTCGACGAGCCGCGCGGCGGACTGTCGATCGTGGTGCGGCCGGGGCTGCTGCGGCTGGAGTCCGGTGCCGGTCTGGCGTACGAGGGTGTGCCGGACGGCATCTCGCTGGAGGCCGCGGAGGCACTGGCCCGGCAGCTGGCGCCGCTGCGGATGGGCGGGGGCGACGACGACGAACCGCTGCTGGCCAACCTGGACTTCACGGATCTGCTGAACCTGGGGGACGCGGCCTCGGTCGACGTGGCGCGCACCTGGCGGCCCCGCTCGGTGTCGGAGCGGCTGCGGGTGCCCATCGGTGTCGGCGAGGACGGCCAGCCGGTGATGCTGGACCTCAAGGAGGCCGCGCAGGAGGGCATGGGTCCGCACGGGCTGTGTGTCGGTGCGACGGGTTCCGGCAAGTCGGAGCTGCTGCGGACACTGGTGCTCGGGCTCGCGGTGACTCACTCCTCGGAGACCCTGAACTTCGTGCTCGCGGACTTCAAGGGCGGTGCGACGTTCGCCGGGATGTCGCAGATGCCGCACGTGGCGGCGGTCATCACCAACCTGGCGGACGACCTGACCCTGGTCGACCGCATGGGCGACGCGATCCGCGGTGAGCTGCAGCGCAGGCAGGAGCTGCTGCGGTCGGCGGGCAACTACGCCAACATCCACGACTACGAGAAGGCCCGGGGCGCGGGCGCGGCGCTGGAGCCCCTGGCCTCGCTGGTGCTGGTCATCGACGAGTTCTCCGAACTCCTGACGGCCAAGCCGGACTTCATCGACATGTTCATCCAGATCGGCCGTATCGGCCGTTCGCTGGGCGTGCATCTGTTGCTGGCCTCGCAGCGCCTGGAGGAGGGCAAGCTGCGCGGCCTGGACACCTACCTCTCGTACCGGATCGGTCTGCGGACCTTCTCGGCGGCCGAGTCGCGTACGGCGCTGGGTGTGCCGGACGCGTACCACCTGCCGTCGGTGCCGGGTTCGGGCTACCTGAAGTTCGGCACGGACGAGATGACCCGTTTCAAGGCGGCGTACGTGTCGGGGACGTACCGCACGGGCGGCCCGGATCTGTCGGTGGGGCAGTTGCCGATCGAGCGGCGTCCCGCGGTGTTCAGTGCCGCGCCGGTGCCGGTGGTGTACGCGGCGCCCGATCCGGCGCATCTGGCGGCGCGGGCGGCGGACGACGACGCGCTCGCCGACACGGTGCTCGATGTGATCGTGCGGCGGCTGGAGGGGCAGGGCGTGCCCGCCCACCAGGTGTGGCTGCCGCCGCTGGACCGGGCACCGACGCTGGACCAGCTGCTGCCGGGACTGGCGGCGACCACGGACCGGGGGTTCACGGCGACCGAGTACACCCGGCCCGGTGGCCTGGCCGTTCCGCTCGGCCTGATCGACAAGCCGTTCGAGCAGCGGCGTGAGGTGCTGTACCGGGACTTCTCGGGTGCGGCCGGTCACATGCTGGTCGTGGGTGGTCCGCAGTCCGGGAAGTCGACCATGATGCGGGCGCTGGTCTCCTCGTTCGCCCTCACCCACACCCCGCAGGAGGTGCAGTTCTACGGTCTGGACTTCGGCGGTGGCGGTCTCGTCTCGCTGGCGGAGCTGCCGCACGTCGGCGGGATGGCGTCACGGCTGGACCCGGAGCGGGTGCGCCGGACGGTCGCGGAGGTCGGGGGCGTGCTCACCCGGCGCGAGGAGTTCTTCCGGGCCCGTTCCATCGACTCCATCGCCACCTACCGGCGCAAGCGCGCCCGGGGTGAACTGCCGGGCGAGGCCTGGGGCGACGTGTTCCTGGTGATCGACGGCTGGGGCGGCTTCCGGGCCGAGTACGAGGGACTGGAGCAGGTCGTCACGGACATCGCCTCGCGCGGTCTCGGCTACGGCATCCACGTGGTGATCACGGCGGCCCGCTACATGGAGGTACGGGCGGCCCTGAAGGACCAGATCCTCGGGCGGCTGGAACTGCGGCTCGGCGACGTCATGGACTCGGAGTTCGACCGCAAGGTCGCGGCCAACGTCCCGGCGGGTGTGCCCGGGCGTGGCCAGGTCCCGGAGAAGCTCCACTTCATGGGTGCTCTGCCGCGTATCGACTCCGTCAGCAGCGGTGCGGATCTCTCCGACGGCACCGCGGCGTTCGTCGCGGCGGTGCGGTCGAGCTGGTCGGGACCGGCGGCGCCCGCCGTGCGGCTGCTGCCGCGCAAGCTTCCGGCGGACCAGCTGCCCAAGGGCTTCGAGTTCCCCGAGCGGGGTGTCGCGATCGGCATCGACGAGACCTCCCTGGAGCCGGTGTTCGTCGACTTCGAGACGGATCCGTTCTTCCTGGTCTTCGGTGAGAGCGAGTCCGGCAAGACCAACCTGCTGCGGCTGATCGCCAAGCAGATCGCGGAGCGCTACTCCCCCGACGAGGCGAAGATCGTCGTCGGTGACTACCGGCGGGCCCTGCTGGGCGCGCTGCCGGAGTCGCATCTGCTGGAGTACGCGCCGATGGCGAGCGCGATGCAGATGCACATGGAGGCACTCGCCGGGGTGTTCTCGCGGCGCCAGCCTCCGACCGATGTGACCCCGCAGCAGCTGCGGGACCGCAGCTGGTGGTCGGGGCCGCAGATCTTCATCATCGTCGACGACTACGACCTGGTGGCCACGAACGCGGGCAATCCGCTGGCACCGCTCGCGGAGTACCTGCCGTTCGCCCGGGACACCGGGGTCCGGTTCATCATCGCGCGCAACTCGGCGGGGGCGTCGAGGTCGATGTACGAGGGTTTCATGCAGCGCATCAAGGAGCTGGGCGCGCAGGGTGTGGTGCTGTCCGGTGATCCGTCCGAGGGTGACCTGATCGGGTCGGTGCGGGGCCACGCGATGCCGCCGGGACGCGGGTACTTCGCGTCGCGCCGGCGCGGGACGCCGCTGGTGCAGACCGGGCGGCTGCCCGAACAGCGCTGACGCCGGCATCACCCGGCCGGCCGGCCGCCGCACCGGTGTGCGGGCCCTTCCGTCCTGCGGCGGGCCGTCCGGCCGCAGGACCTCACGGCCGGGTTCGGGACGGCGGGGCCCGATTCCGCCACCGGTGCCCCGGGGCCCGGTGATCCGGGGATAATCGGGGCGCGGGCCACGAACACGGAGCCACCGGCGAGAACGCACTGCGCCGCGGGAGAGGAAAGGCGTCTGATGGGCACCCAGCAGGAGAAGGACGAGTTGTACGCGCTCGACATCTCGGGGGTCGAGTGGCTGAGCGCCCCCGGCACCGAGGAGGCCGAGGAGCGGGTCGAGATCGCGTATCTGCCGGACGGTGCCGTCGCGATGCGGTCGTCGCTCGATCCGGAGACCGTGCTGCGCTACACGGAGGCCGAATGGCGTGCCTTCGTCCTGGGCGCGCGGGACGGTGAGTTCGACCTGACGTAGGTCCTCGCGCGGACGGGGGCACGGAAGAGGGGCACGGCCCGGTGGGCGTGCCCCTCTTCCGCGTGCGGATCCCGGGTCAGTACGACTCGGTGAACAGGCGCGAGGCCTTGACGTCCGTGGAACGGTAGCTGTCCTTGCCGTTCTCGATGATCTTGGCGACCTGTTCCAGGCGGTCCTTCATGTGGTCTGCCTTGCCCTTGTACTTCCCCTGGAGGGTGACGTACCCGGCGTGGGCGTCACCGTCCCAGGTGTCGGTGACGACCTTGAGGGCGGCGTCCATCTCTTCGAGGTCCTTGATGATGTTGCGCGACACCACACGGATGCGGTTCGCCATCTCCTGGACGCTCTCGTACCTGACCTTGGTGTTCGGGTCTGCTCCGGCCATGAGTGTGTTCCTCCGGTGTTCGGCGTCTGTGAAAGGGGTGCTGCGGCCCGGCTCAGAGGTTGTTGAGCCCGGAGGTGTTGCCCGAGGAAGCGGGCTCCTTCACGGCGTTGAAGGCCGCGCGGACCTCGTCGTCGTTGGCGTTGCTGAGGTTCTTGGTCTGGCTCACACCGTTGAGGAGCACCTGCAGCAGTCGCCGGATCTCGTCGTGGTCCTCGTTGATGACGATCTGTGCGGATGTGAATCCGCCGGCACCGACACCGGTCCAGCCCGCGCTCACGGTCGCGAGGATGTCGGCGAGCTCGCGGGACTGCTTGGAGACCGCTTCAGCGGTGTCGATGATCTTGTTCTTCGCCTGGATGATCGGATCGTCGGCAAGTCCGAAACCCGCACCGGTGTTGCTCATCCGGAGGTCCTCTCTCAGTTCCCGGGCCTGTCCGCAGTCGCGGACAGGGATGCTGCGCGGGTTCCGAGAAGTGTCCCGCGGTGTTCGCGCACCCCGTGACAGAGCTCGTCCACTTCTCGTTCCCCCGTCACACACGTGAAGTCTGCTACCACCCTAGCCACTTCGTCATCGCCGCCCAACCGCGCTCCACGGCGGGAGACGCACCTCACCGTCGAGCGTTCTCAGCGCACGTCGCGCCGTCGCCGGACATCGCGGACGACCGTCGCGGTGCCGGCCACGACGCACACCAGGACGGCGGCCAGGGCGAGGGCGTAGGTGGCGTAGCGCTCGCTGCGTTCCTGCGGGGTCTCGGACATCGCCAGGTGGGCGGGCTCCGGTGCCGGCGCCCTGGGCGGTGCCGGGTCGGGTCGCGCGGCCGGCAGCGGTACGTCGTCCTCGTCCCCGGCGAGGGCCCGTACCGGGTCGACGACGCCCCACCCGACGAAGGCGTCGTGGCCGTTGATGGAACGCTCGGCGGTCTGCTCGATGCGGGCGACGATCTCGGCGGCCGTCCAGTCGGGGTACTTGGCGACGAGGAGGGCCGCGACGCCGGCGACGTAGGGCGCGGAGAAGCTGGTTCCGTTGTCGGTGCACTGGCCGTTGCCCGGGACGGTGGAGACGATGTCGACGCCCGGGGCGGCCACTCCGACGAATTCGCCGGCCTGGGAGAAGGCGGCGCGTTCGTTGTTGCGGTCCGAGGAGGCGACGGCGAGGACGCCGGGGAAGGCCGCCGGGTAGGTGTTCCTGAGCTTTCCGTCCATGCCGTCGTTGCCCGCGGATGCGACGACGACGATGTCCTCGGCGAGCGCCCTGGCCACGGCCCTGCCCAGCGCGGAGTCCTCCGTGAGCGCCTTGGTGGTGTCCTGGGAGATGTTGATGACCCCGGCCCCCTCGGCGATCGCGTGGTCGATCGCGGTGGCCATCGTGGTGTCCTTGCCGCTGTTCTTCTCGTCGTTCTGCCGGATCGGGATGATCGTGGCCTCGGGGGCCAGCCCGACGAATCCGGTTCCCTCCCGGGGGCGTGCGGCGATGATGCCGGCGACCTTGGTGCCGTGACCGACCTCGTCGGTGGTGCCGTCGCTCCTGCCGCCCTTGAGGAGGTTGCGTCCGGCGGAGGTGTCGACGGCCTCCTTGAGCTGCGGATTGGCGATGTCGACGCCGGTGTCGATGACCGCGACCTTGACGCCCTTGCCCTTGGTGTCCTGCCACAGTTCGTCGAGCAGGACGCGCTGCAGCGGCCAGGGGCGACCCTCGAACTGCTCCTTCATCGGGAAGGTGCATTCGCCGCTGCCGTCGAGAACCGGCCGGGCGCCGTCCCGCGGCCCTCCGGTGGCGTACGCGGCGTGCGGTGCGGCCAGTGCGGCCAGTGCGGCGGTGGCCGCCGTCAGTGCGGCCGTCTTCCGGTACAACATCTGTTCCTCTCCCCCGGGTCCCGCGTTCGTCCGGATGCCCGCGCGGTTACGAGCCCTGGGGCTGACGCGCGCTGTTGGTGTCGAGCCGGGGGCCCTTGGCGAGGAAGTCCGACCAGGCGATCGGTACGAGCGTGGGGGTCACCTTCTCGTAGCCGAGCCGGATCTGCGCCTGGCTGGCCTCTGGCCTGCCGTCCTGGGCCTGCTGGTCCCCGGCGCCGATGTCGGAGCGCTCGGCGTCGCTGTCGCCGTTCGCCTGGACCGCGTACCGCAGCCCGGTGTCGGTCAGCAGGAAGAGCGAACCGTCCGGGCTCGTCTGCTTGCCCTGGACCTGGGTGTAGAGCAGTCCGCTGCCGGGAGTGACGTAGGTGCTGGTGCCTCCGGCGTTGATCACGGCCGGGTAGGCGGTGCCCGCCCAGGTGGACAGCGTCGTACGGCCCTTGTCGTCGACCTTGCGCAGCACGCTGCACACGGTGTCCCGGCTGCCGCCGCCACCGGCCGAGTTGACCTGCTCGGCCTTGTGGGCGGGCCAGCGGCTCGCCTGGCCGGCGAAGGTCCGCGCGTCCGGGACGAAGTCCTGCAGGCCGACGGGGCGTGCCTCGCTGTCGAGGTTCAGCGGGGCGGTCTGCGGGGAGTTGATCAGGAGCCAGGCGGTGAATTCGGAGACCGGCTGGACCTTGCCCTCCAGGACGACGTAGTGGGTGGTGCCCTCGCCGGTCCTGGTCCGCAGGACCGTGCCGACCTTGTTCTCCTCGGCGGAGAGCTGTCCCTCGATGTGCGCGGGCGCGCCGATGGTGCCGGGGATCCGCGGGAAGACGAGCGGGCTGCCGTCGTGCAGGGTGGCCAGCCAGTCGTCGGTGACCGCCTGCGGCTGCCTGCTGCCGACGAGGGCGTTGGTCAGGTGTCCGTCGTCGGTCGCGCTCTCGTCGATGCGGTACTTGGTGCCGCTCGCGTCGACGAGGTAGCGGGCCCTGTCCTGTCCCTGGACGTAGAGCACCTGGCCGCCACCGAGCCGCTGCTTGCCCTCGGTCAGCCGGTTGTCCCGCTCCGCGAGGACGAAGGCCGCCTTCTGCACGGTGTTGCCCTTGCCGCCGGGCTGCTCGCATACCGCCCACCGCTTGGCGGTTCCCGCGTCCTTCGCCTCGGGCAGCCGGTCGGGGGCGTACGGGATGCCGAGGATCGGACCGCGCGGGGGCTTGCCGGCGTCCAGGATGTCGTCGCCGACCTGGACGACGTCGAACTGCTGCGGGGTCAGCAGCAGTCTGGCGGAGGCCAGGTTGAGCACGGGGTGGAGCAGGGTCTTCCTGTCCTTGCCCTTGCCCGTGGCGAGCACGACGTACCGGGTGGTGGACTTCTTGCCGACGATCACTTTGGTGCCGGGCTTGTCCCAGTCCTTGGGTGCCGTGGGCTTGAACATCCCCCAGGCGCCGAAGCCCGCCACGATCAGCGCGCCTACGATCAGGCTCGGGACGACGGCACGCAGCGGGCGGGGGGCGCCCTCCTCGGTACCCGTGGGCGAGGGTTGGAGGAATGCGGCCACCGTGCGCTTCTTCGCAAAGGTGTACGCGTTGAGCTCGTCCCGCCGTGATGCCATGAGTGCGTCTGTCTCCCGTGTCTCCCCGCGCGGCCCAGGAGCGTACGCATTCCCGTCCCCCGTAGCGGGACCCCGGATGCCGGACCTGGTGCCGGACCGGCCCCCTACTATGCCTGCTGACCGTGCGCGCCGGTGGGGCGGGTAGGGTGACCCAGCCGCCGAAGCCCCGGCGGGACAGGGGCGATCGGGTCGAGTTGGGGCCTTATGAACGGGGGAATGCCGGAATGATGGCTTCCGCGACGCGGACACGTCCGGCCGGCGACACGCAGCCGTCCGGGGGACCCGGAAACGGCCGCCGGGGGGTCTCCCGCAGAGGTTCGCGCACGGCTCCCGGTGATCCCTCGGGCCCGGGCGGCGCCGCCGCCCCGCGGCTGAACGGACGTGCCGGACAGGTCGGTTCGTTCCGACTGCAACAGCTCGTTCTGATCGAGATCGCGGCGGCGCTGCTGCTGGCGGCATGGGTGATCGAGCCGCTGCTCCTCGTGCCCGCCGGTGCCGTCGCCGCGGTGCTGGTGCTCCTCGCCGTCGTCCGCAGACACCGCCGGTCGCTGCCGGAGTGGCTGAGCACCGTCCTCGCACTGCGCACCCGCAGCCGCCGGGCCGCCTCGCTGGTCCTGCCCGCGGGTACGGAGCCGGGCCTGGCGCCCGCCGTGGAGTGTGAACCGGCGCTGCGTACCTACTCGTTCAGCGACCGTGACCGGCGCCCGGTCGGGATGATCGGCGACGGCACCTACCTCTCGGCCGTCGTCCAGGTCGAGTCGGACGCCACCGCGCTGCGCCCGGACCGCTCGGAACGGCCGCTGCCCCTGACGCTCGTCCGGGACGTGCTGGAGGTCGACGGGATCCGGCTGGAGTCGGCGCAGATCGTGCAGCACACCCAGCCCGCTCCCGCCCCGCACCTGCCGCCGCAGTCGGTGGCGGCGCGGAACTACGCCCCGTTGCAGGCCCGGACGGGTACGCCCGCGCTGCGTGTCACCTGGATCGCGCTGAAGCTGGACCCGGAGCTCTGCCCGGAGGCGGTGGCGGCGCGCGGCGGCGGGGTCGCCGGGGCGCAGAAGTGCGCCGTACGCGCCGCGGACCAGCTGGCCAGCCGGCTGACCGGTGCCGGATTCCGTGCGACCGTGCTGACCGAGCAGGAGCTGATCTCGGCGATCGCGACCTCGGCCTGCGTCAGCCCCCTGGCGATGGCGCAGGCCGGCCGGACGGAGACGCCGGGCCGCCGCACCGAGGAGTCCGCGCGCACCTGGCGCTGTGACGACCGGTGGCACACCAGCTACTGGGTGAGCCGCTGGCCGCATCTGGGGGGCGGCGGGGCGTCGATGCCGCAGCTCGTCGCGCTGCTGACCTCGATCCCGGCGCTCGCCACGACGTTCAGCCTGACGCTGGGACACGGCGACCGCTCGGCGGTCTCGGTCACGGGGCATGTCCGCATCACCGGGCGCAGCGACGAGGAACTCCTCACCGCCCGCCATGAACTGGAGCGCACCGCGCGCGGCGTCAAGGCGTCGCTGGTGCGGCTGGACCGCGAGCAGCTGCCCGGTGTGCTCGCCACGCTGCCGCTCGGGGGTACCCGCTGATGTCCGCCACCACGAGCGCCCGGTCCCGGCTGGGTTTCGGTCTGATCGGTCCGCGCCGCGGCCGGCACACGGTGTCCCTCGACGAACTGGCTTCGCTGGCGGTGCCCGTCGGGGACGACGGCACGGTCATCGGGGTGGACGCGGAGGGACGCCCGGCGGTGCTGGGCATCAACCGGCCCACTCCGTACGAGGTCACGCTGATCGGCGGACTGTGGACCGCCCAGGTTCTGGCACTGCGTGCGGCGGCGACGGGTGCGCGGATCGCCGTGGAGACGGGCCGGTCGCAGGCCTGGACGGGTCTGGCGCAGGCGGCGGGCGGCGGGCAGCCGTGCATCTCGCTGCACGACGTGGGGCGGGTACCGCCGCAGGGTGCCTCGGCGGGGTCCCCGGTGGTCGTGGTGCGCGACTGCGGCATGCGGCCGCCGCGCGGTCGCGTGGTGGCAGGGCCCTGGCAGTCCGTGGTCACCCTGCTGCCGTACCTGAGTCCGGTGGCCCCGCGGCTGATGGAGAAGGCGGCACTCGTCGGTGTCCAGCGGGTCTCGCCCGACGAGGCTGCGCAGATCGGGCGGATCATGAATCTGCCGGCCGCCGAGACCCAGGCGCTGTCCACCCTGGCCGACGGCGTGACGCTGTGGTGCACGGACCGGGACCGGCAGTTCGTGATGACCCAGGCCACCGACGCCGAGTCCGGATTGCTGGGCGGCGCACGCCGGATGGACTGAGCGTTCCTGCGGAACGCTCGCACGGGACGGGCCGCGTTCCGTCAGCCGATGTGCGTTTTCGACCAGTTCGGCCTGCCCGCTCCTGCACAGTCCGTTCACGTGTGGCCGGGGCGTGACCTACGGGACAGTTCTCCCGTGCGATACGGCCTGCCGTAGCGCGCCCCATGACGATTAGGGTGGGTGTGGGCGCGGCAGAGGAACCTGCGGGCAGGCACTGCGCGTCGCAAGGGGGAGAGCCGGGCGGGCCGGACAACGAGAACGGCCGCCCCCACCCACCACGGCACAAGGGTGCTCGACCACACCAGGAGGCAAAGTGAACGGCGATCGGGACGAGATCCGCGGGGGATGGAACACACCCGTCGACGAGTCGTCCGACGCGGAGCCCGCAGAGCTGACGGGTGAGTTCACCATCGACTACACCCCGCCCGCCTGGTACACGCAGAACGCGTCGGGGGACTCGTCGGGCGGGGCGGGGTCGCATCTGGCGCCGCCTCCGCCGCCGCACGGGGCTCCGGTGCCGGGGCTGCCGGCAGGGGGCGGATTCGAGCCGAACTGGTCGCCTGCTCCGCCCGCACCGGCGCGGACCGCTCCGCCCGTACCGCCTGCGCCGTCCGTGCCCTCCGCGTCGTCGTCCGAGACCGGGGCGGTGGCTCCGGCTTCTCCTCCGGCTCCTTCGCCGGCCTCGGCCGGTTCCGAGGGAGCGGGCGCCGGGAGCGGTGCGCCGGATCCGTTCGGCGGCGGTGACCTGGAGAGCGGTGCGACGATGCGCTTCTCCCCCGCCGCGCTGAAGCGGGAGATCGCGGAGCGCGAGGCGGCAGCCGAGGCCGCGTCCGCGGTGTCGTCGGCTCCCGGTCCTGATGCCTCCGCTCCCGGAGCGGCGCCCGAGGCCTCGGTGGATGCGGCGGATGACGCCGGGGACATCGACGCGGACCTGTCCGCTCCGGTGAACGAGAGGTCCGGTGGGTCCGAGGACGCCTCGGACTCGGGTGGGGATGTCTCCGCCCCTGACCCGGACGCGGACTCCGCACGGGCGGCCGACGAGGCGCCGGCGACGGGCTCCGCGCAGGCCGACGAGCCCGCGGACCTCGTCACGGACGCGGCCTCCCCGGACGCGCCGCCTGCCGACATGCCGCCTGCCGACGCCCCTTCGGACGCCACCCCCCAGGACGCCGTGCCGTCGAGCGCGCCCGCTCCGTGGTCGCCCGTGCCGCCCACGCCGGGTGCCCTTCCGCCGCTGCCGCCCACCTTCCAGCCGGCCGCACCGCAGCCCGGTGCACCGCAGTCCGGTGCACCGCAGCCCGGTGCGCCGCAGTCCGCGCCGCAGTGGCCCGCACCGACGCCGGCACCCACACCCGCGCCCGCACCCGTGGTTGCACCTCAGCCGCCGGTGCGGCCCCAGGCCCCGGCGCCGCAAGGTGGTTACGGGTTCCCGCAGCCTCCGCAACAGCAGTTCCCGGCGCAGGGCGCCCCTCAGCCGCCCCACGCCCCCGTCCAGGCCCAGCCGCAGCCGCAGCCCGGCTACGGGTTCCCGCCCCAGCCCCATGCTCAGCCCCAGCCCGGCTACGGATTCCCGCCCCAGGCCCCGCACGTGCCCATGCAGGGCGCCCCGCTCCCTCCGCAGATCCCCCAGCAGCCGGCGCAGGCCACGCCCCACCTGCCCGCCCCCACCGCCCAGCAGCAGCAGCCCGAGGCGTACCAGCCTCAGCAGCCCGCACCCCAGGCCCCGCCCGCCGATCCGCGCGCCGGAGCCGCCTGGCCCACCCCGGTCACCCACGACCAGCGCGAGCGGTCCGTACCGGGCGCCCCGCTCGGTTACACGGCCGCGGTCGAGCTCTCCTCCGACCGGCTGGTCCGGGGCAAGCAGAAGGCGAAGAGCAGCCGCAATCCCTCCGGGGCCTCCCGTTTCAAACTGGGCGGCAAGAAGGAGGAGCTCGAGCGGCAGCGCAAGCTGGACCTGATCCGCACCCCGGTGCTGTCCTGCTACCGGATCGCGGTCATCAGCCTCAAGGGCGGCGTCGGCAAGACCACGACGACCACGGCGCTCGGCTCGACCCTGGCCACCGAGCGGCAGGACAAGATCCTCGCCATCGACGCCAACCCGGACGCCGGCACGCTGGGCCGCCGGGTGCGCCGCGAGACCGGGGCCACCATCCGCGACCTGGTCCAGGCGATCCCGTACCTCAACTCGTACATGGACATCCGCCGCTTCACCTCGCAGGCGTCCTCCGGTCTGGAGATCATCGCCAACGACGTGGACCCGGCGGTCTCCACGACCTTCAACGACGAGGACTACCGCCGGGCGATCGACGTCCTGGGCAAGCAGTACCCGATCATCCTCACCGACTCGGGCACCGGTCTGCTCTACAGCGCGATGCGCGGCGTGCTGGACCTCGCCGACCAGCTGATCATCATCTCGACCCCGTCCGTCGACGGCGCGTCCAGCGCGTCCACCACGCTGGACTGGCTGTCGGCGCACGGGTACGCGGATCTGGTGCAGCGTTCGCTCACCGTCATCTCCGGGGTCCGCGAGACCGGCAAGATGATCAAGGTCGACGACATCGTCCAGCACTTCGAGACGCGCTGCCGTGGCGTGGTGGTCGTGCCGTTCGACGAGCACCTGTCGGCGGGCGCCGAGGTCGACCTCGACATGATGCGCCCGAAGACGCGCGAGGCGTACTTCAACCTCTCCGCGCTCGTCGCCGAGGACTTCCAGCGGGCCCAGCAGCAGCAGGGACTGTGGACGGCGGAGGGCGGCAACCCGCCGCCGCAGTTCGCCCCGCCGATGCCCGGCCAGCAGTACGCACCCCAGCAGCCGTATCCCGGACAGCCGTATCCCGGACAGCCCCAGCAGCCGTACCCGCCCCAGCAGCACCCCCAACAGCCGTATCCGCAGCAGCCGTACGGAGGACAACCGCAGTACGGAGGACAGCAGCCGTACGCGGGACAGCAGCCTCCGCAGCAGCAGGCCGCGGCACCGCAGCATCCCTATCCGCCGCACCCCGGTCCGGGTGCGCAGCAGAACGGCTGGCAGCAGTCGGCGCCCTCCCAGGCGCAGTCGGGCGCGAACCAGGCCGGACCGCCTCCGGGGCCCGCGCACGCCGATGGCCAGGCACATCGGGCCGGCCAGCCCGAACTGCAGGGTCCCGTTCCGCCCGCCGGCTGGCAGCAGTACCCCTCGCAGCCACCGCCGGCGCCTCAGCAGTAAGGCAATAGAGGTCTAAACCAATGAGGGCTCGTACCGTCCGCACGGTGCGGGTCCTTCTTGCATTCCCGCAGCCCACACGCGGTTTGACCGACCGTTGACGTGACTCGACCGGCGCTGATAAACCTTCGCTTCACCAGCTGGCGAACCAGAGATCAGCCCGCCTTCACCGTGCGAGTCATGACGCGAGGTCTACGTCCTATGGTCACAAGATTCCCTCCACGCTCCCCCCGTCCGCGGGGCCGCGTGCGCATCCTCCTTGCCTCCGGAGCCGCCGCGTTGGCGCTGGCCGCCGGATCGGTCGTCCCCGGCAACCCGGTCGGCCCCGCCGCACAGGAGGCACAGGCGGCCGACGGGAAGTCGACGCTCACGGTCGCGGTCGCGCAGAGCGTGGACTCCCTGAGCCCGTTCCTCGCGCAGCGGCTGGTGTCCACGAGCATCCACCGGCTGATGTACGACTTCCTGACCAACTACGACGCGAAGGACAGCCACACGATCCCCGGGCTCGCCACCGCGTGGGAGCCGTCGGCGGACAAGCTGACGTGGACGTACACCATCCGGACCGACTCGAAGTGGTCGGACGGCGAGCAGGCCACCGCCGAGGACGCGGCATGGACCTTCAACAAGATGATGACCGACGAGGCAGCCGCCACGTCGAACGGCAGCTTCGTCGGCAACTTCAGGAAGGTGACCGCGCCGAGCCCGGACAAGCTGGTCATAGAGCTGAAGCAGCCTCAGGCCACGATGACGGCGCTGGACGTGCCCATCGTGCCCAAGCACGTCTGGGAGAAGGTCGGCGACTTCTCCACGTTCAACAACGACACGAAGTTCCCCGTCGTCGGGAACGGCCCGTTCATCCTGACGGACTACAAGGTCGACAGCTACGTGAAGCTCAAGGCCAACAAGGACTTCTGGCGCGGCGCACCCAAGTTCGACGAGCTCGTCTTCCGGTACTACAAAGACCAGGACGCGGCCGTGGCCGCCCTCCGAAAGGGTGAAGTCTCCTTCGTCGCCGGCAGCCCGGGTCTGACCCCGGCCCAGGCCGCCTCACTGAAGACCGCCGACAACATCAAGGTGAACGACGCTCCCGGCAGGCGCTTCTACGCGCTGGCCACGAACCCGGGCGCGCGCACCGAGGACGGGGAGAAGTTCGGCGACGGGCACCCCGCGCTGCTGGACCAGAGGGTCCGTCAGGCGCTCTTCATGAGCGTCGACCGTACGACCATCATCGACAAGGTCTTCCAGGGCCACGCCATAGAGGGCGAGGGGTACATCCCGCCCCGCTACGCGTCGTACTTCTGGAAGCCGACGGCCGAACAGAAGCTCGCCTACGACCCGGCCAAGGCCGCCGCGCTCCTCGACCGGGCCGGCTACAGGAAGAACAGCGCCGGCAAGCGGGCCGGCAAGGACGGCAAGCCGCTCGACCTCCGCATCCTGTGCCACGCCACGGACCCGAACGACAAGGCGATCGGCAAGTACCTCCAGGAGTGGTGGGGCGACCTCGGTATCGGTCTGAAGGTCGACTGCCGCGACAACGTCTCCGACCCCTGGTACGCGGGTGAGTACGACCTCGCCTTCGACGGCTGGTCCGTCAACCCGGACCCCGACTTCGTCATGTCGATCCACACCTGTGCGGCCCTCCCGGCCAAGCCGAAGGAGTCCGCGGCGACCGACAACTTCATCTGTGACAAGCAGTACGACGAGCTCTACGCGAAGCAGCTCGCGGAGTACGACCCCGCCAAACGGGCCGGCCTCGTCAAGCAGATGGAGTCGCGGCTGTACGACACGGGGTACATGAACGTCATGGCGTACCCCAATGCCGTCGAGGCCTACCGCACCGACCAGATCGCGTCGATCACGACCATGCCCTCCGGCGGAGGGAACATCTACGGTCAGGACGGCTACTGGAGCTGGTGGTCCGCGGTCCCGGCCGCCGGTGCGTCGGGCGGTTCGTCCGACGAGGGTGGCAGCTCCACCGGAGTCCTCGTCGGTGTCGGAATCGCCGTAGTCGTCCTCGCCGGTGGCGGGCTGCTGTTCGCCATGCGTCGTCGTTCCACCGCGGAAGACCGTGAATAGTCCATGAGCACAGACAGCACTCCCGCGCTCCTGAAGGGGGCGGCGGGCGTGGACGGTGTGCGCGACGGCGGCCCGGCTCCGGCCGGGCCGCCGGCCCGCGGTCCACGCGCCCGCAGCACGACCGCGTACCTCCGCTATGCGGCGGGCAAGCTGGCCGGTGCGGCCGTCTCGCTGTTCGCCGTGCTCGTCACCAGCTTCTTCCTCTTCCGGCTGATTCCCGGCGACCCGGTCAAGCAGATGACCGGCGGCCGGCAGGTCTCCACCGAGCAGATCGCCGCGATGCGCCGGGAGTTCGGACTGGACCTGCCGCTCTGGCAGCAGTTCACCGAGTACTGCGGCAAGGCCCTGACCGGGGACTTCGGTACGTCGTACCAGTTCCGCGCCCCCGTGATGGACAAGATCTCCGAGGCACTTCCCGCGACGCTGCTGCTGACCGGTACCGCCTTCGTGATCTACACGGTGATCGGTGTCTGGCTGGGTGCCAGGTCCGCCTGGCGCAACGGATCGGCCGGTGACCGCTTCCACACGGCCTTCGCCCTGACGCTGTATTCGGTGCCGTCGTTCTGGCTCGGCCTTCTCCTGATCATCACCCTGTCGGTGGGCATCGGCCCGATTCCCGGGCTCTTCCCGACCGGCGGCATGGAGTCCGGCAGTTCGAGCGGCTTCGGCTACGTCCTCGACGTGGCCCACCATCTGGTGCTGCCGGTGGTCACCCTGGTCGCCGTCGAGTACGCGCGCACCCTGTTGGTGATGCGTTCCTCGCTGCTCGACGAGATGGGCAGCGACTATCTGACGACGGCACGGGCGAAGGGGCTGCGCGACGATCTCGTACGCCGTCGTCACGCCGTGCCGAACGCGATGCTGCCGACGGTGACGCTGCTCTTCGTCAACCTGGGCAACACGGTGGCGGGAGCGATCCTGGTGGAGACGGTGTTCTCCTGGCCCGGCCTGGGCGGGCTCTTCTACCAGGCCCTGAGCGTGCCCGATCTGCCATTGGTGCAGGCCCTGTTCTTCGTCTTCGCCGCCGCGGTGATCCTGATGAACACGCTCGCCGATGTGATCTATCCGCTCCTCGATCCCCGGGTGGGCCGATGACGACCACGACCGACACGGCGCCGGCCGCGGGCCCGCGTGCCCTCACCCGGGCCCGCAGGCGACAGGCCGCCGCCCGCTTCTGGCGCCAGTACCGCGGCCACCGGGCCGGCCTCGCCGGTCTCGCGGTGCTCGCGCTCATCGCCCTGACCGCGCTGTCCGCCCCGCTGCTGGTGGGCGCGGACTCGCAGAGCGTCACCGACGCGCCGGGCGGGCCGCTGGAGTCGCCGAGCGGCGCGTTCCCGCTCGGCACCGACCAGTTCGGCCGCAGCCTGCTGGCCCTGCTGGTGTGGGGGACGCGGGTCTCACTGACCGTCGGCCTGCTCGCGGCGTTCCTCTCGGTGGCCATCGGCACCCTGGTGGGCATCACGGCCGGCCACTTCAAGGGCTGGTACGGGAACGTCGTCATGCGGATCACCGACTGGTTCCTGGTGATGCCGACCCTGGTGCTGGCCATCGCACTGGCGACCGTGCTCTCACGGTCGGTCTGGACGACGATCCTCGCCATCGGCGTGACCACGTGGCCGACGACCGCGCGGCTGGTCCGTGCGCAGACGCTGTCCGTCGAGTCCCGTCCGTACATCGAGCGCTCCAAGGCGCTCGGCGGGGGCCACGGCCACATCATGTCCCGTCATGTGCTGCCCAACGTGATGCCGCTGGTGCTCGCCCAGACCACGCTGGTGATCTCGACCGCCATCCTCACCGAGGCGACCCTCGCCTTCCTCGGGCTGGGCGATCCCACGATCATCTCCTGGGGCGGGCTGCTCCAGGACGCCCGTGAGGCCGGAGCCGTCAGCTCCGGCAACTGGTGGTACCTCGCTCCGCCCGGACTCGCCATCGCGGTCGTCGCCCTCGCGTTCACGCTGTGCGGCCGCACCGTCGAGTCCGTGCTCAACCCCAAGCTGGGGGTGACCCGTTGACCGCTGTGAAGACAGAGACCAGGACGGAACCGGAGGTCCGGCAGCCGCTGCTCGACGTCCGTGACCTCCATGTCACGTACGGCACGGGGGCCTCTGCCGTCCCCGCCGTACGAGGCGTAGATCTGCGGGTCGAGGCCGGCCAGAAGCTGGGCATCGCCGGGGAGTCCGGCTGCGGCAAGTCGACGCTGGCGCTCGCGCTGCTGCGGCTGCTGCCCGCGACCGCGACCCTCAGCGGCCAGATCCTGCTGGACGGCGAGGACGTCCTCACGATGAAGTGGGGCCGGCTGCGCGCGGTGCGCTGGGCCGGGGCGTCGATCGTCTTCCAGGGTGCGATGCACTCGCTGAACGCGGTGCACCGGATCGGGGACCAGATCGTAGAGCCGATCCTGCTGCACGGGAAGGCCACCCCGGCCGCCGCACACGGGCGGGCCGGCGAACTGCTGGAGCAGGTGGGCCTTCCCGCCGCACGTGCGGACGCCTATCCCCATGAGCTGTCCGGCGGGCAGCGCCAGCGCGTGATGATCGCCATGGCGCTGGCCTGCGACCCACGACTGATCATCGCCGACGAGCCGACCACCGCACTCGACGTGATGATCCAGGCGCAGATCCTGCGGCTGATCGAACAGCTCGTCGCGGACCAGGACCTCGGTCTGATCATGATCAGTCACGACCTCGCGGTGCTCTCCGACACCTGCGACCGGCTCTCGGTGATGTACGCGGGGCGGGTGGTCGAGGAGGGGCCCGCCGCGCAGGTGTACGAGAACGCCCGGCACCCCTACGGCAACGCGCTGTCGGCCGCCTTCCCACGGATCGGTGACCTCTCGTCCCGGCACGCGCCACGCGGACTGCCGGGCGACCCGCCGGATCCGTCGGCGCTGCCGTCCGGCTGTACGTTCCATCCGCGCTGCCCGGTGGCGCTGGAGTCCTGCGCCACCGAGGACCAGGAGCTGCGGGCCGCCGGCCAGGACCGGCGGGCGGCCTGCGTGCTGATGGACCCGGAGGCCGTCACCACGCCCCGGCCGCACGACGGCGACACGGCAAGGAGCACCTCATGACCGCCACCTCCCCGGCTCCCCTGCTCAGCGCGGAAGCGCTGCGGGTCTCCTTCCCCGGCCGGCGCGGGGCGGCAACGGCGCGCGCTGTCGACGGTGTGGACCTCGACATCCGGCCGGGCGAGATCGTCGCCCTGGTCGGCGAGTCGGGCTGCGGCAAGACGACGCTGGCCCGCTCCCTGCTGGGCCTGGTGCCGCCCACATCCGGCCGGGTCACGTTCGGCGGCAAGCCGCTCGACTACTCGGGCCGGGCGCTCAAGGCGTACCGCAAGCGGGTGCAGCTGGTGCTGCAGGACCCCAGCGGCTCCCTCAACCCCCGGCACACGGTGTACGACGCGGTGGCGGAGGGCCTGCGCATCCACGGGTACGCGGGCGACGAGCGGACCGCGGTGGCGGGGGCGCTGGCGCGGGCGGGGCTGCGGCCCCCGGAGCGGTTCTTCCTCAGGTATCCGCACGAGCTGTCCGGCGGCCAGCGCCAGCGTGTCGTGATCGCGGGGGCTCTGGTCCTGGAGCCGGAGCTCATCGTCGCGGACGAGCCGGTGGCCTCACTGGACGCGTCGGTGCGCGGCGAGATCCTGGCCCTGCTGCTGCGGCTGCGCGACGAGCTGGGCCTGTCGGCGCTGGTGGTCACGCACGATCTGGGTCTGGCGTGGAACATCGCGGACCGGGTGGCGGTGATGTATCTGGGCCGGATCGTCGAGACGGGAGACGTGGAGCAGATCCTCACGGCGCCCCGGCACCCGTACACGCGGGCGCTGCTGTCCGTGCTTCCGGAGGCGGAGGGCGATCCGGTGATCCTGACCGGGGAGCCGCCGGACCCGTCGAGGGTGCCGTCGGGCTGTCGCTTCCATGCCCGGTGCCAGATCCTCGCCTCCGGGGAGGCGGAGCGCGCGGGGGTGGCCGACGCGTGCCGCACGAAGGACCTGCCGGTGCTGGAGGGCGGGGGCCGGACGCAGGTGGCCTGCCACTGGGCAGCGGCGGCGACGGCGACGGCCGGACCGGCCCCGGCCGGGGGCTGAGACCTGCCTGTCGGGCCACGCCCCGGCCGGGGCCGGAACCGCCGTGAGCCGTCAGGGGCCGGCGGACCCGCGCTCAGGGCCGGTGGTGGATCGTCCCGGTCAGCTCGCCCAGCGGGCGCCCCGTGCCGCCCCAGCGGTGCTGGATGATCTCGGCGGCGATGGAGACGGCCGTCTCCTCCGGCGTGCGGGCTCCGAGGTCGAGACCCACGGGTGAGGCGAGGCGGGCCAGTGCCGCCTCGTCCGCCCCGGTCTCGCGGAGCCGTTCGATCCGGTCCCGGTGGGTGCGCCTGCTGCCCATCGCGCCGATGTACGCGGCGGGCGTGCGCAGCGCCGCGGTCAGCAGGGGCACGTCGAACTTCGGGTCGTGCGTCAGCACGCAGATGACCGTGCGCGCGTCCACCGCGGTGGACTCCAGATAGGTGTGCGGCCACGCGCAGACCACCTCGTCGGCCGTGGGGAAGCGCTCCCGGGTGGCGAAGGCCGGCCGCGCGTCGCAGACCGTCACCCGGTAGCCGAGGAAGGAACCGATGCGCGCCGTGGCCGCCGCGTGGTCGATGGCCCCGAAGACGAGCATGCGCGGCGCCGGGGCGAACGCCTGGACGAAGACGGTCACGTCCTGCATCCGGCGCTCTCCGTGCGCGCCGTACCGCTGGGTTCCGGTGGCTCCCTGGGCGAGCAGCCCGCGTGCGTCGTCGGTGACGGCGGCGTCGAGTCCTCCGTCGCCGAGCGAGCCTGTGGCCCTGCCGGCCAGGACCGTCCGCCGGGCGCCCGCCGGCGCCGTACCGCAGACCACGGTCGCGACGGCGACGGGCTCCCCTCGCGCGATGGTGTCGACGAGCTCCCGCAGCCGGTCCCGGCCGTCCGCCGTGGCGTAGGGCTGCACCAGGACGTCGATCGTGCCGCCGCAGGTCAGTCCGACGCCCAGGGCCTCGTCGCCGCTGATGCCGTAGGTCCGCAGCAGCGGCTCGCCCGTGGCGAGCGCCTCGGCCGCCGCCTCGTACACATCGCTCTCCACGCATCCCCCGGAGACGCTGCCCGCCACCGTGCCGTCGGCGGCCACCGCCATCACGGCACCGGGGGCGCGCGGGGCGCTGCCCCGGACCGCTACGACCGTGGCCAGGGCGAAGGGCGTACCGGCGTCGTGCCAGGCGCGCAGTTCCGACAGCAGTTCACGCACGGTGCGCACGTCCTCCCGGGCTCGACGGTCCTCCTTTGACGATGCCCCGGTGCGCCGCCCGGCGCACCGCAGGAGGGCCTCAGGCCGGGTCGTACGCGGCGATCAGCTCGCCGCACCGCTTCACGTCGGCGGCCATCGCCACGAGCAGCTCGTCGATCGAGCCGAACTTCAGCATGCCGCGTACGTACGCGAGGAAGTCGACCGCGACGTGCAGCCCGTACAGGTCGAGGCCCACACGGTCGATCGCGTACGCCTCCACCGTGCGCTCCGTGCCGTCGAACTGCGGGTTCGTGCCGACGGAGATCGCGGCGGGCATGGCCTCGCCGTTCACCGTCAGCCAGCCCGCGTAGACGCCGTCGGCGGGGATCGCGGTGTGCGGGAGGGTCTCCACGTTCGCCGTCGGGAAGCCGAGCTCGCGGCCTCGCTGAGCGCCGCGCACCACGATGCCCTCCACCCGGTGCGGGCGGCCGAGGATCTCGGCGGCGCCCGCCACATCGCCCTCGGCGATCAGACGGCGGGTGAGGGTGGAGGAGAACGGTTCGCCGCCGCCCGCCTCTCCGCTCACGAAGAGGTCGATGACCTCGACGCGATAGTCGTACGTCGCACCGAGCTCGGCGAGCAGCGCGACATCCCCCGCCGCCCGGTGTCCGAAGCGGA
Organism: Streptomyces sp. NPDC025273; assembly: GCF_040638585.1. NCBI lineage: Bacteria > Bacillati > Actinomycetota > Actinomycetes > Kitasatosporales > Streptomycetaceae > Streptomyces > Streptomyces sp. NPDC025273. The sequence continues at coordinate 34,191 of NZ_JBEZYP010000029.1, forward strand.
AGTTCGGGCCCTCGATGACCAGCTGTGCGTGCAGCTTGTCGACGAGGACCTTCGCGATGAAGTCGGCGGGCGCCAGCTTCGAGAACTCGGCGGTGAACGGCAGGATCAGCACCGCGTCCACCCCCAGGTCCGCCATCAGCTCGGCGCGCCGGTGGTGCGGGGCGAGCAGCGGCGGGTGGGTGCCGGGGCGTACGACCTCGCTGGGGTGCGGGTCGAAGGTGACGGCCACGGAGGGAACCCCGAGCTCACGCGCCCGCTCGACGGCCCGGCCGATGATCAGCTGGTGCCCGCGGTGCACCCCGTCGTAGGAGCCGATGGTGACGACGCTGCGTCCCCAGTCCTCGGGGATCTCCTCCAAGCCGCGCCAGCACTGCACTGTGACCGCTCCTCGCCCGAACCTGTGTACGTGTGTGTGTCCATTACGCAGGTCTAAGACTGCCATGCTCACGTCCCGCGGCCTGCATCGGCGTCGGCAACCCGGACTGTGATCCGTCCATCGATTCCATCGCCCGACGGGCAGCGGGACCCACGACGACCGACCACTCCCGGGGGGCGTCGTCCAGCCATCGGGTGACCAGCGCCGCGAATCCGGGCACCTCACGGGCGAGTTCGAGCAGCCCGCGGTCGAAGCGGGCGGCCCCGTCGGGCGTCCGTACGAGGAGTGTCCCCGTACGGTGCAGCAGGGCCCTCGTGCGGGCCTCGGGGCACCGGCCGGAACCCGCCGCGGCGGCCCGCAGCAGGGCGCAGAGCACCTCCGGGTCCCCGCCGGTGTCCAGCTCGAAGTCCAGCAGGACCTCCAGCAGCCCGGCCCGCAGCGGGCGCGACGCCACGCTCCCCGGGGCGGCGAGCACCCGGGCCAGCGCGGCGCGTACCGGGGGCGGCGCGGGGCGGTCCCGCAGCAGCCCGGTGACCAGGGGCAGGAGCAGCGCGCGGGCGGCCGGGCTGTGCTCCAGGCGCAGCTCCACGTACCCGGCGGCCTGCGCCCCGTCAGCGGGGTGGCTGTCGATGTACTGCCGGACGAGGCCGGGGGCGTGCAGGGCGAGGGCGGGGGCGTCCAGCCCGGCCAGCGCGCGCAGTACCTCGTCGGCGGCTTCCCCGGGCAGCGAGAGCCTGGCCCCCAGGGCGGCGAGCACCGCCTCCCGGAACTCGTGGAAGACCCCGGCCGGCAGGGCCACGGGCAGCCCGCGGTCCCCGGCGGCGAAGGCCCGCAGGGCTCGCGGCAGGTAGCGGCCCCGGGTCAGCGGATCCCGTACGAGGAGCGTGAGCGCCTGGGCGTGCACGGCGGTGTCGCCGGGCCGGGCCAGCAGGACGAGTGCGGCGTCACGCAGCAGGGCCCGGTCGGTGTCCGTGGTGGCGAGGCCCGCGGTGAGCGTGGCGTGGACCGCGGCGGCGGCGCGTCGTTGTGGGCGCTCCTCGTCGCGTGCCCACCGGTCGACGGCCCGGCAGAGCGCGGACGGCTCGTCCTCGGCGAGGGCGGTGAGCAGTTCGGCGGCACGCGGATGGGCGGATTCGACGAGCGCCTCGGTCAGGTCGTCGACGGCCAGGTCGCGGCGGGCGTACAGCAGGGCCTGCGCGGCGGCGGCCACGGTGGGCCGCATCCGCACGCCGTCCCCGGGGGGCCGCGGGCCTCCGTCGGCGGTCAGCGGGGTCTCGTCGGTGAACCACCGGCAGAGCAGTGGCTGCACGGTCTGCGGGTGGGCGGTGAGGCGCCGGGCCACGGCGTCCAGATACCGCTCGTCGCCGTCGGCCCGCGAGGAGCCGTCCGCGCGCCGGGCACCGTCGGCGGGCACGAGCCGGCGGAGCAGATCGACGCGGTCGTCCTCGGGCAGCCGGATCCGCCGCCAGAACCACGGCCCGAACACGGCGTACGGCCCGGGTCCCGCCGGTCCCCCAACGGCCCGGGAGCGCCGGGTGATCCGCCTGGTGAGCACCCTCAGCACCCCGAGGTACGGCCGTGCGTCGGGGACCCGGAGGAGGCTCTCCCGCAGCAGGTGGGACGCCCACCAGGAGGCGTCGGCGGGCCGGGCCGAGGGGCCGGCGGCCGCTGCGGCGGGCAGCCGGTCCATCGCCTCGATGAGGTCGGCCATCCGGTGGGCCAGCGCGGCGGTCCCCCGGCGGCGCCCCAGCAGGAGCATCGCCTGGATCACCGGACCGATGCGGTGACGCGGAACGGGGAGGTTGCGGGGTCCCGCCTCCGGAGCCTGCGGCGGGGCGACGGACCGCGCCGCCCCGCCACCCCGGGGCGGCGCGGAGGGTTCGTACGCTCCCCCCGAGTGCCAGCGGTGTACCAGCGAGCGCAGTGCGGCGTCGAGGTCCAGGTGCGCGCCCTGGACCCAGTCGCCCAGTTCCTCGTGGGCGAAGCGGTATCCGGCACCCGCCGGGGCCAGCAGCCCCTCGGTGAGGACCGCCGGGGCCCACCCGGTGCGCCACGGGAAGATCTCCTCGAACGTGGCCCGGTCCAGCTCCCCCTGGCCCGGTCCGAGGCAGCGCCGGGCCGCCTCGTGGACCCGGCCCGCCACCTTGGCCGCGAGCCTGCGGACCGCCGTACCCCGCAGCAGGGGTTCGGCCTCCGCCGCGATACGGACGGCGATCCGGACACACGCCAGGTCCAGGTGGGCGGCGAAGACGTCCTCGGTGCCGGGCCTGCCCGGTACGTCGGGGGGCAGCGCGGCCCGTACCTCTGCGAGCAGGCGCAGGGTGAGCGGATGCCGGTCGTGACCCGGAGCGATCGCGTCCGGCGGAATGCCGTGGCGCTCCCTGGCCCGCGTGGCCTGGCCCGCGGTCAGGTCACCCAGCCGGACGGCGGGCGGCAGGCCGCGGGCGGGCCGCTCCGGGCGGTGCAGGGCGTCGGGGGGGTACAGCGCACCGGCCGTCTCCCAGTGCTCGGGCCGGCAGGCGACGGCCATCCGCACCCCGTGCGCGCGCAGCCACGCGGCCGTTCCGCCGGTCCACTCGGCGAGCCGGTGAGCCAGCGGGGGCGGCATCTCCTCGGGGCCGTCCACGACGACGAGCAGCGGGTTCCCGGACGCGGCCGCGAGGCGGGCCACCCGCTCGGGGGTGGCCGTCGTCATGTCGCCCCGGGCCCCGGCCGCGGTGACGATCCGCCCGGAGCGCCGGAGCGCCCGCGTCATCGCGTCGGCGACCGATGTGTCGTCCGCGTGCAGGTCGGCACCGCGCAGCCAGAGCGTGAGCGCCGGCACGGGCCCGCGGGCCCGGCGGCCGGCCAGCGCGGCCAGTTCGGTGGTGCGGCCCGTCCCGGGTCCGCCGACGAGGCCGAGCACGGATCCCGTACCGGCCTCGAAGGCGGTGAACTCCGCGCCGATGTGCGGGCGTTCGACCGTATCAGCGCCTCCGGGACGGCCCGCCTGCGCCGCGTGGCCGAGCGAGGTCGCGGTCAGCTGCAGGGCCCCCGCGAAGTTGAGGTCGCAGCCGTATCCGGGGACACCGCCCGCGTTGCGCCGCAGCAGTTCGGCGAGCGGCCCGTCGCCGTCCGGGTCCTGCTCCCTGACGGCGAGCGGCACCGCGAGCCCCGCGGTCTCGTGCCCGGCCCGCAGCGCGGTGGAGAGCACACCCAGGACGGCCCCGGTGCACGGGTCGGTCACGGGCCCGCCGACCGCGGCACCGCCCGACCGGAGCGCGTCGCGCCCGTCCGTGCCGAGGGCGAGTTCCAGCGCCTCCCCCACCCGGTGGCTGCGCCCGCCCTCGGCGTACGTCGCGGGGGTGGTGCCGAGCACCCGCGCCTCCCGGCGGCCGTGGGCCGCGATCCGCACGTAGGTGCCCGTCCCGATCCGGTCGCGTACGGCGATGGGGAGCGGATCCACGCCGAGGACCTCGGGCCCTCCGGTGCTCAGCAGGGCCAGCCCGAGACCGGGCAGAGCCGTGATGTCGTCGGCCGCGACGGAGCAGGTGCGGCCGTCCGCCGCGTGCAGCACCAGGGGCGCGCGGGAGCCCACGGCCTGATGGCTGGTGACGACCGTCCCGCGGTCGTCCGCCACGAATCCGGTCCCTCGCGGCCGGCCGGCCTGATCGCAGATCATCACCAGTTCCGACCGGTCCCCGCTGCCCATGGTCCGACGGTAGGTCCCGGGTGATCAGCAGGAGAAGCGCGGAGGGCCGAAGCGCCCCCCTCACGCCCCCTCGTCACTCCGAGCGCCCGTCCATCAGGGTGAATACAAGGGTCTGCGTGGACAGGGATGGTCGTTGGAGGGGGATCGTGGAGCGGGCACCGGGCCCTGCCCGCTCCACGGTGGACCGGCCCCTCGGGGGCGGTGCCGGTCAGGCGAAGACGGCGAGGCTCCTGGCCTTGCCCTTCTGTTCCTCGACGAGCACCAGGAAGGTCCCGTCGGGCCCGAAGACCCCGACCGGCCCCGGCGGATACGCCGGCATGTCGAGCCGGACACCGTTGAGCAGCAGCTTGGCCCGCTTCTCGTCGACGTCCCAGCGGGGGAACGCCGAGGCCGCGGCCTCGGCCACCGGCATCACGGTCAGCTCCTGCTGGTGCTGCTCCAGCGTCCGGGCCGCGTCGATCCCGTACGGCCCCACCCGGGTGCGCCGCAGCGCGGTCAGATGCCCGCCGACACCGAGTCCGGCGCCGAGGTCGCGCGCCAGGGCGCGGATGTACGTGCCCGAGGAGCAGACGACCGAGACGACCAGGTCGACGACGGGGGTGCCGTCCTCGGCGACCGCCTCGCGGACGTCGTAGACACGGAAGGACGAGATGGTCACCGGCCGGGCCGGGATCTCGAACTCCTCGCCGCCGCGCACCCGGGCGTACGACCGCTTGCCGTCGATCTTGATGGCGCTGACCTTCGACGGCACCTGCATGATCGGACCGGTCAGCGCGGCCACCCCGGCGTCGATGCCCTCTCGGGTGACACCGGAGGCGTCGGTGGACGAGGTGATCTCGCCCTCCGCGTCGTCGGTGACGGTGTCCTGGCCGAGCCGGATCGTACCGAGGTACTCCTTCTCGGTCAGGGCGAGGTGGCCGAGGAGCTTGGTCGCCCTCTCGACACCGAGCACGAGGACACCGGTCGCCATCGGGTCCAGCGTGCCGGCGTGGCCGACCCGCCGGGTCCGGGCGATGCCGCGCATCTTGGCCACGACGTCGTGCGAAGTGAAGCCGGACGGCTTGTCGACGATGACAAGGCCGTCCGGCGTTTTGTTCTGCGTCATGCGGAAGGTGAGCCCTCGCCGTTCTCGTCCTCGTCCTCGTCCTCCGGCTTGCGGTACGGGTCCGCGTCACCGGCGTACGTGGCGCCCGAGGAGGCCTCGCGGACCTTGGCGTCCGAGGCCCGGGCCCGGTCGAGGAGGTCCTCGATCGCCTTGGCGTTGTCCGGCAGGGCGTCCGCCACGAAGGCCAGGGTCGGGGTGAACTTCGTCCCCGCCGCCGCGCCGACCGCCGACCTCAGAATGCCCTTGGCGCTCTCCAGGCCGGCCGCCGCGGACGCCCGCTCCTCGTCGTCGCCGTAGACCGTGTAGAAGACCGTGGCCTCCCGCAGGTCGCCGGTGACCCGGGTGTCCGTGATGGTCACATGCGTGCCCAGACGCGGGTCCTTGATACCGCGCTGCAGTTTCTCGGCGACCACCACCTGGATGAGGTCCGCCAGCTTCTTTGCCCGCGCGTTGTCGGCCACTGGTCCTTCTCCTTCGTGAACGTGCTCAGTCTTCTTCGTCGTTGTGCAGCCGCCGTCGTACGGACAGCAGCTCCACCTCCGGCCGGCCGGCGATCATGCGTTCGCACCGGTCGAGTACGTCTGTGAGGTGTCCGGTGTCCCCGGAGACCACGGCAAGACCGATCTGGGCCCTGCGGTAGAGGTCCTGCCCGCCCGTCTCGGCGACGCTCACCGCGAACTTGCGGTGGATCTCGGCGACGATCGGGCGGACGATGGAGCGTTTCTCCTTCAACGACCGTACGTCGCCGAGGAGCAGATCGAAGGACAGTGTCCCCACATACATGTGTGTCCGGATGTCCCGCCGGTTCGGGTTCGGGGGCCCGGGGGCCGCCCCCCGGACTGGCACAGCCACGCCCCGCCGTTCACCCGGCGGGGACACCCGAACCGTACACGGAACGGCCGGGGCCGATCGACGGAAATACGACCCGTCGACCGGCCCCGACCGTGCAGGGGAGTCCGGGGGTCGCCCCCCGGGGTTCCCCGTGGATCAGCCTCGCGGCTTCTCGCGCATCTCGTACGTCGCGATGACGTCGTCGATCTTGATGTCGTTGAAGTTTCCGAGGTTGATACCGCCCTCGAAGCCTTCGCGGATCTCGGTGACGTCGTCCTTGAAGCGGCGCAGACCGGAGATGTTGAGGTTCTCCGCGATGACCTTGCCATCGCGCAGCAGGCGCGCCTTGGTGTTGCGCTTGACCTCGCCGGAGCGGACCAGCACACCGGCGATATTGCCCAGCTTGGACGAGCGGAAGATCTCGCGGATCTCCGCCGTGCCGAGCTCGACCTCTTCGTACTCCGGCTTGAGCATGCCCTTGAGGGCCGCTTCGATCTCTTCGATCGCCTGGTAGATGACCGAGTAGTACCGGACGTCCACACCCTCGCGGTCGGCCATCTGCGCGGCACGCCCCGCGGCGCGCACGTTGAAGCCGATCACGATGGCGTCGGAGCCGGTCGCCAGGTCGATGTCCGACTCGGTGACCGCACCCACACCGCGGTGCAGGACCCGGATGTCGACCTCTTCACCGACGTCGAGCTGGAGCAGCGAGGACTCGAGAGCCTCCACCGAACCGGACGCGTCGCCCTTGATGATGAGGTTGAGCTCCTGGACCAGACCGGCCTTGAGCGCCTCGTCCAGGTTCTCCAGGGAGAACCTGACGCCCTTGCGGGCGAAGTTGGCGTTGCGCTCACGAGCGGCACGCTTCTCGGCGATCTGACGGGCCGTGCGGTCCTCGTCGACGACCAGGAAGTTGTCGCCGGCACCCGGGACGTTGGTGAGACCCAGCACGAGGACGGGGGTCGAGGGACCCGCTTCCTCGACGTTCTCGCCCTTGTCGTCGAGCATCGCGCGGACTCGGCCGTACGCGTCGCCGACCACCATCGTGTCGCCGACCCGCAGCGTGCCTCGCTGGACCAGGACGGTCGCGACGGCACCGCGGCCGCGGTCGAGGTGGGACTCGATCGCGATGCCCTGCGCGTCCTGCTCCGGGTTGGCCCGCAGGTCGAGCGAGGCGTCGGCGGTGAGGACGACGGCCTCCAGAAGAGCCTCGATGTTGAGGCCCTGCTTGGCGGAGATGTCGACGAACATCGTGTCGCCGCCGTACTCCTCGGCCACCAGACCGAACTCGGTGAGCTGACCGCGCACCTTGGTCGGGTCCGCGCCCTCGACGTCGATCTTGTTGACCGCGACCACGATCGGCACGTCGGCCGCCTTGGCGTGGTTCAGCGCCTCGATCGTCTGGGGCATCACACCGTCGTTCGCCGCCACCACGAGGATCGCGATGTCGGTGGACTTCGCACCACGCGCACGCATGGCGGTGAACGCCTCGTGACCCGGGGTGTCGATGAAGGTGATCCTGCGGTCCTCGCCGTTGACCTCGGCGCCGACCTGGTAGGCACCGATGTGCTGCGTGATGCCGCCGGCCTCGCCCGCGACGACGTTCGTCTTGCGGATCGCGTCCAGCAGTCGGGTCTTACCGTGGTCGACGTGACCCATGACGGTCACGACCGGCGGACGCGAGACCAGAGCCTCTTCGCCGCCCTCGTCCTCACCGAACTCGATGTCGAAGGACTCGAGCAGCTCGCGGTCCTCCTCCTCGGGGCTGACGATCTCCAGGACGTAGTTCATCTCGTCCGCGAGAAGCCGCAGCGTCTCGTCGGAGACGGACTGCGTGGCGGTGACCATCTCGCCGAGGTTCATCATCACGGCGACGAGCGACGCCGGGTTGGCGTTGATCTTCTCCGCGAAGTCGGTCAGGGACGCACCGCGCGACAGCCGGACGGCCTGTCCGTTGCCGCGAGGCAGCATGACGCCGCCCACCGACGGGGCCTGCATGGCCTCGTACTCCTGGCGCCTCTGCCGCTTCGACTTGCGGCCACGACGCGCGGGACCACCGGGGCGGCCGAACGCGCCCTGCGTGCCACCACGGGCACCGGGACCGCCGGGACGTCCACCGAAGCCGGGACGACCGCCGAAGCCGCCGCCACCACCGGGACGGCCTGCGCCGCCGCCACCACCGGGACCACCGGGACGGCCGGCGAAACCGCCGCCGCCACCACCGGGACCGGCCGGACGGCCTGCGAAGCCGCCGCCACCGGGACGACCGCCACCGGCACCACCGGGACGACCGCCACCGGCACCGGGACCGCGGCCACCGCCGCCGGGGCCACCACCGGGACGCGGGCCCGCAGCGGGACGCTGCGGCATCATGCCCGGGTTCGGACGGTTACCCGAGGGGGCACCGCCCGGACGGGGAGCCTGCGGACGGGGCATGCCGCCCGGAGACGGACGTGCGCCACCCTGGCCCTGCGGGCGCGGGGCGCCGCCGGGACCACCCTGCGGGCGCGGGGCGCCGGGGCGCTCCTGACCGCCGCCGGGGCGCGGGGCACCACCGGGACGGGGCGCCTGGGGGCGCGCCATTCCGGTGGAACCGCCGGAGGTGAAGGGGTTGTTGCCGGGGCGGGGACCTGCCGGTCGTGCGCCGCCGGGACGCGGTGCGCCCTGGCCTGCGGGACGTGCCGGACGGTCGCCGCCGCGCTCGCCACCGCGGCCGCCGTCACGCTCGCCACCGCGGCCGCCGTCACGCTGACCGCCGGCCGGAGCCGGACGGGCGGGGCGGGGACCCGGGGTGGCACCCGCGGGACGCGGGGCCTGCGGCTGCTGGGGTGCGGCCGGCTGGGCCGGCGCCGGAGCCGAGAACTCGGCGGCGGGCACCGGGGTGACCGGAGCGGGCTTGGGAGCCGGCTTCGGACCCGGACGCGGACCGGCGGACGGCGCGGAAGGCGCCGCGGGGGCGCTGCTCGCCGGAGCCTCGGCAGCGGCCGGCCTGGGGGCCGGGGCGCCGGGCTTGGGAGCAGAGGGACGTGCCGCAGCGGCCGGGGAGGGCGCTGCGGGCTTCGAGGGGGCGGCCTTGCGGGGCGCGCCAGGCTTTGCAGCGGACTTGCCGGCGTTGCCACCGGGACCCTGCAGTGCGTCAGTCAACTTGCGTACGACCGGCGCCTCGATGGTCGAGGACGCCGAACGGACGAATTCACCGAGTTCTTGGAGCTTGGCCATGACGACCTTGCTCTCAACCCCGAACTCCTTGGCGAGTTCGTATACCCGGACCTTAGCCACTTCGCTCCTTTTAGGTCCGGGTTACCGCCGGACCGTCGCTACTTCATGGGCGTACTCATCGCGTACTCATCGAGTGCTCATCGCAATCTCGACCTACTTCCAACTCGCGAGGTACCTGACCGCACGGGGACCCGTGCCGTTCACTTTTCTTGCGGTGTCACCCGCTCGACGAACCGCTGCAGTGCCGCGGAATCGAACGGCCCCTTGGCCTTGAAGGCCCGGGGGAATGCCCGGCGGCGGACCGCCAGGTCGAGACAGACAGAGACCGGGTGCACATACGCACCCCGGCCGGGCAGCGTACCGCGTGAATCAGGGACAACTTCTCCCTCGTCCACCACGATGCGCAGCAACTCGCTCTTTGCCGCCCGCTCCCGGCATCCCACACAGGTTCGTTCGGGGCAAGCGCGGGCGTGCGTCCGGCCAGACACGTCTAAGTCTACCTCCCCGCACCGACCCCACCCCTTTGGGGCAAGAATCGAACGGATGTTGTCGTGATCTCAGCGGCATGACGCCTCGATCTATTCCCTGGGACGCCCGGAGAGGCCGCCCGGGCGTCCCCTTCGGACGTCCGTGTTCAGCCGCGCTCGGACCGCTCCCGGGCCCGCTCGGCGCGCTCGCGGTCGGCGATGTCCCGCTCGGCACCGGTCTCGGTGTCCGGCCGGATGTCGATCCGCCAGCCGGTGAGCCGGGCGGCGAGGCGGGCGTTCTGGCCCTCCTTGCCGATCGCCAGCGACAGCTGGTAGTCGGGCACGGTCACCCGCGCGGACCGGGTCCCGAGGTCCACGACCTCGACCTCACTCACCCGTGCGGGTGACAGGGCGTTGGCGACCATCTCGGCCGGGTCGTCCGACCAGTCCACGATGTCGATCTTCTCGCCGTGCAGCTCGGCCATGACATTGCGCACACGGCTGCCCATCGGACCGATGCAGGCGCCCTTGGGGTTCAGGCCGGCCCGGGTGGAGCGTACGGCGATCTTGGTGCGGTGGCCGGCCTCGCGGGCGATGGCCTCGATGACGACCGAGCCGTCCGCGATCTCCGGAACCTCCAGCGCGAAGAGCTTCTTCACGAGGTTCGGGTGGGTACGCGAGAGCGTCACGGACGGACCGCGCACCCCCTTGGCCACCCGGACGACGTACGTGCGCAGCCGCAGGCCGTGGGTGTACTCCTCGCCCGGCACCTGCTCCTGCACGGGCAGGATCGCTTCCAGCTTGCCGATGTCGACGAGGACGTTCTTCGGGTCCTTGCCCTGCTGCACGAGGCCCGTGACGACGTCGCCCTCGTGCCCGGCGTACTCACCGAACGTCCTGTCGTCCTCGGCGTCGCGCAGCCGCTGCAGGATGACCTGCTTGGCGGTGGTCGCGGCGATACGGCCGAAGCCGGACGGGGTGTCGTCGAACTCCTTGGGCTCCTGGCCCTCCTCGAGGTCGGCCGGGTCCTCCTTCGCCCACACCGTGACGTGGCCGTTGGCGTCCAGCTCGACGCGCGCCCGGCGGTGGCTGCCCTCGGTGCGGTGGTACGCGATGAGGAGGGCCGACTCGATCGCCCCGACGAGCACGTCGAAGGGGATCTCCTTGTCCTGCGCCAAGCCCTTCAGAAGCTTCACATCGATGTCCACGGCTACGCCTCCTCTTCCTTCTTGTCCTTGCGGTTGAATTCGATCTCCACGCGCGCCTTGGCGATCTCGTCGAAGGCGACACGGCGCGACGTGGGCCTGCGGCCCTTGACGCCCGGCACTTCGAGATCGAGTCCCTCTTCGTCCACGGCGAGGATGCGGGCCACCAGCTCGCCGCCGTCGTTCAGGCCCAGCTTCGCCAGCCGGCCGGTGGCGCGTACGTAGTGGCGGTGCTCGGTCAACGGGCGGTCGGCGCCCGGAGAGCTCACTTCGAGGACGTATTCCTCGTCGCCCATCGCGTCGGTCTCGTCGAGGGTCTCGGAGATCGTGCGGCTCAGCTCGGCGCAGGTGTCGAGCTCCACGCCGTCCTCGGAATCCACGATGACCCTCAGCACCCTCCGACGGCCCGCCCGGGACACCTCGATCTCTTCGAGATCCAGGTCCTTGGCGCTGACGAGCGGTTCGAGCAGCCCGCGCAGCCTCTCGCTCTGGGTGGTGCTCATCCGGGTGACTCCTCGGCCGCGTGTGCTGTTGTGGGGATCGTCGCGTGTCAGGTGAAAGGGTATCCGGTCCGCGGGGGTGTTGCCGTCCGCCTCCCGCCGGGCCGCGGGTACGCTCGGCTGCGGTGATCACTTCGGGACAGAATCTGTCAGAAACCATGTCTAAGGAGACAAGTGCGGCGCACGGGGACGACGCGCAGGAACGCGCTCACGAGGACGGGAGCGGTCGCCCTGGGCGCGGTACTGACAGGGTGCGGCGGCAGCGGCGGGTCCGGTGCGCGTCCCGGGTCCGGCTCCGCCGACGCGGAGGCCGCCTCGCTGCGCGCCGAGACGGCGCTGCGGACGTCCGCCGCCCGCTCGAGCACGACGCTCCTCACCCGGTACGAGCAGGTCGTGACCGCCCACCCGACGACGGCGGCCGGACTCGCGCCGCTGCGGGCCGCCGTGCGGGAACACGCCTCGGCGCTCTCCGCCGGCGCGGCGGAGAAGGCCGTCCCCGCCGACCCGAAGGCCGCCGCGCCCCCGGCTCCCCCCGCGGACCCGAAGGCCGCCCTGAGGGAACTGGCTGCCGAGGAGCGGCGGGTGGCCGACGAACGCGCCAGGGCCCTGGTGAAGGCCGGACCCGAGCTGGCCCGGCTGCTGGCCTCGGTCGCCGCCGCCGGAGCGGCCCACGCGTACCTGCTGACCGAGCTGGCCAAGGAGACCTCGTCATGACCGATGGCAGCGGACAGGCCGACGCGGCGGGCATGCTGCCCGCCGCGCAGGCGGCGCTGGCCGCGGAGCACGCCGCGGTGTACGGCTACGGGGTGCTGGGCGGCCGCCTGGAGGGCGCCCGGCGCACCGACGCGAGGACGGCCCACGACGCGCACCGGGCCCGCCGTGACGCGCTGGTGCGGACCGTGCGCGACCTGGGTGGTACGCCGGTGGCGGCGGACGCCGCGTACGCTCTGCCGTTCGCGGTGCCGGATCCGTCGGCCGCGCTGCGGCTCGCCGCCGTGCTGGAGGACCGGGTCGCCGCCGTCTACTCCGATCTCGTACGGGCTGCCGGGGGGCCGCTGCGGCAGGAGGCCGCGGGTGCGCTCCGGGAGGCCGCCGTGCGCGCGGTGCGCTGGCGCGGCACCGGCGTAGCCTTTCCGGGGCTCGCCGAGAAGGCCGCGGCAGATCCGTCGGACCCGACGGCTGAGGCGGGCGCCACGGGCGTCACGCACTGAAGCAGGCTCTGAAAGGGAACAAGGCACGTATGGGTTTCGAACCGCCGCAGCGTCTGGTGCGAGCCCTCGGCGAGACGTGCGGGGACGCCGCCGCAGCCGACTGGCTCGGGCGGCTGCCCGCACTCACCGACGAGGCGCTGTCCGCCGAGGGGGGCGGAGTCACCCTGGACCGGGTGGTCGCCCCGGGCGGACGCAGCAGCCTCGTCCTGCTGGTGACCCGGCCGGACGGTACGGCAGCCGTGCTGAAGATCGCCCCGCCCGCCGCCGCGCCCGCTCTGGAGCGGGCGGCGCTCGCCCACTGGAACGGCTGGGGAGCGGTGGAGCTGCTGGCCCCCGCGGCCACCGACGGGTCCCTGCTGCTGGAGCGGCTGCACCACGAGGTGTCCCTGCGCTCCCTTCCCGAGGCGAAGGCCCTGCTGGAGGCCGCAGGCACGGTCCGGCGGCTGTGGGTCGAGCCTCCGGCCGGTCACTCCTTCGAGACGGTCGCCGAGCGCACCGCCCGGCGGACGGAGCCGATGCGGGCCGCCGCGGCCTCGGACCCGACGCTCGGACCGCTGGTGTCCTCGGCGCTGGAGGCCCGCGCGGAGCTGGTCGCGCATTCCCCCGAACTCCTCCTGCTGCACGGCAACTTCCGGCAGAGCAAGGTGCTGTCGGGCGAGCGCGCGCCGTGGCTGGCGGTCGGTCCGGAGCCGCTGGTCGGTGAGCGCGCCTACGACCTGGCTCGGCTGGTGCGCGACCGGGTCGAGGACCTGATCGCCTCACCGGGCGGCGCGGCGACGGCACGGCGCCGGGTCAGGAAGCTGGCTGACTCGCTGGAGGTGGACCAGGCGCGCCTGCGCGGCTGGACGCTGTTCCGGGCCGTGGAGTCCGGGACGCGTGCGCTGGCCGTGGGGCGCCGGCAGGACGGGGAGCTGGCACTGGAGTTCGCCGGCTGGCTGTAGCCCGGAAGCGCGCAGGGGCCCCTGGATCGGTGGCCCATTGGCGGGCCACGGGACGCTCCCTGCGGAACCAGGCGAGGAAGTCACCCGAACGGCTCAGCGTCACCATC
>NZ_JBEZYP010000030.1:0-44594 GCF_040638585.1 Streptomyces sp. NPDC025273
TTCACATTCATCCGATCGTGTGAGAATTGTGGACATCGCTGACAGAGGGCGGTGGGTCACGACCTGCCGGACAGCTGTGCGCGGCCAGGGATTCCTGGCGGCCGCTTCCGTGTGCGGGGCGGAGGCCGGTCGGGGGACGGTCGCCGTGGCCTCGGTGGGCCGGCGAGGCTCCCATGAGCCGCTCCTGATGGTGACTCAGAGAAGTCGCGGGGGTGTCGCAGACGATCCGCGAATTCGAAGTTTTTAGGCCCGACGCAGGTTTATCTACGCGCGGAGCATCGGCAACCAAACGATCATTCGGGCATATCAGACGACTTCCTTCGCGGCTATTACCGACGGGTACCGCGGGCTGCTAGAAACATGCTCGCTCCTTGAACTCCCCACCCGTCCCCCACATTTCGAAGGGCTGGCAGCCCCATGTCAGTACGTACCTTCTGGGCATCCGTCTCCACTCTCGCCATCGCCGCAGCGGCCGCGCTCGGCGTCGCGCAGCCTGCTTCCGCCGCGGGCGCCAACTACGTCGCTCTCGGTGACTCCTACTCCTCCGGTGTCGGTGCCGGCAGCTACACCTCCGAGAGCGGTGACTGCAAGCGCAGCACCAACGCCTACCCCTCCCTCTGGGCCAACGCGAACGCACCGTCCTCGTTCAAGTTCGTCGCCTGCTCGGGTGCCACCACCAGCAGCGTGTCCAGCGGCCAGCTGGGCGCGCTGAGTTCGTCCACCACGCTCGTCAGCGTCACGGCCGGCGGCAACGACGTCGGGTTCGCGGACGTCATGACGACCTGCGTGCTGCAGAGCGAGGCCACCTGTGTCAGCCGGGTGAACACGGCGATCTCGCAGGCGCAGAACACACTGCCGGGCAAGCTCGACTCGCTCTACAGCGGCATCGACGCGCGGGCACCGCAGGCCCGTGTGGTGGTGCTGGGGTACCCGCGCTTCTACAAGCTCTCGGGCAGCTGCATCGCCGGGCTCACCGAGACCGAGCGCGGGGCCATCAACAATGCTTCGAACATCCTGAACGACGTGATCGCCAAGCGGGCGGCCAACGCCGGGTTCGCCTTCTCCAGCGTGGTGGACGAGTTCACCGGGCACGAGCTCTGCTCGGGTGACGCCTGGATCCACAGCGTGTCGTTCCCGATCACCAACTCGTACCACCCCAAGGCGAGCGGGCAGTCGGGCGGTTACCTGCCCGCCTTCCGCTCCGCGGCGTAACGCACGTAGAGCGTTCAGGCCCCCACGGCGGCACCACCGGAACGGATCCGGTGGTGCCGCCGTACCGCTGCCGGGAGCGGTCAGTACCGCTCGGCCAGGTGGTCCCGGCCCGCCGGGGGTTCGTACGGATCGGGCCAGAAGTCCGTCACCGTGGCGATCCGTCCCTCGGCGTCGAACGTGAAGAAGTGGATGGCGTGCATCCGGTCGAGGCCGACCGTGACCAGCGTCCGCGCGGCGGCCTGCCGCCCCTCCCCGTCGGCCACGAGCTGCTCGATCCGGACGTGCCAGTCCCCGGGGTACTCCCGGTTGAAGCGCACGTACCGCTCCTTGCCGCGGATCCGCTCCCGGCTCTGCGGCAGGTCGTAGACCACGTCGTCGGCGAGGGTGGCGGCGAACGCGTCCCAGTCGCGGGCGTCCGCCGCGGCCCAGTACGCCTCCACGGCGGCCCGCACCTCGGGCGTTCCGTACGGGGTGGCGGCCCTGTCGCTCTTCTCTGCCCTGTCGGCCCTGTCAGTCATGGGTCCGAGTGTGGTCCCCGCCACTGACAATCGGCCGTGGGCCGGGCTCCGTCAGCCGCCGGCCGGCCACGTGGACGGCCAGGCGTTCGCGTTCGTCCTCGCGCACGGTCGGAGGTGTGCCGGTCGTCGGCGTCCGTGCGCGCATGCGGGGAAAGTTGTCCACAGGTCAGGGGTGTGCGCGCACAGTTGTCCACAGGCCGCCCGGCGTGGTGTCCGCATCGGGTTTGATGGGGGTCATGAGCGACACACAGAACGAAGCGCCGGTGCCGGAGCAGTTGCCGGAGTGGGAGCAGCGTTTCCGCGCCGCCCGCGTCTCCCTGCCCGACTGGGCGCAGGACGCTCCCCACCGATCGCTGTTCGTCTCCAACGCGACCGGTACGTACGAGCTGTACGCCTGGGACCGGTCGACCGGTGAGCAGCGCCAGGTCACGGACCGGCCCAACGGGACGACCGACGGCGTGCTGACCCCGGACGGCGAGGCCGTGTGGTGGTTCTCGGACACCGACGGCGACGAGTTCGGGGTGTGGATGCGGCAGCCTTTCGGCGGCGGCGCGGACGAGCCGGCCGTGCCCGGTCTGGAGCCCTCCTACCCCGCCGGGCTGGCGATCGGACGCGACGGGACCGCGGTGGTCGGCCGGTCGACCGACGAGGACGGTACGACGGTCCATGTCGTCCGCGCCGGGGTGGTCCACGAGATCTACCGGCACCGGGAGTCCGCCGGGGTCGGCGACCTGTCCCACGACGGCACGCTGATCGCACTGGAGCACACCGAGCACGGTGACGCGATGCACTCCGCCCTGCGGGTGGTGGGTCCGGACGGTTCCACGGTCGCCGAGCTGGACGACACCGAGGGGGGCACGAAGGAGCTGGGACTGTCGGTGCTGGGCTTCGCACCGGTGGCCGGTGACACCCGGCTGCTCGTCGGGCACCAGCGCCGCGGACGCTGGGAGCCGATGATCTGGGATCCGGTCGCGGGGACCCAGACGGACCTGCCGGTCGATCTGCCCGGCGACGTGGGTGCCGAGTGGTATCCGGACGGCTCGGCGCTGCTGATCGAGCACAGCTTCGAGGCCCGCAGCGAGCTGTGGCGGTACGAGCCGGGCGCGGAGGAGCCGGTGCGGGTCGACACCCCGGCCGGGACGGTGTCGGGGGCCACGGCCCGCCCTGACGGCACGGTGGAGTATCTGTGGTCGTCGGCCGCGCAGCCGCCCGTCGTGCGGTCCACCACCGGGGCCGTCGTCCTCGATCCGCCGGGGGCCAGGGCCCCCGTCTCGGTGCCGGTGCGGGACGCATGGGTGGACGGCCCCGGGGGACGTGTCCACGCCCTGGTGCAGACGCCCACGACCGGCGAGGGCCCGTTCCCCACCGTCTTCGAGATACATGGCGGGCCCACCTGGCACGACAGCGACGCCTTCGCGTCCGGTCCCGCCGCCTGGGTGGACCACGGTTTCGCCGTCGTGCGGGTCAACTACCGCGGGTCTACGGGCTACGGCCGCGCATGGACGGACGCGCTCAAGCACCGGGTCGGGCTGATCGAGCTGGAGGACATCGCCGCGGTCCGGGACTGGGCGGTGAAGTCGGGCCTCGCGGACCCGGCGCGGCTGGTCCTCGCCGGAGGCTCGTGGGGCGGCTATCTGACCCTGCTCGGTCTCGGTACGCAGCCGGATTCCTGGGCCCTCGGGCTGGCGGCGGTCCCGGTCGCCGACTACGTCACGGCATACCACGACGAGATGGAGGCCCTGAAGGCGATGGACCGCACCCTGCTGGGCGGGACGCCGGAGGAGGTGCCGGAGCGCTTCGAGGCCTCGTCCCCGCTGACATACGTGGATGCCGTGCGCGCCCCGGTCTACATCTCCGCCGGCGTCAACGATCCGCGCTGCCCGATCCGCCAGGTGGACAACTATGTGGACCGCCTCGCCGCGCGCGGCGCCGTCCACGAGGTGTACCGGTACGACGCGGGCCACGGCTCGCTCGTCGTGGAGGAGCGGATCAAGCAGGTCCGGCTGGAGCTGGACTTCGCCCTGCGGCACCTGGGGCAGGCATAAGGACCGGATAA
Source organism: Streptomyces sp. NPDC025273 (assembly GCF_040638585.1). Classification (NCBI taxonomy): domain Bacteria; kingdom Bacillati; phylum Actinomycetota; class Actinomycetes; order Kitasatosporales; family Streptomycetaceae; genus Streptomyces; species Streptomyces sp. NPDC025273. Next base: position 3,787 of record NZ_JBEZYP010000030.1, read on the forward strand.
ACGGTGCACCCCGCTCCGTCCGCCCGGAGCGGGGAACCGTACCGTGGGGGGGTGTACAGGTTCCTGCTGACCCCGCGGTGGTGGGGGATCAACCTCTTCGTCGTGCTCGCCATCCCGTTCTGCGTGTTCATGGGCACCTGGCAGCTCGGCCGTTTCGAGGACCGTGTGCAGTCGCACGAGGAGGCCGGGAAGAGGCCCGATCCGGGCACCCGGACCGCGAAGCCGCTCGACGAGTTGTTGCCCGTGAGCACGGAGACCTCGGGCCGCCCGGCCGTGGCCACGGGCACGTATGCCGACCAGTTCCTGGTCCCCGGACGCACGTTGGACGACCGTGACGGCTTCTACGTGCTGAACCTGCTGCGGACCGACGGCGGCAAGACCCTGCCGGTCGTACGGGGCTGGATGCCCGGCACCGCGGACAACGCCGTGGTGCCGGCGGCACCGGCCGGCGAGGTCACGGTGACCGGTGATCTGCAGGCCTCCGAGAACACGAGCAGCGACGGCGTCGACCTCCGGGGCGGGCTGCCCGAGGGCCAGCTCGGCATGATCAGCGCGGCATCTCTGGTGAACCTCGTCCCGTACGACATGTACGACGCCTGGGTGACCCTGACCGAGCCCGAACCCGGTGGCACGGGCGGAGCGATGAAGCCCGTGCCCGCCGCGGCGGCGCAGGGCAGCGGGCTGGACCTGAAGGCCTTCCAGAACCTCGGCTACACGGGCGAGTGGTTCGTCTTCGGCGGCTTCGTGCTCTTCATGTGGTTCCGGCTGGTGCGCCGCGAGGCGGAGGCGGCACGCGACGTGGAGCTGGGACTCGCGGCCGACGCCGGCTGAGACCCCGGCAGTACCACGCGAAGGGGCCCGCCGGATCCGGCGGGCCCCTTCGCGAACTGCCCGGCATGGCGTGCCCGGGTCCGGCGGTCTCCTGCTACGAGGCGTCCAGGACGCCCGTGTGGTAGATCGTCCCGGCGCAGGCTCGGGAGATCGTGGTCTGCGCCGTCGGTGCCCCCGACTCCGGCGTGTGGGTGACCGCGACGGTGCCGTCCGCCGGGCCGCCCTCCGCACTGCCGAACTGCGGCACCGTGTCCGTCGACCCCGAGTCGCTCCCTGAGGAACCGCCGATGCCGCCGCCCTCGCCCTCCGTCGGTGTCGGGCTCGGAGAACCCCCGCCGGTCGGGCAGGTGTCCGACGGCACCCAGGCGAACCGCACCTCGTAGGCCATGGCCGGCTTCAGCAGCACCGTCCCCGGCTCCAGCGACGGATCGGGAAGACCGGCCGCCGGGCCGCCCGCGGTGTGCCGCACGACGGTGATCTTCAGCGGATCCGCGGCGCCGCCCGCCTGGAAGCCCACCGTGCCGTCACTCGTCACGGAACAGCCCTTGTCGGACACGTTGGCGATCCGGAAACTGCCGTACACCGTGCCGTCCGCGCCCGCCGAGCCCGACTGGGCGGAGGCGACACCGAGCTGGTCGGCGCCGCAGACCGGCAAGGACGCCACCTCGGTGCCCGGTGAATCCTCCAGGCCGGCCGTCCCGCTGCCCTCGTCCTGCGAGCCGGTGTCCTGCGACGGAGCCGTCGAGCTGTCCGCCTCGCCGTTCACGCCCTCGTTCTGCTGGGTGGCGTGGCCGGCGCTCTGCTCGCTGCCGGCTTCTGCGCCCGCGTCCTGGCCGTTGCCGCCCTGCGCCTGCTGGCCGTGGCCGGCGATGGCCGGGTTGGCGGTGGCCGAGCCGTCGGAGTTCGCCACGTGGACGAACGCGGGCACGGCCGTACCGATCAGCAGCGCCGCGGCCGCCGCCCCCACCACGGCCTGACGCCGCCTGGCGCGCCGGGCGGGCACCGCGCGGTGCAGGTGGTCGAGGGTGCCGTCGGAGGGTTCGAGGCTCTGGACCGCGCCCTGCAGCATGCGGCGCAGCGCGACCTCGTCCATGTCCGTTCCGCCGGAGGTTCCGCCCCCGAAGAGCTCGGTCAGCGTGCCCCCGCCGGGAGCACCGGCCTCACCGGCCTGGTGCGTCCCGGAGGCAGCCGTCCCGAGGGCCGCCGTGGCCACGCCCGAGGCGTTCGCCACCGGCCGTGGGGCCGGGGCCTCTTCCGCGCCGCCGCCGACCGCGTCCTCGCTCTGCTCCCGTTCACCGTCCTGCTCCGGTTCGGTGTTCGGGGTGTCGTCCGGGCCGTCGTTCACAATTCCGTTTCCAGTCCGGTCATCGTCGTGCCTGTGCTCGGGGCCGCTCATGCCTGCGCCTCCATCACGACGCGCAGCGCCGCGATCCCGCGGGAGCCGTATGCCTTCACCGAACCCAGCGATATGCCCAGCGCCTCCGCGACCTGGGCCTCCGTCATGTCCGAGAAGTAGCGCAGCACCAGCACCTCACGCTGACGGCGCTGCAGGCCTTTCATCGCCTTGATCAGCGCGTCCCGCTCCAGCTGGTCGTAGGCCCCCTCCTCGGCACTGGCCATGTCCGGCATCGGCTTGGAGAGCAGCTTCAGCCCGAGGATGCGGCGACGCAGCGCGGAGCGGGACAGGTTGACCACCGTCTGGCGGAGATACGCCAGGGTCTTCTCCGGATCACGCACCCGGTTACGGGCCGAGTGCACGCGGATGAACGCCTCCTGCACGACGTCCTCGCAGGACGCCGTGTCGTCCAGCAGGAGGGCCGCGAGGCCCAGCAGCGACCGGTAGTGGGCGCGGTACGTCTCGGTGAGATGGTCGACCGTGGTTCCTGCCGCCACCGTCTCCTCAGCGCTCTCGCGCTGCGAGGGCAGCCGGGTGGACCGCGCGGCGGGGACGGGCGCGATCACCGGCATACCGCCGGCTGCGCGGGGCCGCCGGAGCGGACGCACCGAAGCGCCTCGCAACGGGCCCACCACTGTGATGTCGAGAACCTCTGCCACGCCAGTTGGACACGCTTCCCCCCGTCAGGGTTGTACGCGAACGGCACCGCGTTCGATGCTGTGCGACATGCCCTCATTCGTACCTGCTCTTCCCCAAATGCCCCGTAAACGCATCCAGCCCACGCAAGAAGTGACGGCATAGACGCGCCGCAGCCGACTAGCGGTTGCAGGGGGCCAGGAGATCATCGTCGGATATGGCAACGCCCCAGCTCAAGAGGTTCAGACCAGCTAGTTCCCCATAGGGCGCACACAGATCGTACAAAACAAGTTCGATCAAACCCGAGCGAATTCCCCAGCCACGGATTCGGCGATCTCGGCGACATTCAGAGCTGCACCTTTTCGGAGATTATCTCCGCAGATGAACATCTCGACGGCGTGCGGATCGTCCATCGACCGCCGCACCCGCCCCACCCAGGTCGGATCCGTGCCCACGACATCGGACGGCGTGGGGAAGTCACCGGCCGCCGGACTGTCGAAGAGCACCACACCCGGCGCGGCCGCCAGGATCTCGTGCGCGCCGGCCACGGTCACCTCGTTCTCGAAGCGGGCGTGGACGGACATGGAGTGCGTGGCGACGACGGGTACGTACACGCAGGTCGCCGTGACCTTCAGCTCGGGCAGGCCCAGGACCTTCCGGCACTCCGCGCGGATGGCCAGCTCCTCGGAGGACCAGCCGTCCCCGGCGTCGGTGCCGGCCCACGGCACGACGTTCAGCGCGACGGGAGCGGCGAAGGGGCCGCCCTCGGCGTCGCCCAGCGCCCGGCGCACGTCCCCGGGGCGCGTGCCCAGCTCCGTACCGGCCACCAGCGACAGCTGCTCGCGCAGTGCGGCGACCCCGTCGCGGCCCGCGCCGCTGACCGCCTGGTAGGACGAGACGATCAGCTCCCGCAGCCCGAACTCGGCGTGCAGCGCGCCGACCGCGACGATCAGCGACAGCGTGGTGCAGTTCGGGGACGCGACGATGCCGCGAGGCCTGAGCCGCACGGCATGGGGGTTGATCTCGGGGACGACCAGGGGAACGTCGTCGTCCAGCCGGAACGCCGCGGAGTCGTCGACGACCACGACGCCCTTCGACGCGGCGACCGGCACCCACTGTGCGGACACCTCGTCCGGCACCAGGAAGAGAGCCACGTCCACGTCGTCGAACACGTCCTCGGCGAGCGCGAGGACCTCGGTCTCCTCCCCGCGTACGACCAGCTTGCGGCCGGCCGCACGCGGGGAGGCGATCAGCTTCACCTCGCCCCAGACGTCCGCGTGCTGCGAAAGGATCTGGAGCATGACACCACCGATCGCCCCGGTCGCTCCCACGACCGCGAGCGAAGGGCGGCGTCGCGTCATCGGCCGGTGCCCCCGTAGACGACGGCCTCGTCCGAGTCGCTGTCGAGGCCGAAGGCGGTGTGCACGGCGCGCACGGCCTCGTTGACGTCGTCGACCCGGGTGACCACCGAGATGCGGATCTCGGACGTCGAGATCAGCTCGATGTTCACGCCGACGTCGGACAGCGCCTCGAAGAAGCCGGCGGTGACGCCGGGGTTGGTCTTCATCCCCGCGCCGACCAGGGAGATCTTCGCGATCTGGTCGTCGTAGCGCAGCGACTCGAAGCCGATGCCCGCCCGGTTGCGCTCCAGGGCGTCGATGGCCTTGCGGCCGTCCGCCTTGGGAAGCGTGAACGTGATGTCGGTCAGACCGGTCGACGCGGCGGAGACGTTCTGGACCACCATGTCCATGTTGATCTCGGCGTCCGCGATCGCGCGGAAGATCGCCGCGGCCTCACCGGGCTTGTCCGGCACGCCGACGACCGTGACCTTGGCCTCGGAGACGTCGTGGGCGACTCCGGAGATGATGGCGTGCTCCACCTGCTGGTCCCCTTGCGGCTCGTTGCTGACCCACGTGCCGCGCAGTCCGGAGAAGGACGAGCGCACGTGGATCGGGATGTTGTAGCGGCGTGCGTACTCGACACAGCGGTGGAGCAGCACCTTGGAGCCGGACGCGGCCAGCTCCAGCATGTCCTCGAAGGAGATCCAGTCGATCTTCCGGGCCTTCTTCACGACCCGGGGGTCGGCGGTGAAGACCCCGTCCACATCGGTGTAGATCTCACAGACCTCGGCGTCCAGCGCCGCGGCCAGCGCGACCGCGGTGGTGTCGGACCCGCCGCGGCCGAGGGTGGTGATGTTCTTGCCCTCCTGGCTCACGCCCTGGAACCCGGCGACGATGGCGATGTTGCCCTCGTCGATCGAGGTCCGGATGCGGCCCGGCGTGACATCGATGATGCGCGCTTTGTTGTGGACCGAGTCGGTGATGACACCGGCCTGGCTGCCCGTGAACGACTGCGCCTCATGGCCCAGGTTCTTGATCGCCATCGCCAGGAGGGCCATGGAGATCCGCTCTCCGGCGGTCAGCAGCATGTCGAACTCACGCCCGGCAGGCATCGGGGATACCTGCTCGGCGAGATCGATCAACTCGTCCGTCGTGTCGCCCATCGCGGACACCACGACAACCACCTGGTTGCCGTTCTTCTTGGCATCGACGATTCGCTTGGCGACGCGCTTGATGCCCTCGGCATCGGCTACGGAGGAGCCTCCGTACTTCTGCACGACAAGGCCCACGTGCGCTCCTCGCTCAATAATGGTGCGGTCGGCTCAGTTTAACGAGCAGTCCGGAATCGACCCGTCCTTACCAGATGGTGAGATGTCCCGCCCACCACATGGTCCGGCGTGTCGCTCCGAACCGCTCGTAGCCGGGCTGCTGCCCACTCACCCGCCCCGCACGCCTGTCTGTGTCCCACGACACAGCCGGGCCCACGGCCCGTTCCGGACGGAAGACCTAGTTGACCGGCCGCAGGCCCAGCGGCCCCGCGATCTCCTCGACCATCACACGGCCCGCCTCCTCGGCCAGGTCGCCGTCGCCCGGGTCCTGGTCCGTGTCCAGTCCGTCGAGCTCCTGGAGGGGCTGGTTCAGCCGGATGTGGGCGATCAGGGACTGGAGGGCGCGCAGGGCCGCCGACGCGGTGGAGCCCCAGTTGGAGAAGTACGAGAACTGCCACCACCACATGGCCTCCGCCGTGCGGTCCGCCTCGTAGTGGGCCAGGCCGTGGCCGAGTTCCGCGACGAGCTCGGCCAGGTCGTCCGAGATGCGGTGCGGCACGGGGGGCTTGCGCGGCTCGTACGGGTCGAAGACCTCGGAGTAGACGTCGATCGGCTCCAGGAGCGCCGCGAAGCGCTCGCGCAGGCCGTCCGCGTCCGGCTCGGGGCCCAGGTCGGGCTCGTAGCGCTCCTCCGGGAGGATGTCCTCGTACGCGCCGAGCCGCCCGCCGGCCAGCAGCAGCTGGGAGACCTGCAGGAGCAGGACGGGGACGGCCTCCTCGGGCTCCTGGGCCTTGGAGACCTCGGTGACCGCGACGATGAAGGTCTTGATCTGGTCCGCGATCTGGACGGCGAAATCGTCCGGATCCTGCGTGACGGAGTTCAGCGTGGCGTCAGACATCGAGGGGACCTCCCGTGGGCACGGTCGCGAACGGTGGGTAGAACATAACGTCGCCGAACGTAAAGCCGACGTCAGATACCAGGTCACACATCGAGCAGCCGCCTCCCCTCGAACGCACGGCCGAGCGTGACCTCGTCCGCGTACTCCAGGTCGCCGCCCACCGGCAGTCCGCTGGCCAGCCGGGTCACCCGCAGGCCCATCGGTTTGACCATCCGGGCGAGGTACGTCGCCGTGGCCTCACCCTCCAGGTTGGGATCCGTCGCCAGGATCAGCTCGGTGACGGAGCCGTCCGCGAGCCGCGTCAGCAGCTCCCTGATCCGCAGATCGTCGGGGCCCACGCCCTCGATCGGGCTGATCGCGCCACCGAGCACGTGGTAGCGGCCCCGGAACTCACGGGTCCGCTCGATCGCGACGACGTCCTTGGGCTCCTCGACCACGCAGATGACCGTCCGGTCGCGCCGCGCGTCCCGGCAGATCCCGCACCGCTCCTGCTGGGCGACGTTGCCGCAGATCTCGCAGAAGCGGACCTTGTCCTTGACCTCGAGGAGGGCATGGGCGAGACGGCGTACGTCGGTGGGCTCGGCCTGCAGGATGTGGAAGGCGATCCGCTGCGCGCTCTTGGGGCCGACGCCGGGCAGTCTGCCCAGTTCGTCGATGAGCTCCTGAACCACGCCTTCGTACAACGGAACGCCTTTCCTTATTCCTGCTCGTACCGTAGCCGGTACGCCCGGGTAGCCATAGGTCTGTGGAGTCGGTGCGTCAGAAGGGGAGGCCGGGCATTCCGCCCAGGCCCTGGGCGAGCGGGCCCAGCTTCTGCTGCTGGAGCTGCTGCGCGTTCTCGTTCGCCGCCTGCACCGCGGCGACCACGAGGTCGGCGAGCGTCTCGGTGTCCTCCGGGTCCACCGCCCTGGGGTCGATCACCAGGGCACGGAGCTCGCCGGACCCGGTCACGGTGGCCTTCACGAGTCCACCGCCCGCCTGTCCCTCGACCTCGGTCCTGGCCAGCTCCTCCTGGGCCTCGGCGAGATCCTGCTGCATCTTCTGGGCCTGCTGGAGCAGCTGCTGCATGTTGGGCTGGCCACCACCGGGAATCACGGTCACTCCTGGCACTTCGACGACGGACTGTTTCGGTACGCCGAGCCTACGTGTTCGCCGGACGCCACGCCCCACCCGCCGGGGACCAACTCTTTCGGGTGAGTTTCCAAAAGCGCCTGGCGTGCTCCTATACCTGACCAGAGGCCGCGCACACCCGGGAATCCCGCGATTTCGACCCCGCGGCCCACCATTCGGCGGTAGGAAGAGCAGGCGTATCCGTACGCACACGCACATCGCAGGTAACGCAGAGTTACACGGGTGGGGCCCGGGTCATATGCCGGAATCCGCCCCTGCCCACATCGGAGAGCCGTGCCGATCCACGTAGTCATGCGCCGATACGCGCCGAACCCAGAGTGCAGAGGAGTGCCCCGGTGAGTCAGCCGGAGATGCAGCCCGAGGGGCCGCACCGCAAGGAGTCCGGCGCGGGATCCGGTGCGGGTACCGGAACCGGCCGGTCCGGTTCGCGCTACGGTTCGGGCCCACGGGACCTGACCGGTCGCGCCTTCCCCCTCGGTGACTGGGGCGAGCCCGCCGAGCGGCTCGACGAGCTCTACCGCTGGGTCGAGACGGGCGCCCTGCAGACCACCGACTGGTATCTGCACGACCGGATGCGCAAGCGGCGCGTGGCCAGGCTGCTGCGGCTCGGCACGGCGGCCGGGGTGGTGGCGGGCGCGGCCCTTCCACTGCTCGATCTGACCGGGCAGTTGCACGGGTCGGCCGGCTGGGGCTATCTGTCGTTGCTGCTCGGCGCCGCCTGCATGGGGTGCGACCGGTACTTCGGACTGACCTCGGGCTGGATAAGGAACCTCGCGACGGCACAGGCCGTGCAGCGGCGCCTCCAGGTGCTGCAGTTCGACTGGGCCTCGGAGTGCGTACGGGAGATGCTCGGGCCGACCGAGGGCACGGCCAGCGAGGCCGCGGAGCGGTGCCTGGGGGTGCTGCGCCGTTTCTCGGAGGACATCACCGAGCTGGTGCGCATGGAGACGGCGGACTGGATGGTGGAGTTCCGGGCCGGGCCCGCCCCCATGGGGATGCAGTCGCTGGTGTCGGGCGGACCGGGTGGCCGGCCGGATCAGGGGGCCAATCCGGCCCGGGTCACCATGCCCTCGGTGACCCGGCCCAACATGCCGCGCCAGCGGCCGCCGGAGTCGCCCCGCTGAGCGCCCCCGGTCCGCCCCCGGCGGACGCGCTCGCCGAGCCGCGGGCGTGCGCCGTCGGGAGCCGCCCCGGGAGCCGGCGCCCGGGGCGGGGTGCCCGGCGATCAGCTGAAGATGATCATCGAGCCCTGTGCGAGGCTGCGTGTGGCCGCCGCGTGCAGGCCCAGCCAGACGTGCCGTTCGCGGGCGAACGGGCTCTCGTCGTGCAGGATCGCGCCGGCCGGTTCCTCCAGCGTGGTCGGACCGATGGGCGGGAGCGGGGCGGCCGGGGGGTTGGCCGGGTCGATGCCGATGGCCGGGCCGACGAACTCCAGTTCCCGCAGCAGTCCGTGCGAGGAGCCCAGCGGGCCGCCGCGCTCCAGCAGCTGGTCGTCGGAGAGCGGAGCGGGGAAGTCCAGCGGGACGTAGGCCCCGGCGTGGTCGTAGTGCCAGACCAGGTGTGACTGCCGCGCGTTCTGCTCGAACATCTCCAGCAGTTGCTCGTAGTCCCCGCCCAGTGCGTCGACGGGCGTGACGGCGAGCCCGCTCAGCTGGAGCAGGTACGCACGGCGCAGGAGGTGCAGGGCGTCGTAGTCGAAGCCGGCGACCGGGGCGACGTCCCCCGTGAGGCCGGGCATGTAGGCGTAGACGGGAACGGGCGGCAGGCCCGCCTCGCCCAGCGCCTTGTCGTAGACGGCGATCTCTTCGGCGAAGGGGTTGTCGGGGCTGTGGCACAGCACATCGACGAGGGGGACCAGCCACAGGTCACAGGCCACGAAGTCTCGCTCTCCAACGGGTTCGTGCGATGGTCGGGACAGCGTAATGCGGCCGGGACCCCGCGCACAGAGTGCGGGTGGACCACCGCTCGGACAGGCCGCGCTCCGGGGGTACGGGGCGGCCGGCGTGCGGGTCAGCCGTCCCCGTGGCCCGGGTGCGGAGGGTTGCCCGCGGCCAGCCGGTCCGCCCAGTTCAGCCCGTGCCGGTGGTAGTCGTCCAGCACCGCGCGTACCGCGCTCCGGTCGGCGGCCGTGATCGCCTCGACGAGCCGCTGGTGGCCGTTCCACAGCCATTCCCGTACGTCGGTGTCCCCCCGCAGGTACGGCACCGCGAAGACCCATGCCTGCACCCGCAGCCGGTGCAGGAAGTCGGTGATGTAGGTGTTGCCGACGATCGTGCCGAGCTCCCGCCAGAACCGCAGGTCGTAGCCGATCAGGATGTCGAGGTCGCCGCAGCGTGCCGCGCGGGCGGCCTCCTCGGCCCGGCGGCGCACGGAGACCATGGTGGCGTGGTGGGCGGCGAGCAGCTCGGACGCCGAGCCCGCACCGTCCAGGATTCCGCGGAACACCCCGTCTATGACCAGGGCTCGCGCCTCCACCATGGACCGGTAGTCGGCGACGCTGAAGGCGCGGACCCGGAAGCCGCGGTGCTGGTCGGATTCGAGGAGGCCCTGCGCGGAGAGGTCGAACAGCGCTTCGCGCACGGGCGTCGCGGACACCCCGTACTGCTCGGCGATCTGCTTGACGGTGAATTCGACCCGCGGCCGCAGACGCCCCGCGAGCACCTCGTCACGCAGCGCGTCGGCGATCTGCTGCCGCAGCGTACTGCGGGTCACACCTCCGCGCACACCCATGACGCCCCTCCCGGTTCTCGGCTCCGGTCACCTTAGACCGGCCGGCAGGGGCGCCCCGTCCGGCGCGTTCTACACGGTGTGCTCGTCGGCCACCGAGAGGGCCGCGTCCAGGGCGGCGAGGCCCTCCTCGGCCTCGGCCTCGGTGACGTTGCAGGCGGGCACCACGTGGGTGCGGTTCATGTTGATGAAGGGCCAGAGGCCGTTCCTCCTGCAGGCCGCTCCGAAGGCCGCCATCGGGGCGTTGGCCTCGCCCGTCGCGTTGTACGGCACCAGCGGTTCGCGGGTCTCCCCGTTCCGGACCAGCTCCAGCGCCCAGAACGCGCCGAGGCCGCGGACCTCGCCGACCGACGGGTGGCGTGCGGCGAGCTCGCGCAGACCGGGGCCGAGGACGTGCTCGCCGAGGTGTGCGGCACTCTCGACGATCTTCTCGTCCTCCATCACGTTGATCGTCGCGACGGCTGCCGCACAGGCCAGCGGGTGGCCGGAGTAGGTGAGCCCGCCGGGGTAGGGGCGGGTCTCGAAGGTGGCGGCGATCTCGGCGCTGATGGCGACGCCGCCGAGGGGCACGTACCCGGAGTTGACGCCCTTCGCGAACGTCAGCAGGTCCGGTACGACCTCGTGGTGGTCGGCCGCGAACCACGCGCCGGTGCGGCCGAATCCGGCCATCACCTCGTCCAGGACGAAGACGATCCCGTACCGGTCGCAGAGCTCGCGGACGCCGGCGAGGTAGCCCGGCGGCGGCGGCATGATGCCCGCGGTGCCGGGGATGGTCTCCAGGACGACGGCGGCGACGGTCGAGGGGCCCTCGAAGGCGAGGGTGTCCTCCAGGTGCTGCAGCGCGCGGGCGCACTCCTCGGCCTCGGTCCGCGCGTAGAAGGGCGAGCGGTAGAGGAACGGCGCCCAGAAGCGGACGACACCCGCCGAGCCGTTGTCGGAGGCCCAGCGGCGCGGGTCCCCGGTGAGGTTGATCGCGGTGGAGGTGGCACCGTGGTACGAGCGGTAGGCGGAGAGGATCTTCGTGCGGCCGGTGTGCAGCCTGGCCAGCCGGACGGCGTTCTCGACGGCCTCCGCGCCCCCGTTGGTGAAGAAGATCTTGTCCAGGTCGCCGGGGGTGCGCTCGGCGATGAGGCGCGCGGCCTCGGAGCGCGCCTCGACGGCGAACGCGGGGGCGAAGGTGGCGAGCCTGCCGGCCTGCTCCTGGATCGCGGCGACGACCGTGGGGTGCTGGTAGCCGATGTTGGTGAAGACGAGACCGCTGGTGAAGTCCAGGTAGCGGTTGCCGTCGTAGTCCCAGAAGTACGCCCCCTCGGCGCCGGCGACGGCGAGCGGGTCGATCAGGCCCTGGGCGGACCAGGAGTGGAACACATGCGCGCGGTCGGCGGCCTTCACGGCCGCGCCTGCGGCGGAGTCGACGTACGGGGCACGGGGGGCAGGAGGGGTCATGCGGCGAGCGTAGGCGCCCTTCCGGCGGCGCTCCATGGCCACTGTGTATGGCCTGGGGCGCCATGCTCGGCAGGATGTCGGGTCCCCGCCGGGGCGCGGGGCGGGTCGCGGGGACGTACGGATGCCGCGGCGGCCGTCCACCGCGAGGGACCCGGTGACAGCGGGTGCACGGTGGGGCCGGGGCCGCCGGCCTGGTGACAGCGGCCACGGCAGAACCCTCACGACCGTGGGGGCGGTCGTCTTCGGGTCGTGGACGGTGAGGGGGAGCCCTCCTCCGGGAGGGTGACGCACCGTCCGGTGGTGGACGGACGGTCAGATGAGGCCGACCTGCATGGCGCGGGCCCCGGCCTGGAAGCGGCTACGCGCGTCAAGTGCCTCCATGGCGGAGGCCACGTCGTTGCGGACGGTACGGACACTGCACCCCAGCCGACGGGCGATCGCATCGTCCGTGAGGCCTTCCGCCAGGAGGCGCAGGACGATCTCCGAGCGGGGCCGGCGGGTCGTGGCGACAGGCTGCCGCCCCGTCTGCCGTACGGTCGCTCCGCGCTCCCAGAACCGCTCGGCGAGGGCGCTCAGCCGCTCCAGCTCGGCCGCGGACCGGACGACGCGGATCCCTTCGGCCTCGTCGACCACCACGGCGACGGCGTTGTCCATGATCACCGCACGGGGCGGCAGCGTACCGACCGAGCGCAGCGCGGCGCCCTCCTGGGTCAGCCACTGGGCGTGAGCCATGGCGCCCGGCGCCTTGATCACCGAGGACGCCCAGACCGCCCGGCACTTCGCACCCCGCCTCAGCGCCATGTCCACGATGGGGCGGGAGAACTCGAAGCCGCCCTCGGCGTAGTGGGGGACGAGGAACACGACCTCGCGCTCGACCTTGGCGACCAGCCGCTCGATCATGACGGACACGTCATGACGGCTCTCACCGCCCTCGCCGGCGTCCCCGAAGCGCTCCGCCTGTTCGTGCAGGGCGATGAACCTGCCGATGCGGACCGGGCAGGGCTGCGGCGAACGGCCCTCACGCATCCGCGATGCCAGCAGCGTCGGCAGAGCGATGCACGGCTCGACGGCCCGGAGTGCCGTGCCGTCCTCCCCGGAGGCACTGGCGAGACCTTCGGCGCGCAGGGCGTCCACCACCCTCACCACCTGGTCCACCGGCCATGCGAGAGTTTGCGCCAATTCCCGTGTCCGCCATGTCGCACGCTGGAGCATCGTGCGATAGAGCAACTCCGACCGCACATCCAGACCGATCCCCGTATCCGCCACGTCAACCTCTCGGAAGTTGCTTCCTCCGGGCAGAACCGCGCCCCTCTGACGTGGTCAACTTAGGCCGCCTCCAGCACAGTCCGTATGTTCGAGGACCGGTTTCGACAGCTTGGTGCCACGGTCAGCCAGGTTTCCCGCGGTCACACCCGGGTAAGCGGCACAACCGGCCACGCGGCGCGGGACACGTGGCCCTTCCCCCGGAAATGAACAGCGCAATTCCGAACAAGAATTCACAAAAGCCTCGGAGGCACCTGTTCCGGATGCCGCGAGGGCGCGCGCCGGCCCCGTTCCGGCGCCCCGCCCCGGTGGACACCGGTCCTCCCGCCCGGACATCCGGTGGGAAACCGGCACGGGCGAAGAGGCCCTCGCCCCTGACCCGCACCCGTCGCGGTTGCACGTTCGTGCCAGGGACGTCACCCCGTCCACATCTGCAGTTTCCTGTACGGGGGTCCGGTGGAGAGGTTCCGTCGCGGCCGCACAGAATGGCCGCGGGCGCCGGGGGCGCCGCACAGAGATCCGCCGGCAGAATCCGGCACCCGGCCCGCCGACGGCGAAACGCCCTGTATCCGCACCGCGCGTGGACTCCGGTCCGGGAAAGGCTCTGCCCATGCAGCACACAGCGTTCCTTGTTCTGATACCTGTTCTGTTCGTAGGCACACTGGTCGGCCTCTCCATGGGCGCCCGGCGGCTGCTCGGCATCAGGATCGGCAAGATCCGTGCCGCCCTGGGCGGCACGGTCGGCGTACTGGCGACGATGCAGATCATCTCGGCCATGGGTCCGAGCAGTCACCGGCCGGCCATGACCTCCGTGCAGGTGGGCTGCGGCATCCTGGTCACGATGATCTTCCTGGCGGTGTCGGAGGTGATGCTGCCCAGCAGCATGCTCACCGACATCGTGCGGCTGCCCGGGGTGCTGCGCCGCCGTGTGGTGCGTACCCGGCGCTATGCGGAACTCAGCGCCATAGCCATGCGCAACGGTCTCTCGCCTTCGCTGCGCGGGCTCTCCAAGGCCGGCTCGTCGAAGGCGACGGCCGCCGGACGGCGCCACAGCGCACAGCAGTTGCGGCGGGCGCTGGAGGAAGCGGGCGCGACGTTCGTCAAGCTCGGGCAGATGCTCTCGACCCGCTACGACCTGCTCCCCGCCGAATACGTCGAGGAGTTCTCCAGGCTCCACCACCAGGCCGCGGCAGAACCCTGGGAGCGGGTACGGGAGCTGCTCGCCGAGGAGCTGGGCTGCGAACCGGAGACCGTGTTCGCCGAGTTCGACCCGCAGCCACTGGCAGCCGGGTCCATGGCCCAGGTGCACCTGGCCCGGCTGATGGACGGCCAGGAGGTCGCGGTGAAGATCCAGCGTCCCGGCGCCGGGCAGGTCGTGGAGCGCGACCTGGACATCCTGTTCCGGATCAGCGGCAAGCTGGAGGAACACACGAGCTGGGCGAAGAGCCTGGGTCTCGGTGAACTGATGAACGGTTTCGCCGTCTCGCTCCACGAGGAGCTGGACTTCCGGACCGAGGCCCGCAACATGGCCGCCATCATCGCCGGAGCCGCGGAGTCGGGGGCCGTCTGCGCGATACGCACGCCACGCGTGTACGAGGGGTACAGCAGCAAGCGGGTCCTGACGCTGGAACGACTGCACGGCGTCCCCCTCAGCTCCGCCGGGGAGACGATCGCCGAACGCGGCCTGGACGGGGCGAAGCTCGCCGAGCAGCTGCTCGACTGCATCCTCGAACAGATCATCCTCGGAGGGGTCTTCCACGCCGACCCGCACCCGGGGAACGTGCTGCTGCTGAGCAGTGGGGAGCTCGGGCTGATCGACTTCGGTTCGGTCGGCCGGCTCGACCGCAGGATGCGCTCCGCGCTGCAGGACCTGCTGCTCGCTCTCCACCGCAACGATCCCGCGGCCCTCAGCGACGCGCTGCTGGAGGTCGTCGACCGTCCCGAGCAGATCGACGAGAGGCAGCTGGAGCGTGCGCTGGGGCGGTTCATGGCGCGCTACCTGAGCCCGGGGAGCAAACCCCACCGCGACATGTTCTCCGAGCTCTTCCTCCTCGTCGCCCAGCACGGTCTGACCGTCCCGCCGGAAGTGGCGGCGACCTTCCGGGCGCTGGCCACCGTGGAGGGCACGGTCGAACGGCTCGTGCCCGACTTCGACATCGTCGCGCAGGCCCGTACGTTCGCCGCCGCGCGGGTCCAGGAGCAGCTGAGCTACGAGAGGGTCAAGGACTCGCTGATCGAGGAGGCGATCTCGCTCAGCTCGGTGCTGCGCCGGCTGCCGCGGCGGGTGGACCGGGTCAGCAGCGCGCTGGAGGGCGGCCGGCTGGGGATACGGATACGGCTGCTGGCCGACGAACGGGACCGGCGCTTCGTACGGGGGCTCGTCCACGACGTACTGCTGACGTTCCTCGGCGGGGTCATCGCGCTGGTCGGCGCCGTGCTGCTGAGCATCGACAGCAAGCCGACGATCATCGGGTCCGTCTCACTGAGCCAGCTGATCGGCTACAACCTGCTGGTGGTCAGCTGCATCCTGGTGCTGCGGGTGGTGTTCTCCATCTCCCGGGGCCGGGGCTGATCACGCACGTCGGCCGGGAGGCGCGGTGTGCGCCTCCCGGCCGCGGGCTGTCCGGTACCGGTCACGGGGTACTGCGGCCGTGGGTCACAGCACCTTGAAGGAGCGGTTCGCGATCGGTGCGCAGACCGCCACCAGGACGCAGGAGACGCCCACGGTGGTGAGCAGCTCCGTGAACGAGGCCTGCCCGGCGACCATGCTGCGCATCGCGTCGTTGGCGTACGAGATGGGGTTCGCCTCGGCGACCACCCGCAGCCAGACCGGCATCGACTTCGGGTCGACGAACGCGTTGGAGGCGAAGAGCAGCGGGAAGGTGCACAGCGTGGTGATCATGCGCAGCACGTCGCCGTTGCGGAGCACCGCGGCCAGGGCGATGAAGATCCAGCTCATGGACCAGCCGACGAACAGACTCAGGAGGATCGAGCCGACGACGCCGAGGATCCCGCCGGGCGGGTTGAAGCCGAAGATCAGCGCGGCCAGGACGGCCACGGCGATCAGCTGGTAGAGGGACCGCGCGGCGTCCGCGAGGCTCCGGGCGAGCAGCACGCTGAACCGGGAGATCGGCATCGTGTGGAAACGGGTGATCACATCGTTGCGCAGGTCGTTGATGAGCCCGTTCCCGGCCTGGGCTCCGGCTGCGACCGAGGTGATGATCATGATCGCGGGGGCCAGCCCCGAGATGTACGACAGGTCGCTCCCCTGGGGGGCGACGGTGTCGCCGAGGGCGCGCAGCACGCCGCCGAACATGAGCAGCATCACCAGCGGCTCGATGAACGTCACGATGAGCACGCCGGGCTGCAGGTAGGGCCGTATGGAACGGCCCGTGAGCGCGAGGGTCTGGGTCAGCAGGCTGCTGCCGCCCCACTCCTCGGACACGCTCCGGCCTGTGCGGGTGGTCGGGCGGGGTGTGGTCTCGGCGTCGATGACCGTCATCGGGACGCTCCTTCTTCGGTGAGGGGGATCGGGACGGTCACGCGGGCACCGGCTTCCTGGCGGGCTCGTGGGTGAGCTTCAGGTAGACGTCGTCCAGGGTCGGTTCGGAGAAAGCGAGTTCGGCGATCTCGGTGTGCGCGTCGCTGAGGATGCGTACGACGACCGCGAGGTCCGCGGCGGCCGCCACCGGGGCGCTCAGCGCCGTCCCCGACTCCAGCGGTGTCGCCCGGATGCCGGCCGCCTCCAGGGCGCGCACCGCGGGCTGCATGTCGGACTCCGACGCCAGCGTCACGGTCACCAGGCGCTGGCCGACCGCGGCCTTGAGCTCGGCCGGGTTGCCGCCGGCCACCACGCTGCCCGCGGAGAGCACAGTGATCTGCTCGCAGAGGCGGTCGGCCTCCTCCAGGTACTGGGTGGTGAGGAGCACGGCGGTGCCGTCCTTGGCGAGCCGCTCGATGGTCTCCCACACGCCGATCCGGGCGTTCGGGTCGAGCCCGGTGGTCGGTTCGTCGAGGAAGATGACCCGGGGCCCGCCGACGAGGCTGGCCGCGATGTCCAGGCGCCTGCGCATGCCCCCGGAGTACTGGAGCACCGGACGCGTCGCCGCGTCGGTCAACTCGAACAGTTCCAGGAGTTCGTTCGCGCGGGTGACCGCCTGGCGTCGGCTCGCGCCCAGCAGGCGCGCGACCAGTACGAGGTTCTCCCGCCCGTTGAGCTGCTCGTCGACCGAGGCGAACTGCCCGGTCAGGCCTATGCAGCGGCGGACGTCCACGGCCTCGGTGGTCACGTCGAAGCCGCAGACGCGTGCGGAGCCGCTGGTCGGCGGCAGCAGGGTGGACAGGATGTGCACCAGGGTGGTCTTGCCGGCACCGTTGTGGCCGAGCAGACCGTGGATCGATCCCTCCGGGACCGAGACGTTGACTCCGTTCAGTGCCTTCACGTCACCGAACGACTTGACTACGTCGACTGCTTGAATCATGGGTTTGGCCACGTGCTCGGCCTCCGTTGCTGTTTCCGGTGGCCCGATGGCTGGCCCCGGTTCGGATGTGTGCTCGGATAAGCCACCGCCGCCGGGTGGCGATCGTAAGACCGGAAAGCGGTCGGAACCGGGGCGCTGCAGGTTGCGGAAACCCGGAGTCCGTCAGGTGCGGTCCGGTGGGTCAGCCCGCCGGTGCTTCGCTGATCCGGGCCGTGCGCGGCCGGGCCATGCGCACGTAGTCGTCGGTGGGCAGCGCCATCGACAGGTCGAGCCGGGCGGCGTTGAAGTACAGCACCTCGTGCCGGAGCAGGTCCTCGTCGACGATCAGCTCGAGTTCGGGGTGGAAGGAGAACGGGATGATGGAGCCGCTGACCGAGCCGGCCAGCCGCTCCGCGGTGTCGCGGGCCGCGAAGCCCGCCTTGCGGCTCCCGGCCAGTTCCGCGATCCGGCCGAGGTCCACGCGCCGGTCACCCGGCACGACGGCCAGGACGTACCGGCAGGTCCGCTTGGTCGGACGGGCCGCGACGACCAGGGACTTGGCACTCTGCGCGAGGGCGTGCCCGCGCAGGGCGCTGGCGGCCTCGGTGCGGCCCTCCGGTGCGTGCGCGATCAGCCGGTAGTCGGCGCCGTGCAGGTCGGCCAGCCGCCGCAGCCGCAGGTACGCGGTGCGGCCGTCCGGTACGGCATCGTCCAGGTTGCCCGGTACTCCGTCGTCCGGGATGTCCGGTACTGCGTCGTCCCGGCCGGCGGGCGGTGCCACGCCCGCACGGTCGGGAGGGTGTCCGGTCACCGACACGTCACACCCGGCCGGCACTCATATGGTGATGCCGCCGTCGATCTGGAGGACCGATCCGGTGATGTAGCCGGCGCGGTCGCTCGCCAGGAAGGCGACGAGGTCGGCGACCTCCTCCGCCTGGCCGAACCGGCGCAGCGGGATCTGCTTGGCCGCGTCCTTCTTGACCTTGTCGGTCAGTTCGGCGGTCATGTCGGTCTCGATGAAGCCGGGTGCCACCGCGTTGACCCGGATGCCGTACCGGCCGACCTCCTTGGCGAGTGCCTTGGAGAAGCCGATGATGCCCGCCTTGGACGCGGAGTAGTTGGACTGCGTCGCGTTGCCGTAGACCCCGGCGACCGAGGACACGTTGATGATCGTGCCGGACTTCCGCTTCATCATCTCGAAGACCACCGAGCGGCACACGTGGTAGACACCGTCGAGATTGGTGTCCAGGACGCTGTGCCAGTCCTCGTCGGACATCAGCAGCAGCGGGTTGTCGCGGGTGATGCCCGCGGAGCAGACCACCACCTCGACCGGGCCGAGCGCGGACTCCGTCCTGGCCACCCACTCCTTGACTGACGCGGCGTCGGTCACGTCGACCCGTACCGCCAGGACGCGCGCGCCGAGCTCGCCGGCCTCCTTCTCCAGGGCCAGTGCGGCCTGTTCGTCGGACCGGTAGCAGAAGCTGACGTCGTAACCCTCGGCCGCGAGCCGCAGCACGACGGCCCGGCCGATGCCGCGCGATCCGCCGCTCACCAGGGCGACGCGCGCTCCGTTGTCGTCTGTCATGACTTCTCTCCTCGCTGACTGCCGGTCAGCGGGGCGCTGTTCCGGCCGGCGTGTTCGGGGTCGAGTTGTTCGCGCGGGCGGAAGGCCACCGTGACGGTGCCGATGGTCAGCACCGGCTCGTCGCCGATCCTGCTGCTGCCCTCGAAGACCAGCGTGTCGTTCACCGCGCGCTGCAGCCGGACATGGTGCTCGAGCACGTCGCCGGGGAACACCCGCCGGTGGAACTCCACGTCCCGCATGGAACCGAACAGCATCGTCCGGCCGTCGGCGGGTTCTTCCTCCGACCGCGTGGCCAGCAGGCCGGCGGTCTGGGTCCAGGACTCGAGCAGCAGGAAGTCCGGGTAGGCGAAGTCCGCCTCCGAGGGCTCCTCGCCGAGTCGTGCGTACCACGGCTCGTTGAGCGTGACGGCCTTGACCGACCGGATCTCGTCGGCGCTCACCGTGAGGATCCGGTCGACCAGGAGCATCGGGTAGCGGTGCGGCAGCGCGGCGCGTATCGCCGCGGGGCCGGTCACGCCGCCGCTCCGCTCGTGTAACGGCAGCGGACCGAGGCGGCGGGGCCCCGGCCGGTCGCCACCTTCGCGGTGCAGCGCCAGTCGGCGCCGCGCTGCTCCCAGACCAGTTCGATGTCCAGCACGTCGCCCGGGTGGACCGCGGCCAGGAAGCGGGTGGACTCGACCGAGGCCAGCCGGACTCCGTCGGCGGCGGGCGGTACGGAGGCCTCCGCGGCGGTGCGCACACACTCCAGTACGCACACGCCGGGGAAGATCGGGAAATCCGGATAATGTCCGGCGAAGACGGGTTCGTCCGAGGTGACAGCCACCGAGTACCGGGCGGACCACTTTCCCGTGACCGTGTCGTGGCCCGGCTCCCGCACCGCCTCCGGCCGGGCCAGCACCGCGCTGGTCACGGACGCTCCCCCAGCTTGCGCAGCACCTCGTCGTAGGCGCTGTTCAGCGTCCGTACCGAGCGCATCTCCTGCTCGGCGAACTTGATGCCGTACTTCCGTTCGAGTACGACGACGATCTCCAGGGCCATCAGCGAATCGACCCCGAGCTGGTCCACGAAGTCCGTGTCGTCCCCGACCTCGGACACGTCGGCGTCGATGGTGTCGGCCAGCAACGTCCTCAGCTCGTCCCGATCGAGCTGGGCCACCGCGTCGATTGTCATGTCTTCCTTCCGGTTGCGCACAAATGGTCCGTCAGTCGGCGAGGAGGCGGAGTACGGCGCAGGCGACGATGCCGTCGTCGTCCACCGAGGAGACGACGGCGACGCTGCCTGCCGGCCTCTCCCCCCGGCCGGCGGTGCTCAGCAGGGAACCGATCTGGAACGCCGCGGAGGCGCCCGAGGTGTCTCCGACACCCTCCAGGGACGGCGCCCGGTCCAGGGCCTGCGCACCGAAGCGGGCGGTGAGCGCCTCGCGCTCCGTCTCGCCGGCACGCCCGGCGAGACCGGAGGCCGAGACCGCCCACACGTCCTGGGCCTCGATACCCGCCCGCGTCAGCACGCCGTCGAGGCAGGCGTCGAGGACGGGCCGCAGCCCGGCGTCGAAGTACACCCGCGACTCCACGGCCAGTACCTCGGCGAGTGCGTGACCGTCCTGCCCGACCTCCGAAGCGGATTCGAGCATGAACATGGCGCAGCCCTCGCCGAGCAGCGCGCCCACCGCGTCCTCGCTCCGCCGGTGGTGGTCCAGCCATGCCCGCGCGTTCGAGAACTCCTCGGCGGCGCCGCACAGTACGGTCTCGGCCCGGCCCGACCGGAGGAGTCCGGCCGCGTAGCTCAGCGCGGAGAGTCCGGCGACCCGGCCGCCGGCGATCGTGGTGTTCGGCCCCTTCAGCCGGTGCCAGATGGCACACTGGCCGGCCGCGCAGTTCATCACCGCGTTCGGCATGAGCGAGGGGTCGACGTAGAAGGGGCGGTCTCCGACCAGGGAGGCGCGGGTGAAGTCCATCATGCTCTGGGCGCTGCCCGTGGTCGTGCCGAGCACCAGAGCGGTCTCCTCGTCACCGCCCCTGCGCTTGCCCTCGCAGTCCCGCAGCAGGTCCCGGACCGCGGTGACGGCCAGTCCGGTCACCCGGTCCATGGACCGGGTGCCCTTCTTGCCGAGGACCTCGCGGAGTTCGAAGCCGGGAACCAGGCAGGCCCGGTCGTCCGGCACCGCCCATGCGTCGGAGTCCAGCGAGGACGTGGCGCTCCTGCCGGCCAGCACGCCGGCCCTGAACTCGTCCTTGCCGATGCCGTACGGCGACACCGCGGACCACGCGGTGATCACCGGCCGGTTGAGGGTCGCGGGCGCGCTCGCCGAAAAGGTCATGGTCATTCCGTCCTGCTCAGAGTCCATGGGGCCGATATCTCGTTCAGACCGCGCCCGGCTCGGGAGCCGTCGCGGCGGGCGGCCGCAGCACCAGCGCGGCGCTGCCGTCGTCGTCGTCGCTTCCCGCGACCAGGCACACCGGGCCGTGCGCGCCGGCTCCGAAGCCGCCGATCGCCGCCGCGGCCTGCACCAGGCCCAGCGCTCCGGACAGCTCGCCCCAGACCGCCGAGAGGTCGTGGCCGGGCAGTTCGGCGGGCAGCACCTTGGCCGCGGCGCCCGAGGCGAACCAGCCGGTGAGCCGGGCGGGCTCGTCGGCGGCGAGCCGGTCGAAGCCGGCGGCCACGCCGGCTCCCCGGGTATGGCCGCCGATCACCGCGTGGACCGTGGCACCGCGGGCCTCGGCGGCCTCGGCACGCTCCAGCACGAGTGCCGCACCCCCGTCGGCGACCGGGCCGCCGACGAGTTCACGCACGATCTCGTTGTCGGGCTCCACGCCCACCACGACCGCCTGGTCGGCACGGCCGGAACGCAGCAGGGCGGTGCCCCAGCGGATGGCGTCGAGGCCGGAGCTCGGACCGTTGCACACCATCAGGTTGGGGCCGTGCAGACCGAACCTGATCGCGATCTCGGAGGCGATGATGTTGCTGGACGCGTTCGGGGTGTCCATCGGGCTCAGCCCGCGGGTGCCCTCGTCCGCGATGGTCCTGGCCACGCGGCAGGCCGTGTCCACGTTGCCCAGGTTGGAGCTCACGAGCACCGCGACCCGGGTGCCGTCGACGGTCAGCGCGCCGTCGCGCAGGAGCCCCGCGTCGGTCAGCACCCGCTGCCCGGCGACGAGTCCGAGCTGGGTCGCGCGGTCCTTGTAGCGCAGCCCCTTCTTCCCCAGGACCGCCGCCGGGTCCACGGAGCCCACGGGGTACCGGGTGGCCGCCAGCACGGCCGCGGAGTCGGCACCCGGCAGGGCTACTCCGACGCCTGTGACAAAGATGCTCATGGTGCCTCGACAATCGCCACGGCGTTGATCCCACCGAATCCGAATCCATGTACCTGCGCGAGCGAGACCTCGTGCTCGGCCTCCTGGTCGCGGACCAGCCGGAGGCCGGCTGCCTCCTCGATCGGCTGCTCCAGCCCGACCAGCGGCGGGACCTTGCCGGTCGCCATCACCTGCAGGGCGGTGACCAGGCTGAGCACCCCCGCCGAACCGCTGGTGTGCCCGGTCATCGGCTTGATGCCGGTGACCACCGGGACGCCGGCGTCCGGACCGAAGACCTCGGCGTACGCGGAGGCCTCGACGAGGTCGTTGAGCGGCGTCCCGGTGCCGTGCAGCATCAGCAGGCCGATGTCGGCGGGCTTCGTGCCCGCGTGCCGGTGCGCCTGCCGGATGGCCTCGGCGACGTACTTCTGGTCGGGGGCGGTGGGGTGCTTGGCGTCGCAGGTCATCCCGACGCCCCGGAGCCTGCCCCACAGGGTGCCGCCCGACAGCGGGAGGTCCTCGCGGCGCAGCACGACGGCGGCCGCGCCGTCGCCCAGGATCGTGCCCTTGCGGTTGACGTCCAGGGTCCGCAGCGCGCCGGGCGGCTCCGGCTGGACACGGTCGGCCAGGCCGAACATGCTCTCGGTGATCGAGTCCACCCCGGCCACGATCACGGTGTCGGCCTCGCCGAGCTCCAGCATGTCCGCGCCGAGCGCCAGCGCGTACAGCGAGGCGGAGCAGGCGTTGGAGAAGGTGTGCGTGTCGGCGGCGCCGAACCGTTCCCGCAGGGCGGTGCCGAAGTGCAGCCGCTCGGGGCCGAAGGACACCCCGTCGCGCCACCACAGCTCGGCGGAGCGCAGCTCGCGCAGTCCGGTGCCCACGAGCACCGGGCAGTCCGACAGGTCGTCGCCGAGGCCGGCCGCCTCGGCGGCCTGGCCGACGGCGTCCAGCAGGAATCCGGTGGCGCGCAGCGTGCGGTCCACTCCGGGCTCGGGCCGGTCGTCGATCTCGAAGAGCTGTGTGCCGGTGTACAGGTCGTGGTCGAACCCACGCATGGGCCCGAGACCGCCGCGCCCGGCGCAGAGGTTCTCGAAGATCTCGTCCGCGTCCCGGCCGATGCTCGCGACCGCGCCGACTCCGGTGATGGGAAGTCTCACCGCTCACCTTCCTGGTACTTGCCGAGGATCACGATGGCGTTGTTGCCGCCGAAGGCGAGCCCGTTGTTCTGCACGATGCGCAGGTCCGCCTCGACCGACTCGTTGGGCACGCAGTCGATCTCGCACTCGGGGTCGGTCTCGCGGTGGTTGATGGTCGGCGGTATGAAGCCGTGGTAGGCGGACAGGGCGCAGGCGATCGCGGCGAGCGCGCTGGCGGCGCCCATCGTGTGGCCGAGCATCGACTTCAGCGACACGGTGCGCGGCGGGGTGTCGCCGAACACGTCGTGGATCGCGCGTGCCTCGGTCACGTCGTTGGCCTTGGTCCCGGTGCCGTGGGCGGAGATCAGGTCGACCTCCTCCTCCTTCACACCGGCGTTCTTCAGCGCGATCTCCATGCACCGGGCGACGCTCGCCTGGTTCGGGGCGACCTGGTGGTAGGCGTCGCAGTTCATGCCGTAGCCGAGCACCTCCGCGTAGATGCGGGCACCGCGTGCCTGTGCGGAGGCGAGGCTCTCCAGCATCAGCACGCCGGCGCCCTCACCGGTCAGGATGCCCTTGCGCTCGGAGTCGAAGGGCCGGCAGACGTCGGGGGCGATGGTGCCGAGCCGGTAGAAGCCGGTGAACGTCTTGCGGCACATGGCGTCCGCGCCGCCGCAGAGGGCGTAGTCGACCGCGCCGGAGCGGATGGCGTCGAAGCCCTGGCCGATCGCGTAGTTGCCGGCCGAGCAGGCGGTGGCGATGGTCACCGCGTCGACGTTCGACAGTCCCAGTTCCTGGGCGGCCGCGATGGACAACCGGTTCGGGGACACCCGGCGGGCGACGGTGGGGTCCATGGCGGCGGGGCCGGACTCGACCTCGGTCTCGACCAGGTGGTCGAGGTCGTAGGACTCTCCGTCGGTGGTGCCGATCGAGATCATTCCGCGCTGGGCGCGCAGCGATTCGAGGTCGACCCCGCTGGCCTCGACAGCCATCCGGGCCGCGGCGACGGAGAACTGTGTCGCCCGGCCCAGGGTCTCGACGGGCAGGTTGCGGATCCAGCGTTCCGGCTCGGCCCCGGTGATCTCGCACCCGTTGGCGTGCGCGAAACCCTCGGTGTCGAAGAGGGTGATCGGCTTGGCGCCGCTGCGGCCCGCGCGCAGGCCCTCGGCGAACTCATCGGCTCCGACACCGATGCTGGAGAAAACGCCGAACCCGGTCAGCACGACCCGGGACGCCGCGTCGTCGCGCATCGCGTCAGAAAGGCTGTCAGACATCAATCTCCCTCGGTACGGCCTGGTCACCCACGGGATCACCACGGGGTCACCACGGAAAGGGGTCGGGGGACCACCGGACGGGGTCACCACGGGGTCGCCACGGAAAGGGGGCGGGGGGACCGCCGGACGGTCACGGCCCGATGGGCCGCCGGGGCCGGGGAGCCGACGGTGTGCCGGCTCCCCCGCGCCCTGCTCGGAACCGGCGGTTCGACCGGGCGAGGCGGGGTCCCGTACGTTCCTGGCGGGTGCTCGACGACCGCGTGGCACCGCGCGGCACGGCCGGAACACATCACGGTGTGAGCGTTCCTCCGCCGTGCCTCGCACCGCGGCCGCCGTGCGCCGGCCCGCCAGGGATGACGGAACCGGTACTACTTGGCGTCGATCGACTCCTGGACCACGGCGTAGACGCCGTCGAGGTTGACCATCCGCTCGAGCTCGGACTGGTCGATCGTGACCTTGAACTCCTTCTCGAGGCCCGCGAGGATCTCGATGGCGCGCAGCGAGTCCGCGCCGTACTCCTCCTTGAAGAGACCCTCGTTGGTCACCTCGTCCTCCTCGAGCTCGAGGATGTCGCAGACGATGTCCTTGATGCGGGCCTGCTGCTCGACGGTGGTGGTCGCGCTCATGTGAATCACTCTCAGTTCGTCAGAGGTACGGAAGGCATGACTGGTGTCACGGGTGCATCGGTTACTGCTCGGCGGTACGCGGACGTCCGTCCCCGGACCGCCTGATCTCAGCCGGGCGTGCCGGCCAGATCCCGGGCCGCTGTCCCGGGGCCCGAACGGGCCCGCCGGGATCCACCCCGGCAGACCTCCCTCGGGTCCCAGCCGTCCGGCCGGTCGGGGAGCAGGTCCGGGTCGCCGGACACCACTCCCTGCCGGCCGTGCGCGAGCAGCGGCTGGCCGAGAATGTGGGAGGCGCACGAGATGCCGCCGAGCATGACGCCCGCGACACCGTTGCCCGCCTGGGTGCTGGCCCCGACCACGTGCAGTCCGGCGATGTGGGTCGCCGTTCCGGGCCGGGCGGTGCCGCCCCATTCGGCCATGCCGAAGGGGGTGCCGCCGGAGGACAGGGTGTACCGCTCATGGGTCAGCGGTGTCGCCGCCTCCATGTGCGTGATGTGCCCCCGCAGCGGGCCGATGGCCTTCTCCGCCGCGCGCAGGGTGGCTTCGGTGAGCTCCTGCTTGCGGCGCAGGTACTGCGCGTTGCGCCGGTACGAGGCGCTGTCGCCCTCGATCCCGTCGGCGACACCCCACCACTCGTAGTCGGGCGGGCAGAGCGTCATGACCTGGAGGTTGGAGTGGCCAGGCGGGCACAGCGCGCGGTTACCCGGGTCCTTGAGCGAGGCGAACGAACAGAAGAGGAAGGGCACTTCGTCGACGTCGCCGGCGCGCGCCCGGTCGAAGTATCCGTCGATGTCATCGGTGTCGTACCACCACAGGTTGGCGTTGGGCCGGTCCCTGAGGTCGGTGTCGAGGCCGAGGTAGAGCACCAGCCACGGCATGCCCATGCTCGCGTTCCTGGTGCGGTTCGCCAGGGACTTCGAGAAGTGCTCGGCACCGACCAGGTCGAGCACCGTGCGGCGGTAGTCCGCGTTGGACACCACCAGACCGGTGGTGACCGTCTCGCCGCCCTCCAGGCCGACACCCGTGACCTTGCGGTCCTCCACGAGGATGCGCCGCACCCTGCTGCGGGTGCGGACCTCTCCGCCGTGTGCCTCGATGACCTCGACCAGGCCTGCGGCGAGGGTCTGGCCGCCGCCGGCCGGGTAGTAGGCGCCGCGGAGGTAGTGGTCGGTGACACTGGTGTGCCGGGCCACCGTTGCCTGACGCGGGGTCAGGCCGTAGTTGGGTGCCTGGGCCGCGAGCACCGTACGCGCCCTCGACGACAGGCCGCAGTGGTTGAACAGGTCGTCCAGCGTCCGCCTGCCCCACTCCCGGACGGCGACGGTTCCGTTCGCGATGTCCGTCGGTGACCAGGTGTGCGACTCGAACAGCGCCGATCGCTGCTCCTCGCCGACGGCCGCGCAGATCTCGGTGAAGGTGCGGATGCCCTCCGCCTCGTCCGGCATCGCCGCGATGAGCCTCTTGCGGTACTCCGGCCAGCCGGCCGGCATGTCCACGGAGGCCCCGGGCACCCTGATGAGGTCGAAACCGCTCTGGTCCATCTCCAGGAACTCGACCCTGTCGCGGAGTCCGAGCCCGCCCAGGACGGACGGGATGACTCCGCCGGGCGCGCAGTCCCCGAGGTAGTGGACGCCGACGTCGAACTCGTAGCTCCGTCGCCTGCGGAAGACGTGGCTGTTGCCGCCGACCACCGAGAACTGCTCCAGCACCAGGACGCGCCGGCCCGCGGTCGCCAGGTAGGCGGCCGTGGTCAGACCGCCCAGACCCGCACCGACCACGACGGCGTCCCAGTGTGCGCCGCCGACCGGGCGCCGTGCGGCGCCGCCGGTTGCGGTGCCGCCGGGGTTGCTGCTGTCCACAGTGCTCTCCTCGTCTCGTGCCGCAGGTGCTTCTTCGTCACCGCGCGGTGGCCGGTGGCCGCGTTCCGTGCCGCGGCCACCGGCCGGTATCAGCCGCAGCCGCCG
Source organism: Streptomyces sp. NPDC025273 (assembly GCF_040638585.1). Classification (NCBI taxonomy): domain Bacteria; kingdom Bacillati; phylum Actinomycetota; class Actinomycetes; order Kitasatosporales; family Streptomycetaceae; genus Streptomyces; species Streptomyces sp. NPDC025273. The sequence goes on from NZ_JBEZYP010000030.1 coordinate 31,058, forward strand.
GCGTGGCCCGCGTCGCCGCCGGCCGGCAGCAGGTCGGCGTGGGTCGCCGGGTCCGGCGCTTCGGTCTTCGCGGCGGCGGGCCGCGCGGTGCCCTGGAAGGCCCGGACGAAGGCCTCGACCCGGTCGAGGCCCCAGTACTTGTCCCTGCCGGTGATGAAGAACGGCACACCGAACAGACCGTCGTGTGCGGAGTCCGCGAGCAGGGCGGCGCCCCGCTTGCGCAGTTCCGCGTCATCGGCGGCGGTGGACAGCCGCTGGGCGTCCAGGCCCAGCTCCTGCGCGATGGCCGCGATCACCGCGGGGTCGGAGATGTTCTTGCCCTCCTGCCAGCGGGCGCGGTACGCCGCCGCCACGAAGTCCTTGCCCCGGCCCTCGTCCTCGGCCACGATCCACGCGAGGTGGGCGACCTCCCAGCGCGGTTCGCGGTCGATGGGCCAGGTGATCTCCGCCAGGCCGCGTTCGGTGGCGAGCCTGCGGGTGTCCTGCAGGATGTAGAAGTTCTTCGCTCGGCTCATGGCGACGATCGGAAGGGTGACTCCCTCCTCGGCCAGCAGCTTCGCGGTCTCCTCGTCCGGCTCCCAGAAGGGCACCCATTCGATGGCGTCGAGCACCTCGGGATGAGTGGCCATGAGATCGCGGTAGGCGAACCAGGAGTACGGACTGCGCAGGGAGAAGTACCAACGCGGTGGGCGTTTGGAAGCCATGGGGTTCCTCCGGGGCTCGGTCGTCCGGGGCTGTGGTCCGGGACGGTGGGCGTCTCGGGTCACTCGCCGCGCAGTGCGCGCAGGACCTCGTCGTCGAAGACGGTCATCTGCCACTCGGCGTCGGGCGACTCCTTGTGGCAGTAGCCGTGGGTGATCGAGCCGGTGGCGGTCTGGACGAGCTCGCCGTCCCGCACGACGTAGAAGTCCACGCGGGAGGTGTAGAGCATGTCCTTGAAGACGGACTCCACGGTGTAGACGGTGTAGAGGTCCTCCTCCATGATCGTCTCGTCCGTGAAGTGGATCTTGCACTGCGTCACGACCGGGATCCAGCCGCGCTCGTTGAGCATCCGCTTGATGCTGATGCCGCGCGAGGCGACGAAGACGTGCTTCGCCTCCTCCATCTGCCGCAGGTAGCCCGACATCTGCATGCGCTCGGTGAAGTGGCAGTAGTAGTACGGGACCCTCCACTTCCAGCCGACCGCGTTCTCGTCGCCGATGATCTCGGCGAGGACCGGGTCGGTGTCGGTGTTCTCACCGCGGTGGAGGGCGCCGGCGAAGTCGTCGGACGGGGTCGCGGTCAGTGCGGTGGGCTCCGCGGTGGCGAGCCGGTCGACGACGAAGCGCTGCAGTTCCGCGGGCAGCGGCTCGGGGTTGTCGACGTTGGTGTCACGGCGCAGCAGGACGCGCAGCTTGGAGCTGACGGCCTTCTTCGGCGCACCGTCGCGCTCGACGGTCGCGGTGACCGCGAAGACCATCGCGGCGTCGGTGTCCTTCGTCTTCGGCGTCACTTCCAGCAGGACGTCGTCGTCGAGCATGAGCACCGTGTGCAGACGGGTGTCGAGGCCGGCCACGTCGAAGTTGACGCCGTGGACGAGGAACAGCTCCTGGGCGCCGAGGCCGACGGCCCGGAAGTGGTCGAGGACCGCGGCCTCGAGCAGGTAGTTGACGCACTTGAAGCCGATCGCGGTGTTGATGTTGCCGCCCTCGTAGGGAGGCCGCATCGTCACCGAACTGGATGCGTTCAGAAGCTTCTTGAGCTCGACGTCGGACAGGGTGGTCATCGTGTGCTCCCGTACTCAGTTGACCGCCGCCGGGGTGTGCCCGGCCGGCAGGGTGGTGAGGAATTGCTGGACAGCGAGCGCGAACCGCTCCGGGTGCTCGGTCATCGGCGAGTGCCCGCAGTCCTCGATACGGTCGATCGAGGCGTGGCCGAGCGCGCGCGCGAGGGTCTCGGCCTGGGCCGGCGGTGCGATCGTGTCGCCCGCGCCCATGACGATGTGCACGGGCAGGCCGATCCGGTCGGCGGCCAGGAACGGCGTGCGCAGGTAGGCGTCGAGGTAGCGGACCGCCCAGTAGGGACCGAGCCGCGCGCACGCGAGCTCGGCCATGTCGCGCCGCACGGCCGGGTCCAGGCGGTCGCGGGCCGTCAGCCGGATGTACTCGTCCGCGCTGCGGCGCATGGCGTCGAGGATGACCGGCAGTTCGGTCCAGGTGAAATCCGTCGGTTCCTGCCGGAAGAACGGCGAGACCAGCACCACGCCGCGGATGCCGAACCGCTCCCGCGGGTCCACCCCGGCGGCGACCGTGTCGGACAGCAGGGCGAGCAGCAGGATCGTGGCGTAGGAGTGCGCGATCACCACGTCCGGGCGGCCCGGGACCTGGTCGATCGCCTCGGCGACCCACGCCTTCTCGTCCCGCTCGGTCACCGCGTACGGCCCGCCGGCCCGCCACGGCAGGCCGGCGGTCCACAGGTCCAGGCCGGCGGGCCGCCGCGCGACGAAGGGGTCCCAGCAGCTCTCGCCGCTGCCGAGGCCGTGCAACAGCAGCGCACGGTGGTCCGCCTGCGCGGGCACACCTCGCTGTCGGAGCACGAGCGGCTCGACATCGCTGTTTCGGAGCACCGGAAAGCCCTTCCGAAGGCATGGGACGTACAGAGGGACAACGGGGAGGAGCGGCCGGAGCGCAAGAGCTGACCGGCGACCGCCCGCGCATCGCACCGACCTCGTACGACAGGGCGGGACGGCCCTGTTCCGGCGGCCCGTCCGGAAAGTCCGGAAGGACAGGGAGCACGCCTGAGGAAGGCAGGCGCGTTTCCCTGCGGAAAGCCGTCGGCCGGTGTCGGTTCGACGTCGGTTCGACGTGGTCCGATCGTGCCGGAGGAGCCCGGCGCAACGACAGGGTCTTTACAGCAAGCTGCGACTACAAAGACTTCCAAGCGGCAACGGTGTCGTCGGCGCCGCCCGGTGTGCCCATCGAACGCCGGGCCGCCATGAGGGCCTTCGGCCAGTTCACCGTCAGTGCGGCGCACAGCACGGGGCCGCGGTGGTAAGCGACGGCGAACCGCCGTCGCGGTCCGTCGGCCCGTACCACCGTCACCTCCGCGCCCGGCTCCGGACGTCCGATCAGCGCGATCTTGCCGCCGTACTGGTCGGACCAGACGAAGAGCTCGTGCCGGTGGGCCACCGGTTGCGGTCCGAGGATGTTGCGGACCGCGACGGCGGCCTGCTCCACCGCGTTGGTCCAGTGCTCGACCCGGACGTGCCGGTCGAGCAGCGGGTCCCGGCACCGGGCCACGTCCCCGACCGCGAACACCGTCCGCTCGGCATCGGCCGCGCAGAACTCGTCGCACAGCACTCCGCCGTCGTCGGTCAGCGCCAGGCCGGAGCCGGCCAGCCAGTCCGTGGCGGGCCGCACGCCGACACCCGCGACGACCGCGTCCGCGCTCAGTGTCGTCCCGTCACTCAGCTCCACGCCGGTGACGTCGGGCTCGCCGGTCAGCGAGGTGACCGAGGTGCCGCACAACAGCCGTACGCCGTTGTCGGTGTGCAGGAGTGCCAGCTCGGCGGCGACCTCCTCGCCGAGCAGCCCGGACAGCGGCGCGGGCTGCGCCTCGATCATCGTGACGCCGATCCCGCGCGAGCGGGCGGTGGAGGCCACCTCGGCGCCGACGAAGCCGCCGCCGGCGACCACCAGATGTCCGGCCCCGGCGTCCGCCATGCGGTCGAGCCGGGCCCGCAGCTCCAGGGAGTCCGCCAGGGTACGCAGCGTGTACACACCGCGGCGCGGCATTCCGGGCAGTGCCCTGGGGGTCGCCCCGCACGCCAGGACCAGCCTGTCGTAGTGCAGTTCGCCGCCGGTGTCGAGCCGCAGCACCCGGTCCACCGGGTCCAGCCCGGCCGCGGCCGCGATGTGCCGTTCCGCCTGCCACTGTGCGGGGTCGCCGAGCGACGCCCGGTCGGGCGACCACGCGCCGGAAAGGATCTGCTTCGACAGCGGGGGACGGTCGTAGGGGGCGTCCGGGTCCGGGTCGACGAGCGCGATCGGGCCGGTGTGGCCCGCCTGCCGCAGGCCGTCCGCGACCCGGATGCCGCCGACGGAGGCGCCGACGATCACCACTCGGCCGGCGTTCACAGGGCGGCTCCGTCCCGGACGAGCCCCGCGTCCCCGGTCCCGCCGGGGTCCGTGTCCGCCCGGTCGGCGAGAGCACGGGGGGTGCGCAGCTCCAGTACGTCCCGCAGGCCGAAGGTCCAGCCCTCCTTGCGGGCCCTTCCGGCGAGACGGACGGCCCGCAGGCTGTTGCCGCCCCGGGCGAAGAAGTCGTCGTCGAGGTAGACCGCCGGCAGGTCGAGCACCTCGGCGAACAGCTCGCACAGACGTGTCTCGGCGGGGCTCCCCGGCTCGGCGCCCGGCACCTCGCCGACGGCCGGCGGTTCGGGCAGAGCGGCCTGGTCGAGCTTCCCGTTCGCGGTCAGCGGGAGGTCGTCGAGCACCATGATCCGTGCGGGCACCATGTACGCGGGGAGTACCTCGGCGACGGCGGCACGCAGGGCGGCGGGGCCGACGGCCGCCCCGTCCTCCGCCACGGCGTATCCGGCCAGGTACCGGTCGCCGGACCGGTCCTCACGCGCCACCACGGCGGCGAGCCGCACCCCGGGCAGGGAGCCGAGCACCGAGCTGACCTCACCGAGCTCGATCCGGTATCCGCTGATCTTCACCTGGTCGTCGGTGCGGCCCAGGTACTCCAGGATCCCGTCGGGGCGCACCCGGGCGATGTCGCCCGTGCGGTACATCCGGCCGCCGCCGAAGGGGTTCGCCACGAACCGCTCGGCGGTGAGGCCGGGCCGGCGGAGGTAGCCGCGGGCGACCTGGCCGCCCGCGATGTACAGTTCGCCGGCCGTTCCGCTCCCGACCGCCGCGAGCCGCTCGTCCAGCACGTACAGCTCGGTGCCCGGCGTCGGCACGCCGATGGGGACGGCGCCCGGGGCGGCCTCGTCCCCCGGTCCGATCCGGAACACGCAGCATCCGACGGTCGCCTCGGTGGGACCGTACTCGTTGACCACGGCCGCCCCGGGGTGCGCGGCGCGCCACTGGTCGACGACGTCCCCGCGCAGCATCTCGCCGCCCACGACGAGTTCGCGGGTGGGCGACAGCGAGCCCGGCAGCGCGGCCAGCAGGGGCAGGTGCGAGGGGGTCGCCTTGACGAACCCCGGCCGGTCCTCGGCCGGACCGGCCACCGGCTCGCGGTCCAGTGCCGCGACCCGTACGCAGCCGCCCAGGAGCAGCGGCCCGTACAGCGCGGTGACGGTGAGGTCGAAGGCCACCGGGGAGTGCAGCAGCGCCCCGTCCGCCAGGCCCGGGTACTGCGCGCACGCGAAGTCCAGGTAACGCGTCAGGGTGTCGTGCTGGACGGTGACGCCCTTGGGGCGGCCGGTGGACCCGGAGGTGTAGATGACATAGGCCAGGTTCTCCGGGCGGAGCGGGGCGGTGCGGTCGGCCCCGGCCGGGTCGTGGGCCGGGAGGCCGGCCGCTTCGGCGGCGGCGACGGCCCCGGCGACGGTCAGGGTCTCCGGGCCGCCGTCGGCCCCGCGCTGTGCGGCCCGCTCCCCCAGCACCAGGTCGAGCCCGGTGTCCTGGACGATGAACGCGGTCCGCTCCGCCGGGGAGTCGTTGTCCATCGGGACGTAGGCGGCGCCGGCCTTGAGGACGCCGAGCAGCGCCACCACCAGGTCGGCCGACCTGGGCAGCTGTACGCCGACGAGGCGCTCGGGGCCGATTCCGCAGGCGATCAGGTGGTGCGCCAGCCGGTTCGCCCGGGTGTTGAGCTCCGCGTAGGTCAGCTCCTGCCCGCCGGAGCGGACGGCGGGGGCGTGCGGCGTGCGCGCCGCCCGCAGCTGAAAGAGGTCGGGCAGGAGCGTTTCAGCCATCGTGTCTTCCATCTTTCGGAACGGGGCGCTTCGTGCTCGCGGGTGCGCGGTTCACGCGCGCCCGGCGGCCAGCTGACGGATCGTCGGGGACATGTACAGGTCGCGCATGGGAACGGTGGCGGCCCCGCGCCGGCGCAGTGCCGCGCCGACGCGCATGGCCAGCAGCGAGTTGCCGCCGAGGTCGAAGAAGTTGTCGTCGGGGCCCACGGGAACGCCGAGCACCTCCTGCCACACCTCCAGGAGGGTCGAGGTGAACTCGTCCTGAGGAACGGCCGGCTCCGCACCGCTCACCGGCGCGGGCGCTGCCGCCGGTGCGGGCGCGCTCACGGGCGCGGGCGCGGGCCGGGGCAGCTTGTGCGCGTCGAGCTTGCCGTTCGGGGTGAGCGGCATCCTGTCGAGCGGGGTGACGGTCGAGGGAACCATGTACTCGGGGAGGTACCTGGCGGCGCGCTGCCGTACCCCGGCGGTGTCGTCTCCCTCCAGCACCACGTACGCGTCGAGCTGGGCGGTCGCCGGGTCGTCCGGATCGGTCCTGTTGAGGACGACGGCGGCGGCGCCGACCTGCGGGTCGTCCATCAGTACGGCCCGGATCTCGTCGAGCTCGATGCGGAAGCCGCGCAGCTTGACCTGGCTGTCCAGCCGGCCGAGGTGCTCCAGCCGGCCGTCGGGCAGCAGTCTGCCCTTGTCGCCGCTGCGGTACATGCGTTCCCCGGTGCGCGGGTCGGTGAGGAAGCGCTGTTCGTCGAGGTCGGGCTTGTTGAGGTAGTGCGCGGCGACACCGGCCCCGCCGACGTAGATCTCTCCGGCGACGCCGACGGGCAGCGGCCTGCCCTCCGGGTCGGCGACCCGCACCCACCAGCCGGGCAGGGCGTGGCCGACGGACTTCGACCCCGTGAGCGCCTCGGCCCGGGTGACGGTCTGCGCGGTCACGTGCACGGTCGTCTCGGTGATGCCGTACATGTTGACCACCCGGCACGCGGACTCCGGGTGCCGGTCGAACCAGGGCAGCAGCATGCGGGGTTCGAGCCCCTCCCCGCCGAAGACCACCAGCCGTACGGGGGCGGGTTCGGCGCCGTCCCGTTCGACGTCCATCAGGTGGGCGAAGGCGGACGGGGTCTGGCTGAGCACGGAGACCCGCTCCTGGACCAGCAGCCGGTGGAACTCCTCGGAGGAGCGCGACACCCAGTAGGGCACGACGACCAGGCGCCCGCCGGTGAGCAGGCAGCCCCAGATCTCCCAGACCGAGAAGTCGAAGGCGCTGGAATGGAACAGCGTCCAGACGTCGTCGGAGCCGAGTGCGAAGTCCTCCAGCGTGGCGGCCATCAGGCTCAGCACGTTCACGTGCGGGATGACGACGCCCTTGGGACGGCCGGTCGACCCGGAGGTGTAGATGACGTACGCGGGATCGTGCGGGCCGGTCGCCGAGGAGGGCGGGCCGTCGCACGTCCCGGGGGCGAGCGCGGCGAGTTCCGCCGTACCGATGACGCGGACGCCGTCGCCGCCGGGGAAGTCCGCACGGTCGGTGACGACCGTGGCGAGCTCCGCGTCCGCGGTCGTGTACGCCAGCCGCTCCTGCGGGTAGGCCGGGTCCATGGGTACGTAGGTGGCACCCGCCTTGAGCACGGCGAGCAGCGTGACGACGAGCTCGGCGGACCGTTCCAGGCAGACCCCGACCCGGTCGCCGTCGGCGACCCCGAGCCCGCGCAGCGCGTGGGCGAGCCGGTCGGCGCGGCCGTCGAGCTCGCGGTAACTGAGCCGGGTGGACTCGAAGGACACGGCGACGGCGTCGGGACGGGACTCCGCGATGGCGGCGACGGCCACGTCGATCCGCTCCGGTTCGAACCACGGCGGGCCGGCGGGCCGGCCGAGTTCCGCCGTACCGGCCAGCTCGTCCTCGTCCATCAGCGCGACGTCGGCGACCGGGGTGTCGGGCGACTCCACGAGCGCCCGGTGGACCCGTGACACATGTCCGAGCAGCCGGTCGGCGACGTCCGCGTGCAGCAGCCGCGGCGTGTGGTCGCAGCGCAGCACGAGGCCACCCCCGGTGTCGCGGGTCACGGAGACCGTCACCGGGAACGGGGCTCGCTGGAACGGCAGGTAGGCCTCCGTGCCGGAGACCCGCGCAGGGCCGTGACCCACGGCGACGATCCCCACGGCGGGGAACGCCTCGCCGTCCCGTCCGGCGGCGACGAGTTCGCGCCGAAGGGCGTCGGTGTACCAGACGGGGCCGGCGGCGAGGGCGGCGCGGAGACTCTTGTCCACGGTGCCGAGCGTGTGCGCCGGGCCGGCTTCGACGGGGATCAGCGCGATGCCCTCGACGGCCCGCGGGTCGGCGGTGTCGGTGACCAGCGCCGGGACGAGGGGCCGGGTGAGTCCTTCGTAGCGCGCGAGGACGAGTCCGAGGGCGGCCGTCCAGCTCTCCGTGTCGCCGGCGGGGTGGCCGGCCGGCAACGGCAGCGTCCGGGTCTCCGGGGTGTCGGGACCGTGCGGCCGGCCCAGCCCCCAGTCCGGCCGGTCGTCGAACCCGCAGTCGGCGAGTCGGGCGGCCTGCGCGGCGGCGTCCGGGGCGCCGGACGCCGTGTCCGGGGTGACGGCCTCGGTGTCCGGCGCGGGTGTGCGGCCGAGCACCTCGCCGGCGAACCGGCGCAGGGCCGAGGCGCCGAGCGCGGCGCGGTGGGCGACCACGACCAGATCGGCCACGCCGTCGGCGTAGGTCAGCAGCACCCCGCGCACCGCCGGGTCCCGGTGGGCGACCAGCGGCCGGGCGAGCTCCCGCGTACGCCAGCGCGCCGCGTCGGAGGAGTCGGAGCGGCACGGCACCGCCTGCGGCCACAGTGTCGCGGCTCCGGGGAAGAGATCCGCCGCCGGGCCGGCGGCCACCAGCTCGGCGGCCCGCTCGGAGAAGCGGCCCGCCAGCTCGTCCCGTACGCCCGGACGCACCGGCCCGGTGATCCGTGCGCTCAGCGCGTGGCACACCGCGCCGGGTGCTTCCCGGCCGCTCTCCCGGATCCGGTCCCGGGAGGGGACGACGGTACGCCGGGCCGGGGTGAGAGCTGCGACGGCGTCCTGTTCAGAGATCGACACGACTGGTTCCCTTGACGTGGTTGCGGTGCCTCACCGGGCGGTGAAGCCACCGTCGACGGTGAGCACGGAGCCGGTCACCTGAACGGACTCGTCGGAGGCCAGCCAGAGGGCTGCCCCGGCTACGTCCTCCGGCTCGATCAGCGCGTTCATGGGCTGCGACTGGACGAAGGTCTCCTCGCTCTCGGAGACCGGGAGATCGAGCGCCCTGGCGATCTCCCCGAGCATCCGCCCCTCCGCCCGGCTGTCGTCCCGGATCGAGCCGGGGCACAGGGCGTTGACGCGCACCTTCAGCGGCGCGTAGTCGAGCGCGGTCGCCTTGGTCAGGCCGATGAGCCCGTGCTTGGACGCGGCGTACCCGGCGAAGTTCCGGTAGCCGACGAGGCCGGCGGTGGAGGCCACGTTGATGATGCTGCCGGCCCGCTGGGCGAGCAGCAGGGGGCCGACGACGGAGGTCATCCGCCAGGCGCCGGACAGGTTGATGTCGAGCATGACCTGCCACTCCTCCTCGCCGACCTCGTGGGCCGGCTTCCCCGACGGCGCGACGATGCCCGCGTTGTTGAGGAGCACGTCCACCCGGCCGAACCGTTCGAGGGTCCGGTCGACGGCGGCCCGCAGGGCGGCACGGTCACGGATGTCGGCCTCCGCCGTGAGGACGGCCGCGCCTTCCTGACGGCACAGCTCAGCCGTGTGCGCGAGCTGGCTGGCGGTGCCGAGCGGGTAGGGCACGCCCTCGATGTCGCCGCACACGTCGAGCAGCGCCAGGTCGGCGCCCTCCCGGCCGAACGCCAGCGCACAGGCACGGCCGACACCGCGCGCGGCTCCCGTCACGATGACGGTCTTTCCTTGCAGGCGCACCAAGTCTCCTTAACGTTGGGGGCGGTCGGCGGACTCGCCCGCCGGACTCATCCGGGGCAGACGTCCGCGAGCACCCGGATCAGGGCCTCGGTGTTGTCGACCAGGTACATGTGGCCGCCCTCGACCTCCACGAGGTCGAACCGCTTGTCGGTGGCCTTGCCCCACTCCATGGCCTGCTCGGGGCTGACGAGGGTGTCGGTGGTGCCGCGCACCGATGTGATCGGCACCGGCAGCGGGGTGTCCGACAGGGCGAGGTAGCTCTCGTGCATCTCGACGTCGGCCCGCAGCGAGGGGAGCAGCAGCTCGCGCATCTCCGGGTCCTCGAGCGCCTCGTGCCGGTAGCCGGCGAACTCCCGCACCCTTTCGAGGAACTGGTCGTCGTCCAGGCCGCTCGCGCCGTTCTCCCGGCGGGTCCACGGGCCGGGCGAGCCGCTGACCACGAGCGCGGCCAGGTCGACCCCGTCGGTCGCGGCCAGCCGGTGCGCGATCTCGTAGGAGAGGACCGCGCCGAGGCTGTGCCCGAAGAGCACGACCGGTCCCGCGCCGGAGACCCGTTCCAGCACCTCGGGCATCAGCCCTTCCACGGCCACCGCCACGTCCTGGTAGGGCTCCTCGGCGAAGCGCTGCTCGCGGCCGGGCAGCTGGACGGCCGCCAGGTCGAAGCGGTCCTCGCAGAGCGGGACCCACGGGCGGAAGACCGAAGCCCCCGCACCGGCGAACGGAACACAGAGAACCATTGCTCGTGCCATCTCAAATCCTCTTTCTGCTGTCGGACGGGCGCCGTTCGGGCGTCACGCGCGGTCCGCGGGCTCGGTGCGGGCCAGCTTCTTGGCCAGGACCGCGCCGATCTGGGCGAGCGGCTGCGGCCGCATCAGGTCGTTGTGCGCGGCGGCCACGGCGTGGATCTCCAGGTCGCCGTCGAGGTGGTTCAGCCAGTCGCCCGGCTCGCCCGCCGGTTCGACGGTCGCGGCGAACATCACCGCGTCCGCCCGGCAGCGGCCGGTGACGGAGCCGGACTCGACCCGGAAGCTGTTGGCCATCACCCGCTGCAGGCGCCGCAGTTGCTTCTCGGTGAGCCCGGCGAGCTCCTTGCCGGAGGCGCGCATCGCGGCCATCACCCGGTCGAACTCCACGGGGCCGTCGAGCTCGGCGGCCTCGATGCCGATCGCGGCCAGGATCCCCTGCAGGAAGTCCTGTTCGGAGAAGGACGCGGCCGGCTCCGCCTCCGTACGCGGGTAGGCGTCCAGCAGGGCGAGCAGTTCGACCTCCTGCCCGGCGGACTCCAGGAGTCCGGCCATGGCGTGCGCGACCCGGCCGCCGAGCGACCAGCCGAGCAGCCGGTAGGGGCCCTGTGCCTGCACCGTGCGGATACGGGCCACGTAGTCGGCGGCCATCTCCTCGACGGTCGCGGGCAGCGGCTCGTCGTCTTCGAGGCCGGCCGACTGCAGCCCGTAGAGCCCGACGTCCGCCGGGAGGTGCTCGGCGAGCCCGGCGTAGGGCCAGCTGAGCCCGCCGAGCGGGTGTACGCAGAAGACGGGTGTCCCGGTGCCGCCGGAGCGCAGCGGCAGCAGCCGGCTCAGCGGTCCCGCCCCGTCCGCCTCGGCGAGACGGACGGCCAGCGCCGCGACCGTCGGGGCCTCGAAGATCGTCACCACCGACATCACGGCACCCAGCCGGTCGCGGACCATGCTGATGAGCCGGGTGGCGAGCAGCGAGTGGCCGCCGAGCTCGAAGAAGTTGTCGTCGATGCTCACGGTGCTGTGTCCGAGCAGCTCGGCGAAGACCTCGCAGAGCGCCGTCTCGGTCGCGTCGCGCGGGGCGCGGCCGGGCTCGCGCTCCAGCAGCTCCGGCTCGGGCAGCGCCTTCTTGTCGACCTTCCCGTTGGGCGTGACCGGGACGGCGTCGATGGCCGTGTAGTGGGCGGGCACCATGTGGCCGGGCAGCACACCGGTCAGGTGGTCGCGCAGCGCGGCCGCGTCCGGGAGCCCCGCCGGTCCGGCGGCCGTGACGTACGCGGCGAGCGTGACCCCCGAGGGCGAGGTGCGGACGGCGACGACCGCACTGCCCACCAGCGGGTGCCGGGCGAGGGCGTGCTCGATCTCGCCCAGCTCGACGCGCTGGCCGCGGATCTTCACCTGGTCGTCGGTGCGGCCGAGGAACTCGAGGACACCGTCCGCGGTGATCCTGGCCAGGTCACCGGTGCGGTACAGCCGGGATCCGGGCGGGCCGTAGGGGTCCGCCACGAACCGCTCGGCGGTCAGCGCCGCACGGCCGAGGTAGCCGTGCGCCAGCTGGACCCCGCCCAGGTACAGCTCACCGGGGCTGCCGGCCGGAACCGGTGCGAGCGCGGGATCCAGGACATAGGTCCTGGTGTTCCAGACAGGCCTGCCGATCGGGACCACCGCGGCGGCGGAGTCCTCGGCGCAGTCCCACGCGGTCACGTCCACCGACGCCTCGGTCGGCCCGTAGAGGTTGTGCAGGCCGGCCGGGAGCAGCGCCCGGAAGCGTGTGCGCAGTCCGGTGGGCAGTGCCTCGCCACTGCACAGCACCCGGCGCAGCCCGGTGCAGCGCGCGGCCTCCGGCTCCGCGAGGAACACCTCCAGCATGGACGGCACGAAGTGCGCGGTCGTCACGTCGGCGTCCTGGATCAGGCGTGCCAGGTAGGCCGGGTCGCGGTGCCCGCCGGGCTTCGCGACGACCTGGACCGCCCCGGTCACCAGCGGCCAGAAGAACTCCCACACCGATACGTCGAATCCGGACGGGGTCTTCTGCAGGACCCGGTCGTCCGGGCCGATGCGGTAGGCGTCCTGCATCCACAGCAGGCGGTTCACGATGCCCCGGTGCGGGACGACGACCCCCTTGGGGAGGCCGGTCGAGCCGGAGGTGTAGATGACGTAGGCCGGGGAGTCCGGCAGCGGTCCGGGCAGGTCGGCGGTGCCGCTCAGGGCGGCCGCCTCCTCCCGCGTACCGGGCTCGTCGAGCACGAGGAGCTTTTCCGCGGTGCCCTCGGGAAGGCTGCCCCGCGCGCCGCTCGTGGTGACCACGACGGCCGGGGCCGCGTCGGCCAGCATGTGGGCGACCCGCTCGGCCGGATAGTCCAGCTCGACCGGCAGGTAGGCGGCGCCCGCCCTGATCGCGGCCAGGAGGGCTACGGTCAGGCCGGCGGAGCGGGGAACGGCCACGGCGACGGTGTCACCACGGCGGACCCCGCGGGCGGCGAGGAGCGCGGCCAGCGCGGCCGAGCGCTCGTCCAGTTCCGCGTAGGTGAGGCATGCGTCCTCGGCCACGATCGCGGGCGCGTCGGGGGTCCGCGCCGCCTGGGCCGCGAACAGCCCGGCGATCGTCTCCGGCTCGGGTCCCGGGACCGTCGCCGCCGGCAGCTCCAGCGCCCGCCCGGTGTCGTTCCACCCGGTCAGCAGCTGTTCACGCTCGGCCGGGTCGAGGATGTCGATGCGGCTGAGCGGCCTCGCCGGGTCGGCGGTGCCGGCCGTGAGGAGGCGGACGAGCCGCTCTCCGATGTGCTGGACCGTGCTCTCGTCGAACAGGTCCGCACTGAAGTCCACGGTGACTTCGATGCCGGCCGGGGCGCCGTCCAGATCCGTGCGCTCGACGAAGTTGAACCCCAGATCGAACTTCGCCGCACCACCCTCACCATCCACCGGACGCGCCACCAGACCCGGCAGATCCAAC
>NZ_JBEZYP010000031.1:0-40892 GCF_040638585.1 Streptomyces sp. NPDC025273
ACGTCATCGTCCACGCACGCCGTGCCGAGATCGCCGACGGCATCAACACGACCCACCGCAACCCGGGCTACTTCCCCGACATCGAACTGCCCACCACCCTGACAGCCACCACCGACCCGGCGACCGCCCTGGACGGCGCGCACTACCTCGTCCTGTCCATCCCCGCCCAGTCGCTGCGCACCAGCCTCGCCGCGTGGGCGCCGCACATCGGGCCCGACACGGTGATCGTGTCGCTGATGAAGGGGATCGAGATCGGCAGCGGACTGAGGGCGAGCCAGGTCATCACCGAGGTGACCGGCGTGAGCACGAACCGCATCGCGGTCCTCTCGGGCCCGAACCTCGCACGCGAGATCATGGCCGGACAGCCCGCCGCCGCCACCGTCGCGTGCCACGACGAGGACGCCGCCCGCCGCGTTCAGCAGGCGTGCCACACCCCGTACTTCCGCCCCTACACCAGCACCGACGTGACCGGTTGCGAGCTTGGCGGCGCGGTGAAGAACGTCATCGCCCTCGCGGTCGGCATCGCCTCGGGCATGGGCATGGGTGACAACGCCTCCGCCATGCTCATCACCCGCGGTCTGGCGGAGACCACCCGGCTGGCCACGGCCATGGGCGCCCACCCCGGGACGCTGGCCGGCCTGGCCGGCCTCGGCGACCTGGTGGCCACCTGCTCCTCCCCGCTTTCCCGCAACCGCACCTTCGGGACCCACCTCGGCCAGGGAATGAGCGTCGAGCAGGCAACGGCCGCCACCCGGCAGACCACCGAGGGAGTCAAGAGCGCGGAGGCGATCCTCGCTCTGGCCCGCGCCCACGACGTCGAAATGCCCATCACCGAAGTGATGTCGGATCTGCTGCACGAGAAGATCAGCCTCGACCAGGCCGCGGCCGCACTGATGCAGCGGCCCCCCAAGCCCGAGCGCTGAACCCGCCGCCCCGTTCCCGCGGGCGGCCACCGCACCTTCACCCTCCCATCACGGAGGCTGTCACCCATGCACGAGTCCGTGCTGCCCGCTGCCCAGACCGCCGCCACCCTCACCCTCGTAGCGTGGATGATCACCGGCTTCACCCCGCTGCCCGGCCGCTGGCTGCGCTGGAAGATGTTCTGCCGGGCCACCTTCACCCTCATCACGCTCACCGGAACCAAGGACGGCCGCACCGAGCCCGTCAACGTCTACGACCACCTCTCCCCGGGCTCCTTCATCCTCGGCCCGCCCCAGCTCCAGGCGATCCTCAACTACCTGACCACCAGCGGCCGGTACGACACGATCGACGGCCACGGCCGCCTCCTGAACGCCGACGGCGAGCACACGATCGAAGTGAGGGACAGCCGTGTGGTTCTATGACGCCCTCACCTCCGGCTTCCAGCACCCCACCGACCCCGGCCGGCTCCAGCAGTTCCGCATCCTCTTCGGCACCGTCCTCACCCTGCGCTTCGCCCTGTCCATCGGCCAAGGCGGCTGGCACCGCCTCGCCCCCGGGTCCCTCAGCCTCCACCTCGCCGAGCTGCGCCTCGGGCCCACACGGGCCCGGCTTCTCGCCAGCACCTACCGGCCCGCGCTGATCCTCCGCACAGCCGCCGCCCTCACCCTGGCCACCGGCCTCCTCCCACGGCTCGCGCTGCTCGTCGTCCTGGCCGGGGCCGCCATGGAACTCCTGTACCTCAAAAGCCCCAACGCCGTCCGCTACACCCTGCTCACCGGCACCTGCCTCCTGCTCGCCGGAGACCTCGGACACGGACTGCACATCGAGCACGGCCCCAGCAGCGCCAACACCTGGGCCCAGTGCCTCCTCGTGCTGATCACCACCGACATCTACTGGAACAGCGCCTGGCAGAAACTCCGCTCTCCCCAGTTCCGCACCGGCCTCTACCTCGCCCAGTGGATCCACGTCTACACCCAGGTCCGCGAACAGCTGCCCTACCGCCGCCAGTACGCCGTCCCCGGCACCGTCCGACGCCACCTGGGCAACCTCACCGCCCGCGACATCCACCTGTGGCGCATGGCGGCGGCCGCCGCCATCACCGCCGAGATCATGCTGCCGCCCGCCCTGCTCTACCCGCCGACGATGCCGTACGCCGTCGCCACCGGCATCGCCATGCACACCGCCTTCACCTGCCTCAAACCACGCCAGCTCATCACCTTCTCCGGCCTCACCCTCGGCACCTACCTCGCCTTCGCCCAAGGATGATCCCGCCCCGGCTGTCGCTCGGCGTCCCGTCTCACAAAGGGCTCGTCAGGTGGGGGCACACAGGGGCACCATGTCTGAATGACCCGCGACCTCTTCGCCCCTGTCGTTCCAGATAGGCAGACTCATCATCTCTTCCAGCGAGTCCGGGCTGGCACAGCCCATATGGCCGCTCGTCGATTGATGAACGAGATCTTCACGGATTTTCACGACGTGGACAAAAGCTTTGTCAGGGAGTTTCAGTCTGGGGGGTTCTCGGCGCGCGTCTTTGAGTTGGCTCTTTTCGCGTATTTGCGCGAGCAAGGCCTCAGCCCGGACAGGTCCCAGGCGGCACCGGACTTCGTCATCCGCGGCGAGAATCCGGTGGCCATAGAAGTCACCACAACCAACCCGGCCCAGGGAAAAGAGCCGGATGACATTGAGTATGCACCTCTACTCCGCGAAGAAATTCCCGAAGCCGATCAAGCTTTCGTGTTCCAACTAGGTAAGGCACTGAGACGCAAACTGACGCACCGTGACGCCGCTGGCTGTGCGTACTGGGAGAAGTCTCACATTCGGGACGTGCCATTCGTTATTGCTGTCGGCGCTTTTCATAACCAGAACGCGCAGATGCACGTGATGTCCTCGGTATGTGAGTACCTATATGGGCAGCGGGATGTCCTGGGTCATGATGAATCAGGCAAGCTCACAATCGCTGCTGAAGAGATCAGCGCGCACGAGTTGCGAGGCAAGACCATCCCGAGCGGTCTGTTCAGGCTTCCTGAGGCAGCGAACTTGGCCGGTGTCCTGTTCAGCAACGCGCACACCGTAGCCATGTTCAACCGGATCGGCATGGAAATTGGGTACGGATCGGACGACGTAGCATTCTGCCGCGTAGGGACTGCCTACGATCCGGATCCGAACGCTTCCACACCTCAGCTCTTCAGCTATGTCGCGGGCGACCGCCCCCCAGACCAGCAGGAGACTTTCACGGAAGGGCTGAGTCTGTTCCTCAACCCCTGGGCCATCCGGAAGCTCTCCCCGCAGGCGCTGCCGGGGATCTCATTCGTCGACCTCCTCGACGACGGCCGACTCATGTCCATGTTGCCGGGCGGCTTCCACCCCTTCACTTCGAAAACGCTTGTCTTCGAGGGACCGAACGCCCATCAAGTGGCGCGCTATCGGCAGCTTCAATTCCTCGGCCGGCTCCCGAACACCGATCAGAAATAGTCAGCCGTCAGAAGGGCGGTCCTTCTACAGCTTCTGACACCGCCGGTTCGGCGGGCCCTGGGGGACCCAGGCCCGCCCCAGGGCTGATGCGTTCTCAGGTTGTGAGATGAAGTAGCTGGCACGCGTGGGCAGGGTGTGACCGGTAGTGGTCACGCGGACCGAACCGTACGCGGACGTATCAGCCACCGTGTGCGAAGCAGGGCCAGAGCGCCCGGGTAGGTCGCTCACCCGTTGGCTGTGGCCGTGCCGGTCATCGTCCCCAGCCGTTCGGGGGATACGCGGGCCGCATCCGGCGCGTTTCCCGCCCCGCCGGGGTATCCCTTGGTGCAACGAAAGGGAGACATGATGCCGCTCTATCTATCGAGGTTCAGCTACACACCGGAGACTTGGGCGAGGCTGATCGTCCACCCCGAGGACCGCGCAAAGGCCGCTCAGGCGTACATCGAGTCCGTCGGCGGGAAGCTCCACGGCTTCTGGTACGCCTTCGGCACGCACGACGGCTACAACCTGTGGGAGGCCCCCGACAACGTGTCCATGGCCGCGGTTGCGCTGGCGATTAGTGGAGGCGGCGCGCTTAGCTCGTTCGAGACGACAGTTCTCCTGACCGTCGATGAAACCATGGATGCCCTGCGCGAAGCCGAACGAGTCCAGTACCGGGCGCCGGGCGCGTAGCGGTCCAGGCCGATGCGTTCTCTGGAGACGAGATGAGTGGTTCGCCCAGGTGTGGTCATTCGCGGGTGATCCGCCGGACTGGAAACGACGAACGCGACCGGGCTGGCCGTGGACGGCAAGACCGTGCGCGGAAGCCGCACCAACGGCGCGGCCGTACACCTGCTCGCCGCCGCCCTGCACGACAGCCAGACGGTCATCGCCCAGCGACAGGCCGAGGCTAAGAGCAACGAGATCCCCGCGTTCGCCCCGCTTCTGGAGCCGCTCGATCTGCGCAACATCGCCATCGGCCTCATGCGCCAAGCCGGATGGGCGAACCTCGCTGCAGCCACCGACCACTACCGGTCACGCCCCGCCCACGCGTGCGAGCTACTTCATCTCACAACCTGAGAACGCATCAGCCCTGAGGCCCGCCCCGGTACGGTTATGGCTGTGCCACCCGTCGGTTCGGCTTTGAGTCCCCTTCGGGAAACTCGAACCCACGGCCCTTTCGTCATCGCCCACAACACCCCCATGACCGACCTGGGCGCACCCAAGGCCGTCCCACCCCTACGGCACCGGGGCAACCGGAGCTCTCCCTGCGCACACCCAGCGGCGGTACGGGGCAAGGCCAAGCGGGAGCATAGCTGTGTGGAGGGTCCTCTCGGTCTAGTTGGTGTTGTTGGGGACGGCGAGACGGGCGAAGCCGTAGATGTAAAGAAGGATTCCGGCGACGATCGCGGGGAACGCCAGGTGGTTGCAGAGGGCTTCGGCGTTCTCGCCGACCCACGCCGTGAAGCTGGTGCTGGAGGCGAACTCGGGACGGTGGTAGTCGTACTGGCCCATGGCCGCGCCGGCGCCCACGCAGACCACCCCGCCCAGCATGAAGCCGATGGGGGCGCGGCGCTGCTGCCGCTTGTCGTAGTAGCCGGTACGGGTGTGCTCCTGATAGACCGCGAGTTCCCCGGGGGCGGAGTCCAGTTCCTTCTGCGCGAGCCATTCGGCGGCGGCCTGGGCCTCGATCGACTCGGCGGCGTCGAAGAAATGCCGCTGGGCGGCGGCGTGGCAGTCGGCCTCGTCGCACATCACGCGGGCGGTCATCGTCACCGACCCGTCCGGGTGCTCGGCGGTGTCGATGTCCGGATCGGTGAGCTGGGCGTAGGCGCAGGTGGACGCCGCCTCGCGGACGCCCTCGCGCACTGCGGTCTCCAGCGCGGTGCGGCCGTCCGGCTCGGTGGCGAGCTGCTCGGCACTCCAGCGCAGGCGGTTGGTGTGCACCGTGTACCGGCGGTCTATCGGCGCCGTGGTGAGGGTGACGGGCACGTTCAGCGGCATGTGATCAGTCGCTCCTTCGGGTGGCGATGGCTGTACGGGCAAGCCGGGAGCGGTGATCGAAGCCGGCGTCGGCGAGCGGGCAGGCGGACCGGGTATCCACATCCGCCTCCCGACTTCCGTCGCACCACGCGACGTTCCGTCCGACCCACACTCCGATGAAGCTTCCCGCCACCGCTACTCCAGCCGTTTCGACGGCAGCTATCCCCTGATCCATGAAGCTCATCCTGCCCGACTCGAAGAGGCCGTCCAGGGCCAGAGCTTCAAGCGTTACGCAGGACTCATGCCACCTGGAGGTAGCAGCGGACAGGATCCGCCGTCCGGACTGCCCGAGGGTGCTCACGAGGCCGGAACGGCGCAGGGTCGCAGGTGTGGAGTTCCCCGTTAACGTCGCGCTGGCCCGGGCCGTATCAACACTCCCGCACGGACCGGATTACTGGTACGAACCCAAGTTCGACGGCCACAGGATGATCATGCGGCGCACCGAAGAATCGGTGATCCTGTACGCCCGGTCCGGGCGGGTTGTCACCTCGAACTGGATGGACCTGGCCGTGGCCGGCATGGAGCTCAGGCCGGCCACCGTTCTGGACGGCGAAGCCGTCGTATGGCGCGAT
The DNA here is from genome assembly GCF_040638585.1 of Streptomyces sp. NPDC025273. NCBI lineage: Bacteria > Bacillati > Actinomycetota > Actinomycetes > Kitasatosporales > Streptomycetaceae > Streptomyces > Streptomyces sp. NPDC025273. Next base: position 5,988 of record NZ_JBEZYP010000031.1, read on the forward strand.
GGGCACCTGGACTTCGGGGCGGTGCAGTCCAGGGCCGCGTCGTCGGTGGCAAGGGCCCGATTCCTGGCCGGCCAGCATCCCGCCGCGTACGCCTGCTGGGATGTACTGCACCACCCGGACCCGGCGATCGGGGATACCCGCGCCCTTCCGTACACCCGGCGCCGGGAGCTCCTCCTGAATCTGCTCGACGGCATCGGGTCCCCGATCCAGCCCGTTCCGGCGACGGACGACCGCACCGTGGCCGAGGACTGGTACGAGTCGCTGCAGCCGATGGGGATCGAAGGTGTTGTGGCCAAGCGCGGCACAGCTGGATACCCCTCGGGCCGTAGGGCCTGGGTGAAGGTCAGACACGCGGACACGGCCGAGGCCCGGGTCGTCGGGTTCACCGGCGCGCGACGGCGGCCGCGGAACCTCGTCCTCGTCCTCGCCGGAGCAGCCCGGCCCCGCATGTCCGTACGCCTCGATCCCGTTCTCGCCGCTCGAATCGGCACCGCCCTGCTCGACGCACCTGCCACCGGGCAGCGGCGCACACACGGAGAGCCCTACACGGGACTTGAGACCGACCTGGTGGTGGAAGTCCTCGCCGGAACCGGCCGCCACGGCACCCTGACCGTGGTCCGGATCCGCTGACTGGGGTGAGCACGTGCTTGTCGTACCGTCCTGCCATGACAGCTGAAAATGACAAGCAGGCTCTTACCGCCATCTGTAAGGCCGCGAACAGCGGATATCTACTGCAGGTGATAGCGGATGGCAGCTTCGACCCTGTCGTCGAGAAGGACCTCTCGCACTGGCCCGACTGGCCGACCTTCCCGGCCGAAGCCGCGCACGCGGCGGGATGTGAACTGGTCCTGCTCGGCTATATGGTCCGGCCTGAGACCGTCACTGCCGACTCGCTGATGGGCTGGCACGCTGTACCGGATCAGCGGGCATGGTCGGCGAAGGTCGGCTCGTTCGCCGAGATGCGGGCTGCTGGAATCTGACAGGGTGTGGGCGTGCGGCGACCCTCCCGTGGGGAGGCCGGGAGGGGCGGCAGGCCCCGCCTGTGCCGCAGCAGGAAGGCGGGGCCGTTGCGGGATCCCGGTCTCGGGGGTGGTCCGGGTGCTCGCGTGATCAGCATGGCACCGGAACCAGCCAATCAACAGGGCTGTGACCGGAAACAGTTGTTCCGCTGGAGGATGCCGCGTTACTACCGTGACGTGATCCGACCATGGGGACCAGCGGTACAGCCAGTATCGGTGAGAACGATCATGGCTGTGAGCTGCCGTTTGGCGTCGGGGCCTTGGTAGTTCTCACGGAAAAACAACGCTAAGCAACTGCGGCCCAGCTCAGAGGGTGAATCAGGACGGCCGCAGCGGGTGTAGGGCCGGGCGAAAGGCCCGGGGCGCGGGCCTGGTCACTGGCCGAGGGTCGCTGACGCGGTTCGTGTCCACTGGCGTTCGACCTGGTCGATCTTTGCGGGTGCGACATTGTCGACTGCGGCGTTTGCGCGGTGAGGCTCGCTGCTGACGGGCATACAGAATCCCTCGCTGAGTTCACCGTCGGCTCCCGGCCTGCGACGACCGATGAGGGTCGGTGCGTACATGCGCACGCACTCCCTGCAGGCCGAACAGGATGAGAAGCTCAACCACGCCGCCGTCGGCGCTGCCCAGCCAGTGCGGCAAGGACGTGTCGAACTCGGCCGCCTCACCGGGCGGCAGTGTCAGGTCACGCTCGCCGGTCACGAGCCGCAGGCGTCCGCTGAGCACGTAGAGCCATTCAAAGCCTTCGTGGGTCTGCGGGGTCGGTTCGAGTGGTTCCGGCTGGGCGGGGATGATCATCTTGAACGCGTGCACACCGCCCGGTCGCCGGGACAGGGGCACGAACGTCATCCCGAACCGCCTGAGCGGCTTGAGGTGGATCCGGGGGTCGCCAGTGCGCGGGGCACCGACGAGATCGTCCAACGGAACGTCATAGGTACGGGCCAGCGGCAGCAGCAGTTCCAGGCTCGCCCGGCGCTGCCCGCTCTCCAGCCGGGACAGGGTGCTCTCCGACACGCCGGTCGTCGCCGCGAGGTCGGCGAGGGTGATGCCGCGGTCACGACGCAACGCACGCAGCCGCGGCCCCACCGCGTCGAGCACGTCTTCATCCGTCTTGGGTTCCATGGGGTCATCTTGCTATTACCGCAAGATTGTGTGCCAGTTTGTGGTGCGCCCGGCAAGACTGAGCACCTTCTGACACAAGGAGTCCTGATGAGCACCACCGATATGAGCACCACCGATGCGGTCGCCTTCTGGGACGGCATCTACGCGGCCCGACCGGCAGCCGGCAACCCGCAGCCGAACGCTCGCCTCACCGAGACGGTGACGGGCCTGCCGCCCGGTGACGTGTTGGACCTCGGATGCGGCGACGGCGGCGACGCGCTGTGGCTCGCCGGCCAGGGGTGGCAGGTCACCGCCGCCGACATCTCGGCCGTGGCGGTCGAGCGGCTCGCCGCCCTTGCCCGCTCACACGGCCTGGGCGACCGCGTCACCACCGTGCAACACGACCTGCACAGGTCTTTCCCGCCCGGCGGGTTCGACCTGATCCTCGCCCACTACCTGCACACCCCCGGGGACCTGGACCGGGTAACCGTCCTGCGCTCGGCCGCGCACGTACTGCGCCCGGGCGGGCGGCTGCTGGTAGTCGACCACGGCTCGGCCGCGCCGTGGTCGTGGAATCAGGACGCCGACACGCGGTACCCGAGCCCACGGGAGGTCGCCGCCGGTATCGATCTGGCCCCGGAGACATGGACGGTCGAGCGGGCCGACGCCCCCCGCCGGATCGCGACCGGACCAGGCGGGCACACCGCCGAGGTCACCGACCACGTCCTCCTCATCCGCCGCACTGCCTGACACGGGGGCAGGCCCCCAATGAAGGAAGGCGACCACTGTTGCCCAGCACCCCACGCCGCACCACACGCCGCAATGGCCGTGGCGACACCCCGCCGCCCCGGACCGGAAGCAGTGAGATCGAGGTCCTGCGCGGCTTTCTCGACTACCTCCGGACCTCGATCGCCACGAAGGTCGACGGCGCACCCGAGCCGCAGGTGCGAACAGCCGCGGTGCCGTCGGGCACGAACCTGCTCGGCCTGCTCAACCACCTGACGTACGTCGAGCGGTCGATGTTCCTCGGGGACGACGTCACCGACTGGCAGGCGACGTTCCGCGCCGCGCCGGCGGACAGCGTGGCCGATGTCGTCGCCCGCTACCGAGACGCGGTCAAGCGCGCGAACGACGTTCTCGACGGGTGCGCCGATCTCGGCGCACCGGTCCCCCGACCCCGGCCGGACCGCCCCGCTCCCAGCATCCGCTGGGCACTCACCCACCTGATCGAGGAGACCGGCCGGCACGCGGGCCACGCCGACATCCTCCGCGAACTCATCGACGGCACGACCGGCCGCTGACCCACCCTCTCCGGGACGGAAACACATGATCACAGAACCACGGCCGTTGCCACGCCGTTCCCTCCGTTCCGCGCACACGGCGGCAACCGTGATGCTCACCCTCCTGCTCACGATCGCCACCACAGCCTGTTCCACCCCCGCCTCCACGTCCACGCCGACAGCCGGTGGGGCTTGAACAACTGGTCAGCGGGCTGGCACCTGCTGGTGCGAGTCGGACAGGACCAGGGACATGGTCTGTTCGGTGAGGGGTTCGAGGGAGATGTCGTAGATCCGGGTGATCTGCTGGAGCCGGCTGATGGCCTTGCGGACCCCGGTGGTGTTTCCGGTGGCCCACTCGATGTGCATCCAGTCCCGGTAGAGGACTTCGGAGGTCTCATCGATGTCCAGACCGCGCAGGACCGCGTGCCGGGCGGCATCCATGTCGGGAGTGTCTCCGTCGGTGAGCCAGGCAGCCAGGGTGTGTGCGACGTCGACCACGCGGGAGATGACTTCCTGCTGGATGGAGTCGGCCCACGGGTAGTCCTGGCCCTCGAACGGCTTGCCGCGGACCATGCCCAGCGCGTTCTCCAGGTCCGCGACACCGGCGTCGGGGCCGGAGGCCAGGCCCCGGGTGGCGAGTTCCTGGAAGCGGGCCCAGTCGGAGCGGATCCCGGGACGGAACGAGTATCCGTTCTTCGGACGGGGGAGGTACGACTGCCCGTCGGCGGCGGCCCCGAAACGGGACCTGATCTCGGAGAGACGGGACTGCAGCGTGCGGGTCGACCAGGGGTTGACGGGGTCCATCGCCGTGCACAGGGCGTCGGCACTGCGTCCGGGCCGCAGGTAGATCAGAGCGGCGAGCGCCCCGACCTTCGTGGCATGCCCGGAGCCGCTGATGCTGCTGACCTGGAGCGGCCCGAGGATCCGGATCTCAGGTGTCTCCGGGTCCTCGTCCTCCGTGCCGTCGAAGGGCGGTACTGCCGACGGGCCGGCTGGTGCGGGCACCGCGGGGCTGCCGGGTGAGCTTGTCGGCATGGATCCCTCGGTCTCCGCAGCTGCATCGCCCGACTCGTTCGGGGTGGCGGAGGCGAGCAGCGCGGGGAACGGGTTGCCGGGGTCGGCTGCGCCGTCGCCCAGGTAGACGGTGTGGGCGCCGGTGAGGGGGGTGGTGGCGATGTGGGCGTGGTCTTCGGAGAGCTTCCAGGCGCCGGTGGCGGGCTGGGCGGGTTCCTCGGTGACTTCGAGGGCGTGGATGAAGCTGCGGTACTGCTCGTCGGTCAGCCGCTGCAGCTGGACGGGCCGGCCGCCCAGCTCGGGGAGCTCGACAGGCGTGTCCGGCGCGGCGGGGATGGTGTCGGCGTCGGGGAAGGCCTGCCGGGTGGCGTCGTTGGCGGGCAGGACGACCGCGATCGGCAGCTTCCGTGCCGCGGACAGAGCGTCGGCGAGCTGCCAGACCTGGTCCCCGTCGATGTCTCCGGCACAGATCAGGATCCAGGGCAGCGGGGCGGGTGCTGTTTCGTCCTGCTGGTGGACTTCGAGGAGGAGGCTGCCGAGGTCGGCGACGACCGACTGCAGCTTCGGCATGGTCTGTACACGGCCTTTGGGCAGCAGTGAGGCCAGGCGGCTGCCGAGTCCGACGGTGATGATGTCGGTGTGATCGCTCCAGCCGCACGTCCCGGCCTCCAGAGCCAGGGCCCGCGTGACGGCAAGGACGTCGCCGGGTTGCCCATCCAGCAGCAGCACACGGTGCATCAGGTCGGCCAGCAGGAGGTCACCGTCCTCTGTGGCCCCCAATGTGACTAGGCCGGGATAGGGGGCGGGCACGTCTGCGGTGGCTGCCTCGTCCAGCAGCGTCGCCGCAGGATCCAGCCCCCATACGCCCGGCTCGTCGCAGCCGGTGAACGGGGACATGGGGGTCCCGGACTTGTCCTCGACCAGCAGCTGCACACTCTGCCCCGTGATCCGCGCCCCACGGACGACCGGCAACTCGACCCCCTTACCGGCCTGGCCGGCCAGGGTCCGCAGCGCGGTGTCCAGGAGCGCGGCGCTGGCAGGCTCACCACTGGTGTTCAGGAGCTGTTCCAGCAGTGACGGGTCGGCGTCGATCGCGATCGTCTCGCCCGCCCTGCGGCGCCGCTGCTGCAGGATCCGCTTCACACCGAGCGCCCCGGCGAGCGAAGCAGCCAGCAGCGCACCGATCCCCGCGACCAGCGCCACCTGCTGCACGACACCGCCGTCGCCGTCGTCCGTCTCCGGCGAGGCTACTGCTGAGGGCTCGGCCTGCGACGGCTCAGCGCCCGGCGGGGAAGCAGAAGCGGCCGGGCCGGGCACGGTGCTGGGCTCCGGGGCCGGAGCGCTCGGGGGAGCGGGCGCCGGTTGCCCCTCCTCCACGTCGCTCTGTTCCTTGTCGTCGTTGTGCTGCTCCGCCTCGTCCGGCTGCGCGTTGTCTGGCTGCCCCGCGTCGTCCGGGGTCTGTGGGGCGGGCGCGTTCGGGCCTTGCTGTCCTGGGCCAGGGTCCGAGTCGTCCGGCGCAGTCGCGGTGGCGGGGAGCGTCAGGTTCTGGCCGGGGAAGATGTGGTCCGGGTCGGTGAAGCGGCCCCCGCCGGGTTGGGCTTCGCCCTTGTTCAGTTCGAAGATCTCGGGGTACTTCGACTCGTCGCCGAGCTCGTCCTTTGCGATCTTCGACAAGCTGTCACCCGGCTCCACCACGTACTCCTCTCCCGTGGCGGCCTGCTTGCCGCCGCCCTGCGCACGCAGTCCGCGCTCTGCGCCGTCTCCCACGTCGGGCCCGGCGATCGCTGTCGTGGGGCGGGCATCCTCAGGGAGGTGAAGGATCCAGCCGGGGTGGATCGGCAGGTCAGCCCGGAAGGTCTGGCCGTCGGACATGGTGCGGCCGTCGTTGAGTGCGGCGATCTCCTCCCACCGGTTTCCGTCGCCGAGCCGGTCCTGGGCGATCGACCACAGGCTCTCGGCCGGCTTGGTGTCGGCCACGGTGTGCGCGGCCTGCCGGCTCGCGTCCGACTCGACCTGCTTGGCTGTGTCCTGCTTCGTGCTGGTGCTGGCAGGGGCGACTGTTGATGTGACCGCGGGGGCGGCGGCTGCGGGGCTGGCAGAAGCAGCGAGCGCGGTCCCGGTGGGCAGGGCCAGGAGCACGGCCCCGACCAACGTGGCGGCCGCCCGCTGCCCGACCAGGAGCCGCAACTGCGGTGCGGTGCGCCCGCGCAGCTGCGCGGGGATCTCCACCAGCACGGACAGAGCGAACATGCCCCAGCCGGCCCACCCCGCCGCTGCGAGAACGAGGAGGAACACCTGCCCGGAGTCCTGCGTGCCCAACAGGTTGCCGAGCGCGTCGATCCCGGCCGGGGCGACCACACCGGTGGCCCACCACAACAGCATGGGCAGCCCGGCCAGCAGCGCGGCCAGCACGACGAGGCTGATCAGGGCACGCAGTACGGCCCACAGGCCGGCCCCTCTACGGCGGGCCGGCCTGGCCGGGCGGCGGGACAGACCGGCGGGGGACTCTGGCATGGAACAGCGCCTCTTCATCAGTAGGTCGATCTTGTGTCAGTCAGCCTTGTGGAGCAGGGTCGCCGAACCGTGCCCGGATACGGCCATGGAGCCGATCCCGACCACGGGCAGGAACTTGGTGGGGTAGGAATCCGTGACGGTGACGACGACCTTCGAGTTGTTCTCGGCGAAGGACACCTTGCCGCTGACGCCGACCCGGCCGAGATAGGCGTAGGCGGCAGTGGCGGCGGCCTGCGGGTCGACACGGATCGCCTCACCGGAAACTGCCGCGCCGGGGTCGATGGCCTGGCCGCCGGCCCGGGCAGCCTCGAACGCGACCGCATCGGCGCGCTCGGTAGCCCGGAGCTTCCCGCCGCCGTCGAGGACCAGGCCGATGATGCCGAGCAGCGCCACCACACACACCGCGACGAACACGACCACCCCACCGTCATCGCGCCGCATCCTGCCTGACACGAGACGGCTCCACCGGCAGCAACTGCCAGAGAATTGAACCTGCACGTCAGCCCTCCCTGGAGCGGTAGGCGTCGACCACGGAGGAGAAACTGCTGCTGAGCGTCTTCGAGCCCGGGGCGCCGGGCAGCAGGAGATCGGAGAGCGCCACGGTGCATTCCACGGTGACCGTGGTGTAGCCGACCTGTCCGATCGGCATGTTCAGCCCCGAAGCGTCCACAGACACGCTCTTCGACGCGCACTTGATCCCCTGGTCATCCAGAGACCGCGCGGCAGCCGAGGACGCGGCGGACGTCGCGTCACCGTGGGTCCGCTCGATGGACGCCGCACGGGCGGCGTCCTCCGCAGCGGCGTCGATCTTGGCCCCCGACATCACCAGACGCCCCGCAGCAACCGCCATACACACGAACGCGATCAGCAGCGGCGTGACGATCGCCGCCTGGATCGCCTCACTGCCACGATCACCACGCAACCTGCCCGCGCACTGCCGGAACCAGGACCGCAACCCACCCAGGGCGCTCATGGTGTGGTCCAGCGCTCTCGGGCCCCGGTCGCCGACTGCGAGATCAGCAGACCGGGGAGGCCCGGAACCAGGGACACGGCCCGGCCGGTCACGGTGACCTTCATCGTCTCCCCGCCGCTCCCGGCGGTGCTGACCCCGGCGCCGCGCAGGCTGTCACCGGCGATCCGGCCCAGCGTCTCCCGGGCTCGGGCCGCACCGTCACCGGGGGTGGCTTGGTGGATCCGGCCGGCGCTCACGCCTTCCCGGGCCGCGGTCAGCGCGATGTTGCGCGCGTAGTACTGCATCCCCACCTGCACCGCGGTGATCGTGAGCAGGATGACGAACGGGAACACGATCGCCATCTGTACGGACGACTCGCCCCGGTCGCCCCGCGCCCTGGATGCAGCCGCCTCTGCCCAGCGCCGTATCACTGCCGCTGTCCTGTTCACGCTTGATCAGATACCGGTGAGCATGCCGTTGTACCGGGAGACCACCACGGCGATGGTGCCCGCGATGAGCAGAGCACCACCAACTGCGGCCACCCAGATGATGACGGTCGTGATCGAGATGTCGCCCCGGTCCTCGCCTCGGGCCAGGCCCTGGTCGATCCGGCCACGGAGCCATTGACCGGCGCCGGACATTCTGACGGTGAGCTTGCACATGACGATGTCTCCTTCGTGCGTACGTTCAGGTGTTGAGGATGCGGATGACCGCGGGGAAGGCGATGAGGAGCATGACCAGCACTGCGAGCAGGGCTCCGGGGGCGGTCATCTTCTCGCTGTCGGCGTTGGCCTCGGTGGCCTGGCCGGACAGCAGCTCGGTGCGCAGGTTCTTCGAGCGGGAGCGCAGCGTCGCGTAGACAGACGCCCCGTCATCCGAGGACTGGCGCATGATGGCCGCCAAGTCGTCCAGGACCGGCAGGTCGAGTTCCTGGGTGAGCCGTTCCAGGGATTCCCAGTGGGGCACCTTGTCGACCCGTGAGCGGGCCAGCGCCTCCTGGATCCGTACGAACGCCCACCCCTGGCCTACCTGGGCGGCCTGTTCCATCGCCTGTTCCGCGCTGGTGTTGCTGGCCCGGCGCAAGGCGACGAGATCGAGGTAGGCGGCCATGGCGTGCGCGAACTCTTCCCGCGCACGGCGTGCCTGGTCGCGCAGGGCGAGATCGGGGGCGAACCACAGGATTGCGCCGAACAGCAGCCCGACGCCGACGGGCAGGTAGAACGGCATATGCAGCAGCAGGAACGGCAAAGTGGCCAACGGCGGAAGCAACAGGCCTCCGGCGCCCAAGGCGACCTTGGTCAGCATGAACCTGCTCGGGCTCTGCCCGACCAGCGCCAGATTCCGGTACGGGACTCGCACCCCAGGTACTCGTCCCACGTGGTCGAGGAGCCAGGCGCCCCACCGCTCGTCGCGGTCCGCGCTGGACAGCTCCGGCCGCGGGGGCGTCGGGTGGTTCAGTCGCTGCAGCGCGGGCCCCAGAGCGGGGGCGGGGCGGGCGAGCTCTTTGATGAGCAGGGCCACCCCGGCGCCGACCGTGCAGCCGGCGAGGACTGCGCCGACGGGAATCACAGGGCCTCCTGAAGAACGGGGGTCTCGCCGGGTGCCGGGGGCGGTAGGACGGTGACGCGGCTGCGCGGGTCGGCGACCAGGAAGCGGGGGACCGGCTTGGTGTCGGCCAGCGACCGCATCCACGCCAGGACCGCGACGAAGCCCACGACGAGCAGACCAAGAACCAGCTGGCCCAGCACGGTGCCGTAGGGGGCGGTGTAGCTCGGCACGAGCATGCCGACACCGATCACACCGAGGGTGATGATGGTCATCCACCGCACGGTGGTGCGGGGCTTGGCCCGGTCCGACTCGATCGACCGGCGCTTCGCGACCTCTTCATGTACGGATTCGGCGAGGTCGTCCAGCGCCTGGGCCAGGCCCGGGCCGCGGTCGGCGGCAGACAGGATCAGAGCGGCGACGACCTTGTCGGCGGTCACGTCGTCCAGCGCGTCACCGAACTCACGCAGCGCGTCCGTCGACCTCCACCCGACCTGAAGCCGGTCCACGAGATCACCGACCTCGTCCTCGATCGCCTCCGGTGCACCCTTGCGGGACAGCTTCAGCGCCTCGTCCAGGCCGCGGCCGAGCCGCAGCACGTTGCTCAGGCGCTGCGTCCAGTCACCCAGCGCCTCCAGCTTCCCGATCCGCCCCACGGCGCCCTTCGTCGGCGCCAGCAGCCACGGCACCCCCACCGCCGCCAGCATCACCAGAACACCCAGCACGAAAACCCCGGTAAGCAGCCACAACAGCCCGCCCACAACTGCACCAGCGACCAGCATGTTCCGGCGGCGTGCTCGCGCGTCCTGATCGGCGTATCCGGTCCGTGCTCGCAGCCGGGCCGCCACAGAGGGGCCCTTGGGCCGGGTCGTGCCGACGATCCCGGCGACCAGGCCGACGATTCCGCCGGCCAGGGCGAGGCCGGCCAGCACCCACAGCAGGAGTGCACCCATCAGGACACCTCCCGGATCTTGAGCGGCAGGACCGTGGGCCAGGTGCCACGGGGTGCGTTCAGCAGGTCGGAGTCGAATCCGACGCGGCGCAGGTCGTTGATGCACCTGGGGTGCATCAACGGCACGGCCCGGGGCTCGTCCCACTCCGGGCGTGGCCCGAAGATCGTGTTCGTATCCGGGCGCCCGCCTTCACCGATACCCGTCACCTCCACGACGTGGGAGAGGAACCGGTGGCGGTGTCCGGCGATCTTCGTCTCGTCGATCGAGTTCACGAAGACGATGAAATGCAGCCCGTTCGCGGCCTGACGGTAGGCCAGCTGCTCGGACATGTTCGCCTGGGCCAGCAGATAGAGCTCGGCGATCCGGTCGAAGACGACACTCGGGTGGATGGCGTGCAGAGTGCAGAGGTTGCCGCCCTGCCCGTTCGTCATCGCCTGCAGCATCGCCACGATCTCCGGACCGCGGACCTCACCGACCACGATCCGGGCCAGCGACATCCTCAGCGCCCTGTACATCAGGTCCATCAGCGAGATCTCGCCTGCACCATGTCCATCGACGCGCTCACCGTTGGACTGGCGCGCCTCCATCGGCACGACCTGACGGTGGAACCCGTTCTCGTGGGCGAACAGCTCGAACTCCGTCTCGAGCGTGGCGAATCGCTCGTCGGGGTCGATCTCCTTCAACAACGCGCGCAGCAGCGTCGTCTTGCCGGCGGCCTGCCCGCCGACGATCATCACGTTCTTCTCCGCGCGGACGCACGCCCGAAGGAACTGCTCCAGCGTCGTGTCCAGCATCCCGCCCTGCACCAGGTCATCCAGATTCGCGTGCCGCATGCCATGGCGGCGGATCGTGACGTAAGTGCCCGGGGTCACGTCGATGATGGCCTGCAGCCGCGACCCGTCGGCCAGACGCAGCGCGAGGAACGGATCCGCGGTGGAAAGGCTGCGCTCGCTCTGCCCAGTCGTACGCCGGGCCAGATCCCGCAGCAGCTCGCGCAGCTCCTCATCCGAGTCCGCGACCGGAGCCACCTGGACCCGCCGCCCATCGGTGAAGTCCAGCCACACGTACCGGTAGCCGTTGATCAGGATGTTCTCGACCCGCGCGTTGTCCAGATGCACCTGCAGACGCCCGGCCCGGAACTGCAGGTCGAACACCGCCTGCGAGATCGCCGCGTCCTCGGCCGGCGTCGTGGACAACCCACGCTTCACCGCCTCGGCATCCGACCAGATCGCCACCTGCTCATTGATCAGAGCCCGCCCCCGCTGCTCCTGCGCCGCCGGAGACATACCCGGCTCGGCCCGAAGAAGCGCGGTCAGCCGTTCCCCGACCTCCTTCTTGATCAGCCGAACGGCCTCGTAGTCGACGGCCACCCCCGGCCGAGCAGGGGAAGCAGCGCCAGTACCTGACCCGCCCTGCGCTGGTGTGCGGGGCTCACTTTGTGCGGGGTGGGGACGGGCCTGGCTCTGGGCCGCGATCCGCTCGTCGAACGGCGTGACCTGAGGGTTGTGGTAGATGGGGTTAGCGCGCACCAGCCACCACCCGGCCGCTCTGTCCGGGAGGTCCCAGGCGTGCCCTGCGAGTGGCGACCATCCCGAGGACCTTCTCCGTCGTGGTGCGAGCGCCACGCATGAGCTCACTGGACTCGAACTTCCGCGGCTGGCTCGCCCCGTCGGACAGCACCGCGGCCTCGGCAGGCCGCCACGGCAGCGTCGCCACCACGTCGGTCTTCAGATGCTTCTGAACCTCCTCCTTGGAGAAAGAGCCACGGCCCACCAGCAGCAGACCGATCTCCGGCGCGTTACCGACCTGCTCCCGCAGCGCCGTCAACCGCACCTCGGCGCTCTGCAAGCTGCGCAACGTGTTCTGGGCAACCATCAGGACGACATCGGCGCGCTGCGCCAGGACGCCGGAGGGGCCGAACGCTCCGCGGCGGCCCAGGTCGACGAGGACGTCGTGCTGGTGTTCCTCGACCCCGGCGAACAGGTGGGCCAGCTGGTCCCACACCGGCCCCATGGACGATGCGTGCGCCGGGTCGTAGAGGCCGGGCAGAACAAGACGGTCACGGGTCCCGGCATCGGTCACATCGACCAGTTGCCGCCAGAAGGCCTCACCCAACTGGTTCTGACGACCAGCCAGCGCGAGGTTCCGCATGCCATGTGTATTGCTGAGCGTGCCCTGCAACGCTCCGGGCAGGATCGCGCCGCCGTCGGGGTCGCATTCGGCGAGCACCACCCGGTGCCCCGTTTCCAGCGGCCACGTCAGCAGCAGCGCCATCGCCGCCGTAGTAACTCCCGGCGCACCGAGTCCGCCGGCCAGCGCGATGACAGCCATCAGCTGCCGCCCCGGGCATCGACGATCACCGCGACGTTCCCGGTCGCGACCCGGGCAGCGAGTGCCGGGCCGTCCTTCACAGGCACCGCGACGTCCACAACTACGTTGCCGGTACCGACGGCCGGGGAGCCGACAGCGACGACGGAGGCGGCCACCGTCTGCGGCTTCGCCTCCAGACCGCTCTCCTTGGCGGTTTCCATCGCGTCGGCGTCCGGGGTGCTCACGACGAGGACCTTCTGGCCCGGTGACAAGCGAGTGGCAGGAATCTGGGACGGCTTCAGGCTCACTCCGACCAACTGCTGACCGGGCCCGACCAGGGACTTGTCCGTTACCTGGGCCGGGGTCAGCAGCGAACCGGCCCGCAGGTCGACAGCTGCCCGCTGCCCCACGAGCCCAGCAGCCTTCGAGGCCTTCACGGACTTCACCGCAGGGTCCAGCGCGACCGACGCCTCGGCGAGATCCGCCTTGGTCAGCTTCGTGCCCACGGGAACGTCGCGGGTCACGACGAGTACCGGGGTGCGCTGGCCCGACGCGGAGTACAGCACGGCGCCGGACAGACCTCCCACCGCGATCAAGGCGACGGACAGGGCGATGAGCCCGGGCCGGCGCCGGCGCTGCTTGACCATGCGCGGGGCCGCGACCGGCTGGGGGCGCCCCTGGCCTGACTCTTGCGCGCCGGGGCCGGGCGCGGGGATGGTGGTGCTCTTGCTCACGATCTGCTGCCTCCTGGGACACGCAGGAACTCAAGGGGAATGGCGAGGAAGCCGAGACGAGTGGCGGCTGACGCCTGCGCTGGGCTAGTTGACGACCTGGACCTCTGCGACGGTGATGTCGATGTCGCTGTCGCGGACCTCGGTGAGCTGGCCGGAGGTACCGCCGCCGGTCCAGTTGATCGTCCACGTGGACGTCGCGGTGACGTGATACTTCCCAGACGGCTGGGTCGACGACGGACGCGTGTAGAGGTGCCCGCAGTCCGGTGACCGTTCCGCGCCGTAGGACTTCTTGTACGGTGTTCCGGCCGTCGTGCACACGACGGTCTTGCCGTCACCCATCGTCCATACGATCTTGCTGACCTTCGCCACCGCGGAGACTGTGACGGCACCGGCCGTAGCGCTGGCCGTGTTCGGCCCGTACGTCTCGGGGCCGGTAGCGGTCCACATGTACACCGGCATACCGATCACACCCGTACCACCCGGCTTCGGAGTGATACCGATCTCCGGCCCCTGCAGCAGCATTTTGTCCACGGCCTGCCGCGCCAGCTCGGCCGGGTCGACGGCCGCCGGCTGATTCGCGGCCCAGAAGACTCGTCCGACGACTGAGTCTGTGGCGGCCCCGCCGGAAGCCTCGGCACACGGAGCGACGTAGATCGCCCCATCCCCCGGCTTGTGCCCCTCCCACAGGTCACTGCCGGCGGCCGGCTGCGGATCCAACTTGCGGATCGTGCAGTCCCGGCCCGGAATCGTGCTTACGCCCTCGCTCGGCGCCTCGCCGGAATCGCCTTGCGGATCGACCTGTGAGCCTCCGCCAGTGCTGCCTGGTTTCCCAGGAGTGCTGGCATCGACGCAGACGAACTTGCCACAGAGGGCGGCTCCTCCTCCTGGGCCGTCGGCAACTGCCTGACCAGCGAGTGCGTACCCGGCCAGAAGCAGTGCCGCGCCCACCGAAACCGTTGATCTGTGCCCGGTCAGCATGCCTTCTCCTGCGGCTTGTCGTCGATGACCACCCAGCCCTGGGGCCACTTCTCAAGCGTGGAAGTGATGACGTACTTCGTCAGGCGTGTGGACGGCAACGGTGCAGGCTTCTTGGTGTCGGCCTTGACGACCTGCCACTTCGAGATGTCGAGGCAGCTGGTGAGGACAACCTTGGGTACCTCGCGGCTGATATCGGAGGCCGTCACGGTGGAGTCGACCACAGAGACGCTGCCGATGATCAGGGCACCCTTCTTATGCATCTGCTGCGCGTCGTCCTCGGCGTTGACCAGTGCCAGCCCGGACGCCACCTTCTTCAGCCGATCGCTCTTGCTGTTGATGTCCGCGTAGAGCTGCTCCATCTCCCGCCAGTACTGCCCATAGGCAGCGACTGCGGCTGATTCAGCGGCCTGCGTAGGGTCAGCGGGTGGCGATGGCGCACTCGCAGTGGCGGCAGGGCTCGGCGCCTTGTCAGGCTTCGCGTCCTCATCTGGATCGGAGCTACATCCGGCTACGGCGGTCAGCGCACATGCGGCCAGCACCAGGGTTGCCGACCTGAGGTGGTTTCGCTTGCGAAGATTCGAGCTGCTTCGCCGTCCTGTCCGCGTCACTACGTCTCCCATGCATATGCCTACAAGTGGTGCGACCTGTGCTGAGTCTGCGGTGGCAGGTGATCGCCTTCGAAACCAACTTGGCAGTCTAAATCGGTACCTTACGCAAAGTTGTCTCAACAACCCAGCCTGTTAGGGACGTTGGAAATCGCCATAAGGCCCCCGTAGCTGCCTATTTCAGCGCAGTCTGCGAAGGAATTCATACGCCTGTTCCCTCCGTTGCGGCCAACACCCCTGTTGACCAGCACCTATCCAGTCAGTTAGTCGATTCGTCGGCAACGAGGCCGAAAGAGGTGATCCGCAGTTGCCGGGCTGTCGGCGAGGAACCGTCCGTCCGGTCTTGTTTGATCGGTGACGCTGCCGGGACGGCCCGCTGGCTGGCTCATCGCTGGGCGCCGTGTCCGTACGCGGCGAGTTCCTCCGGGGTGCCCCACGCGCCGGCGATCCGGGCACGCAGCCTGGCCGTGGCGGCGTCTTCCCCGTCCTGCGGGTCCGTTCCGTGGTGCAGCGGAAGGGTGTCCGCCTCGGCGTCCCATCGGGCTGCCGCCCTCTCCGCCGCCTCCTGGGCTTCCTGTGCGTCGATGACGCAGCCCGAACACAGTGGGCCGCCGCCTGCGGGGATCGGCTGCCGGCACGAGGGCTCCTCGCAGTCCTTGAGCCGCCCCGCGCGACCTCCAGTTGCCCGTGAAGCCTCGGGTGGGGCGATGCCACCCGGCGGGCCTGCCAGGCCCTTACGTCGCGCCCTGGCCGCCCTCTGGTCGGCGATACGGACCTCGCACAGACGGCACTCGACACCGGTGATGACGTCGCGGCCGTTCTCGCACCGGGCGTCAGCACACGCGTAGCGGTCACCCCGCCGCAGCGGCCGCACCATCGCGACTGCAGCACCCACCGGGCTGCTCAGCTTCCCGGCAGCATGCTTGGCGGCGTACCCGTGGTGGATCCACCGGTACTGGATCCGCTCACCGAGCTGCTCGACGGTGCGCCCGTCGGTGCGCATCGCGGACAGGATCGCCGAGGACACCCGGGGGAGCTCCGGCAGGACCTCCAGGAGCTCCGGCGGGTAGAAGGCGCGCACCGACCGCACCGTGGCCAGTTCCGCCGCGGTGTGCCTCGCCTCCCGACCGCCACCGGCCCGCCCGTCCCTGCGCCGGCCGGGGCCTGCTTCGTTCGGGTCGGGTCGAGGGGGCGTCGTTGTGGACGCGGCGGAGCCGCTTTGAGGCTCACGCGCGCTACTACCTGAGGTTGAAGTCCTGACGGACGTCCCACCGCTACGCGGCGCAGCCGCATCCTTCTTGTTCTTGTTGGTCTTCTTAGAAGTAGTGGTCTTCTTATGTAGGCGATTTCCCAATGTTGGCTCACCCTGTTTAGGGAAACCGCATTTAGGCTCTGACCTGCTGGTTTGTTCCGCGGGTACCTGTGTGCGGTTTCCGCATCCTGGCTCTGACCTGCGGGTTTGCTCCCCGGCCCCGGGGCCCTGGTCGAGAGGGTCGAAGCCGGGGTCGAAGGTGAGGATCAGGCCCTGCGGCATGTCGGTGATGAAGTACTCGGCTTCGCCGAGCTGACCGAGGCCGTTGCGCTTCCGCTCGCGCTGGAGGTACCCGAAGCCGATCAGCTCCTTCAGCCCGGAGCCCACGGCCGCGACACCGTCGGTGGAGAACGAGGCGATGGCGGCCTGGCTCACCCCGAAGCCGTCCCGGTGCGTGCTGATCAGCCCGAAGATGCCCTTGGCCTTGAACGACAGGCGACGGTCCCGGAAGAGGGCGTTGTGGATCTGCGTGAACTGGGCCTGGAAGGCATCAGCGGCCATCGGCCCGCGCCGGATGCTCCCTCCGAACCGCCGCGGTGGCTGCGCCGCCATCAGAGCTCCATCCACGACCGGCGCTCGGCCGCCCCGGACAGCGGCGTCCACACCGGCGCGGACGGACCATGTTCCTCCAGGTCCTCCAGCACGGCCGCCCCGAGCGGAACCTTGGCGGCCAACGTCGCGACGAGCGGATGTTCACTGGTCATGGCCCGCAGGTCCTCGGTGCGCTGCTGCAGCGTCCGCGGGGAAGCGCCGGTGAGGATGAACAGGATCCGGGGGAAACGCGGGTAGAACCGCTGCCAGGCGAGCATCGCGGCCTGGTCCCCGACCAGACCCCGCCGCCCGACGGGCTGAGGGGTGTAGTCGTGGAACCGGGCGTAGGAGATCAGCTTGCTCGCCAGGCGCTCCGAACTCATCGTGGCTCGGTCGATCTCCACGAACGCCCGGAACTGCAGCCTGCGTGGCGAGGACGCCGTGTAGTGCATCACCGCGTCCGCGATCAGCCGGTCCTCACCACCGGTGTCCGGCAACCGGTGCGCGACCTCCGGAACCCAGTCCAACGGCCCGTACTCATCGCCCCGGGCACCCGCGTCATCGAGGAACGTCAGGTGCGCCCGGATACCGGCCAGGGAGTGCGGAGCCCGCAGCCGGGCCTCGGTCGCATTGCCCGGCGGCACCACGCTCCGGCCCCGGAGCTCCGGCCACAGCGTCGCCACCTGCGCCCCGCGCGGGGAGAGGAACCACAGCCGGGCCCTGTGGGCTCGGGGAAGAACAGAGAAGTTGATCAATTTGTCGGCCAGCAGGCCACTCAGCATCCGCGACGTCACCGATCGTGCGTTCGGTGACAGCATCTGGTGCAGCTGCGGGGTGGTGACGACGCGGAGCTGGGCGAGCAAGGCCATCGCCCGGTGCGCCGCGGTCTCCTCGGTGGCGTGCTGCGGCTTTACGGCCGACGCCTCTGCCGAGCAGGCAGTGTCTTCGGTGTTCTCGATGTTGCTGTTCATCGGTACTGCTCCCGTTCGGTTGTGGCGGATTCGGTGGTGTCGTGGCTGGATTGAGAGAGGAAGCCGCGAACGGTTTTTTCGTGTGTGGTGGCGGCTTCGGTGAGCACGGCGAGTGGTTTGGCTCCGGTGTTGGTGTGGGCGGCGCACAGCAGTGCGCGGACCTTGTCGCGTTTGGCGAGTGGTCTGAAGACTTCGCTCAGTTCCGGTCCGCGGATCAGCAGGGGGCCGACGCGCCTGCCGGCGACAGTGAAGGAAGCCCAGTGGCGGTAGCGGTCAAGCTCGGCGGCATCCTCGGGGCTGACCTGGTCGCCCCACTCGTTGGTGATGTGGCGAACAGCTTCGACCGAGCCGGCCGTTGTGGACAGGCAGGAGGCGTTCTGCAGCAGCGCTGTCCGAACATCCGCGCTGAGCCTGTGCAGGAGCTGGGTCATGCCGTGCATCCGGACCCCGAACTTGCGCAGCTGCTCGGTGATCTCCGCCAGTGAGGTGGACGCGGAGCCGTCGAGGGAGATGAGCTCGTCCAGGTAGAGGCGGAACGGTGCCCGGTGGCGCTCGGGCAGGTCACGCCGGGAGAGGCCGGCGCGCAGCATGTCGCGTACGAGTAGGGACACGACGAGGCGGTCGGTGGGTCCGGTGCCGGCTGGGCAGATCCAGACCACGTTGGATTCGTCCATCGCGCGGCGGATGTCGTAGCTGCCGACCGGCTGGCCGAGGAAGGCCTTGATGACGGGGGAGGAGGCGAGGCGGTCCAGGGGGTTGAGGACGGTGGGCAGGGCGTCCTTGGGGATCTCGGTGAACGACGTCGTCCACCATGCGGCTGTTTCCGTGTCGAGGCCGTTGACGACGAGTTGTCTGAAGGTCGGGTCGGTCAGCAGCGGCCGGATCTGGAAGATGGTGGCCTGGCACTGCGGGGCGTTGTGGTCGACGGCTTTGCTGTTCACTGCGACCAGGGCCTCGATCGCCTTGGTCAGGATCGTGATGGCGCGCGGGGCACTCGCGTCTCCCCAGCCGAGGCTGGTCGCGAACGCGTCGACCATCGCCGCTGTCACCTCGTGTGCGGCCCGCCCGCCGGTCATGCTCAACGGGTTCCAGCACGCCAGCTTGTCCTCATCCCGGCGCACCGTCAGGTCGAACAACCACGTCCGGCCCATGATCTCCGGATGCGCGAGGTAGGGGGCAACGGTCTTCCAGGAGTCGCTGTGCGGGTCGACGAACGCCAGCCCCCGCCCGCCGTGGGCACTCGCGACGGCCTGGCACAGAGCGCGCATGGTCTTGCCCCATCCGGCCTTGCCGACCTGCACCTCGAACAGGGTGTCGTCCTCCCGGGTCGCGACCAGCCGCTCCCGCCCGTCCGGCCCCCGGTACCAGCCCTGCGGGACCAGCCCCTGCTGCAGCTCCTCCGGGTCGAACGTCGGGATGTCCGTGGCCAGCAGCGGCAACCGGGCGTGGACGGTCGGCGGCTTCAGGAACCCGGCGAGCTCCTCCACCCGCGCCCACGAATTGCGCCCGGGCCGGATCAGGCCGGTCCTCCATTGCTCGTCGAACCGGTCCCGCCACGGCCACCGGTCCGGCCCGAAGCGCACCGGGCCCAGCGACCAGCCGGTCGACGACAGCCGGGCCCGGGCGGCGTAGACATCCAACGCTGCCTCGATGTGCCGCAGCCGGCGCTCGGCCCGGCCCACCACGTCGGACGAACACCGCACCAGCAGCTGTACTCGCACCAGCCCGGCATCCTCGGCCAACTTGCCGAGCACCTTGTCCCGATCGACTCGCGGCGGCCGCGGCGCCATCAGCAGGCTCCGCCCCGACCCCGCACGCTGCTCGTGGGGCATGGTCAGCTTCGTGACCTGCCATGCCAGGGCATCCTCCATCGTCGCGGCGTCCTGCGTCATCCACCGGGCCTCCCGGCGCGACTCACGCCGCGCGTGATGCCGCGCCCTGTCAACGACCTGCCACCGCCTGGCCCGCAGACGCCACTTCGACGCCGGCGACAGATCCAGACACACCTCCGCCAGATCGCCCAGATCCGCACGCAGATCGGCGACCGCATCAATCAGCGGCTGCAACGGATCCGGCTCCAGCGGAACGTCCCGCAGCCGCGACCCCGGAGCGCCGTGCAGAGCGAACACCGCCCGCACCGTGTGCTCCGGCGACTTGCGTCTGCCGCGTAGCTGACGGACCGGCTCCGAGCGCACTCGGGCGTACGGGGTCTGCAGCAGCAGATGCCGCGCCGAAGCCGGAGCCTCGACCCGGTACGACAACGGCTTGCTCCCATCGGCCCGCAGCCGAACCCGCACCGCCCGCGCAGACCGCGGAGCCCACCACGGACCCGCACCAGCCGCCCGGATCAACTGCGCACCGAACCGGCCGATCTCCTCGCTCGTCGTCTCGAACTGACGCGAGGGCACCAGCTCCACACACGTCCGCCGCTCCAGAGCCGCCGCCGACAGCCGCCGCTCCACAACCACCCAGGCACCCCCCGCGATGGCGCCGACCAGGCCCAGCAGCCACGCGTACTCGTAGGTCCAGTTCACCCACGACCAGGCCAGCGAACCGAGGAACGTCAGGACGTCCCACGCCGCACTCGGGGCGGAGGCGAGCGTCACCGCACGGACGGGCATGAGGCTCCTCCGCGTGTGCCGGCGGACAGAGCGGCGCCGGTCGGCCGGGCCGGGCCTGACGTACGGTCGGGCCACTGAGAGGGCTGGAATGACATGCGGGACTCCACGGAGCGAGAGGCGATCAGGTCTTGTCCTCAAGGAACCCGGGCCCGCTCACCGAATCGCTCACCACAGCCACCCGGTTGAAATCACGGTTGGGAAACGCCTGCGGCGGTGAGTTCCTGAGCCAGGCACGGCGGTGCCCCCTGCAACTCACCACGCCTGGTCAGGGCCCCTTTCTCCGAGAATTCGTGTGTTGCGCGATGCCTCCGGGCGGCGGGCGCGCAGAGCCTTTGGCAGTGAACTCACCACGGCGTTCACTCGTCACTCACCACGACGGAGGTCCTTCGTCACCGCACGGGAGTCCACGTCCCTTCCTGGCGTGTGAATCGGAGGGTGGCGGTGCGGCCGTCCAGGAACGTGCCCGACGGGTCGGCTCCCGCCCATACGAGGTGGACCACCGCGTCGGTCTGGTGCTTGGTGTCGCGGCGGGCGATCAGCCCCTGGATCCGGACCCGGGAGTACCCGCTCGTCATACCGGGATCGGGGAAGTAGCCGGGCCACGTCGTCCGGTCAGCACCGGTGATCTCGGCCAGCCACACGGCCCGCCCCAGCGTGGTCAGCCGCTGCTCGTCGGCCGGCGCAAGGTCGGCAGGGACAGCGCGTTCCAGCGCAGCCTGGATCAGCGGGTCAGCGCGAGGTCCTGCCCCCGGCTCCGGCAGGACCTCCTCCGGGGCCGGTGCCGACGGCGACGCGGAGCCATGCACCGGCTCGGCCGGGCCCTTCGCGACCGGTGGCCCCGCGTCGGCCGCAGGCTCATTGGCGGGAGTGGTCGGGTCCGGCGTCTCGGGGGCCGGAGCAGAGGAAGTAAGAGCTGTTGGTGTGGACCCGTCGCTCGTACTCGTGGGCATCGCGTAGACGACCAGGGCGCAGCCGGTCGCGGCCAGCAGGCCGGCCACCGCGATCAGGACACGGCCCCGGCTGCTGCTTGAAGGCGATGGGGAGGTCACAGGATTCGTGCTCCTCCGGCGAAGTCGGACATGGAGCTCACGGAGTCGATCCGGACGTTGGTCCCCGGCCGGGGTGCGTTGATCATCTGGCCGTTTCCGAGGTAGATCCCGACGTGGTGGATGGTGCTGTCCCGGGTGGGGATGTAGCCGTAGAACACGAGGTCGCCGGGCTTGAGCGCGCCGACCCCGGCAGAAGCGGGGATCCGGGTACCGACACCGGCCTGGGCGGCGGCGAGGCGTGGCAGTTTCACCCCGGCCTGCGCGAACGCGTACAGGGCCAGACCTGAACAGTCGAAGCCGTTGACGGTCCGGCCGTCCTGCCCGCCAGGAGAACAGCACACCCCGCGCGAGCGCCCTTTGGCGTTGCCACCTCCCCAGGAGTACGGAACCCCCTTCTGCGCGAGGGCCGCGGACAGGACGGTTCTCACGTCGCCGGTGGCCTGCCCGATCTCACCGGCCCCGGCGGAGGCTTCGTCGTATCGGTGGATCCAGCTGAGGACGTCGGCCACGTAGGCGTCGCTGTGGTTGTAGACGAAAATCGCCTTCCTCAGCTGGTCTTCGTCCTTGAGGTTCCGCCCTTCCCCACAGAGGTAGGCGGCGGCTCCCAGCGCTGCGTCGTCCGCGTTGTGCGGGTCGGTGACACCGTCCTCGTTCGAGTCCTGGCCATAGCCGCGGAACGTCTGAGGCAGGAACTGGAACGGGCCCACCGCCCGCTCGTACACCGGGTCGCCGTCCCATTCACCGCCGTCGGTGTCGGGGAACACGCTGGTGTTCCCGCCGACACCCGATCCGTTCAGGGCAGGGCCAAGGATGCGCGGGCTGATGTCCCCGGCCGCGCTGACGCTGTGCCCGATCGCGTGGTTGGACTCGATGCGGGCGATCCCGGCGAGGATCTGCCACCGCATGCCACGACACTGGGGCACCACGTCCTTCACCCCGATGACCGCGTTCTTGTACGCGGCGAGCATCCGATCGGGAATCCCTGGGGCCGACCCCCCGATGTCCTCCCCCTGCGCCCCGCTCATGCTCGTGGCCGCCGAAATCCTCGAGACCATCGGCGCGACACAGCTCACCGCACACACCAGGAGCAGCACACCGAGACATCCGGCCTTCCGCCAGGCCTTCACTCCGGATCACCGCCCCAGGACGGGTCGTTGTCCCAGCCGGTGCGCTGCGCCCGCATGAGGGCGTCGAACACGCGGCGGCGGGCGTCGATCGCGGGGTCTTCCTGACGTGCGGTCGACGTCTCGCCTCCGCCCGGTCCAGTCCGGTCCGGTGACGGCCTGGACGTGGGGCCGGTGGCGATGATCGCCCCGGCGGCTGCGTTGCGGACACCGGTGCGTACCGCGGTCGGCGGGTCGTAGGCCTGCCACGTGGCGGCGGCACGCTGGGAGACGTGGTCGATGCGCGCGGCGGTGGCCCGGCCGGCAGACGCCCATTCACCGGCATCCTCGCGGACCTGGTTGGCCGCGACCCGCAGTTGGATCTGTGCGTCCTGCGTGTACTCCGATGCCCTGCCCGCGCCCGTCCTGATGTGCCGGGGTGCGCCGACGGTGGCCCCGTACCCGATGCGGGCGGTGCGGCTGGCGATCCGGTACCCGCGGAATCGCATGGCGCGCCGGTGGATACGGGGTCCGAGCAGCGGTCGGTCCGATGTCGGGTCGTGCAGGATTTCGCCGGTCGTCCTGTTCACGGTCATGCCGCCGGCTCCGTCCGTGCCGCCGGGGCCGCCTGCTCCGCCGCCCGGCCTTCCGGGGGCGCCAGGCCCGCCCGGGCCGGGGTGCTGGCCGTGGGCGATGTGCCGCAGGAGCCGTACGGACTCGTCTTCTTCCTGCGGGCGGCGGCCGATCAGGGCCCCGTAGGCGCCGCGCAGGGCCAGGCGTCCTCCGGCCAGGCCGAGCATCATGGGTGCCATGCCGCGGCGGCCTTCGGCTGCTGCTTCTCCGAGCAGCCGCCCGCCGTCGATGGGCATGCCCGCCCCGTCGGCCATCGCGGCCACCGTGTTCAGCAGTCCGTGCCGCATGCCCAGAAGACGCGGGGCTGCGGACATGCCGCCCAGCAGACCGCCCCCCGTACCACCGCCTTGCCCACCTGAGTGCATGGCGAGCGCGGCACCGAGCTCCGACGTGTCACCGGGCAGGTGTGAGCCGCCGATCTTCGCGTACCGCATCCGCATGGCCATGCGGTTGCCGAAGGAGGTCACCCCGGCCAGGAGTCGGCGGTGCAGGGCGAGTCCGACCAGGGCCAGGATGTCCAGGAGCAGGATCCGTTCGATCATCAGGTCGGGGCCGTCGGTGAGGATCGCGTCCATGGCGATCCCGAAGAACGGGATGACCATGCAGATCGCGAAGGTGGACAGCATGCTGATCGCGAAGACGGCCATCCACTTCCACACGGCCTGCCGGCTCGGCCCGGGCAGCATCCCCAGGACGAACGCGACGACGCCCGCGGCCGCGGCGGCGACGTCGGCGGCCTGGGTGCCCAGCAGCACGATGACCGCGGACAGCAGCATCGCGCAGATCAGCAGGGCGGCGATCAGCAGCAGGACGGCGCCGCCGGCCCGCCACCACGTGGGCTTCTTCGCGTACTCGGCGCACGCTTTGCCGACCGGGCCAGCCTTCTCCAGGTCCTCCAGCGCGGCCGCGAGCTGCTGGTCCTCCTCGGTCAGGACCGGGCTGGCCGTCTCCAGCAGCGAGTTGCCCGGGGTAAGTGGCGGCAGCACACCCTCACGGCTGTGCCCCTCGCTCTCGCAGTAGTCCTTGGCCATCCCGTCGACGTCCGCACACGGGTTGTCCTTGTCAGCGGCGGCGAGGTACCCGCCGCTGACCAGACGCAGATGGATGGCGTACGCCTTCTTGTCGGAGGCCTTCGCCGGGTCCAGGATCCGCCCGTACTGCAGGAGCATGTACGGCTTGACGACCAGCGCGTTGGTCACGGACTCCTGAATGGGCCGGGCCACTTCGGTCGAGGAGACCGGCTTCTCCTTCTCACGCTCGATACACCGCAGCTCGGCCGTCCCGGACAGGCCGGAGCACGGATGCGTACTCGCGATCTTCCCGCCCCAGGAATAGGAGTTCACCGTCAGCTGCGCGACCTCCGCCGCGGCCTCCTGCGTCGCCACCAAGGGGCCTTGCTCGGCCAGCAGGTAGTCCGGGCGGACGAATGCCGACGCGGCGAGCGCGGCGATGACCAGGGTGAGCACGATCTCGCCCAGCCCCTTGCCCACCTTGCCGCGCATCATCATGACCAGCCCGAACACGAACGCCCAGCCCAGCAGCAACCCCTTGAGGCCGAGGGTGTCGACGACCGCACTCTCGTAGGAGTCGGACACCTTCTGTGCAGGGGCGGACAGCATCCGCAGCAGCGGGAAGCGGAAGGCGAACTCCACGGCCCAGCAGGCCAGCCCGACGAACACCCGGATGATCGTGAACACACCGCTCAGGACGAACGCCAGGGCCTGCGACTTCAGGGACACGATCGAACCGCCGTTCGCGGACAGTTCGTACCCGTCGATCGGGATCCCCTCGGAGGTACGGATATTCAGCGGGGCCAGCAGGTCCGCGGAGTCGTTACCGCCGGTGGCGGCATGCGCGACCGACCCGTTCACCACCAGGAACACCACGACCAGCACGCAGACGTACGCGGCCTGGTGCAGCGTGCCGCGATCGGGTACCCACCGACGCACGCGGCCCGCACAGCGGAGGGCTGTCGCAGAGGTCATCGCCCGTCCTCCGGCTGCGCGGGGCAGTACGCGAGGGCGGGGACGAAGACCTGTAGGCACGCCTGTTCCGCCAGTACCTGCTGCCGGACGGTCTCGGCGAGAGAGGGCAGGGAGGGGCCGAAGAGGCCCAGGAGCGCGGCACCCAGAAGGAAGAGCAGTGCCAGCCGGTCGGCACTAGACGTCCGCATGGGTGGCCTCCTCGAGGAGCACGCTGGATGCGCCGGTGGGCTTCGCCGCGGTGGGGGTGGTGTAGATGGCGTCCTCGATGCGGGGGACCGGGGGCACGTGGACCTTGATCCGACCGACCTGCATGCGTGGGTCGCGCAGCAGCATTTCGCCCTCGCGTCCTTTCTGGCCGACCGGTGACAGGCCGGTGGTGACCAGGCGCACCAGGTCCTCGTCCTCGCTGTTCAGCCCCAGGAATGCCAGCCCTTTGCGGGCCCGGGCCTGGTCGCTGGTGCGGGCCAGGGCCTTGTACGCGAGGAGCCCCGCGTCCTTGCCGAGTTCGTCGGCGTCGTGGGCGGCCAGGATGCAGCCGGCCCCGTGCTTGCGGCCGTCGTGCAGGATCTCGTGAACCAGAGCGCTGCCCTCGGCACTGCTGGTCAGCCAGTACGCCTCGTCCATCGCGACGGTGCAGAACCGCGACGGGTCACTGAACGCGGCCTGCCGAGCGATGGCCGCGATCAGATACAGCACCGCCCGGCCGATCAGCGCCTCCAGCGGCTGCTGTCGCAGCACCTCCATGTCGGCGAACGCCTCCCGCGGCGGAAGGGTGAGCCCGGTGGTGGTCATGACGACCATGTCGGCGCTGAGATCGCCGTCCAGCGTCACCGGCGGAAGGTCCGGGTCGAAGACCATCCCGGCCAGTGGGTTCGAGCTGACGATGGCCAGGAGCTCGGACATGGTGGTCGCCGCGTCCCGGCGGCTGGAACCCGCCGAGCTCTTCTTCGCCAGCACCCCCAGTGCTCGGAGCACCGAGGCCATGGACGGATCCGGGCCGGCGGCGGCCTCTTCGACCGCGTGGTGCAGGACCGCACCGGAGGCGGACATCGGTCCGACACCGAGCTGCAGCGTGAGGTAGGACAGGGCGTAGTGCGCGCCGACCGGACCGCCGAACACCCGCAGCGGGTCGATGGACAGCTGCGCCTTCGCCGCGTCGATGACCTCGCACCGGCCCACGGCTGCGGACCGGGCGAACGTCGCCCACTCCCGGATCGGGGTGCGGTCGATGACGATGGCCCGCCCGCCCCGGTCGGCAACGGCGGACACGAGGAGCTTCTCCAGCACGCTCTTGCCGCCGCCGAGGTCACCGACGATGCCCATCGACGCGCTCGCGTTGCGCTGCGGGGCGTCCGCGAGGTTGATCAGGACCGGGCGGATCGTCCCGCAGTCCAGATCGACGCCGACCATCATTCCGCTCGGATCCCCGACCTGCGTGTTCGTGAACGCACCACCAGCGGCCCAGTCCTCCGACAGCTGATGCTGCGTGAACTCCTTTACCCCGGCCGGCCGTACCGACCCGGGCAGCCCGAGAGCGAAAAGGGCTTCCTGCATGCCGTGCGGGCGCACCGCCCGGTAGTCCCCACCCGACAGCAGAGCGACCAGTGCCCGGGCCCGGGCGTCGCACACTGCTGAGTCCGCCCCCCACACGGTCAGGACGGTGACGGACTGGACCTCGACCTCAACACTCGACCGCGACAACCGGGCATCCTGCTCGGCCAGATCCCCGGCCGCATCCGGCAGGGAGTGCGGCATCCCCGTGGGCTGGGCCCCGTACTGCTCGGCCTGGTCCAGCAGCTCCTTCTTCTTCCGCCGCACCTGCTCACGAGCACGCTCGGAAGGAACCACCTGCATGTCGACGGTGAAGTCGACCGGGAAGTCCAGCGACTCCAGCTGCGCGAGGAGATCCGCGGACTCCAACGCCTGTACGGCGGGGAACTCAGCCAGCGCGAGGTGCGCCTGGTAGCCGGTCCCGGCCTCGCACTCCACCTGCAGCCACCGCCGCGCCAACGGCGAAGCACCATCTCTACGCCACCACGCCGCACCACCCGGCTTGGAGCGGCCGCCCTTCCCGTCCTTCCGGTTCTCGCTCTCTGCTGCGGCGGGCCGGCCGCCTTCGGTGATGCGGACCTGGCCCAGGTCGGCGTAGGAGGGGGAGCGGAGCGCGCTGCCGGCGAGACGGCTGCCGTAGAGATCGGACTCCTCGGCGTCGGCGAGCAGCGGCTCCTCCAGCCCTCGGTGGACCGCGTGTTGGACCATCCACACGATTTCCGCGGGGCGGGCCGGACGCAGCGACAGACCACCACCGAGCGCGGACTGCACCCGCTGCGCGCGCTCGGTGAACTCGGCGACCTCGTCCGCGCCGACCGGGACCGGCGCGAGACCGAGCGCACCGGACAGCTCCGACCACATCGCCGACCCGTTCGCGGCCAAGTCGAACCGACGCCCCGGCGAAACCAGCGGCACCGCCAGCCACAGAGTCCGCCGGTGCATCTCCTGACCGGCCAGCAGATCCAGAGCGGCCGCCGTCGTCTCCGCCCATGGGGGCAGGTGCTGCCAGTCGACGCCTTCGACCATCTGCTCGGCGACCTCACCCGGATCCACCCGCGCCGCGAAACCGAACAGACGCGGCGCGCCGGCCAGTGACCGCACTAGGGACGTGACGCGGCTCAAGATCTCGTCGCGCACCTGGGGTGCCACATATCGGCCGCCGACCGGGGCGACCCGCCAGACCGCCCATACGGTCCCCGACGTCGACCACACGAGGTGCCCGGCGATGTGCCGGAACGGGATTCGCATCAGGACCTCCCCGCCATCTGCGCACCGGACAGGAGCCCGGCCAGACCAGTTGCCGGCACCGGCCGCGCCTGAGGCACCGGCCGGGCGGTTGGGACGACGCGCGTCGGCCGCTCGCGCTTCGCCTTCGTGCGACGCCTTGCCGCAGGGGCGGGCGCAGGCGCGGGCGCGAGGTCAGCGACCTCAGCCGGTGCGGGCTCTGGTGCCTGCTCGATGACGAACGTGCCGGAGAGCATGGTGGTCTGCCGGTCGCGGGCCACACGGCCACGGATCCGTCCTGCCGGGTGGCGGGCAAGCAGCGTCAGCCAGCCCAGCGCGGCGGTGAGCGGCGACCGACCGCTGATCTTCGCTCCGCGTACCGCCCACACGGCGACCAGCCACAGCACCACCGGCACCGGGCCCATCCACGACCACCAGGAGAACGTCTTCACCAGCAGCAGGGCGCCGCCACCGAGCACCGCGAGCTGCGCGGGCGTGTAGGGGCCGAACCAGATGACCCAGTCGCCGAGCTTGCCCAGTACCCACGGGTGCCGGCGGGCCGCGGTGTAGACCCGGGCAACCCGCTGCCGTTCCGGCTTCGCGGCGCTCACAGCACACCATCCGGCGCCGGAGTCTTCTCGTCGACCACGAGGGTCACCGCGGGCAGCGAATTGGCGGGGTTGTTGACCTCGTCCTCGAAGATGCTCGCCAGCGAGTTGCGCGAGTTGTAGATGCCCAGCGCGAGCACCAAGCCGATCAGGGCTCCGATTCCCGCCTTCAGACTGACCTTGCGCACGACGGTGATGACGACGATGGCGATCAGTGCGACCTTCAGGCCCTGGTCGCCCCAGTCCTCCAGGGTGTCCAGCCAGGAGTCACCCAGTGCATCGAGCTTCCCGGCCAGCACGAGGGAGCGGCTCACTGCTCCTCACCCCCCGCCGCGGCGGAGGCCTTCGCGGACGACGACGTCGCCGTCGGGTCGGCTCCGGCGTGCAGGGCGGTGACTTCCCACCGGCCGGAGCGTGCGGTCATGGTCAGCTCGTAGGCCAGCGGCCACTTCTGCGTCTTCGCCACCACGGCATCGACGCGCGCCTGGACGCGGACCTTCGTGCCGTCCTTGGGCACCGGCCCGCCGGCGGCCTCGGTGTCGGCGAACGCCTCCTCGACGACCACCGCCGAATACCCGGAACCGGCAACCGCCGCCAGCTCCGTGCCGGGCGACAGGTAACGGCCGACTTCACCGACTCCGGCCAGATAGGCGCTGAAGAACTCGCCCAGCGACGCGACGACCTCACCATCGGCCGGAAGCTGGTTCTCGAACCTCGAGCCCTTCGCCGCCGCCGGCACCACGGCAGGCCCGGCGATCTGCGCCGGGGCAGCGGTGACTGCGAACGCCCCCGCCCCCGTCGCGGAACTCGACGCGGACACCGGAACGGCGAAATACTTCACGACCCGCGACGCCTGCGCCCCACTCCCCGCTTCGGCGTTGTCGTCACGGACAGTGAACTGCGCGGCCACCACCACCGACCACGCCTCACCCGCCACCCGCTCACTGCGCACCGCCACCACGCTCTGCACCGACTGCGCAACCGCCCCGCCGGCACGGGAGGGAAGGACCACGTCCGGAGCGAGCGTCTTCACCGCACGGGCCGTCACACTGTCGGGCACGGCGTCGTCACTGCGCAGCCACAGATCGCAGAACAGGGCGGCCACACCGGCAGGATCCGCACTGCGCACCGGGACCGAAGCAGCCGCCTTGGGCTGCGCAGTCGAGGCGGCGGTACGGGGCATTGCGCACACGACGATCAGCGCAACAGGCCCGGCCGCGAGCGCAGTCCAGGCCCCGATCCGGGCCAGGGACACACGTCGCTTCGCCTCCCGCAGAGAGCTCACGTGCGGCCCGGACGGGCGCAGCGGCGGCGAGGAAGACGCCCCCGCGGGGGCGGGCCTTCGAGGGGTTCCTACGGTCATGCCAGAGCTCCAGGAGGAAGAAGCGGTCGGTCTTGCCTCCAAGGAACCCGGCACCACTCACCGGAACGCTCACCACGACAACCCGGTTGAAATCACGGTTCGGGAACACCCCTGGTGGTGAGTTTTCGCAGCCCGTGGTGAGTAGCGTCCGCCACTCACCACGCCTGGTCAGAGCCCACTTGCTCAGGCCGGCGGGCCTGAACATGCGGCGGGCTCGGGGACCGGCCGATCGCAAAACTCACTACGGCATGACGGCGAAACTCACTGGGCCTCAACGGGGCAGGATGAAAACTCACTAACGCCCTGACGGGGCGAGAGGAAAACTCACTGCCAACGGGCGGCCACTCACCACGGGCCGCGGGAAAACTCACCACGGGTGGCGGACTACTCACTGCGGCGTCAGCTCTTCTGAAATGGTGCGGCGTAGGCGAGAGGATCCTCGCCTACGCCCGCTGCTCAGGAAGCGCAATGTCTGCGGGCAACGCCCAGGGCCTGTCCGCGCATTCAGCCGGCACCTCATCAATCGCGGCGAAGCGGCTGCGCACTGCGCATTGCGCGGCCAGGTCGGACGCCACGGCGCAAGTAGCTCCAAACTCCAGCAGGCGCAGAGCGCAGACTGCGCACTGCTAGGTTCCGCGATGCGCGGCATCCGTGCCCAGTCCTGGGCGTCGCGCACTTCGGGAGGAGAGCCACAACGGTGCAGGATGCGCACGGGCCACCCGCGTACCTCACCCATGGCGGTGTTACGGACAGTGATGGTCTGGCGTGAGTGGCAGCAGGCGGGACTGGTCCAGGGAGTGGCTACGCGGTCGCGCTGCGGAGCTCGCTGAGCAGCCGTGCGGCCTGCCGCTCTGTGATGCTCTCGGCTGCGGCGACTTCAGCCGTGGTCAGCTTGGGGCCCGTCTTCAGCAGCATCTGGCGCACACGTTCCTTGCGTGCGTCAGCGCGAGCCAGCCGGGGATCAGCCGCGCGGTCACGGGGCTTGGTGTCCTTGCTGCCCTTGGGGCGTCCGCCGCCGGCCCGCTCTCCCGGACGGTTGGCGTCCCACTCCAGAATGGTGCTGCGCTTCCAGTGGGGTACGCCGCACACGTTCTGATCGGGGCTGGGGGCGAAGTCATGGGCGACGTAAGCGGCCCATGCCGACGGCTTGATGACGTTCCGCAGCTGAAGTCGGGCCTCTTCCCGGTCCAGCAGGTCATCGGGCGAGTCCGTCTCGGGGATCTCGGGAATCTCCCGGCCGGTGAGGTGGGCCTCTACCTGCTCGAAGTCCCAGATGCGGGTCTGCGCCCCCGAGCGGCTGATGGGCGGGGGCAGCGTCTTGGCCACGGCGGGGAGCAGCTTCTTGCGGTCCAGGCGCTTGGCTACGTCTGCGGAGCCCATGGGGGTGCGGCCGGCACGGATCATGTCAGTCTCCTTCTGCGGCCAATGCTGCATTGGCCTGTGGGCGGATCGGGTTTGGGAGTGCGCTGCGACCAACGGCGCGACATAAAAAACTGTACAGTATCTATAGCGAAATGGTTAACCGGCCACCCCGTCAGCTCTCGGGCACGGGCAGAGAGTCCTGGGGCCCGGAGCTGTCCCCGGGCGTGGTGGGCCTGGCTCTGTAGACGAGAACGGGAGTCGTTTGTCGATGGCTTCGGAAGTCACTGCGTATCCACGTCACTTGATCAATGTCGATGTGTTTGGGAGTCACTGACGGCCGAGCCGGCTGCCTATGGAAAGAGCAGCGGCGTGCGGTGTGCGCCTCACTCGTTGGTCGGTGGGTGACCGGCGAGGCGCACGGGATCGTGCTGCGCGCGCTTTGTGGCGGCAGTGTCTAGTGCCCGTTGCCGATGGGCGAGCGCGTTGTAGACCGTCTCTGCGGCATCCTTGGCGAGACCACCATCGGTTACCTGCCAGAGGTGCGGCTCGTAAGGCTGGCGGACGCGAGTCGGCTGGGAGAAGAGCAGCCTCATGAGTGGGTCGGTGCCCGCAATTTCGGCAACCTCTTCCGGTTCGGGTGCCTCGGCGTGGCGGATGAGACCGAACTCGAGGAGGCGTTGGCAGCCGTCCTCCCAGGCATCGTCACGCAGGCCGAAGATCTGCATGCGGGGCCGCGTGGTCAAGAAGACGCCCGACGTGTGGTGCTTCTTGGGCGCCCACTTGCTCATCATTCTCAGGATGAGCCAGGTGGCGACCTCGGAAGGATTGAGCACCTGAATCCAGCCCTTCAGGAAGAAGTCCTTGGGGAGCGTGATCGTCTTGGTGGCTGCCCATTGATAGGCGGGGACGGTGTAGAAGTCCGGGGTCTGCCTATCGCCCCGCCCGGCCTCCTCCATGAGCGAGAATTTCTCGTACAACCGCTGTCCGCGCGCCCCTCGAGGCATGGTGACCAGGGAGTCCTCCTGGCCGAGTTCTTCCAGAGTCCTCAGGGCTCCCTTGACTTGCTGAAGTCGCAGGGCCTCCAGCTTCCTTTTGCGCCACAGCTCCTCCATCCTCGCGCTGTTGAGTTCCGGGGGCATGTTCTCCAGCGCGGTGTCGTACGTACCCGACTTGGTGTCGTACGCACCGTCGATGGCAACGAGGGTGGACCACGATCCGCCCCCCTTCAGCGGGAGAACGTTCTTCCAGGGGTCTCCTGTGTCCAGTCGGCACTGCGCTTCGAAGGCTGCCAGCAGGTAGAAGCGCAGCGCAATTCCCCGCGGAAGGACCAGCTTGGTGAGCCTCGACCGATCCCCGTCGGCCCGCAACAGGGTGCTGCGCAGGACGATCCGGTCCGGCTCCTTCCCGGCCTTCCAGAATCCATCCAGGGCCTCAGAGGCATTCGTGACCGAACCGGTCTTCCGCATCTGCCGCAGCCGGCGCAGTCTGCGCTCGTTCGTCTTCTGTGCATCAGCCACGATCGCTCCAAAAACTGGTTAGCGTTTTTGATCCCGCTGTTTTGATCCGGGTAAAGGTGACCCTGTCACCCTTTACCCGGATCAAAACGTTGATCACGTCCTGACGAAGGCTCTTCCGGACCCCCTGAAGATGGATGTCAGGCCCGCTCAACGCGGGGGCGGCGGCACGTTGTTCGCACGGACGCGAACGGCCCCGGGTACCAGCCGGGGCCGCCTGCTCGAAGAACTCTTCAAGGAGAACAGTAGTGGCGGATTCTCAGAACCCCCAGCCCCTGCCGCAGCGCTGGGCGGTCATCCTGCTCGCCGGTGTCGTGGCGGGCGCGCTCGTCCTGAGCCTGGCAGGTGTGCTGCCGGGGCTCGGTGCCGCTGGCGCGACTGTGCTCGCACTGCACAAGGTCATGGCGTAGCGAAACGGTGGAGGGTGCAGCCAGCGCCCTCCACCGGCGCTGCCAGATGCCCCGGGCCGCCCTGTACCCAGCAGGGCAGCGGCCGAGTGCCTCCCGAACTCGGGAACATCGACTTGGCAGCCTTCGAGGTGCCTCCCGCGCTCTTCGACAAACGACTCCCGTTCTCGTGGACAAAGCCAGTGGGCCAGAGGTGATGGCGTGCTTGACCCGCTAACCGCCGCTTGAAGCAGTGTGTGGTGTGGCGCGGGCGTGGCGCTTCACTCGCCACACCGCCGTCTATTGAATGCGCCTGTTCCACCTGTTGCTCTGAACCCCAGACCTTCCCGCCGTCTGCGGGAACTACCCCTTCTGCGCCGGGCCTTGGTTCCGTGCGCTCACAACCGGAGACCACCCTGTGAATCAGCACCCTGTCGACACACAGCAGATCCTTCTCATGCTGCTCGCCGCAGCCGGCACGTTCTACGTTGCCGCGGCTCATCCCTCACTGACCGAACCGATCGTCGCGGCCGCCGCCATCGCCACCCTGGTCTGGGTGATCCGTCAGTGATATGCCGCCCCGCGCCCCGGCCGGGCGAGGCGGCGCAGTGCCCCGCTCCGAGACGATGGACTGCGGCTCGTCTCGGAGCGGGGCACGGCCCGTGGGCGGGTCAGTTCAGGCTGGGCAGAACACGCTGGGCGAGCCAGTGGGCGACGTTGACCGGGACGGCGTTTCCGACCTGGCGGGTCAGGTCGGCGGCGGTGGTGCCCTCGAAGACGTGTCCGTCGGGGAACCGCTGGGCCCGGGCCTTGGTGTGCAGGCTGATCATCTGGACTTCGCAGTCGTCGACGGTGCGCCCGGGCTTGACCAGCATGTGATGGTTGCCTTCGGCGGTGATCGCGCCGATCGGCTCGTCCAGGGACTGCACGGTGCAGTGGTTGCGCAGCACGACGAGGAAGGGCTGGCCGGAATACCGCTGCAGGCCGATGGCGACCTTGCGGCGGGTCTCCTGCGCGTAGGGGGTGAACTTCTTGCGGTCGCGGCGCCCTGCGCCGAAGCTTCGCCCGGGCATGGTCAGGTCGATGTGGTCACCGATGGCCAGCGTGACGGGCTCGACGCGACGCCCGCACCGCGTGTTGGGGCAGGCGTACCGGTACTGCTTGTCGTAGGTGCCTGCCTTGCGCACCCCGGGCTCGTCGAACCGTTTGGCCCACACCTGTACGCCCTGGACGGGGCCGCACTCGACGCACAGGCAGTCGGGCCGGACCTGGAGGTCGGGCAGCGGCAGCCCCTTGCGGGTGAAGACGAACAGGACCCGGTGGCGGTGCTGCGGGGCGGCCATGTTGCCGGGGCCGGAGATGTGGGCGGCGTCGACCGAGGCGATCTGGCCGTTGAAGCCCATCGCGTCCCAGACATTGGCCCACGCCTCGAACAGTGCCCACCGGGTCACGAAGTCGGGCACGTTCTCCCCGCAGACCATGTCGTAGTCGTGGACCTCGTTCGCACGGATGAGGTCCCAGGCGGTGGCCCGGGTCCGGGACCAGGCAGGGGCGGGAGCCCGGCCGTCGGCAGCAGGGGCCTGGCCGGTGACCAGGGCTCTTGCAAGATCGAATTGATCTTGTGAAGTGGCTGGTCGGCGGGGTGTGACCGAACGGGCTGAAGCTCCGTTGATGCGAGTGACCTAGC
>NZ_JBEZYP010000032.1:0-40527 GCF_040638585.1 Streptomyces sp. NPDC025273
CTAGGTCACTCGCATCAACGGAGCTTCAGCCCGTTCGGTCACACCCCGCCGACCAGCCACTTCACAAGATCAATTCGATCTTGCAAGAGCCCTGGGGCCGCGACGGGGGCACTGTCGACGACTATGCACGAGCGACTCATCGCGTCAATAGATTTATTCGAGACAGACGCAAAGGCTTTCCCATTTTTTGCTTGGCCCTGGAGCGTCCGCGACAACTAAGTTGACCATGACGCGCCGCGGTTCCCTGAAGGGCCACGGCGTGTGGCGACGTACGAGCGGGGGCGGACGTCACGGGGGGTGTGTCGACATGCCGGGATTCCGGCCGACTGCGCGCGATCCGTGCTTCTCTGCGCCTTCTCTCACACCGGCCGCCTGCAACGTCCCTCCCAGTGTGACCGAAGGAGCCCGTCGTGGCCGACGAGATGGTGCGCAAGGCGCAGCAGTTCATCAACGGTGTATATGGAGGAAAGCTCGGCATCGACCGCCTGCCGGAGACCGGGGAGACCGGCTGGACGACCATGTTCGCCCTCACCCGCGCCCTGCAGTACGAACTCGGCATCACCAGCCTGTCCGACACGTTCGGCCCCACCACGCTGAACACCCTCACGTCCAAGTACCCGGTGCTCAACGGGGCCACGGTACCGTCGGCGAACTTCACCAAGATCATTCAGGCCGGCCTGTACTGCAAGGGCTACGACGGCGGTGACATCGACGGCACGTACAACTCCCGCGTGGCGTCGTCGATGGCCCGCCTGAAGCAGAACATGGGAGTGGACTTCGTCTACCCCGGCGGCAACCTGGTGCCGAAGGTGTTCAAGGGCCTCCTCAACATGGACGCCTACGTCACCGCCAACGGCGGCACGGAGACCGTACGGGCGGTGCAGCAGTGGCTCAACGGCTCGTACGTGGCCCGCCGGGACTTCTACATCATCCCGGCCGACGGCAACCACTCGCGCGATGTCGCCAAGTCGATGCTCTTCGCCGTCCAGTACGAGCTCGGAATGGCCGACGGCACGGCCAACGGCGTCTTCGGCCCCGGCACCCAGAGCGGGCTCAAGAACCACACCGTGTCCACCGGCGACTCCGGCCCCTGGGTGCAGCTGTTCTCGGCGGGCATGGTGCTCAACCAGCGTCCGGGGGTGACCTTCACGGGGACCTTCACCAGCTCCCTGGCCTCGGCCGTCTCCTCCTTCCAGTCCTTCGTGAAGCTGCCCGTCACGGGCACCGGCAACTTCTCGACCTGGGCCTCGCTCCTGGTGTCCTACGGCGACCAGACCCGCAACGGTGAGGCCTGCGACGGGGTCACGAAGATCACCGCGGCGCGTGCCGCCACGCTGAAGGCCCAGGGCATCACCTACATAGGCCGCTACCTCACCAACCCGATCCCGGACGACCCGGACCTCCCGGAGAAGGAGATCCAGCCCGGTGAGCTGCAGACCATCGCGGAGAACGGGCTGCGCTGTTTCCCGATCTACCAGACGTTCGGGCGTTCCGCCGCCAACTTCAGCTATCCGCAGGGACGCGCGGCGGGACAGGCGGCGATCAACGCGGCGCTGGACCACGGGTTCAAGTCGGGCAGCCGGATCTTCTTCGCCGTGGACTTCGACGCCCTGGACGAGGACGTCACACGGAACGTCCTCCCGCACTTCAAGGGCATCCAGGACGCGATAGCCGACGACGGCAACCGCTTCGGCGTAGGCGTCTACGGGCCGCGCAACGTCTGTACCCGCGTCGGGGAGGCCGGCCACGCCACCGCGTCGTTCGTCTCCGACATGTCCTCGGGATTCTCCGGCAACTTCGGCTACCCGCTGCCGGCGAACTGGGCCTACGACCAGATCGTCACCCGCACCGTGGGCAGCGGGACCGGATCGATCAACATCGACATCAACATCGCCTCGGGCCGGGACACCGGTCAGGGCTCGTTCGACGCACCCCGCGGGCAGCTCCCCGACACCTCGCTGGACTCCGACCTCATCTCGGCCATGCGGACCGACGTCGGCAAGTACATGGAGTCCATCGGTTTCCCCAACGACGGGGGCCTGCGGTCCCACACCCACGAGGAGTGCTTCCGCCGGGTCGTCCTGGAGTACGACAGCGTCACCACCCTGCTCGCCTACCGCTACAACATGCGCAAGGCCCTGATCCAGACGACCGCGTACTGGGAGATGCGGCACATCGACCCGGTCGACCTGTCGGTCGACGCGGAGGTCGCCCTCGAGTTCCTCACGACCAGGAGCTTCCGTGACAGCTCCACGGGCATCGGCCAGATATTCGGCAGGACAGCGGTCCTGGCCTGGAACAACGCGGTTCGCAAGGGTTATGCGGAGGGATCCGTCCGCGATGTCACCAACGACGAGGACAAGTACAACATCTGGGCCGACTGCCGGCACGACGATCAGTTCGCCATGTCGACCGTGCCGCTGATCCACCTGTGGAACGCGGACGGGGCGCCGGGCGCGAACCCCGAGGAGACACCGCTCCGCTCGATGCGGCTGAACTACACGGAGTCGGAGATCTTCCAGATCCTGCGGCGGTACCAGGGCACCAACGCCGAGGCCGTCGAACACGCCAGGCAGCGGATGGCGCTCTACCAGATCATGGAGAAGTACAACTCCATCTCCCGGCACAACTGACAAGGCCCGTCGCATGCTGGTGACAGACTCCTCCGACGACCTCTACATCGGTCTCGTGTTCCTGCTGACCCCACTGGGCATCGGTCTCACCCTGTGGATGACCGTCCGCGGTCTGCGACTGCTGCTGCGCGGACGCGGCGGACGGGACGCGCACACCGTCGTCAGGGGCGCCGCAGCCGTCGCGTGGGCCTGCACGTTCGGCTTCTACACGTGGGGCCTGCTTCATTTCGTGACCCTGGACGAGAGCAATCAGGCGCAGGCCTGTCAGGAACGGCTGGGGGTGGAGCGGGCCCGGTCCGTCGACGGGTACGAGTACGCGTTCCTCCCCCTGGAGTTCAGGTGCCGCCTCACCGGCGGGCAGACGTACGACGCCGTCGTACCCGGATATGTGAATCCCGCGGCGGGGCTCTTCGGCGTGACCGCCGTCGCACTGACCTACGCCGCTCGCCCGAAGAACTGGCTCGAGGAGACGAAGAAGTGACCGTGAACATTTCCCGCCGGACCGCCCTGAGGCGTGCGGCGTTCGTGGCGGCGGCCGCCGCCGTCGGCTCGCAGGTGCTGTCCGCCCCCGCCCGCGCGGCCGACCGGGCACCCGACCCGGAGACCGTACGCAGGGAGATCGCCAAGGCCCAGGAACGCAACAAGCGGGTGCTGAGCGGCATTCCGTCGAAGAACGGCTGGGAGATGGAGAAGCTGGCCGACGACCACGGCAGCGTCTACACCAGACCCGTCCCGGGGACTCCCCTCGAAGGTGTCAGGATGCGGATGGGGGACGTCGAGACGGTCCTCGTCCATGTGATCACCCGGTTCCACTACGAGATCGACACCCTGCGCGCGGGAGAGGTGACCGGCTGGCGGGCGCCGGGTTCCGTACGCAAGGGCCTGGCCGAGTCCAATCTGGCCTCCGGCACGGCGGTGCGGATCCGGCCCGGTTCCTACCCCTCCGGGGCCCGCGGGGGCTTCTTCCCGCTGCAGGAGGTCGTGGTCCGCGACATTCTCGCCGAGTGCGAGGGTGTGGTGCGCTGGGGCGGTGACGACCGCAAGCCGGACGAGTCGCTGTTCTCCATCGACGTGCCGCCGGGTGACGAGCGCCTGAAGAAGGCCGCGGCGAAGATCCGCGGCTGGAATCACACTCCGGGACTGGGTGCCGGTGCCCCGGTGGACCCGCTGCAGTCGCAGCGGCGCAGGGCCGCCAAGCGTCTCGCCGCCCAGCAGGCCTGAGCGGTCGGCTCCTGAACCACGGAAGGCCGTGCCCGTCCGGGCACGGCCTTCCGTGCCGTGGCCACCGGCCGGTCGGCCCCTCGCTGCCTGTCCTCGTGCGCTGCTCGCGGTGGTGGAGAGTCCGGCCACGACTCCGCGGACGGGTGTGCGCCCTCACCACGCCGGACGCATGCGGGAGGCCGCGCCCGTGAGGGCGCGGCCTCCCGTCGCCGCCCGGCCGGGGTTACTTGAGCGCCCCCGCCGTCAGACCCGCGACCACCTGGCGCTGGAAGACGATGTAGGCCGCGAGAACGGGCAGCATCGCCATGACCAGGCCGGCGAAGAGGCCGGACCAGTCCCCCTTGTACCCCTGGCTGGTGGCCAGTTCGACCAGGCCCTGGGAGAGCACCTTGCCGTCCGGGTCGGTGTTGAGCACCGTCGGCAGCATGTACTGGTTCCACTGGCCGAGGAAGTTGAAGATCCCGACGCTGATCAGGCCGGGCTTCGCCATCGGGAGCATCACCTGGAAGAACGTCCGGGTGTGCGAGGCCCCGTCGAGCATGGCCGCTTCCGCGATCGAGGTCGGCAGCGTCCGGAAGAAGGAGGTGAGGAAGAAGACGGTGAACGGCAGCGAGTACGCGATGTAGACCAGGATCAGCCCGTGCACCGAGTTGAGCAGGCCCATGTTGTTCATGACGAAGAACAGCGGGACCAGCGCCAGGATGATCGGGAAGCTCATCCCGCCGATGAAGAGGAAGTAGATGAAGCGGTTCCCGGGGAAGTCGAACCGCGCCAGTACGTAGGCCGCCATCGAGCCGAGCAGCAGGGTGCCGACGAGCGAACCGCCCACCACCAGGATGGTGTTCAAGAAGTAGTCGCTCATGTGGGCCTGGGTCCAGGCCCGTGACCAGTTCTCGAAGTGGAGCCTGTCCGGCAGCGCCCATGGCGTCGACAGGATCGAGTCGTCGGTCTTGAAGGAGGCCATCACCGCCCAGAGCAGCGGCATGACGACGAGCACCGCCCAGATGACCAGCACACCGTGCGAGAAGACGTTGAGGACCTTGCCCTCACTGCTCTTCGCCGGCTCGCCGCCCGGACCGTCCGTCCTCGCCACCGGCGAGCGCTGGGCGGGAACGGCGGGAGGAGTCTCTGTGACCTTCACGTGTGCTCACCTCGTACAGCTGTCGAGCCGGCCACCGGGACCGAACTGATGTGCGCGCCGCCGGTATCCCGGTCGCCGTACCCCGTAACGACCGGCATCAGTACTCCAGCCGCTCACGCCGGCCCAGCCGCATCACGACCGCCGCGAAGAGCATCGTGACGATCAGCAGGCCGACACCGATCGTGGTCGCGTATCCGGCCTGGGCGTCACGGAAGGCCGTCTGGTAGACGTACAGCGGCAGGACGGTGGTGGAGTAGTCGGGGCCCCCCGGGCCGACCGTCATGACCTGTACGGCGGTGAAGGCCTCCACGCCGAGTGCCAGGATGCCCATGTAGACCCAGCCGGACTGGACGGTGTCCCAGAGCAGCGGCAGTGTGATCTTGAAGAACGTCGTGATGCGGCTGGCGCCGTCAAGCAGGGCCGCCTCGTAGAAGTCCTTCGGGATGGACGCCATACCGGCGGAGAAGAGGACGACGAAGAAGCCCACCGTCGACCAGATCAGGACCACCATCACGCAGTAGAGCGCGAGGTCGGGGTCACCGAGCCAGTTCGGCTGGAGGCTGTTGAGGCCGACCGCCTTCAGCGTCGAGTTCAGCATTCCCGACGTCGGGTTGAACGCGAACTGGAAGAGCAGGGCCACGATCACGATCGACAGGACCTGCGGGAAGAAGTAGGCGATCTTGTAGAACGAGGAACCCCGCACGCCGGCGATCGCGGCGTTCCTGCGCCGCCGACCGCCGACGTTGAGCATGAAGGCGAAGAAGAGCGCCATGCCCAGCGTCACCAGCGGCAGCAGCAGCACGAGCAGCACACTGTGCTGCAGCGACTTCCAGAAGATCTCGTCGTCGAGCATCCGACTGTAGTTGTCGAAGCCGACCATCTGGAAGTCCGGACTCAGGCCGGTCCAGTCCGTGAAGGAGTAGTAGATGGACTGGGCGAAGGGCCAGATGACGAAGAGGGCGTACAACGCCAGTGGGGCGACCAGGAACCCCACGATGAACCGGTACTTGCCGTGCTGCATCGCTTACCGACCCCGATCTCTGAGCGGGTGCCGCCGCTGGTGACGGTTGCTCACTGGTGCTTGTAGTGCTTGATGGACTGGTCCTTGGCCGCGGCGTCCGCGAAGCCCTGGATCTTCTTGATGGTCTCCGCCGGGGTCGCGCGGCCGGCCATCATCTCGCCGATGCCGGCGATCCCGATCTGCTCCTTCTGCAGCTTCACGTACCAGTCCTGCAGCCGCGGATTGACCACGTTGTCACCGGCCTTCTTCAGCACGTCGACACCGGACTGCATGGCGGTGGACAGGGTCAGTCCGTCGGTGCCGCCGTTGAAGGCGCTGAGCGACTTGACCTGCTGGGTGAAGTTCTTCGAGGACTCCTCGGAGAGCATGATGCGCAGCTGCTCCATGGCGCCCTCGGGGTTCTTCGCCTTGGACGGGACGATGAAGGGCTCGCCGCCGGAGGCCCAGATGGTGCCGTAGGGCAGCTTGTCGGAGGCGTCCAGGCTGGACGGCGCCCCCACCATCATCGCGAAGTCCTCGGGGGTGGTCGGCGCGGCCTCGTTCTCCACCCACGAACCGTTCGGGATGAAGAGCGCCTTGCCCTTGGTCCACTGGGTCTGCGACTCGATGTGGGTCAGACCGGGGGTGCCCTTGAGGATGTAGCCCTTCTGGAACAGCTCGTAGTACGCCTCGAACGCGGCCTTGACGGCCGGGTCCTTCCAGGCGTTCGGCTCCAGGTTGTCGATCTTGTCGAGGACCTCGCGGCCGCCGATCTTGCCGATGAACGGGTACAGCGAGAACGGCAGGTAGTACGGGTACTTGCCGGGGTACGTCCAGCCGGCGATGCCCTTCTTCTTCGCCTTCGCGCAGAGGGCGAGCATGTCGTCCCACGTCTCGGGGTACGCCGCGTCGAGCTTCTCGAGGTTCGTCCGGGAGTACCAGACCCCGTAGACCGTGTACGCGTAGTACATGATCCAGACCGGGTCGCCGTCGAACTGGCCCATCTCCAGGACACCGGGACGCAGCGTGTCGCGGACCTTCTTGGCCGGGTCGTCGTAGGACGGGGCGTCCATCAGCGGCGTCAGGTCGAGCAGCTGCTTCTTGCCGACGAGGACACCCATGTCCATCTGCTCGGCGCCCGAGTTGTCGATCAGGTCCGGCGGGGTGCCGCCGTTGAAGCGCGGCTGCAGCTGCGACTGGATCTTCTGGGTCGCGGCGTGCTTGACCTTCGGAGCCTTGGGGAAGGCCTCGTTGTACTTCTTCTCCGCGTCGATGGCGTACTGCTCGCCGAAGC
This sequence comes from Streptomyces sp. NPDC025273, assembly GCF_040638585.1. Classification (NCBI taxonomy): domain Bacteria; kingdom Bacillati; phylum Actinomycetota; class Actinomycetes; order Kitasatosporales; family Streptomycetaceae; genus Streptomyces; species Streptomyces sp. NPDC025273. The sequence continues at coordinate 7,290 of NZ_JBEZYP010000032.1, forward strand.
CACCGTTGAAGATGACGACCTCGAGCGCCGCGGTCTCATTGACACCGAGCGGGTTCTTCGCGGTCGTCTTGCCCTTGGTGACCTTCTCGTCGCTCCCGCTGTCGCCGCTCGCGCAGGCCGAAAGGAAGCTCATCGTCGGAACAGCGATCAGGCCGAGTGCGGCAGAACGCTTGATCACATCGCGACGGCCAAGGCCCTCATTCTTGTGGGCGGAGGTGGATCCCATGCTCAAGTCCTCGCCTTCTCCAGGACTCAGGCGGTGTACCGGTCACCCGTCGTGAATTCGCCTCAGGCGAAGGGCCCCGCCACCGCGGTCAGTTGCGCTTGGGTCGTGCAGATTGCCGGAATTTCCAGGTGCAGTGGGGGAGTTCCGGAAGACCGTACAGCGGGATGCCTCGGACACCCCACAGCCGTTCCACCGTCCCCCGTGTCCGCGTACCGTCCAGGACGGGCTGTACAGACGCCGACAGGTATAGTCCACTTGCCGCCAACTGAGCAAGATCGAAAGCAGGTTTGAGCGGCAGTCTTTCCCGAGTTGAGACCTCACCGGCTCCTCGGCACCGCGCGCCCTCGCGCCGGAACGCCCATTTCCGGATCGCGGCCGATTCGCCCGCGCGACCACGTGCAACACCCTTGACACATCCGGCCACTTCGATCCCTACTGGAACACGTATCCCGCAATGACAACGTTGTCCATGCACGCCCCCCGGGAGGAACGGCTCCGTATGCATCCCCTACGTGGTCTTCAGCAAGGCTCTCGAAAGAGACAAAGCCACTCCGCCGCGGTGATCGCGGCTTCTCTCGTCCTGGTCGCGGCGGCCCCCACCGCAGCCTTCGCGCAACCGTCCGGACCCACGCAAAAGCCCACCGGGGAAACCTCGTTCACCTCCTCCTTCGAGGACGACGAGAAGCAGCCGGACTGGCGCAATGCAGTCGAAGAAGGCCCGGACGGAGAGAAGAGGGCATCGGGTATCGACGGCGGCTTCTCCACCGGAATACCCGGCAATGTCACCGATCAGGTCACCGAGGTGCGCGCCAGCGGCGAGAACACCGGCGGCGGCGAGGTCAAGGAGAACCTGGTCGATGTCGAGTCCCGCACCAAGTGGCTGGCCTTCGCGGATTCCGGGTGGGCCGAATTCGATCTTGTGGAACCCGTCAAGGTCGTGACGTACGCGCTCACTTCCGCCAATGACCACGCCGAGCGCGATCCCAGGGACTGGACCCTGAAGGGCTCCACCGACGGAAAGGCCTGGACGGATCTGGACACCCGGACCGGCCAGACCTTCTCCGAGCGTTTCCAGACCAAGTCATACGATTTCACTACCGACACGGCCTACCAGCACTTCCGGCTGGAGATCACGAAGAACAACGGCGCTCCGGACGCGATCCAGCTCGCCGACGTCCAGTTCTCAGACGGCGACACCAGCACCCCCGCACCCGCCGACATGCGCAGCCTGGTCGACCGCGGCCCCTCCGGCTCCCCCACCGCCAAGTCGGGTGCGGGATTCACCGGGAAGAAGGCCCTGCGGTACGCGGGTACGCACAAGCCGGACGGCCACGCGTACTCGTACAACAAGGTCTTCGACGTCGACACCGCCGTCACCGGGGACACCCAGCTCTCGTACCTGGTCTACCCCCAGATGACCGAGACGGACCTCGACTACCCGGCGACCCACGTCGCCGTGGACCTGGCCTTCACCGACGGCACCTACCTGAGCGGGCTGAAGGCCACCGACAGCCACGGCGGGACGCTGACCCCACAGGGACAGGCCGACGCCAAGCGGCTGTACGTGAACCAGTGGAACAGCGTCGCCTCGCGCATCGGCACGGTCGCGGCCGGCAAGACCGTCGACCGCATCCTGGTGGCGTACGACTCCCCCAAGGGCCCCTCGAAGTTCCAGGGCTGGATCGACGACATCACGATCGCCCCGAAGGCTCCGGAGAAGCGCAAGGCGCACCTCTCGGACTACGCGTCGACGGTCCGCGGCACCAACTCCAGCGGCGGCTTCTCGCGCGGCAACAACTTCCCGGCCACCGCGGTCCCGCACGGCTTCAACTTCTGGACACCGGTCACCAACGCCGGCTCCACGAGCTGGCTGTACGACTATTCCCGCGGCAACAACGCGGACAACCTGCCGACGCTGCAGGCCTTCAGCGCCAGCCATGAGCCGAGCCCCTGGATGGGTGACCGCCAGACCTTCCAGATGATGCCGTCGGCCGCCTCCGGCACCCCGGACGCCTCCCGTACGGCACGCGCGCTGCCGTTCCGTCACGAGAACGAGACGGCGAAGCCGCACTACTACGGCGTCACGTTCGAGAACGGCCTCAAGGCCGAGATGACGCCCACCGACCATGCGGCGCGCATGCGGTTCACCTACCCCGGTGACGACGCGAGCCTGGTCTTCGACAACGTCGACAACCGGGGCGGCCTCACCCTCGACCCGGAGACGGGCTCCTTCACCGGCTACTCCGACGTGAAGAGCGGCGGCTCGACCGGCGCCACCCGGCTCTTCGTGTACGGCGTCTTCGACGCGCCCGTCACCGACAGCGGCAAGCTCAAGGGGGGCGGCGGTGACGACGTGACCGGGTTCTTCCGCTTCGACGCGGGCAAGGACCGTACGGTCGGCCTGCGCCTGGCCACCTCGCTGATCAGCGTCGACCAGGCGAAGAAGAACCTCGCCATGGAGCTTCCGGAGAAGACCTCCTTCGACACGGTGCGGAAGAACGCGCAGAAGGCCTGGGACAGGATCCTCGGCAAGGTCGAGGTCGAGGGAGCGAACGCCGACCAGCTGACCACGCTCTACTCCAGCCTCTACCGGCTCTACCTCTACCCGAACTCGGGCTTCGAACAGGTCGACGGAAAGAGCACCTACGCGAGCCCCTTCTCGCCGCAGACCGGCACCGACACCCCGACCCACACCGGCGCGAAGATCGTCGAGGGTGAGGTGTACGTCAACAACGGCTTCTGGGACACCTACCGGACGACCTGGCCGGCGTACTCCTTCCTCACCCCGAAGCAGGCCGGGAAGATGGTCGACGGCTTCGTCCAGCAGTACAAGGACGGCGGCTGGATCTCCCGCTGGTCCTCCCCCGGCTACTCCGACCTGATGACCGGCACGAGCTCGGACGTGGCCTTCGCCGACGCCTACGTCAAGGGCGTCGACTTCGACGCCGAGGCGGCGTACGACGCGGCGGTCAAGAACGCCACGGTGGCCCCGCCGTCCTCGGGAGTCGGGCGCAAGGGCATGGACACCTCGGTGTTCACGGGGTACGCCAACACCTCCACCCACGAGGGCCTTTCCTGGTCGCTGGAGGGCTACCTCAACGACTACGGCATCGCGCAGATGGGCGAGGCGCTCTACAAGAAGACGAAGAAGGAGCGCTACAAGGAGGAGGCCGCGTACTTCCTCAACCGCGCCCAGAACTACGTCAAGCTCTTCGACGGCAAGGCCGGCTTCTTCCAGGGGAAGAAGGCCGACGGCGACTGGCGTCTGCCCTCGGACAAGTACGACCCGCGGGTCTGGGGCTACGACTACACCGAGACCAACGGCTGGGGCTACGCCTTCACCGCCCCGCAGGACAGCCGGGGCCTGGCCAATCTGTACGGCGGGCGCGGCGGTCTCGGCGAGAAGCTGGACACGTACTTCTCGACCCCCGAGACGGCCGGTCCCGAGTTCGTCGGTTCGTACGGCGGAGTCATCCACGAGATGACGGAGGCGCGTGACGTGCGGATGGGCCAGTACGGCCACAGCAACCAGGTCGCCCACCACGCCACGTACATGTACAACGCCGCCTCTCAGCCCTGGAAGACCCAGGAGAAGGTCCGCGAGGTCCTGGGCCGGCTGTACACGGGCAGCGAGATCGGCCAGGGCTACCACGGCGACGAGGACAACGGCGAGCAGTCGGCCTGGTTCCTCTTCTCCTCGCTCGGCTTCTACCCGCTGGTCATGGGCAGTGGTGAGTACGCGATCGGCTCGCCCCTGTTCACGAAGACGACCGTGCACCTGGAGAACGGGCGCGAGCTGGTCGTCAAGGCCCCGAAGAACAGCGCGAAGAACATCTACGTCCAGGGCCTGAAGGTCAACGGCAAGAAGTGGGCGTCCACTTCGCTGCCGCACGCCCTGCTGGCCAAGGGCGGCGTGCTGGAGTTCGACATGGGCTCCAAGCCCTCGTCGTGGGGCACGGGCAGGAACGCGGCCCCGGTCTCCATCACCCAGGACGACAAGGTGCCCGCCCCGAAGGGCGACGTGCTCAGGGGCGCCGGCGCGCTGTACGACAACTCCTCGGCCACCTCGGCCGTGGTCGAGTCGGTGGACCTGCCGGTCGCCTCGGCCACGAAGGCCCTCCAGTACACCCTGACCTCGTCCACGGCGGCGAAGGCGCCGACGGGCTGGGTGCTCCAGGGCTCCTCGGACGGCACCACCTGGAAGGACCTCGACAAGCGGTCCGGCCAGACGTTCGCCTGGGACAGGCAGACCCGGGTGTTCTCGGTGGACGCGCCGGGCTCGTACGCGAAGTACCGGCTGGTGAGCACGGCGGCTGCGACGCTGGCGGAGATCGAGCTGATCTCCTGAGTCACCCGCCGGACGCACGAGGACGGGCCGCCCGCACACCGGGCGGCCCGTTCCCGTGTGTGCCGCCCGCCGGACCGGGCGACGACCTCGGTCCGTGGAGCGGGACACGGAGGGCGGCGACGACCGATGAGTTTCTCCGCGACCGGGGGTCAATCAGTCAGAGTAGGCGTACCGCAGCCGCGGGACCGGTGTTCAAGCCGGCCGGTGGACCTGCTGGGAAAGCAGAACACGAGATACCGGGAGACCTTCGATGCGCACCCTGATCAGCACCACCTTCATCTCGCTCGACGGAGTCATGGAGGCCCCTGGCGGCGAGCCGGGCTACCGGAACTCGGGCTGGACCTTCAAGGACGTGGAGTTCCTCCCCGAGGCGTTCGAGATCAAGGGCCGGGAGCAGAAGGAGGCCACCGCGATGCTGCTGGGCCGGGCCAGTTACTTGGCGTTCAGTCAGGTCTGGCCCGGCATGGAGGACTTCGCCGACTACAAGGACATGCCGAAGTACGTCGTCTCCACCACCCTCACCGAGGACGACCTGGTCCAGGACTGGGGCCCGACCACGATCCTGCGGTCGCTGGAGGAGGTCGCCGCGCTGAAGGAGACCGAGGGCGGCCCGATCATCGTCCACGGCAGCGCGTCCCTCAACCGGGCCCTCTCGGACGCCGGCCTGATCGACCGCTACCACCTGCTCGTCTTCCCGCTCCTGCTCGGCGCGGGCAAGCGGCTGTTCAGCGACACGGACAAGGACACCCAGAAGCTGAAGCTCGTCGAGCACGAGACGTACGCCAACGGCCTCCAGAAGAACGTCTTCGACGTCGTCCGCTGACCCTGCTCCCGCGCCCGCCCTGCCCCGGGACGGGTGGTGTCGATGGCTTCCAGTCAAGCAGGGTCCTCTGACAACGAGGCTGCCCCAGCAGTCGAATGTCACCCGCACGGACGCCCCGGGAGCATCGAGCCGCCGAGGGACGTGGCATCGGAACCTCGCACACCCGCTGCGGACGACCGCCCTGCCCGGGGCGGTCGGCACCCGGGGCGGGGTGCCGACCGCTTCGCTCATCCCACGACGCAGTCGAGCTCCAGTGCGGGGTCCGGGGCGCCGCCCGCGGTGACGTACCCGAAGGTGGTCGATTCACCTGGGTCCAGCGAACCGTTCCAGTCCGCGTTGTGGACCATCACCTCCTGCCCCTGCGTCGTCATCGCGCCGCTCCAGAGACTGGCCACGCTCTGCCCGGCGGGTTGTGTCCAGTCCACCATCCAGCCGAGCATGGGCACGGTGCCGGTGTTGGTGACGGTCACCTCGGACTGGTAGCCACCGCTCCAGCTGCCGGTGGTGCTCCGGGTGGCGGTGCAGGCTCCGGGCGGGGGATCGGTCGGCGTGGTGGAACCGTCCTTGACTCCGGTCACCTCGCCGTTCCCCCCGTCGAAGACCACGTCGGAGCAGGAGTAGAAGGTCTCCTGGCTGTCCGAACGCTGCCAGACCATGTAGATGATGTGGCGGCCGTCCTTGCCGTCGGGCAGGGCCCCGCTCCACCGGTAGTCGGCCTCGACGGTCCCCGGCGAGCCGTTCAGCGGCGGGTGGTCGACGGAGAGGAAGGGGGCCTCCTCCATGTCGTCCCAGGTGAGCGTCCGCGTCGGGTCGAAGCCGTCCTTGGTGATGTAGACGTGGAACCAACCCGGGTGCGCCGCCCAGGCGTTGTACGAGAAGTCGATGGTCGCGCCCTCGGTGAGGTGGGTCAGCGGCCAGTCGTTCCGGGCCTGGTTGAAGCCGGTGAAGTTGGTGTTGCCACCGCTGCACAGCTCCCCGTCGGGCACGAAGCCCCGTGTACGGCCTGCCCCGTCGGAGCGCAGCACGGAGAACCAGTTGTAGAAGGGTGTGGTCCCGCTCTGCTGTGCGGCGGCTTTGCACGCGGGGTTGACGGGCTTGATCTCGCCGGTGGCGGTGAGCCCGTCCTGCCAGCACAGGAAGGTGCGGCTGGCGGGCTTCATGGGCGTGCCGTGTGCTTCGGCCTTGTCGCCGGTGGTGACGACGAGCCCGAGGGCGGGGATGGTCGTGAGGACGGCGAGCAGGGTGAGGAGGATGGCTCTCCTGCGGGTGCCGGCCAGTAATCGGTGAGTCGTCAGTTGGATCACGATGTACGTCCCTTCGCTGCGGCGCCGGGTGGGGCCGGGATGCGGTGCGAGTTTGGGAGCGCTCCCATCTGCGGAGGCTAGCGCCGACCCGAAACCGTGTAAACGCCTTGCGCGGAACGGCTTCTACGGCCTCGTACGGGTGACGTCGATGGAGGCGCCGTATACGAGGGCGGGGCGACCGGTACGTTCGGGATTATGCCGCTGCCGAAGGATCTGGACCCGTACGCGAACCCCCGCGCCTTCTACGGAGCGGAGCTGCGCCGCCTGCGGGAGGCGGCGGGCCTCTCACAGAACGAGCTGGGTGAGCGGGTGTTCTGCTCGGGCACGTACATCGGGCTGTTCGAGGCGGCCGAGCGGCGCCCGCAGGCGGAGATCTCGCGGGCACTGGACGAGTTGCTGGGCAGCGGCGAGCATCTCCAGCGGCTGTGTCGACTGGCGCGCACGTCGAAGGTGGCGGGGTACTTCGCGGACGCTGCGGAGCTCCAGCAGCGCGCCGTCTCCATCGCGGAGTACTCCTCCATGGTCATCCCGGGACTGCTGCAGACCGAGTCGTACGCGCGGGCACTGACGCGCGCGGCTCACCCCTACTCCTCGGGCGAGATCATCGACGGCCATGTGCGAACCCGCATGGAACGAGGGTCACTGCTCGACTCCCCCACTCCGCCGGTCCTCTGGGTCATCGTCCACGAGGCGGCACTCCGCGTTCCGGTGGGTGGTGACGCCGTCATCGCCGAGCAGCTCGATCACCTTCACACGCAAGGCAGCACGCGCCCACGTGTGGTCATCCAGGTGCTGCCGTTCTCAGCGGGAGCGAACCCCCTACTGGACACGGCCGTCACCTTGATGCACTTCGCCGATGCGCCTCCCGCCGCCTATACGGAGTCCGCCTACAGCGGTGAACTCGTCGAGGACACCGCACTGGTGGAGCACATCTCCTCCGCATACGATCTGGCCAGGGCTTCCGCGCTCTCCCCGGAAGCATCACTGTCCCTCATCAGGTCGGCTGCGAAGGGCCATACAACAGATGCTCACCTCCCGTGACCGGTGCTCAGTAACGTGGCGCAAGTCCTCCCACAGCAACGGGGACGGGGGAAACTGCGTCGAGATCGCCGTCGGCTTCCCCGGCCTCGTCCCCGTACGGGACAGCAAGACCCCCGACGGCGCCGCCCTCGCCTTCCGCGCCGCGCACTGGGCGCCGTTCGTCGAAGCGCTCAGGAGCGGCACCCTCTGAGGTCACGCGGTGAGCTCCGCGCCGGCGCCGTGGTCGCACTGACCGCGGGCCTCGCCGGGGTCCCGGTCAGCAGCCCGCCGCCTCGAACATGTTCTTCGGGATGGCGACGTTCATGGCCTTGATGACCGGCTTGCCGTGTTCCCGGCCGAGACGGGTGACCGCGCCCGTGGCCAGCTGGAACAGTTCGCCGCCCGTGACCGGCAGTCCCAGGTAGCGGGCCGTCAGGACGCGCAGGAAGTGGGAGTGGGCGACCAGGGCGATGTCGTCGTGGCCCATACGGGACGCCGCCGCACCGACCTCGGACAGGACCCGGTCCGCGCGGGCCGCGACCTCGGACGGGGACTCGCCGGGGTGGTCCTGGGGGCCGGGGGCGACGCCGTCCCTCCAGAGGTCCCAGTCGGGACGGGTGCGGCGGATCTCCACCGTGGTGACGCCCTCGTACGCGCCGTATTCCCACTCGTGCAGGTCCGGCGTCACACGGGGCGCGCGCAGGCCGGCCAGCTCCGCGGTGCGGCGGGCGCGCAGCCGGGGGCTGACCAGGGTCAGGCCGACGCCGAGTTCCGCGAGGACGGGCACGAGCGCGCGGGCCTGGCGTTCGCCCAGCTCGGTCAGGGGCAGGTCCGTGTAGCTCGTGTGCTGCCCGGAGCGGGACCATTCCGTCTCGCCGTGCCGGATCAGGATCAGCTCACCCATGGACTCCACCTTCGCGCCGAGGAGCCGGCCCCGGGCGGGGACCGGCTCACGGGGTCAGCCTACGACCGTGACCGTGCAGGGCCGGTCCGTGTCCGTCGTGACCCGGACCTCGCCGCCCTCACGGACCACCTCGTACGTCGCCGCGGGGGCGCCCGTCAGGTCGGGGACCGTCACCGTGCGGGTGAAGTCGCCGGTTCCGGCCGGGGCGAACACACGGAGTTCCAGGCCGTCGAGCCACGCGCCGTCGGGGCGTGACTCGTCCGCGCCGAGTGCCAGGACGGCGCCGGGACGGACCAGGAGGGGCAGGCTGTCGTAGCCGTGGGTCTCGCGACGCCATCCGGGGCCGGTGACGTGCTCACCGGTGAGGAGGTGGGTCCAGGTGCCCTCGGGGACGTAGTACTCGACCTGGCCGTCGTCGGTGAAGACCGGCGCGACCAGGAGGTCGGGGCCCAGCAGGTACTGGCGGTCCGCCGTGCGGGCGGTCGCGTCGTCGGGGAACTCCAGCAGCATGGGGCGCATCGTCGGGACCCCCGTGCGGTGGGTGTCCACCGCGGCCCCGTACAGGTACGGCATCAGGCGGTGCTTGAGCAGGGTGAACTGCCGGGCCACGTCCACCGCCTCCTCACCGAACTCCCACGGCACCCGGTAGGACGAGGAGCCGTGCAGCCGGCTGTGCGAGGAGAGCAGGCCGAAGGCGAGCCAGCGCTTGAAGACCGCCGGGTCGGGGGTGCCCTCGAAGCCGCCGATGTCGTGGCTCCAGAAGCCGAAGCCGGAGAGCGACAGGGACAGGCCGCCGCGCAGGGACTCCGCCATGGCCTCGAAGGAGGACCAGCAGTCGCCGCCCCAGTGGACCGGGAACTGCTGGCCGCCCGCGGTCGCCGAGCGGGCGAAGAGGACGGCCTCACCCTGGCCGCGCTCCTTCTCCAGGAGATCGAAGACGGCCTTGTTGTAGAGGTGCGTGTAGTAGTTGTGCATGCGCTCCGGGTCGGAGCCGTCGTGCCAGACGACGTCCGTGGGGATGCGCTCGCCGAAGTCGGTCTTGAAGGCGTCGACTCCCTGGTCGAGGAGTCCCTTGAGCTTTCCCTGGAACCAGGCGGTGGCCTCGGGGTCGGTGAAGTCGACCAGCGCCATGCCGGCCTGCCACTTGTCCCACTGCCAGATGTCTCCGTCGGCGGTCTCGACGAAGTAGCCGTTGCGGGCGCCCTCCTCGTACAGCGCGCCCTTCTGCGCGATGTAGGGGTTGATCCACACGCAGATCCGCAGGCCCTTCTCCTTGAGCCGGGCGATCTGGCCCACCGGGTCGGGGAAGGCGGCCGGGTCCCACTCGAAGTCCGACCACTGGTACTCGCGCATCCAGAAGCAGTCGAAGTGGAAGACGCTGAGCGGGATGCCGCGTTCGGCCATCCCGTCGACGAAGGAGGTGACGGTCTCCTCGTCGTAGGAGGTGGTGAACGACGTGGACAGCCAGAGGCCGAACGACCAGGCGGGCGGCAGGGCCGGGCGGCCGGTGAGCGCGGTGTAGCGGGTCAGCACGTCCTTCGGCGTGGGGCCCGCGATGACGAAGTACTCCAGCGTCTGGTCCTCGACGCTGAACTGCACCTGGCCGACGGCCTCGGACCCCACCTCGAAGGAGACCTTGCCGGGGTGGTTGACGAAGACGCCGTAGCCGCGCGAGGAGAGGTAGAACGGGATGTTCTTGTACGCCTGCTCGCTGCTGGTGCCGCCGTCGGCCTGCCAGATGTCGACACTCTGGCCATTTTTCACGTACGGGGTGAAGCGCTCGCCGAGCCCGTAGACGTTCTCCCCCACGCCCAGGGCGAGTTGGGCGAACATGTGATGGCTGCCGTCGGCGACGGTCGCGAACGCGCTGCCCTTGCGCCCGGCGGAGGTGAGGAGCCCGCCGTCGCCGTCGAGGAACTCCAGGCCGAAGGTGCCCTCGGTGGGCAGCCGCAGGGTCAGCGGACCGCTGGTCAGCTCGACGGTGGCGCCCTCGGTACGCACCGTCGCCGCGGACCGCGCCGAGGCTCCCGGGAGCTCGAAGTCGGGGCCCTCGGGCCGCTTGCCGGCGTGGTGGGTGAGGCGCACCGCGATGACGCCCTCGGCCGGCGCGTGGGCCTCGACGGTGATCAACGGCGCGTTCAGCGTGTCGCCGCGCCGCCCGACGCGCTTGACGGCGGCGTAGGCGGCGAGACGGTCCTCGTCGAGGCGGACGTCACGGACTTCGGTGGCGTACGAGGCGTGCACACCGCTGCGCAACTGCCAGAAGCCGTCGGTGAACTTCATGGGGGTGGTCCTTAGCCGTCTCGGAAGTCGGTGATGCGGGACGTCAGGGCGCCTGCGGCAGGCGCGGCGACGAGCCCTTCCGATTTTGATCGTACACAAAACAAATACGACCGAGCGGGCACGCGAACGACGGGAACCACCGGATTGCCCGAGAATCCGGACCCTCGACTGGACCGCCAGATCGGGGACATTGACACCGCGTGAACGAAACATCACGGAAGCGGTCTGGAAACCCACGGCGGGATGGAGTATTAGTACTGCAAGCAAACAAATTGGTCGGTCGGCGCGCAGCCGTCCGTGACTTTCGTCGACAAGAGGCTGATCAATGTCGGACCGCTTCACTCCCACCTCCGCGGACAAGTTCACCTTCGGTCTCTGGACCGTCGGCTGGCGCGGCAACGACCCGTTCGGTGACGCCACCCGCCCCGCGCTCGACCCGGTCGAGTCCGTCGAGCGTCTGGCCGAGCTCGGCGCCCACGGTGTGACGTTCCACGACGACGACCTCATCCCGTTCGGCTCCTCCGAGAGCGAGCGCGCCACGCACATCGCGCGCTTCAAGGAGGCGCTGGAGCGCACCGGGATGAAGGTCCCGATGGCGACCACCAACCTGTTCACGCACCCCGTGTTCAAGGACGGCGGCTTCACCTCCAACGACCGCGACGTCCGTCGCTACGCGCTGCGCAAGACCATCCGCAACATCGATCTGGCCGTCGAGCTGGGTGCCGAGACGTACGTGGCGTGGGGCGGCCGTGAGGGCGCCGAGTCCGGTGGGGCCAAGGACGTACCCGTGGCCCTGGACCGCATGAAGGAGGCCTTCGACCTGCTGGGCGACTACGTCACCGAGCAGGGCTACGACCTCCGCTTCGCCATCGAGCCCAAGCCCAACGAGCCGCGCGGCGACATCCTTCTCCCCACCATCGGCCACGCCCTGGCCTTCATCGAGCGCCTGGAGCGCCCCGAGCTCGTCGGCGTCAACCCCGAGACCGGCCACGAGCAGATGGCCGGCCTGAACTTCCCGCACGGCATCGCCCAGGCCATGTGGGCCGGCAAGCTCTTCCACATCGACCTCAACGGCCAGTCCGGCATCAAGTACGACCAGGACTTCCGTTTCGGTGCCGGAGACCTGCGCCAGGCCTTCTGGCTCGTCGACCTGCTGGAGCAGGGCGGCTACGAGGGCCCCCGCCACTTCGACTTCAAGCCGGTGCGCACCGACGGCATCGACGGCGTGTGGGAGTCCGCGAAGAACTGCATGCGGAACTACCTGATCCTCAAGGAGCGCGCCGCGGCCTTCCGCGCCGACCCGGCCGTGCGGGAGGCGCTGCTCGCCTCCCGCCTGGACCAGCTGGCGCAGCCGACCGCCGCCGACGGGCTCAAGGGCCTGCTCGCCGACCGCTCGGCGTTCGAGGAGTTCGACGTGGACGCCGCCGCCGGCCGTTCCATGGCCTTCGAGGCCCTGGACCAGCTCGCGATGGACCACCTGCTCGGCGTCCGCTGACGCCGCGGGTGTCCGGCGCTGCGCCGCCGGACACCCGCCCTTCCCGCGTGCGGCTTCGCCGGACCCGCACCCGGTCTTGACGACCACCTCGTGGGAGCGTTCCCATGAGTCGGCCACCCTCTCACGCAAGGGCACCACCGTGACAGAACCTTCCCCGGACGGCCTGGTCCGCGGCCGCAGTCGCCGCACCAGGCGGATCGCCGTCCCGCTCACCGTCGTCTCAGCGATCGTCGCCGGCACCGTTCTGTCCGGGTGCGGCCAGCAGCGGGACGAGGACGTCTACACCGTCATGAACTCCTCGACCGACGAGTCGTACCACCGCTGGGACGGTGACACGCTCGCGCGCTGCGGCAAGCAGCTCGGGATCACCATCGAGCAGCAGAGCGTGCCGGCCTCGCAGCTGATGACGAAGGCGCTGCGCATGGCCTCCTCGAAGTCGCTGCCGGACGTCCTCCAGCTGGACGCCTCCGAGATGCCGACGTTCGCCGAGGCCGGCGGGCTGATCCCGCTCAAGGACCTCGGGCTGACCACGACCGACATCCCCGAGGGCATCGTCGACTTCGGTTCGTTCGACGGGAAGTACTACGGGGCCGCGCGCACCGTGAACACCCTGGCGCTGTTCTACAACAAGGACATCCTCGACAAGGCCGGGCTGAAGGTGCCCACCACCTGGGCCGAGATGCGGTCCGCGGCCCAGGAGCTGACCCAGGGCAAGCGCTACGGTCTCGCGCTGAGCGCGGGCGGCGCGGAGGACGGCGTCTTCCAGTTCACCCCGTTCATGTGGTCCAACGGCGGTGACGAGACGAAGCTCGACAGCCCCGAGGTCGCCGGTGCGCTCGACTACTGGAAGGGCCTGCTGAAGGACGGCTCGCTCTCCAAGTCCACGGTCAACTGGACCCAGGCCGACGTGAACGACCAGTTCATGGCCGGCAACGCGGCCATGATGATCAACGGACCGTGGCAGGTCGAGACCCTGAACGCCAAGAAGGGGCTCGACTGGGGCATCGCCGAGATCCCGGTGCCCGAGGCGGGGGACGACTCGGTCGGTCCGCTGGGCGGCGGTGTGCTGACCGTGCCCAACACCGGTGACGAGGAGCGCGAGAGGACGGCAGCCGAGATCATCGGCTGTATGGCGGGCGAGCAGGAGCAGATCACCTACGCCCTGAACAGCTGGATGGTTCCGGCGAACACCAAGGCCGCCGCCGTGTGGCGTACGAAGGCCCCGGAGCTGGCGGCCCTGGCCGGACAGGTCTCGACGGCCCGTTCCCGTACCGCCAAGGTCGGCGCGCAGTGGTCGTCCGTGTCGCTCGCCCTGCAGAGCGCCTTCCAGTCCGCCCTCACCGGCGAGTCCAGCCAGGCCGCTCTGAAGCGTGCCCAGCAGCAGGTCACGAGCGGGAACTGAGGTAACGAACCATGTCATCCACCACAGCCTCAGCCGCCGCGCCGCCGGCCGGTCCGCAGGCCCCCGCGGCCGGTGCGGTCACGAAGCCCGTGAGTCCGCGGAGCGCCAGGCGCCGCAGGCAGCTCGCCCAGTGGGGCTTCATCGCCCCCGCCGTGATCTTCATGGCGCTGTTCTTCGGCTACCCGCTCGTCCGCAACATCGTGATGAGCTTCCAGGACTACTCGCCGTCCACGTTCTTCACCGGCGAGGCGCCGTTCAACGGCACGGACAACTGGAGCAACGTCTTCAACGACGGGCTGTTCGGCAAGGCCCTGTGGCAGACGATCCTCTTCACCGTCGGATCGCTCGTCGGCCAGTTCTGCATCGGTCTGGCCCTCGCCGTCTTCTTCAGCCGCCGCTTCCCGCTGAACGGGATCCTGCGCTCGCTGATCCTGCTGCCGTGGCTGGTCCCGATGGTCGTCTCCGGCATCGTCTGGCGGCGCATCTTCGACCAGGACACCGGTGTCCTCAACTCCTTCCTGGGCACCATCGGCCTCAGCGGCGACACGCCCTGGCTGACCAGCACGAGCCTGGCGCTGGTCTCGGTGATCCTGGTGAACATCTGGATCGGCATCCCGTTCAACATGGTGATCCTCTACGGCGGCCTCCAGGAGGTCCCCAAGGAGCTGCACGAGGCGGCCGCGCTCGACGGTGCCTCCGCCTGGCGTACGTTCCGCTCGGTGACACTGCCGATGCTCAAGCCCGTCATCACGGTGGTGCTGGTGCTCGGCTTCATGTCGACGGTCAAGATCCTGGACCTGGTCCTCGCCCTCACCGACGGCGGCCCCGCCGACTCCACCCAGACGCTCGGCACGCTCACGTACCAGAACTCCTTCGTCCAGATGGACTTCGGGGCCGGTGCCGTGGTCGGCAACATCCTGATCCTGATCTCCGCCGTCTTCGCGGTGTTCTACCTGCGGGTCAACCGCAACGAGGGGAAGTGACCGGCATGGCGACCACCACCCAGATCCCCGCCGCCCCGGCTCCCGCGGCCACCCACCGGCCGGAGCGCCGCTGGGGTGCGACCGTCTTCGGCGTCGTCGTCCTCGCCGTCATGCTGTTCCCGCTGTACTGGATGGTCAACACCGCGCTGCAGCCGGACGCGAGCCTGGTGGACGTGGGCCCGGTGCCGACGAGCATCGACTTCTCCGGCTTCACCTCGGCCGTCACCGACCAGGGCACCAACCTGCTGACCTCGCTGGCCGTCGCGCTCGGTGCTGTGGCCATCTGTCTGGCGATCTCCGCGCCGGCGGCGTACGGCCTGGCGCAGTTCAAGCTGCGCGGCAGCAAGACGATCGTCTTCGGCACCCTCATCACGCAGATGGTGCCGGGCATCGTCATCGCGAACGCCCTGTACAGCACGTACGTGGACCTCGGCCTGGTCAACTCCTACTTCGGCCTGATGCTGGCGGACGCCTCGCTGGGCATCCCGTTCGCGATCGTACTGATGCGCTCGTTCATGGTGTCCATCCCGCGCGAGGTCATCGAGGCCGCCGAGGTCGACGGCGCGGGCCGGCTCCGCACGTTCGTCCAGGTCGTCCTGCCGATGAGCCGCAACTCGCTGATCACCGCCGGGCTGTTCTCGTTCCTGTACGCGTGGAGCGACTTCATGTTCGCGCTCACGCTGAACACGACGGACGACGTCAAGCCGATCACGCTCGGGATCTACCAGTACATCGGGGCCCACGTCGGCGACTGGGGTTCGGTCATGGCCGCGTCCGTGCTCTCCGCGGTGCCGGCGGCGGTCCTGCTCGTCCTGTCCCAGAAGTACATCGCCGCCGGTATCACCGGTGGCTCGGTCAAGTAAGGGTTTCCATGAGTGACTTCCCGGTCTTCCCGCCCGGATTCGTGTTCGGCGCGGCCACGGCCTCGTACCAGATCGAAGGCGCCGTACGGGAGGACGGCCGCGGCCCGTCCATCTGGGACACCTACAGCCACACCCCCGGCAGGACGGACGGCGGGGACACGGGCGACGTGGCCTGCGACCACTACCACCGCTACCCCGAGGACGTGGAACTGCTGCGCGACCTGGGCGTGGACTCGTACCGCTTCTCGATCGCCTGGTCCCGCATCCAGGCCGAGGGCGGCGGGGCGGTGAACCCCAAGGGTCTGGACTTCTACTCCCGGCTCGTGGACTCGCTCCTGGAGGCGGGCATCGAGCCGGCCGCCACCCTCTACCACTGGGACCTCCCCCAGGCCCTGGAGGACCGGGGCGGCTGGCGGGTGCGGGAGACGGCGGAGCGGTTCGGCGAGTACACCGCGATCATGGCCGGGCACCTGGGCGACCGGGTGCCGCGCTGGATCACCCTCAACGAGCCGTGGTGCAGCGCGTTCCTCGGCTACTCCGTGGGCCGGCATGCGCCGGGCGCGCAGGAGGGGCGCGGGGCGCTGGCCGCCGCGCACCACCTGCTGGTCGGCCACGGCCACGCGATGGACGCGCTGCGTGCCGCGGGAGTCCGCGAGGCGGGCATCACGCTGAACCTGGACCGCAACGTCCCGGCCACCGAGTCGGACGCCGACCTCGCCGCGGTCGTCCGCGCCGACACCCAGCACAACCTGGTGTGGACCGAGCCGCTCCTCGCAGGCCGCTACCCGGCCACCGAGGAGGAGACCTGGGGCGAGCTGATCACCGGCCAGGACTTCCGCCGCGACGGCGACCTGAAGCTGATCTCGCAGCCGATGGACTTCCTGGGCATCAACTACTACCGGCCGATCGTGATCGCCGCCGCCCCGCACCGCGACGCGGACCCGGCCGTGCGCGTGGCCACGGACAACCGGTACGCGGAGGGCAGCTACCCGGACGTCCGCAGGACGGCGATGGGCTGGCCGGTCGTCCCGGAGTCCTTCACCGACCTGCTGACCGTCCTGAAGCAGACGTACGGCGACGCGCTGCCGCCGGTGCACATCACGGAGAACGGCTCGGCGGAGTTCGACAGCGTCGGGGCGGACGGTGCCATCCACGACGCGGACCGGGTGGAGTACCTGCGGGACCACCTGACGGCGCTCCGGGCGGCCATGGACGCCGGTGTCGATGTCCGCGGCTACTACGTGTGGTCGCTGCTGGACAACTTCGAGTGGGCGCTCGGCTACGCGAAGCGGTTCGGCATCATCCGGGTCGACTACGACACCCTGGAGCGCACGCCCAAGGACAGCTACCGCTGGTACCAGCGGCTGATCGCGGCGCACAGGGCCTGATCCACCGCCCCGGGGGCGTACGCGTTCACCGCGCCGCGTACGCCCCCGGGTTCGCCAGCACCTGGTGCACCACCCGGGCCGCCGCGCCCCTCGCCGCGTCGCCGGAGCGTGACGAGGCCCGGAGCCGGCTGCCGTTCTCGTGCCAGCGGCCCGACACCACGCGCGCGGTGAGCTGGGCGTCCGCGGACTCCTCCAGCCACGGCATCAGGTTGCGGTATATCCCGCCCAGGACGACCGCCTCCGGGTCGAAGAGGTTCACCGCACCGGCCAGCACCACGCCCATCCGGTCCCCCGCCGCCCGCAGCGCCTCCACGGCCCGTGCCTCTCCGGCCGCGGCCCGCTGCTCCAGCTCGCCGATCCCCCGTACCCCCGCGCCGGGGTCGATCCCGGCCGCCTCCAGCAGCGCCGCCCGGCCCGCGTACTGCTCCAGGCAGCCGCGCGCCCCGCACCGGCAGAGCGGGCCCTGCGGATCGACGACCATGTGCCCGATCTCGCCCGCGAATCCGTGTGCGCCGCGCAGCATCTCGCCGTTCAGCACGAGCGCGCCGCCGACGCCGATCTCGCCGGTGACGTAGAGGAAGGTGCGCACGCCGCCGAGTCCGCCGAACCAGAGCTCGGCCAGGGCGGCCAGATTGGCCTCGTTGTCGGAGCCGACCGCGAGGGCCCGGCCGGCCGGGCGCAGGGTGCTGAGCGCCTGCCCGAAGATGCCTTCGGCCGCGACCCTGTTCCAGCCGAGGTTGGGTGCCTGGCGGACGACCCCGCCGGAGACCAGGCCGGGCAGCGCCAGCTCGACGCCGACGACGCGCAGCTCCTGCTCGCGGGTGGATCCGATGACGCGGTTGGTGAGCCGGGCCGCGTGGGCGAGCACCTCGGCGGCCGGGACGCCCCGGTGGTCGGTGTGCTCGGTGACGCGGACCCGGTCGGTGCCCGTGAGGTCGACGGCGCACACCGACACGTAGTCGATGTTGATCTCCACGCCGAGCCCCGCCGGCCCCGTCCTGGCGAGCTTCAGTACGGTACCGGGGCGCCCTGCGGATCCGCTGGAGGTCTTGCCCGACTCGCTGAGGCAGCCGAGGGCGAGGAGTTCCTCGACGAGGGAGGAGACGGCGGCCCTGGTGAGTCCGACGAGGCTCGCCACCCGGGCCCGGGTGACCTCGCCCTCCTCACGTACGGTCCGGAGCACGAGGCTGAGGTTGTGGCGCCGCACGGACTCGTGGCCGGCCTTGGCCGCGGGCGAGGTCAGGTTGTTCTTCATCAGGTGATGAGCCTAACGGCGAAGGGCCGTACCCCGGGGGGTACGGCCCTCGTCGCCTGCCGGATCCCTCAGCCGCGGATCAGGCTGCGCAGCACGTACTGCAGGATGCCGCCGTTGCGGTAGTAGTCCGCCTCACCGGGGGTGTCGATGCGGACGACGCCGTCGAACTCCACACCGGTGTCGGTGGTGACCTTCACGGTGGTCGGCGTGGTGCCGTCGTTCAGCTCGGTCACGCCGGTGAAGGAGAAGGTCTCCTCGCCGGTCAGGCCGAGGGACTCGGCGGTGTGACCCTCCGGGAACTGGAGCGGGAGGACGCCCATGCCGATCAGGTTCGAGCGGTGGATGCGCTCGTAGGACTCGGCGATGACGGCCTTGACGCCCAGGAGCGCGGTGCCCTTGGCCGCCCAGTCGCGGGAGGAGCCGGAGCCGTACTCCTTGCCCGCCAGGATGACGAGCGGGGTGCCGGCGGCCTGGTAGTTCTGCGAGGCGTCGTAGATGAACGACACCGGCGCGTCAGCCTGGGTGAAGTCGCGGGTGAAGCCGCCCTCGGTGCCCGGCGCGATCTGGTTGCGCAGGCGGATGTTGGCGAACGTACCGCGGATCATGACCTCGTGGTTGCCACGGCGCGAGCCGTAGGAGTTGAAGTCACGGCGCTCGATGCCGTGCTCCGTGAGGTACTTGCCGGCCGGGGTGTCGGCCTTGATCGCACCGGCCGGGGAGATGTGGTCGGTGGTGACCGAGTCGCCGAGCTTGGCCAGCACACGGGCGCCGGTGATGTCCTCGACCGGGGTCGTCTCCATCGTCATGCCCTCGAAGTACGGGGGCTTGCGCACGTAGGTGGACTCGGAGTCCCACTCGAAGGTGTTGCCGGTGGGGATCGACAGCGCCTGCCACTGGGCGTCGCCCGCGAAGACGTCCTGGTAGGACTTGTTGAACATGTCCTCGCCGATGGAGTTGGCGACGACGTCGTTCACCTCGGCCTCGGAGGGCCAGATGTCCGTCAGGAAGACGGGCTTGCCGTCCTGGTCGACGCCGAGGGCGTCCTTGGTGATGTCGACCTTCATCGAACCGGCGATCGCGTACGCGACGACCAGCGGCGGGGACGCCAGGTAGTTCATCTTGACGTCGGGGTTGATCCGGCCCTCGAAGTTGCGGTTGCCGGAGAGCACCGAGGTGACGGCCAGGTCGTGGTCGTTGACCGCCTTGGAGACCTCTTCCGGCAGGGGGCCGGAGTTGCCGATGCAGGTGGTGCAGCCGTAGCCGACCAGGTTGAAGCCGACCTTGTCGAGGTACGGGGTCAGGCCCGCCTTGTCGAAGTAGTCGGTGACGACCTTGGAGCCCGGGGCGAGGGTGGTCTTGACCCACGGCTTGCGGGTCAGGCCCTTCTCGACCGCCTTCTTGGCCACGAGCGCCGCGGCGACCATGACGTACGGGTTCGAGGTGTTGGTGCAGGAGGTGATCGCGGCGACGGTGACGGCGCCGTGGTCGAGCTCGTACGTCGTGCCGTCGGGGGCGGTCACCGGGACCGGCTTGGACGGGGCGCCGTTCGGCGTGTTGGCCGGAGCGTCGGAGGCCGGGAAGGACTCCTTGCCCGACTCGTCGACCGTGTCCACGTAGTTGCGCACGTCCTGCGCGAACTGCTGGGCGGCGTTCGCGAGGACGATGCGGTCCTGCGGGCGCTTCGGGCCGGCGATGGAGGGGACGACCGTGGAGAGGTCGAGCTCCAGCTTCTCGGAGAAGTCCGGCTCGGCGGCCGGGTCGAGCCAGAGGCCCTGCTCCTTGGCGTACGCCTCGACGAGCGCGACCTGCTGGGCGTCGCGGCCGGTCAGGCGGAGGTACTTCAGCGTCTCGTCGTCGATCGGGAAGATCGCGGCGGTGGAACCGAACTCCGGCGACATGTTGCCGATGGTGGCGCGGTTCGCGAGGGAGGTGGCGGAGACGCCCTCACCGTAGAACTCGACGAACTTGCCGACGACTCCGTGCTTGCGGAGCATCTCGGTGATGGTCAGCACGAGGTCGGTGGCGGTGGTGCCGGCCGGGAGCTCACCGGTCAGCTTGAAGCCGACGACACGCGGGATGAGCATGGAGACGGGCTGGCCGAGCATCGCCGCCTCGGCCTCGATGCCGCCGACGCCCCAGCCGAGCACACCGAGGCCGTTGACCATGGTGGTGTGGGAGTCGGTGCCGACGAGGGTGTCGGGGTACGCCTGGCCGCCACGGACCATGACCGTGCGGGCCAGGTGCTCGATGTTGACCTGGTGGACGATGCCGGTGCCCGGGGGGACGACCTTGAACTCGTCGAAGGCGGTCTGGCCCCAGCGGAGGAACTGGTAGCGCTCCTTGTTGCGGCCGTACTCCAGCTCGACGTTCTGGGCGAACGCCTCGTTGGTGCCGAACTTGTCGGCGATGACGGAGTGGTCGATGACCAGCTCGGCCGGGGCCAGCGGGTTGATCTTCGCCGGGTCGCCGCCCAGCTCCTTCACCGCCTCACGCATGGTGGCGAGGTCCACGACACACGGGACGCCGGTGAAGTCCTGCATGATCACGCGGGCCGGCGTGAACTGGATCTCCTGGCTGGGCTGGGCCTGCGAGTCCCATCCGCCCAGCGCCCGGATGTGATCGGCGGTGATGTTCGCGCCGTCCTCGGTACGGAGCAGGTTCTCCAGCAGCACCTTCAGGCTGTAAGGGAGGCGCGCGGAGCCCTCGACCTTGTCCAGCTTGAAGATCTCGTACGACTCGTCGCCCACGCGCAGCGTGCTGCGGGCGTCGAAGCTGTTCGCCGACACGACAGTCTCCTTCTTCAGTGTGCGCGAGTCTCCGCGCCGCGCCTCATGGCGGCCTGCGCCGCTCGGTGCCGCCTTCGGCCCCCACCATCCGCTAAGGTAAGGATTAGTTAGGTAACCCTTACCGACCGGCGGCCGCGGTACGCCTCGGCAGATATCTCGATGTCGAGATAACTCTAGTACATCGCCGCCGTTCGGTCATGCGCGGGCGCCCCTGTCCGGTCATGTCCGGTGCCCGGACCGGCAGCCCGCCGCGAGGGCATGTCGCCGGGGGCGGCCCGGTCACGCGTTCGGGGCCGTGCGCTCCAGCCGGTTTCCACCGGCTTCCTCCGCCGCTGTTCCGCACCGCTCGCGGCGGGGAACAGCGGCGGAGCCGCGACGGACGACGGCCTCGTCCCGCGGCGTCCGCGCGGAGCCTGGTCAGGCGCCGACGTAGGCCGCGAGGTGCTCGCCGGTGAGGGTGGAGCGGGCGGCGACGAGGTCGGCGGGGGTGCCCTCGAAGACGATCCGGCCACCGTCGTGTCCCGCGCCGGGACCGAGGTCGACGATCCAGTCCGCGTGCGCCATGACCGCCTGGTGGTGCTCGACGACGATGACGGACTTGCCGGAGTCCACGAGCCGGTCGAGCAGGCCGAGCAGCTGCTCGACGTCGGCGAGGTGGAGGCCGGTGGTCGGCTCGTCGAGGATGTAGACGCCGCCCTTCCCGGCCATCCGGGTCGCCAGCTTGAGCCGCTGCCGCTCGCCGCCGGACAGCGTGGTAAGCGGCTGACCGAGGCCCAGGTAGCCGAGCCCGACGTCGGCGAGCCGCTCCAGGACGCGGTGCGCGGCCGGCGTGCGCGCCTCTCCGTCGCCGAAGAACTCCGCGGCCTCGGTCACCGACATCGCGAGCACCTCGCTGATGTCGCGGCCACCGAAGCGGTGCTCCAGCACCGAGGCGTGGAAACGCTTCCCCTCGCACTCCTCGCAGGTGGAGGCCACGCCGGCCATCATCGCCAGGTCGGTGTAGATGACACCGGCGCCGTTGCAGGTGGGGCAGGCGCCCTCGGAGTTCGCGCTGAAGAGGGCCGGCTTCACACCGTTGGCCTTCGCGAACGCCTTGCGGATCGGGTCCAGCAGTCCGGTGTACGTCGCCGGGTTGCTCCGCCGCGAGCCGCGGATCGCGCCCTGGTCGATCGAGACCACGTCCTCGCCCGCGGGGATCGACCCGTGCACCAGCGAGCTCTTGCCGGAGCCGGCGACGCCGGTGACGACGACGAGCACCCCGAGCGGGATGTCGACGTCGACGTCCCGCAGGTTGTGCGTCGACGCGCCCCGGATCTCCAGCGTGCCGGTGGGTTTGCGCACCTCCTCCTTGGGGGCCGCCCGGTCGTCGAAGTGGCGGCCGGTGACGGTGTCGCCGGCCCGCAGCCCCTCGACGGTGCCCTCGAAGCAGACGGTGCCGCCGCCCGTACCGGCCCCGGGGCCCAGGTCGACGACGTGGTCCGCGATCACGATCGTCTCCGGCTTGTGCTCCACGACGAGCACCGTGTTGCCCTTGTCCCGAAGCCGCAGCAGCAGGGCGTTCATCCGCTGGATGTCATGGGGGTGCAGGCCGATGGTGGGCTCGTCGAAGACGTAGGTGACGTCGGTGAGCGAGGAGCCGAGGTGACGGATCATCTTGACGCGCTGCGCCTCGCCGCCCGACAGCGTGCCCGCCGGCCGTTCGAGGGAGAGGTAGCCGAGCCCGATCTCCACGAACGAGTCGAGGGTCCCCAGGAGCGCGGCGAGCAGCGGCGCGACCGAGGGCTCGTCGAGGTCGCGGACCCAGTCGGCCAGGTCGCTGATCTGCATCGCGCAGGCCTCGGCGATGCTGATCCCGGCGATCTTGGACGACCGCGCCGCTTCGCCGAGCCGGGTGCCGTCGCACTCGGGGCAGGTGGTGAAGGTGACCGCCCGGTCCACGAACGCCCGGATGTGCGGCTGCATCGCCTCCCGGTCCTTGGACAGGAACGACTTCTGGATCTTGGGGATCAGTCCTTCGTAGGTGAGGTTCACGCCCTCGACCTTCACCTTGACCGGCTCCCGGTAGAGGAAGTCCCGCATCTCCCTCCTGGTGAACTCGCGGATCGGCTTGTCCGGGTCGAGCAGGCCCGACTCGGCGTAGACCCGCACCGTCCAGAAGCTGTCCGACTTCCAGCCGGGGATGGTGAACGCGCCCTCGGCGAGCGACTTGGAGTCGTCGTAGAGCTGCGTGAGATCGATGTCGGAGACCGTGCCGCGGCCTTCGCAGCGCGGACACATGCCGCCGACGATCTGGAAGTCCCGACGCTCCTTCACGGTCCGTCCGGCGCGCTCCATGGTGACCGCGCCCGCCCCGCTGATCGAGGCGACGTTGAAGGAGAACGCCTTGGGCGAGCCGATGTGCGGCTTCCCGAGCCGGCTGAAGAGGATGCGCAGCATCGCGTTCGCGTCGGTGGCGGTGCCGACCGTGGAGCGGGGGTCGGCACCGAGCCGCTGCTGGTCGACGATGATCGCCGTCGTCAGCCCTTCGAGTACGTCGACCTCGGGACGCGCCTGTGACGGCATGAAGCCCTGGACGAAGGCACTGTAGGTCTCGTTGATCATCCGCTGCGACTCCGCGGCGAGCGTACCGAAGACCAGCGAGCTCTTGCCCGAACCGGAGACCCCGGTGAACACCGTCAGCCGGCGCTTCGGGATCTCGACGCTGACGTCCTTGAGGTTGTTCACGCGCGCACCGTGCACGCGGATCAGATCGTGGGTGTCGGCAGCGTGCGGCGCGGGCGACCGCGCGTCCTTCTTCGTGGCCATGCTTGTCGTGTCTCCATCTGTGGGCGGGGCCGCCTTCGCGGCCTCCGTCGGTGTCACCCGGATCGGTCCGACCGGCTTCGAGCAGGCGTCCGTAGCGGCTCGCGGCGCGTCGACGCCGCGTCGCGGGTGGCCCCGGCTCGCGGCGACAGTGGCGGTGGCCTCGGCGCTCACGCGGCTGCGAGCCGCCGGACGGCTCAGCGGCGCTCGTTGACGCGCACGAGGTTGCCCGCGGGATCGCGGAAGACACAGTCGCGGACACCGTAGGGCTGCTCGGTCGGCTCCTGGACGACGTCGGCGCCGCCGGCGCGCAGCCGATCGAACGTGCCGTCGAGGTCCGCCGTGGCCAGGGTGATGTGACCGTAGGTGCCCTTGGCCATCATCTCGACGACCGTGCGGCGCTCGTCGTCGGTCACGCCGGGGTCGGCGGCCGGCGGGGTCAGGACGATGGAGGTGTCGGGCAGGCCGGCGGGGCCGACCGTGATCCAGCGCATCCCGCCGTGGCCGACGTCGTTGCGGACTTCGAAGCCGAGCGTGTCGCGATAGAACGCCAGGGCCGCGTCCGGGTCGTCGTGCGGGAGGAACGTGGAGTGAATCGTGAGGTCCATGGGATTCACGCTAGCTTCGGCCCGGTGGCCGCGCTTCTCGATTCCTGATCGGTCTGGTGACCTGCTTCGCCACGCACGACGGCATGCCCGCCGTGGCCCGGGCCGCCTCGCGCCGGTAGGTGCTGGGCGGCATCCCGACCAGCTCCGTGAAGCGTGTGCTGAAGGTGCCCAGCGACGAGCAGCCGACCTCGAAGCAGACCTCGGTGACGCTGAGGTCGCCGCGCCGCAGCAGCGTCATCGCGCGCTCGATGCGCCGCGTCATCAGATAGCCGTACGGCGACTCGCCGTACGCCTGCCGGAACTCACGGCTGAGGTGCCCGGCCGACATGTGCTCGCCGCGGGCCAGCGCCTCGACGTCCAGCGGCCGCGCGTACTCACGGTCGATCCGGTCACGGACGCGGCGCAGCCGCACGAGGTCGCTCAGGCGCTGCTCCGCGGTGGGTCTGCTCGTCACGTACGGAAGCGTACGACGCGCCGGGGACGCCCGGCGGCGGGTTCCGCAACCGCCACGGTCCCCCGGTCCTCTGACGCCGTACCGGACGGCGACCGGGACCTGTGCACCGCCCGGCCCGCCGCGGGGTCCGCACCCGACCGTCACCCGAACGGCACACCCCGGCGCGGCCTTCATCTCATATCTGAGATAGCGTTCGGGCATGGAAGACGACTACCTCGTACGTATCGGTAAGCTCATCCGTGACGCCCGTCAGCACCGGGGCTGGACCCAGACACAGCTTGCCGAGGCGCTCTCGACCAGCCAGAGTGCCGTCAATCGCATCGAGCGCGGCAATCAGAACATCAGCCTTGAGATGATCGCCCGCATCGGCGAGGCCCTCGACAGCGAGATCGTGTCGCTCGGTTACGCCGGGCCCATGCACCTGCGGGTGGTCGGCGGACGCCGGCTCTCCGGCTCCATCGACGTCAAGACGAGCAAGAACGCCTGTGTCGCACTGCTCTGCGGCTCACTGCTCAACAAGGGCCGGACCGTGCTGCGCCGGGTGGCCCGCATCGAGGAGGTCTTCCGGCTCCTGGAGGTCCTCAACTCCATCGGTGTGCGCACCCGCTGGATCAACGACGGCGTCGACCTGGAGATCCTCCCGCCCGCCGAGCTCGACCTGGAGTCCATCGACGCGGACGCCGCGCGCCGGACCCGGTCGATCATCATGTTCCTCGGCCCGCTGTTGCACCGCCTGGACCGGTTCACCCTGCCGTACGCGGGTGGCTGCGACCTCGGTACGCGGACGATCGAGCCGCACATGATCGCCCTGCGCCGTTTCGGCCTGGAGATCGCGGCGACCGACGGGCTCTACCACGCACAGGTCGACCGCGAGGTCCGGCCCGGCCGTCCCATCGTGCTGACCGAACGCGGCGACACCGTGACGGAGAACGCCCTGCTGGCCGCCGCCCGGCACGACGGCACGACCGTCATCCGCAACGCCTCCTCCAACTACATGGTCCAGGACCTGTGCTTCTTCCTGGAGGCGCTCGGCGTCAAGGTCGACGGGGTCGGCACCACGACCCTCACCGTGCACGGTGTGCCGGAGATCGACGTGGACGTCGACTACTCGCCCTCGGAGGACCCGGTCGAGGCGATGAGCCTGCTGGCCGCCGCCGTGGTGACGGAGTCCGAACTGACGATCCGCCGGGTCCCGATCGAGTTCCTGGAGATCGAGCTCGCGGTCCTGGAGGAGATGGGCGTCGACTGCGACCGCACGTCGGAGTACGCCGCCGACAACGGCCGTACCCGGCTGGTGGACCTGACCGTCCGGCCCTCCAAACTCGAGGCGCCCATCGACAAGATCCACCCCATGCCGTTCCCCGGGCTGAACATCGACAACGTCCCGTTCTTCGCCGCCATCGCCGCCGCCGCGCACGGCAAGACCCTGATCCACGACTGGGTCTACGACAACCGGGCCATCTACCTCACCGACCTCAACCGCCTGGGCGGCAGGCTCCAGTTGCTCGACCCGCACCGCGTCCTGGTCGAGGGCCCGACCCGCTGGCGCGCCGCCGAGATGATGTGCCCGCCCGCACTGCGGCCGGCGGTGGTGGTGCTGCTGGCGATGATGGCGGCCGAGGGCACGTCCGTGCTGCGCAACGTGTACGTGATCAACCGGGGGTACGAGGAGCTGGCGGAGCGGCTCAACTCGGTCGGGGCACAGATCGAGATCTTCCGGGACATCTGAAAACCCGCAGGAATAGCATCGTCGCACCCCTCCTGACCTGCACAAATGCAAGGCGAGGAGGGGCGTGACGGAGTCCCTGGGATTTTTCTGGGACTTTGAATCAGGAACGACGGCATTCGAACACCGCCCTCTCCACATGATGAGTCTTCGAAAAGATGTCGGCCTGAGCACGTGATGGAAAAGCCCAGGTCGGAGACCGCTTCTCAGCTCGCCGTCCCTGCGTGTGGCTGCCTGGAGCGTCAAACGAGCGTCATGACCGACAGCCGGTGAACGGGCCGCCAAAGCCATGTCACCCACCGGGTCCACCCCTGCCTGCTCAGGACGCCAGCTCACCTGTCATGCCCCGCACCAGCTGTCCGACCGGCATCATCGGCCATGCGCGCCAGCCGACAACACCCCGCACCCGTGCGGAGGAACTCCTCGGCACGGACGCCAACGACTTCGCGCTGTACCGGGAGAACCCCATCACCAGCCCGGCCCCCGCCTGGGCGAGAGTTACGGCGCGATAGTGGGTGACCGCGGAGAGCAGGCGCCTGTGGGTAGCGGCCAGATGGGCCGACCCCCTCAGCACCTTGCCGTCGACGGCGATCGCTCGGCGCGGTCCGACCCTGCCCCCGGCGGCCTCGCGCCGGCCCGCGAGGTAGGGAGCGACCGCTCGGTCGAGGGCGTCACCAACGACAGTTGCCAGCACCCGGCCGCCCACGGCCCGCGAAGCCACAGCGCCACTAAAAGCTCCAGTCGACAGCAGGCAAGGTCCGCGAACGAGGCGCACCTTTGGCTCCCGACCCGCGCGCGGAAAAGCCGTCCGGCACACCGCACCCCCGTCCCACAGAACCCGCCGAGCGAGGCCCGGCCGCCGAAAAGTTGGCATCGCCCTTCGGTGCGCAGGCAACAGGCAATCCGACATGGGTCAGCGCGTACGCCACTGCTTACCCGGCGATGTTGTCGATCGGCGGGCAACTGCAGCTGCCGACGGGCACGACGGCTTCCTCGGTATCCGGGATGTGGCTCTATGTCCGCGACGAGGCGGGGAACTTCGTCCTCCAGCAGGAGATCAAGCGCTCCACCGGTGACCCTTCGGGCCGCTATCTCGACAACGGTGCCTGGTGCTACGGGTGGTGGCCGAGCAACGCCTACCCCGCCGACCAGTGTTTCTGGTGGAGCGGCAGCACGCTCGGGGGGCATCTCGAGGACGGCAAGAAGTACTACGCCTGGATCTTCCTCAGCGGCACGGACGGGTCTTCGAGTCCGGGGGGAACCACCTCTCCCCTGGTGGAAGCCTTCTACACGCCTGACATCCCTGGAGCGCAGGCGGGCATCTGCACCTGCTACGCGCAGGCTCACCGTGCAGACCCGGTCAACACGGCGACCGGCATGTTCTTCGAGCAACTCACCGACGCCTCCCTGGTCGGCCCAGGTGTGCCACTGGCCCTGGAACGCACGTACCGTTCCGACTCGGCCACGGCGGGCCTGCTGGGCCGCGGCTGGGCGACACCGTTCGACTCGAAACTCACGGTCGCGACGGGAAAGGTCACCTACCGGACGGACGACGGGGCGTCGTTCGTCTTCACACAGAACACCGACGGAACGTACAAAGCCCCGGCCGGGTCGGCGGCCAGATTGGTCAAGGGCACCAGTGACTACACCCTGACCACACCCGACCACACCAGACGGACCTTCACCAGCGGTGGCCAGCTCACCTCCGTCGTGGACAAGGCAGGAAAGGGGCTGAACCTGACGTACACGTCCGGCAAGCTCGCCTCCGTCAAGGACGCCGCCGGACGCACGACGACATTCACGGTCGGCGCCGACGGGCTGCTGACCAAGGTGGCCCTGCCGGACTCCACATCGGTGTCCTACGGCTACACCGGTGGTCTGCTGACCTCGGTGACCGACCCTGCCGAAAAAGCCTCCTCATACGCGTACGACGCGAACAAGCGGCTGTCGTCCTACACCGATCCCGCGGGCGGCAAGGTCAGCAACGTCTACGACACCGCAGGCCGGATCACTTCCCAGACCGACCAGAACACCAAGACGACCACCTTCACCTGGGACGGCCGTCGCGAGTCGCACACCACTGCGCCCGACGGCGGAGTGTGGACCGACGTCTACTCCGGCAACGTCCTCATGTCGACCATCGACCCGTACGGCAAGAGCATCACCTACGACTATGACCGCAATCTGCGACCCGTGGGAATCACCGACCAGCGCGGCAACACCACGTCGATGACGTACGACAGCGCCGGGCGGATGCTCACGCGCAGTTCACCGTCGGGGCTCGGCTACAAGGAGATCTGGACGTACGACACGTCGGGCAACATCACCAGCCATACCGACGGCCGCGGCAACAAGACCACCTATGCGTACAACACGTCCAACCAGCTGACGACGACCACCGACCCGCTCGGCGGCACCACCGCCTACACGTACACAACGCTCGGCGCCATCCAGACCGTGAAGACGCCACGGGGCAAGGTCACCACCTACGGCTACGACACGGCCGGGAACCGCACGTCGGTGACCACGCCCCTGGGTGAGAAGGCGACGTTCACCTACGACGCGGCCGGGCGGATCCTGACCAAGACGGACCCGCGCGGCAATGTCACCGGCGCTGACCCCGCCGCCTTCACGACGACGTACGCCTACGACGGGCGAGGTCTGCTCAGCTCGGCCACCGACCCACTGGGCCGCACCACGGCATACACGTACAACGGCGCGGAGCAGCTCCTCACCGCGAAGAACCCTGAGGGCGACACCACGGCATTCGCCTACGACGATGCCGGGCACCTGACCCGAACGACAGACCCGGCGGGCAAGTTCGTCACCCGCACCTACAGCGCCGCCGGACACCTCGCCTCCGAGACGGACGCCGCCGGCAACAAGACCACCTACACCTACGACAAGGTGGGACGCCTGCTCACCCGCGTCTCCCCGCGCGGCAACGTCACAGGCAACGACCCGGCCGCCTACACCACGAGCTACGCCTACGACGCCGCAGGGAACAGCACCAAGGTCACCGGTCCCACCGGCGCGTTCACCACCACGACCTACGACGCGATCAACCGGCCGCTGGTGAACACCGACCAGCTGGGCCACACCACCGGCTACACGTACGACGCCAACGACAACGTCACCAAGGTCACCGACGCCGCAGGCAAGACAACTCTGTCCGTCTACGACAAGAACAATCGGCTCACCAGCAGCACCAACCAGCTGAGCAAGACCAGCACCTACACCTACGACGCCGACGGGAACCTGCTCAGCAGCACCTCGCCCCTGGGCAACAAGGAGAGCTGGACCTACGACGACGACGGCCGCCAGGCCACGGCCGTCGACCCGCGAGGCAACGCCACCGGCGCCTCCCCCGCCCAGTACACCACCACCTACGACTACGACCCGTCGGGCAATCCGACCGCCGTCACCGACCCGCTCGGCAACGTGACCAGAACCGAGTACGACGCCGTCGGAAACGTCACCCGGAGCACGGACGCCGACCAGCGCGCCACCACCTACAGCTACAACAAGCTCGACCAGCTGACCACCGTCACAGCCCCCGGCGGCGCGGCCACCACCTACGGCTACAACACAGTCGGCAACATGACCGGTCGCACCGACGCCAACAACCACGTCACCACCTACGGTTACGACGCGGCGCACCGCCTGACGTCGGTCACCGACCCCCTGGACCGGGCGACCACGTACGCGTACGACCCGGACAGCAATCCGATCAAGGTAACGACCCCCCGCGGCACCACCACCCGGACGTACGACGCCCGCGGCCTGGTCACCAAGATCGACTACTCGGACACCACACCGGACGTCACCTTCGGCTACGACGACGCCGGACGGATGACCGCCCGTGCCAACGCGAAGATCTCCGAGGACTTCGTCTACAACGCGGTCGGTGACCTCACCAAGACCCGCGGCTTCGCCTACACCTACGACGCCGCCGGGCAGATGCTCACCCGCAAGTACTCCGACGGCAACACCATCGGCTACACCTACGACAACGACGGCCGCACCGCCACGATGACGGCCGACGGCACCACCACCACCTACACCTCAGACGCGGCAGGCAACCTCACCAGGACGGCACTGCCCAACACGGAGACCGAGGAACGCACCTACGACCGGGCGGGCCGCGTCACCGCCGTCACCGCCGCCAAGGCGGGCACGACAGTCACCAAGACCGCCCTGACCCTCTCGGCGGCCGGCCTGCCCACCCGCGTCGACGTCACCCGGGCCGGAGTCGGCACCGGCGGTTACGACCAGACCTACGACACCGCGGGCCGTCTCACCTCCGGCTGCTACCCCCAGCCCTGGATCACCGGCTGCGCCGCGACCCGCACCACGTCCTACACCTACGACAAGGTCGGCAACCGCCTGACCTCCACCCTCGGCACCACGTCAACCAACTACGCCTACGACGACGCCGACCAGCTCACCTCCACCACCACCGGGACCACCACCACCGCATACGAGTACGACGCGGAAGGCAACCAGACAAAGGCCGGCGCCAACACCTTCACGTACGACCTGGCCGGACAGATCTCCGCCGCCACCGTCGCGGGCGCCAACTACACCTACGACCACGACGCCAGCGGCAACCAGGTCGCCACGCTGAAAGACGGCGCGGTCACCAGCCGGACCCAGTGGGACCCCAACGCACCCCTGCCGATCCTCGCCACCGAGTACGACAGCGCCTGGACCGTCAAACAGTCCTACCGCTACGACCCCCTCGGCCAGCCCGCAGCCACCAAAACCGGCACAGGCGCGGTCTTCTACTACCACCACGACACCCAGGGCTCCCCGCTCGACGTCACCAGCAGCACCGGCACCCTCCACCAGCGCTGGGCCTACGACCCCTACGGCACCCGCGTCCTGGGCACCGTCACCACCGGCGCACCCCCAAGCACCCCCACCTACACCGGCGCCCGCCACGAGACCACCACCGGCAACCTCGACCTCCACGCCCGCCAGTACACCCCCGCCACCGGCCGCTTCACCAGCACCGACCCGGCTGCGCGCGGCGCCTCGACTCCCTACGTGTCGCCGTACGCCTACGCCGACAACAAGCCCACCCTGCTCACCGACCCCAGCGGCCGGACCCCCGAGGACCCGAACGACAGCGTCGACGGCATCGGCGACGTGCTGGGCATCTTCGGCGACGCCTTCGTCGACGTCGTCAAGTCACCGTTCGTATTCCTCGGTGACGCGCAGGACGCCTTCACCGGCGAGAACGGCGGCGCCGGCGCCTTCCTCGACAAGTACCTCCCCGTCCGCCCCGCCTACCGCCTCTACCGCGCCGAATACATGCTCCGCCAACAAGGCTGCGACGCACTCGCCGACCTCTACGCCGAAGCAGCCGAAGAGCTGACCCAACAGCTCGCCGTCACGGGACTCGGAGGACTGACCGGGTGGCGCAAGGCGGCGGCATCGCCTCGTGGTGCTGCTGGAGCCACCGTGATGGGGGTTCCACCTGCCTCGTCGTTCACCTGGGCCGGCGGAAGCGTCCGCTACACAAGGACCGCCACAGCAATCGGCGACGATACGAACACGATTCAAAATCTGCTGCGGTCCAAGGGCGACTATGGGCACGATGTCATTGTGCACGGCAACGAACAGGGAGAATTCATCGTTGACGGCAAGATAACCCACCCGCAGCAGATCGCCGAACTGGTCAGAGAAAATCCGTATTACAACGGAGGCCCCATTCAGTTGGTCACCTGTCACGGCGCTTGTAAGGCGGCCGGTGAACTCTCCAAGGCTCTGGGTGGCGTGGAAGTGAGAAACGCGAGCGGTCATCAGGTAGATCTCCACCCTCGGACCGGAAAGGTTCGCGAGTGGCCTGAGGGAAGCCAGGGCGACCCGAGGTAAAATTCTCTGAAAACAGCTCAGGAGTATCCGTAAGGGTGCGTCCGGAACGAGACGCCGTGCGCACCCTTACGCACCAGCGTAAGCATACCCGTCACCGCCTCCGGCGGTCCTGCTCAGGAAGCCGTCACATGCGCCAGGTCACCCCTCTCGGGTTTTTCAGCAGTATCTCCAGCCAGTCCCGCTTCAGCGTTAATGCGGAGGAAATCAAGAAACTCTCCGGACAGATGCCCGTACACGACTGCACGCGCGTAGCGGAATACCTGAGAAGAGCTCCCGTGATCATCGCCCTCATGGGATATACGGAGGATGTCGTGGGCAAAAAGTTCGGCGTGATGGGTGGGTCCGCCATTCACAGTGACGGCACCTACTACTGGCGTCGCGACACTGCCGAGTATGTGGAGACCTACAGGACGGGACTCCCTTCTGGATTCATGGAGCACGGTGCGAGGATGCAGTGGAGCGTCCCCCTTCTCAGTGATGCGGAAATTTTGGAGATCGATGATTTCTTCGAATCGCTTCGTACGCAGGGCTGAGTGGGAACGAGCCTGTTCCATCTGCAACCCCCACGGGCACCTCATGCCCCTTGTCCGACATCGCTTCCTAATGCTGTTGTCAAGCGGCCGTAGTCACTGTAGGTGTGACTTGATAGCACCGTCGGTCACGGATCAGGGCCCACAGGACGTTGACG
>NZ_JBEZYP010000033.1:0-30956 GCF_040638585.1 Streptomyces sp. NPDC025273
CGGTCAGGACGCACCATCGGCACCAACGCCACACGCCCACCCACCGACGAACCCACCACCCGCTCCGCCAACGCCACCACCGACTGCGCATCGAACAGGGCGCGCACCGGCAGTTCGATCTCGAAGGCGCTCCTGATGCGGCTCACCAGACGGGTGGCGAGCAGGGAGTGCCCGCCGAGGTCGAAGAAGTTGTCGTCGATCGACACCGACGGGACGCCGAGGACCTCGGCGAACAGGCCGCAGAGCATCTCCTCGTGCGGGGTGCGCGGAGCCCGGCCCGCGGAGCCGCCGCCACCGGCGGCCGGGGCGGTCAGCGACGGCACGGCGCCGCCGCGCGGGCCGCGGTCGGGGACCTCCCAGCCGATGGGCAGGGCGAGCGAGGGCAGCACGTCGCCCACCGGCTGCGCGCCGTCGCCGGCGACGCTCCGCAGGACGGTCTCCAGATTGCCGAGGATCCCGGCGACGGACTTCTCGGTGAACAGGGCGTTCCTGAAGCCGAGGCGCAGCTGCAGCCGTCGGCCGGGCACGGCGATGAGCGTCAGCGGGTAGTGCGTGGCGTCGGACCCGGTGGTCCCGGTGATCGTGAGGTCGCCGAGCGAGCCCTGAAGGCTGTCGGCGTCCACCGGGTAGCTCTCGAACGCGACGAGGCTGTCGAACAGCTCGCCGTGGCCGGCGGCGCGCTGGATCTCCGTGAGCCCGATGTAGTGGTGGTCGAGCAGAGCCGACTGCTCGGCCTGGACCCGGACGAGCAGTGACGGGAGGGTCTCGGCCGCGTCCAGCCGGATGCGCACCGGAACCGTGTTGATGAACAGCCCGACGATGCCCTCGACGCCCTCGATCTCGGGAGGGCGGCCGGAGACGGTGGCCCCGAAGACGATGTCGTCGGTGCCGGTGAGCCGGGCGAGCTGGAGTCCCCATGCGACCTGCACCATGGTGTTGACGGTGATGCCCAGCCGGCGGGCCAGCGCCGTCAGCGCCGCGCTCCGCTCCTCGGAGAGGTCCAGGGTGAGCTGGCCGGGCAGGGCCTCGACGGTGTCGTCGGCCTGCGGGGCCACCAGGGTGGGGCCGACGAGACCGTCGAGTGCGGCCCGCCACGCCGCCAGCCCTTCCTGCTTGTCCTGCTTGCGCAGCCAGGCGAGGTACAGCTTGAACGGGACCACGGGCGGCATGCCCGCCGCGTCGCCGCCCCGCCCGTACAGCTCGAAGAGCTCACCGAGGACGATCGGCATGGACCAGCCGTCGAGCAGGATGTGGTGGCAGCTGAACATGAGCCGCCAGCCGCGCTCGGCCAGGCGCACCACGGTGAACCGCAGCAGCGGCGGGACGGCGAGGTCGAACCGCACGGCCTCGTCGGCCGCCGACAGTTCGGCCAGGCGCGTGCGCCGGCCGTCCTCGTCCAGCGCGGACAGGTCGTGCACGAGGACGGGGGTCTCGAACGCGCGCGGCACCACCTGGACCGGCTTGCTCAGGTTCTCCGACAGGAAGCCGGCCCGCAGGTTGGAGCGGCGGATCAGGAGGGCCGTGACCGCGTCACGGAAGACGTCCAGGTCGAACGGGCCCTCGAAGTCGACGGCCAGCCGCACGGTGTAGACGTCCAGGGCGTCCTCGTCGTACGTCGCGTGGAAGAACATGCCTTCCTGCAGCGGTGCGAGGGGCAGGATGTCCTCAAAAAGATCCTTGCGGGTCACCGGGTCTTCCTCCACTCAGCTTCAAGTACCCCGAGATCGTCGAGTTCGAGGTCGATCAGTGACAGGTCCGACGGGGCGAGGCCGGCCGGCTCGCCCTCGCCTGCGTGCTCCGCGAGCGCGGTGAGCGCGCGGAACCATCCCTCGGCCAGCGTCCGTACCGCGTCCTCGCTCAGCAGGCGACGCGGCCAGGTCCAGTTGGCCACCAGTCGCGGCCCGCCCGGACCGTCCTGGACCAGGACGTTGAGGGACAGCGCGTGGGTGGCCGGCATCTCCGGGTCGCCGCCGAGCTGCCGGAGCACCTCGCCGTCGGCGGACATCGTCCAGTCGTCGGCGCCGGGGCTCGTCGGGGGTGTCCCGTCGCCGGCTTCCCCGGCGACCTCGGTCCGGCCCAGGTAGTTGAAGCCGAACTGCGGGCTGCCGAGAGCGGCGAGCGTGTCGCGGGTGTGCGGGTTGAGGTGGCGCAGCAGGCCGTAGCCGACACCCTCGTCCGGCATCTGCCGCAGCGTCTCCCGGACCCGGTTGAGGGCCTTGTGCAGGGCGGCCGGGTCGGTGAGGACCCTCCCCCACGGCACCGGGCCGAGGTCCAGCCGCACCGGTGCGAGGCTGGTGAACCAGCCGACCGTGCGGGAGATGTCGAGCTCCTCGCCCTCGGGGATCTGCCTGCCGTGGCGCTCGACGTCGACCAGCACCTCGGTGCCGGCCCCGAGTCCGCGCCGCCGCCGCCAGTCGGCGACGGCGAGGGCGAACCCGGTCAGGAGCACGTCCTCGACGCCACCGCGCGCCGCGGCGGGCACCTTCGTGAGGAGCGGCTCGGTGACCGACTCGGGCAGCGTCAGCACGAGCGCCTCCTGGGTGCCCATGGTGTCGACGGCCGGGTCGCGCGTCTGTGCGGTCACGGGCACGTCGCCGTCGCCGAGCTGCTCCGCCCACCAGGTGACCTGCGCCGCGCGTGCGGGCTCCGCCGCGAGTCCGGTGAGCCACTGCGCCCAGCGCCGCCACGAGGTGCCGACGGGCTGCGGCGCGGGCTCCCGGGACTCGGACACCGCCTGCCACGCCTCGGCGAGATCGGGTACGAGGATCCGCCAGGACACCCCGTCGACCGCGAGGTGGTGGCCGAGGAACAGGAGACGTCCCGGCTCGTCGGGGCCGGCGTCGAACCACACGGCCCGCACCATGGCACCGTCCGTCGGGGACAGCCGCGAGACCGCCCGCTCCGCCTCCTCGGCGATGACGGCCCGCGTCTTCGCGGCGTCCGCGCCGGCGATGTCGACCCGGCTCACGCAGTCGGCGGGGTCCACCGCGCCGCGCTCCCGGACCTCGTAGGACCACTCGCCGTCGCTGACCGTCAGGCGCAGCCGCAGGGCGTCGTGGTGGTCGAGCAGGGTGCCGACGGCGGACGTCAGGCTCTCCAGGGTCACCCGG
Source organism: Streptomyces sp. NPDC025273 (assembly GCF_040638585.1). Classification (NCBI taxonomy): domain Bacteria; kingdom Bacillati; phylum Actinomycetota; class Actinomycetes; order Kitasatosporales; family Streptomycetaceae; genus Streptomyces; species Streptomyces sp. NPDC025273. Next base: position 3,111 of record NZ_JBEZYP010000033.1, read on the forward strand.
GCGGGGACCTGGAGCAGCACGGACTGGTGGAACCGCTCCATGCGGCCGCCGTGGTCGCGCAGCCAGTGCGTCATCGGGGTGAGCGGCACCTCGCCGATCCCGGCGTCGGGGTCCTGCGGGGGCAGTTCGTCGACGGTGCGGGCCACGGCCGCGAGCCCGGCGGCCGTCTTGTGCTCGAAGACGTCCCGGGGGGTGATGACCAGGCCGCCCTTGCGTGCCTGGCTGACCAGCTTGATGGAGACGATGCTGTCGCCGCCGAGCTCGAAGAAGTTGGCGTCGACATCGACCTCGGGAAGGCCGAGCACCGCGCCGAACGCCTCGGTGAGGACCCGTTCGGCGTCGGTGGCCGGGTCCCGGCCGTCGCCGGAGCCGGTGACGTCGGGCGCGGGCAGCGCCTTCGTGTCGAGCTTGCCGTTCACGGTCAGGGGCAGGGCGTCCATGACCACGAACACCTGCGGGACCATGTACTCGGGCAGCCGGCCGGCAGCCGACGCGCGTACCGCCCCGGTGTCCAGGCCGGTGCCCGGTTCGGGGACCAGGTAGCCGACGAGCTGCCGGACGCCGGGCCGGTCCTCGCGTACGACGACGGCCGCACCGTCCACGCCCGCGCAGCCCGACAGTACGGACTCGATCTCGCCGAGTTCGATGCGGAAGCCGCGCAGCTTCACCTGGTTGTCACGGCGGCCGACGAACTCCAGCACCCCGTCACCACGCCACCGCACCACATCACCGGTCCGGTACAGCCGGGAACCCGGCGCACCGAACGGATTCGCCACGAACCGCTCCGAGGTCAGGGCCGCACGCCCCAGATACCCCCGGGCCAGCCCCACACCCGACACGTACAGCTCACCCGGAACACCCACCGCACACAGGTTCAGGGCCGGGTCCAGGACGTACACCCTGGTGTTGGCGACGGGGCCGCCGATGGGCGGGGTGACGGTGCCGTCCACCGGGCTGCTCGCCGTGGCGCAGACCGTGGTCTCGGTCGGGCCGTAGGCGTTGATCACCCGGCGGCCGGGAGACCAGCGGGCCGCGAGGTCGCGGGGGCAGGCCTCGCCCGCGGTCACCAGGGTCAGGCCCGCGGGGGCGTGCTGCGGGTCCGCTCCCGACAGGGCCGTCGGGGTGAGGGTGGCGTGGGTGATCCGCTCGTCGGTCAGGAAGTCGGTGAGTGCCTGGCCCAGGACCGGTCCGTCGGCCGGGGTCAGGACCAGCGCGGCGCCGTTGAGGAGGGCCATGACCGTCTCCCAGGCGGACGCGTCGAAGCTGGGCGCCGCGAACTGCCCGACCCTGCTGTGCGGGTTCACGCCGAGCCGCTCGGCGTGCCAGGCGGCGAGGCTGCCCAGTCCCCGGTGGGTGACCGAGACGCCCTTGGGCCGCCCGGTGGATCCCGAGGTGTAGATGACGTACGCCGGGTGGTCCGTCGACAGCGGTGAGCGGCGGTCCGCGTCCGTGACCTCGGCCCCGGAGAGGCCGGCCAGCGCCTCGACGGTCTCGGGGCTGTCGAGGACGAGCGGCTCGCCGTACCCGGCCGGCAGCCGGCCGGCCGGACCGGTGACGGTGACGACGAGCGCGGGGGCGCTGTCGCGGATCATGTACTCGATGCGGTCGGCCGGATGGTTCGGATCGACCGGTACGTAGGCTCCGCCGCTGGTCATCACGGCCAGCAGCGCCGTGGTCAGGTCGGCCGACCGGGGCAGCACGAGCGCGACACGGTCCTCCGGTCCGACACCGCGCTCGATCAGCAGCCTGGCGAGCCGGTTGGCACGGCCGGCCAGCGCCGCGTAGTCCAGGGTGGCGCCGCCCGCCACGACCGCGGGCCGGGCGGGGACCGCCGCGGCCTGCCGGGCGAACAGCTCGGGGACGGTGCCGGCGGGCACCGGGCGGTCGCTGTCGTTCCAGTCGGTGAGCAGCTGTCCGCGCTGTGCCTCGGGCAGGATCTCCAGGCTGCGTACGGGCACGCGCGGGTCGGCCACGGCGGCGCGCAGCAGCGTGACCAGGTGGCCGGCGACGCGCTCCGCGCTGTCCCGGTCGAACAGGTCCGTGCTGTAGCCGAGGATGCCGGAGACGGCGCCGTCGGCGCCCTCGGCCAGGCTCAGCTCCAGGTCCACCTTGGCGACCGGCAGCAGCATGTCCTGGGCGGTGATCCGCAGGCCGGGCAGTTCCAGCTCACCCGACGTGTTGTTCTGGTACGCGATCAGCACCTGGAACATGGGGTTGTGCGACAGGGAGCGGTCCGCGCCGACGAGGTCGACCAGCCGCTCGAAGGGCAGGTCCTGGTGCGCGTAGGCGTCCAGGGCGGTCCTGCGGGCCCGGTGCAGCAGGTCGATGAAGCTCGGGTCGCCGGACACGTCGGTGCGCAGCACCAGGGTGTTGACGAAGAAGCCGACGAGGTCGTCGGTGGCCGCGTCCATCCGGCCGGCGACCGGTGTACCGATCGGGATGTCGGTCCCGGCTCCGAGCCGGGACAGGAGCGCCGCGAGGGCGGCCTGGAAGACCATGAACGGCGTGGTGTCCGTCTTGGCGGCGAGGCCGCGCAGGCGTTGCGCGAGCTCCGGGTCGACGGTGACGGGCACATGGGAGCCCCGGTGGGTGGCGACGGGCGGGCGGGGGCGGTCGGCGGGGAGTTCGAGCTCCTGCGGGGCCCCGGCGAGCTGTCCGGCCCAGTAGGCCCGCTGGCCGGCCGCGAGGCTGTCCTCGTCGTGCTCGTCGCCCAGCAGCCGCTGCTGCCACAGTGTGTAGTCCGCGTACTGCACCGGCAGGGGCCGCCAGTCCGGTGCGGCGCCGGCGAGCCGGGCCCGGTAGGCCTCGCCGAGGTCGCGGGAGAGCGGGGCCTGCGACCAGCCGTCGCCCGCGATGTGGTGGACGACGACACACAGCACGTGCTCGTCGGGTGCGATCCGGAAGAGCCGTGCGCGCAGCGGCAGTTCGCGGGCGAGGTCGAATCCGACGGCTCCGGCCGCGTCGAGGGCGGCGGGCAGCTGCTCCTCCGTCACGTCGGTGACCTCGACGGCGACCGTCGCCACGGCGGCGGGCACGACCTGCTGCCAGGGCTCGCCGTCGGTGTCGGGGAACACGGTGCGCAGGGACTCGTGGCGGCCGACCACGTCGCCGAGGGCTTCGGTCAGCGCGGGCACCCGCAGGTCGCCGGAGAGGCGGACGGCGAAGGGGATGTTGTAGGTGGCGCTCGGCCCTTCCATCCGGTTGAGGAACCACAGCCGCCGCTGGGCGAACGACAGGGGCACCCGTGCGGGGCGTTCGGCCGGGCGCAGCGGTGTCCGGGCCGGGGCCGCGCTGTCCATGAGGCGGACCGCGAGCCGGGCGACGGTGGGTTCCTCGAACACGCGCCGGATGGACAGTTCGACGCCGAGCACCGCGCGCACCCGGCTCACCAGCCGGGTGGCGAGCAGGGAGTGCCCGCCGAGCTCGAAGAAGTTGTCGTCGACGGACACGGAGGGCAGTCCGAGCACCTCCTGGAACAGCCCGCACAGCAGTTCCTCGTGCGGTGTCCGCGGGCCGCGGGCCTCCTCCACGACGTACTCGGGCGCGGGGAGCGCCTTCGTGTCGAGCTTGCCGTTGGTGGTCAGCGGCAGGGCGTCCAGGGGGACGACGGGCCGCGGGATCATGTACTCCGGGAGCCGCTCGGCCGCCCACGCGCGCAGCTCGTCCGTGTCGAGCACCGCACCGGCGGCGGGCACGGCGTAGCCCACGAGCTGCCGGACGCCGGGCCGGTCCTCCCGGACCATGACGGCGACCTGGCCGACGGCGTCATGGCCGGCGAGTACGGACTCGATCTCGCCGAGTTCGATGCGGAAGCCGCGCAGCTTCACCTGGTTGTCACGGCGGCCGACGAACTCCAGCACCCCGTCACCACGCCACCGCACCACATCACCGGTCCGGTACAGCCGGGAACCCGGCGCACCGAACGGATTCGCCACGAACCGCTCCGAGGTCAGGGCCGCACGCCCCAGATACCCCCGGGCCAGCCCCACACCCGACACGTACAGCTCACCCGGAACACCCACCGCACACAGGTTCAGCCCGCTGTCGAGTACGTAGACCTGCTTCCCGTCGAACGGGCGGCCGATCGGCACCGGGTCCGGGACGGGACGGTCCGCGGTGAGCGGGTGGGCGGCCGCGATGACGGTGACTTCGGTCGGCCCGTAGGCGTCGACGACCGTGATGTCCGGGCAGGCCTCCAGCACCTGGCGCACCGATGCGGCGGGCACCGCCTCGCCGCCGGCCCACACCTCGCGCATCGGCCGCAGGATCTCCGGGGCCTCGGCGGCGATGAGCCGGAACAGGCCGGTGGTGAACAGGGCCGCCGTGACCCGGCCCTCGGCGACGGTCCGCCCGATGGTGGCCATGTCCAGCTCGCCGGGCGGGCCGACGACCAGGGTGCCGCCGCTCAGCAGCGGGGTCCACATCTCGTACGTCGACGCGTCGAACGCGTGGGCCGAGTGCATCAGCACCCGTTCCTGCGCGCCGCCCGCGAAGAGGCTGTCCGCGGCCAGGTCCGCGATCCCCCGGTGGGTGACGGCGACGCCCTTCGGCCGGCCCGTCGAGCCGGAGGTGTACATGACGTAGGCGAGTCGCTCCGGGCCGGGCGGCATCGGCACGCCGCCGGCGGGGACCGGGAAGGACCCGGGCAGGTCGCCCTGCTCCAGGAGCAGCGAGATGCCGCTGTCCTGCAGGACGTGCGCACGCCGGGACTCCGGCCAGCGGTGGTCGATGGGTACGTACACCGCGCCGGCCCGCAGCACGCCGAGGACGGCGAGCACGAACTCGACGGAGCGCTCCATCGCGATGCCGACCGGCTCCTCGGGACGCACGCCGCGCTCGAGCAGCCAGGCGGCGATCTCCTCCGCCCGGCGGGTCGTCTCCGCGTAGGTCAGCGACCGGTCGCCGCGGACCAGCGCCTCCTTGTCCGGCGTCTCGGCGGCGCGCAGCGCCAGCAGTTCGGGCAGGGTGCGCGCCGGTGCCGGGACGGGCACCGGGTTCCACACGTGGAGCAGCCGCGCACGCTCGTCGGCGTCCAGCAGCTCGACCGCCGCGGTCCGCCGGGACGGCTCGGCGGCGAACGCCTCCAGGGCGGCGGCGAGCTGTTTGCCGAAGCCCTCGATCTCGGCCTTCTCGAAGGCGTCGGACCGGTAGGTGAAGCGGAGTTCGAGCGAGGAACCGGGAATGACCATGAGGGCGAGCGGGTAGTGCGCGCCGTCCGTGGAGAAGAAGCCGGCGACCGAGAGACCACCGGGCAGGGTGAGCGTGGCCGGGTCGACGGGGAAGTTCTCGAGGACCGTGAGGGTGTCGAACAGGTCCCCGTGGCCGGCGGCCCGCTGGATCTCCGCGAGGCCGAGGTGCTGATGGGCCATCAGCTCGCTCTGTTCCTGCTGGAGGCGCCCGCAGAGCCCCAGCAGCGTGTCCTCGCGCCCGATGCGCACCCGCACGGGCACCGTGTTGAGGAAGAGACCGACCATGGTGTGCACACCGGGTATCTCCGGCGAGCGGCCCGCGAGGGTCATGCCGAAGGTGACGTCCCGGCGGTCGGTGAGCCCGGCCAGCACCAGCCCCCACGCGGCCTGGACCACGGTGTTGAGGGTGATGCCGTGCTCGCGGGTCCGCTCGGTCAGCCGGGCGGTCGTCTCCGGTCCGAGCAGAACGGCGACCTTGCTCGGCAGCACCGTCGTGGACCGGTCGTCGGGCATCGCGGCGAGCAGGGTCGGCTCGTCGAGTCCGTCCAGCGCGCTCCGCCAGGCCCGGACCGCGCCTTCGCGGTCCTGCTTGGCGAGCCAGGCCAGATGGTAGCGGTACGGGGTCACGGGAGGCAGGGCAGCGGCGTCCCCGCCCGCCGCGTACAGCTCGAACAGCTCGCGCACCAGGACGGGCGCGGACCAGCCGTCCAGCAGGATGTGGTGGTTGGTCACCAGCAGCCGGTGCCTGTCCTCCGCGGCCCTGATGACGGTGAACCGCAGCAGGGGCGGGTTGCGCAGGTCGAAGCGGGTCGCGCGGTCCCGGTCGGTGAGGTCGCGCAGCGCCGCCTCCCGCTCCTGTTCCGGGAGCCCGGTCAGATCGGCCTCGTGCCAGGGCAGTTCGGTCGCCTTGGGCACGAACTGCAGCGCACGCGGACCCTCGTGCCGGAAGCCGGCGCGCAGGTTGCCGTGCCTGCCCAGCAGGGCGTGGGCCGCGGCGCGCAGCGCGGGCACGTCGAGCGGGCCGTCGATGTCCAGTCCCAGCTGCATGACGTAGACGTCCGGGCCCGACTGCTCGTCGTACTGGGCGTGGAAGAGCAGGCCCTCCTGCAGCGGGGTGAGCGGCAGTACGGCTTCCAGCGACGACTTGTCGTTCGTGCTCATTCCTAGACGCTCCACTTCGACTCGAACTCGTCGAGTTCGTCCTGCGAGACCAGGTCCATGTCCCACTCGCTCGCGGCGTCCGCGCCGGACGGCGTCGCGTCCCCCGCGGGCGCCGGTTCGGCCATCGCGGCGAGGGCCCGCACCGTGCGGTGCGCGAACACGTCCTGCGGGGTGAACACCAGTCCCTCGGCGCGGGCCCGGCTGACGAGCTGGATCGAGACGATGCTGTCGCCGCCCTGGCGGAAGAAGTCGTCCTCCGCACCGGCCCGGGGCAGCCCCAGCACCTCGGCGAACAGCCGGGCGAGCGTCTGCTCCTGCGGCGTGGCGGGCACCGCGTCCGAGGCGGACGCCGCCGCGTCGGGTGCGGGCAGTGCCTTGTGGTCGAGCTTGCCGTTCAGCGTGACCGGCAGGGCGTCCAGGATCACCAGCGCGGCGGGCACCATGTGGTCGGGCAGCCGCTCCGAGAGCGCCTCCTGGAGCTCGGCCACCAGCGCCCCGGTCCTGCGGGCGACGAGCGGGTCGTTCGCGAAGCGGGCGGGTACCTCGTCCGGGAGGTAGAGGTCCCGGTAGGCGGGTACCGCGTCCGTCCCGTCCGGTGCGCGCTCGGGTACGAACACCGCGTCCAGCCGGCCGTCGTCCACCCCCGCGGTCCAGGTGACCAGTGCCCGGTAGCCGGCGGGGGTGCCGGCCTCGTGCAGGGCGGTGACGTCGACGCCCTGCGGCAGCACGGCACCGGTGCCGTCCTCCCCGGCCAGGTCCGCGTCGAGCCGGCCGTTGGGGATGCCGGTGACGCGCAGTCCTTCCGGGCGCTCGTCGCGCAGCCGGGCGGCGATCCCGTCGAGGCCGCCCGCCCGCTCCCAGGCGAGCGGCTCCGCCGCTGCGAGCGTGACGGGCGCGGCGGGCCGCTTGTGCAGGACCACGTCGTAGCGGTAGCGGCTGAGCTCGTTGGCGTAGTCGCCGCGCTTGACGCGGACGTCCGCGCCGCCGAAGCCCTCCAGCGATCCGGCCAGGGTGTCGAACAGAGCCGGGTCCACCAGCAGTTCGGTCTCACGCTCGACGGCCCGGTCCACTGCGTACCGGGTGGCGGCCGCGTCGTCCCCGGGGTGGCCCGTGCGGTGGACGGCCGTCCGCATGCGGCGCAGCAGCCGCAGGTCGCGGAGGTCGCCGAGGAAGACCGCGCCGGTGTCACCGAGCAGGGCGAACGCCTTCTCGATGACGTCCTTCAGGTAGTCGAGGCCCGGGAAGTACTGCGCGACCGAGTTGATGACGACGGTGTCGAACGTCCCGGCCGGCAGGTCGTCCAGCAGGTGCGCCGGTGTCGCCGTGAAGCACGTGCGCTCGGCGAGCTCCGGGATCTGCGCGGTCTGCCTGCCCAGGGTCTCGATCACCTCGCCGGACAGGTCGGTGCCCCAGTACAGGTCCACATGGGGTGCGACCGGCGTCATGATCAGTCCGGCGCCGACGCCGATCTCCAGGACCCGGCGCGGCCGCAGCTCCAGGATCCGGTCGACGGTCGCCGCGCGCCAGGCCCGCATCTGCGACTCGGGCAGCTCCGATCCGTCGTAACTGCTGTGCCAGCCACTGAAGTTCTCGCCGAGCGGCGGCCCGTCGTGGGCCGACGCGCCGTACACCTCGTCGTTGATGGTCTGCCACTTCCCGACCTGGTCGCTCTCCAGGCCGGTGTCACGGACACCGGAGTCCTGCGCGGCGGGCACCACGTAGCCGACCAGCCGGCGCTCGCCGGGGCGGTCCTCCCGGACCACCACGGCGGCCGACTCGACCTGCGGCTGGTCGGTCAGCGCGTCCGTGACCTCGCCCAGCTCCACGCGGAAGCCGCGCAGCTTCACCTGGTCGTCGGTCCGGCCGACGAACTCCAGCTGCCCGTCCGCGCGGCGGCGCACCACGTCGCCGGTGCGGTACATCCGCTCCCCGGGCGGTCCGAACGGCGCGGCGACGAAGCGCTCCGAGGAGAGCCCGGGACGTCCGAGGTAGCCGCGGGCCAGGTTGACTCCGGCGATGTAGAGCTCGCCGAGCACGCCGGCCGGGACCGGGCTGAGCTGCGCGTCCAGCACGTAGGCACGGGCGTTGGCGATCGGGGTGCCGATCGGCGGGGTGACGGCCCCGGACAGCGGGGCGCTCATCGTGGCGCAGACGGTCGTCTCGGTGGGACCGTAGGCGTTGATCATGCGGCGGCCCGCCGACCAGACACCGGCCAGCTCCGCCGAACACGCCTCGCCCGCGACGGTCAGCACCATGCCGGCCGGTACGGCGGCCGGGTCGAGGCCGGTCAGCGCGATGGGCGGGATCGTAGCGTGGCTGATGCGCCGCTCGGTCAGGAACGCGGCCAGCGCGTCACCGAGCAGCAGCCCGCTGTCGACCGGGAGCACCAGCGTCGCTCCGCCGAGCAGCGCGATGCAGGTCTCGGACACCGCGGCGTCGAAGCTCGGTGCCGCGTACTGGACGACCCGGCTGTCCGGCCGGACGTCGAACCGCTCGCGCTGGGCGGCGGCCAGGTTGCCGATGCCCCGGTGGGTGACCACGACGCCCTTGGGGCGGCCGGTCGAGCCGGAGGTGTAGATGACGTAAGCCGGGTGGTCGACGGCGGCGGGCTCCCGCCGGTCCGCGTCCGACAGCGGTCCGGCGGGCCGGGCCGCGATCCGGGCGGCGGGGACCGGGGCGTCCACGACGATCGCGGGCACGTCCGGCACCACGTCGCCGGCCATCTCCGCGACGGCGGAGGTGGTCAGCATCAGCACGGGAGCGGAGTCCTCGGCCATGAAGGCGACGCGCTCGCGCGGATAGCCGGGGTCGACCGGCACGAAGGCGGCACCCGCCGTGACCACGGCGAGCTGGGCCACGAGGAGGTCCAGCGACTTCGGCATGACCAGGAGTACCCGGTCCTCGGCGCCGATGCCGTGCGTGACCAGGTGCCGGGCCAGCTTGTTGACCCGTCCGCCCAGTTCGGCGTAGCTCAGCTCCTCCGTGCCCACGGCCACCGCGGACGAGCCGGGGGTGCGCGCCACCTGGCCGGCGAAGAGCTCGGCCATCGTGCCCTCGGCGAGAGTGCGGGCGGTGTCGTTGAACTCGACGAGGATCCGCCGACGCTCCTCGGCGTCCAGCACGTCCAGCTCGCTCAGGCGGCTTTCCGGCCGGCGGGTGGCCTGGTCCAGCAGGCGCATCAGCCTCCTGGTGAGCAGCTCGATCGTCGCTTCGTCGTACAGGTCGGTGGCGTACTCGACGGCGCAGGTGGTGTGGTCCGGGGTGTCCCCGTCGCCCTGGACCTCGCGGAAGTCGAACAGCAGGTCCAGCTTGGCGGTGTGGGTGACGGCGGGCTCGATCCAGGCGTCGAGACCGGGCAGGTCGAGACTCGGGGTCGCGTTGTTCTGGAAGCCGAGGCCGATCTGGATCAGCGGGTGACGGCCGGCCGAGCGCTCCGGGTTGACGGCCTCCACCAGCCTCTCGAAGGGCAGGTCCTGGTTGGCGAAGGCGGCCAGGCCGTCCGCGCGTGCCCTGCCCAGGAGGTCCTCGAAGCTCGGGTCGCCGGAGAGGTCGGTGCGCATCACCAGGGTGTTGACGAGGAAGCCGATCAGGTCGTCGAGCGCCTCGTCGGTACGTCCCGCGATGGAGATCCCGAGCGGGATGTCGTCACCGGCGCCGAGCTTGCCGAGCAGTGCCGCCAGGGCGGTCTGCACCACCATGAACGGGCTGACGTCGTGCTCGCGCGAGCAGCGGGTCAGCTGCTGGTGCAGTGCGGGCGGCAGGTCGAAGCGGAGCGTCTCGCCGCGGTAGGACGCGACGGCCGGCCGAGGCCGGTCGGTGGGCAGCGTGACTTCCTCGGGCAGTCCGCGCAGGTACCGCGTCCAGAAGGCCAGCTGGCCGGAGATCGCGGAGCCCGGCGTGTCCTCGTCCCCCAGGATCTCGCGCTGCCACAGCGTGTAGTCGGCGTACTGCACCGGCAGGGGCTCCCACTCGGGGCTCGTGCCGCCGCACCGTGCCGTGTACGCGGTCTGGAGGTCGCGGGTCAGCGGCACCAGGGACCAGCCGTCGCCGGCGATGTGGTGCATCGGCATGAGGAGGGCGTGCTCGTGTTCGGACACGGCGAACAGGTGCGCCCGGATGGGAGCCTCGGTGGCGAGGTCGAAGCCGACGGCGGCGCGTTCGGTCATCGCCTCGGCGAGCCGGTCGGCGGTGATCTCGCTCACCCCCATGACGGGGGTGGCCTGTGCCGCCGGCAGGATGTGCTGGCGCGGGGTGCCCCGGTGGTCGGGGAAGACGGTGCGCAGACTCTCGTGCCGGGCCACGACGTCACCGATCGCCGCCTGCAGCGCCTCACGGTCCAGGGAGCCGTTCAGCCGGACGACGAGCGGGATGTTGTACGTGCCGGAGCCGCCGTCGATCTTGTCGATGAACCACAGCCGCAGCTGGGCGAAGGACAGCGGGATCTCCTGCGGCTTGTCCATCCTGGTCAGCGGCTGCCGGGCCGTGGGCACGTCCCCGTGGCCGGCGAGCCAGGCGATCAGCGCCGCCGGAGTGGGCGCCTCGAAGACGGTACGGATGGCGAGTTCGACGCCGAACGCCGCGCGGACCCGGCTGACCAGCCTGGTCGCCAGCAGTGAATGACCGCCCAGGTCGAAGAAGTTGTCGTCCATGGACACCGAGGGCACACCGAGGATCTCGGCGAAGACCCCGCAGAAGATCTCCTCCTCGGGCGTGCGGGGCGCCCGGCCACCGGCGGAACCCGCCATGTCCGGGGCGGGCAGGGCACGGGTGTCGAGCTTCCCGTTCCCCGTCAGGGGCAGCACGTCCAGCTGGACGAAGGCGGTGGGCACCATGTGCTCGGGCAGCGTGGCGGCGGCGTGCTTGCGCAGCGTGGCCGGCTCCAGATCGACCCGTCCGCCGGGCCCCTGACCGCCGATGACGTAGGCCACCAGGCGCATGTCGTCGGGCGTGTCCTCGCGTACGACGACGGCGGCCTGCCGGACGTCGGGGTGCAGCAGCACGGCGGCCTCGATCTCGCCCAGCTCGATCCGGAAGCCGCGGATCTTGACCTGCTGGTCGGCCCGCCCCATGTACTCGAGGTCGGCGCTGCCGTCCGCGGCCCAGCGGGCCAGGTCGCCGGAACGGTACATGCGCTCCCCCGCCGGACCGAAGGGGTCCGCGACGAACCGGGTACTGCTCAGGTCCGGCCGGCCCAGGTAGCCGTCGGCGACGGCGGGACCGCCGACGTACAGCTCACCGATCACGCCGGGCGGCACCGGGCGCAGCGCGGTGTCGAGCAGGTAGACGCGCAGATCGCTGATGCCGAGGCCGATCATGCTGCCGCTGCCGGACGAGGCGCACGCCGCGTCGAGCATCCGCTCGGTGGTGTGCACCGTGGTCTCGGTGATGCCGTACATGTTGACCAGCCGCGGCGAGTCCTCCGGATGCCGCTCGTACCACTCGGCCAGCCGCCCGAACTCCAGTGCCGCCCCGCCGAAGATGACGTAGCGCAGGGCGAGCGCCCGCCCGGTGTCCGGGTTGTCCCGGTCTGCCTGGATGAGCTGGTAGAAGGCCGAGGGCGTCTGGTTGAGGACGGTCACCCGCTCCCGCACCAGCAGCCTCAGGAACTCCTCCGGTGCCCGGCTCACCGCGAACGGCACCACGACGAGCGTCCCGCCGTGCAGCAGGGCGCCCCAGATCTCCCATACGGAGAAGTCGAAGGCGTACGAGTGGAACAGTGCCCACACGTCGTCGGGCCCGAAGCCGGTCCACCGCTCGGTCGAGTCGAAGAGGCGGATCACGTTCTGGTGGGCGACGACGACGCCCTTGGGCCTGCCGGTGGACCCGGAGGTGTAGATGACGTACGCGGCCTGGTCGGGCAGCAGCGGTCCGCCGCGCTCGGCGTCCTGGACCGGGGTGCTCGCCAGCCCGTCGGCCTCGGCCGTCGTCGCCGGGTGGTCCAGCACGACCTCGGGCGTCCGGACCGCCAGCTGTGCGAAGGCGTCCCGCTGTGCGGTGACCACCACGGCGGGCTCGGCGTCCGCGAGCATGTAGGCCACCCGGTCCGCGGGGTACTCGGGGTCGATCGGCAGGTACGCGGCCCCGGCCTTCAGCGTGGCCAGCAGCGCCACGGCCATGTCCACGGAGCGCGGCATCGCCAGTGCGACGAGCTGTCCGCGCCGGACGCCACGGCTGATGAGCAGCCGGGCCAACTGGTTGGAGCGGGCGTCCAGTTCCCGGTACGTCAGGGACCGGGTGCCCGATCCGTCGGGGTACACGACCGCCCTGTTGTCCGGGTGCGCGGCCGCCGCGGCGGCGAAGCGCTCGGGCAGGGAGGTGCGCTCCACCGGCTCCGTGGTCCGGGCGGCACCGCCCCAGTCGCCGACCAGCCTGGCCAGCGTCTCGGGGTCGACGACGTCCAGGGCGCCGATCGGACGCTCGGGGTTCTCGGTGAGCTCATCGAGCAGCCGGGTGATCAACCGGTGGTGCTGCCGCACCGCTTCGGTGCTGTACACATCCGGGTTGGCCGAGACGTCGAACCGGAGGCCGCCGTCCTGGTCGCCGACGACGATGAGCGAGAAGTCGTCGTCGTGTCCGGCCATCAGCGGGTGCAGGCTCGCCGGCAGCCCCGCGAAGTGCACGGCGGGCGCGACGACGTGCAGATTGAGTCTCGGGCCGAGCAGCCGGCCGTCGGAGCCCAGGAGCTTGAGATCGCGCCGGAGGTCCTCGTAGCGGTAGCGCTTGTGCCGGGAGACGGCGCGCATGCGCTGGTGGGCGTGGCGGACGAGCTCCTGCGCCGTCATGTCGGGGCGCACCGTCATCCGGACGCCGACCACGTTGGACACCATGCCGGGCACGGTCCGCCCCGCGCCGGTCGTACGCGCGGCGACCGACAGGGCGATGACCACGTCACCGCTGCCGGAGATCCGGCTCGTGTAGGCGGCGAGGGCGGCGAGCACCACGGCCGGCCAGCCGACGCGGACGTCACGGGCCGCGTCGCGGACCCGGTTGGCGGAGTCCGCCGGGACGTGGCGGGTCTCGCGAATCTGGTCGGTGGGCAGGGCCGTCGGGCGGTCCCCGAGACTCACGGCGTTCGGCCGGTCCTCGAACTGCGCGGTCCAGAAGTCACGGTCGGCCTCGAAGACGGCGGACCCCTGGTACGCGGTCTCGTCGTCGATCAGCTCACGCAGCGGGGGGAACGCGCCGTCGGAGGTGTCCTCGCCCGCCACCAGACCGGTGTAGATGTCGGCGGTGCGGGAGGCGACGAGGCCCGCGCCGAAGCTGTCCATCACCAGGTGGTGGTAGCGGTAGTAGAAGAAGAACCGGTCGTCGGCGACCTTGATGAGCGCGAAGCGGTACAGGGCGCCGCCGAGCACGTCCACCGGGGTGCGTGCGTCCGCCCACATCCACGTGTCGGCCTCGTCGCCCGGCCGCTCCCGCGCGCTCAGGTCGAGGACCTCCACGGGCTCCGCCGACCAGTCGGTGACCGGTTCGATCACCTGGACGGGGCCCGCGCCCTGCTCGGTGAACCGCGCCCGCAGCGCCTCGGTCTCGGTGACGACCTGGCGCATGGCCGCGGTGAACAGCACGGGGTCGACCGCGCCGGCGATCTCCATGTACAGGGCCGCGTTGAACGTCGGGTTCGGACCGCTGAGGCTCTGCGCGTACCAGATTCCGGCCTGGCCGGCGGTCAGCGGCAGAACCGTGGCTGACGAGTCAGACATCTGTCCTCTGTTTCTTCGGGCCTGGCCGATCCGGGAACCGGTCGGTGAGCAAAGGGGCGGCAGACCCGGGGCTCCGGACTGTCGGCGCCGAGGCAGGCCGGATCACCGGCCGTCAGGAGGCGCGCGGATCCGTGCCGTTCGTCCGGGTAGCCGGTCTCCGCCGTCTGCGGTCCATCGACGTTCAGTAAACGAATACACGCCCGGGCAAGCCGAGTGGCACGTGGATGCAATTTCCGGAAAGGCCTCTTCTCACCTCTCGGCAGGAAGGATTCAGATTCTTCGGATCGGATTTCCTGCAACAAGTGGCAGCACCTCCGGCGGACCGGAATTCCGTCCGTAGCATCACCCCGAGCAGGCTCATGACCACGACAAAGACAGGGAAAACCCCTATGACCGACGCCATGGAGATGCCGGCGACCTGCCCCGTCGCCCCCCGCGGTTGGCCCAACCCGCTGCTCACCGAGTACGGTCAGGTCCCGGCGGGTCGTCCGCTGACTCAGGTGACCATGCCGTCGGGCAGCAAGGCGTGGCTTGTCTCCCAGCACGACCACATCCAGCGACTGCTGGCCGACAACCGGTTCAGCGTCGAGCCGCACCCGACGTTCCCCATCAGGTTCCCGGCGCCGCAGGAACTGCTGGACATGATCGCCCGCGACTCGAAGAACCTGCTGGTGACCATGGACCCGCCGCGGCACACGCGGGTCCGTCAGATGGCGCTCCCCGACTTCACCATCAAGGCCGCCGAGAAGCTGCGCCCCCGGGTCCAGGAGCTCATCGACGGCTACCTGGACCGGATGGAGGAGGCCGGCGGCCCGCTCGATCTCGTCCAGGCCCTCGCCCTGCCGCTGCCCGCGCAGGTGATCTGCGAGATGGCCGGCATCCCCGAGGCCGAGCGTGACGTGTTCACCCGCAACGCGGCGATCATGGTGGGCACGCGCCACTCGTACACCATGGACGAGAAGATGGCCGCCAACAACGAGTTGATGGAGTACTTCGCGACTCTCGTCACCGAGAAGCAGAAGAACCCCACCGACGACATGCTCGGCAACTTCATCACCCGGGCCGGCAAGACCGACGAGTTCGACCACCACGGTCTGACGCTGATGACGAAGATGCTGCTGCTCGCGGGCTACGAGTTCATCGTGAACCGCATCGCGCTCGGCACCCAGACGCTCCTCGACCACCCCGAGCAGCTCAAGGCCCTGCAGGCCGACCCGGCAGGGCTCATGCCCAAGACCGTGAACGAGGTGCTGCGGCACTTCAGCATCGTCGACGAGATCATCGCCCGGGTGGCGCTCGCCGACGTGGAGATCGACGGGATCACCATCAAGGAGGGCGAGGGCATCCTCGTGCTCAAGGGCCTCGGCGACCGGGACCCCGCCAAGTACACGGACCCCGACGCCTTCGACATCCACCGCGACTCGCGGGACCACCTGGCCTTCGGGTACGGCGTCCACCAGTGCCTCGGCCAGCATGTGGCCCGGCTGATGATGGAGCTGTGCTTCACCTCGCTGTTCGCCCGCTTCCCGGGGCTGCACGTGGTCGAGTCCGACGAGCCGATCGAGCTCGTCGACGGGCTGCCGCCGGTGCACAAGCTCGTGGTGGGCTGGTGAGCGGGATGCGGGTGCACGTCGAACGCGACCGCTGCATCGGCGCCGGCCTCTGTGTGATGAGCGCGCCGGCGGTCTTCGACCAGGAGGACGACACCGGTCTGGTCGTCCTGCTCGACGACCGCCCCGCGGGCGCCGACGCCGAGCACGCGCGCAAGATCGCCGAGCACATCTGCCCGTCGAAGGCCATCCGGATCACCGGCGGCTGAGCCGCCCGCACACCGGCTCGCGGGTCCGTCGCCGCACACGCGGTGACGGGCCCGCCCCCGTGCCCGGACCCCACCCCTCCATACGCCGCGCCCCGCTACCGTGCCGGCGTCGACCAGAGTGGACAGCACACATGACAAGACTCAACTGCTGGAAGGTGCTCAAGGCGGGCCAGGGCTCCGACCTCGTCCTGGCCGTCGACTTCGCCACCACCGGGCGTCCCGACTCCAGCTTCTCCGACCTCGTCCCGCACCTCGACCCACGGCTCACCGTGTGGGAGACCAGGCAGCCCGACACGGGCGACGGCATGTCCGCGCAGGACTACATCGAGCGGTGGGCCCGCGAGGTCGAGGCCGGTGGCCGTACCGTGCGGGCCGTGCTCGGCTACTGCGCCGGCAGCGTGTTCGCCGGTGAGCTGGCCGCCAGGCTCGCCGGCCGGCAGGCGCAGCCGGTCCCGTTCGTGATGTTCGACCCGGAGGTTCCGACGCCGGCCGCCCTGGACCGTGACTTCGCCGCCATGATCGGCCAGTTCGCCTCGGTGCTCTCCGCCGACGAGGTGACCGCCGCCCGGCAGGCGGCGGCGGCGGCGCTGCTGACCGCCCCCGACTTCGCCGCCCTGGGTGACGAGTTCGTCCGGATCTTCCGGGAGCAGGCCGGGACCGCCTTCGCCCGCGAGGAGCTCGACACGGACCTGCTGGAGGAGTTCGCGGCGGTGTTCCGGTCGTTCGTGTCGTATCTGGACGCGGCCCGGGGTATCGATCCGACCGCCGCCTGGCGCACCGCCACCGCGGTGAACTCCCGGCAGCCGACCGAAGGCGCACTGCTGGCCGCACGGGCCGTCGGGATCCCCGTCGACCATGCCGACATCCTGCGCAGCAGCCTGACGGCCGAGGCCGTCACCGGGATCCTCTCGGCCCACGCCCCCTCCTGACCTGCGTCGGGGCGGTCCGCCCCGACGCACGCCGGCCAGGGGTCAGGGAGCCGCGGCCGTCCTGTCGACCTGGGCGCGCGGCCTGCTCGAACCGATGAGCGCACCGACCGTCATGACGCATCGGTCGCCGTCCCAGGTCTCCCCGGACACGAAGACGTTGTCCGACATCAGCCGGTCGATGCGCGCCACATGGCGCAGCACGGCTCCCGGCCGGACCTCGCCGGCGAAGCGGCAGTGCCGGAACGCCGCCGCGACCTGCACCCCCTCGGTGGTGCCGCTCGACAGCCACAGGAGCACCGAGGACTGACCGAAGGACTCCAGCATCAGCGCCCTGGGGTACATGTACCGCGACAGCGGCAGGCCGTCCTCCATCGACCGGTAGCACGGTTCGGACCCGGAGACCGCCTTGACCGTCGTGATCTCCCTGCCGGGGTCGAAGGCGTCCACCCGGTCCACCAGCAGCATGGGGTGGCGTACGGGAAGCCGGTCCAGGATCGCGGTGTAGTCCGGTCCGGACAGGGTGGCGGGCGCCCCGGGCGGACCGCCCGCGGGTACGAGTCCGTCGGACACGACGGCGTCACGGCCACCGAGCACGACCTTCGCGAGGACGACCGGGACGCCGTCCTGGCGTACGCCGTCCGCGGTGACCAGCCACCGTCCGCCCCCGGATTCGGTGGCCGTGACGTCCAGCCTGATCTCGTCGCCGCCCTGCATGGGCGCCAGCCACCGGCCGGAGGTGACCTCCACCAGGTTCAGTGGTTCGTCGGCCCCGATGAGCGTCGTCACGGCCTGCCGGAGCCCTTCGAGGACGAAGACGGCGGGCAGCAGGGTGAGGCCGGGGAAGTGGCCGGCCATGTACGGATCTTCGGCACGGACCGTCTTGAACATGCTGAACCGGAGGCCGGGTCCGTCCTGGCACACCTCGATCCGGTCGACGGCGCGCAGCGGGGTCGCGAAGGTGTGCGGCC
Organism: Streptomyces sp. NPDC025273; assembly: GCF_040638585.1. Taxonomy (NCBI): domain Bacteria; kingdom Bacillati; phylum Actinomycetota; class Actinomycetes; order Kitasatosporales; family Streptomycetaceae; genus Streptomyces; species Streptomyces sp. NPDC025273. The sequence continues at coordinate 20,880 of NZ_JBEZYP010000033.1, forward strand.
CCCCGGGTCCCGGGCCGGTCATATGAACCACACGTGGTCGTACGTGGGCCAGCGGACCGCCAGTTCCGCCGGGCTGAGACAGGTGGTGCCCGGCACCAGGTCCTGCGGACCGAACCCGAGCTCGGCGAGCGCGGCCCCGTCCACGAAGACCTCGAAGCCGGCGTCGACCAGATCCCGTACGGATCCCCGGTAGTCCGGCAGCGTGTCCAGGGTCGTCGAGCCGAGCTGCACGGAGGGCACGTAGGCGTTCTCCTCGACGGCCATCGTCACCGTCGCACCGCGCAGTGCCAGGTGGACGTGCTCGAACTGACCGTGCAGGTCGAGCAGTCCGTACAGGGGGTGGAAGAACTGGACCTCGACGGCGCCACGGTAGGCGCGGTCGATGACGCAGAGCACGCGCCGGCGAGGCTCCGCTCGTCGGGTCGTCATCAGGCTCCTCCGAGGTACAGCGTCTGCTTGGCGGCGTTGATGGTTCCCGCCAGCCGGAGCGGCGAGCGGTGCCGCACCTGCGGGATGTGGTGGGTCGCGCCGCGCTCCTCGGTGCACGCGGTGCACGCGATCCAGGCGAAGCGGCCCTGGCTGTCGGCGGTCAGCTGCCGGACGATCGCCGAGGACGAGGGGTAGTGCCCCTCGGGGTCACGGGTGTTGGGCAGCTTGGTGTCTCCGAAGGTGTCCTGCGTGAGCATGTTGGCGTAACCGCACGCCCAGACCCGGACCGATCCTCCGTTGTGGAGTACCGCGTGCGAGAGCCGCAGCGCCGAGGTCACCACGTCGCTGGAGTGCGGGGCGGCCGTCATGATCAGCAGAAGGTCCCACACCCGGCGCTTCATCGGGGTCCCCATCAGTGCCACACCCCTCTGCAGTCGTCCTCGGCCAGGGCCGCCGCGACGGTCTCCATACCGGCGAGCCGCACGTGCGGGGACAGCCTGGAGACGCCGAGCGCGCGCTGCGCCGCCGAGAAGTCGTCCACCAGGATCTCGACCCCGGCCCCGGCGAGCCGCTCGATCTCGGGCACGTCGGTTCCCGCCGCGCTGAGCACCCCGTCCTCGACGAGGTAGACCCGCACCCGGTGGCCGGCTCCGGCCAGTGCCACGGCGTCCATGAGGAAGGTGCCCGCGTTGGGCCCCGCCCAGTTGCCCTTGCTCTCGATCAGGAAGTAGGAGGCGGTGCCCCCGCCGTCGTCCGCCGTACGGACCGGCTGCGTGTCCATCAACCGCCCAGCTTCCGGCTGAGCAGTGCGCAGATGTCGGGGAACGTGCGGAGCGTGACGAGCTCCTCCTCGGGGATCCTGATCTGGTAGCGCTGCTCCAGGGTGACGGCGAGCTCCAGCGCCACCACCGAGTCGACCCCCAGCTCCTCGATGAGCAGTGCGTCGTCGGTCAGCGCGGAGGACTCGACGTCCAGGGTGTCCGCCACCATGTCCCGGAGCTCCGACGTGTCCAGCGTGCTTTCGACACTCACCGGATTCCCTTTCTTTTGGCTATTCATTTCGACTCCGTTTCATTCCGTGTTCATTATTCCGATTCACGGAGCCGACTGATCGCCGCCGATGGTATTGCAGGGCCTCGAAGGCGGTGGAGAAATCCGGGTGATTGCTGCAGGTACTTGCAGGCACAACAGCCGTCCGGCATTACCGGGGGCACCCTGGTCGGTATCGGCCACATTGTTTTGCACTGTCCAAAGAAGTGAGGTGCGCCAGTGACGGTCGTCGTCACGGGGCTGGGAGCGGTGTCCTGCTTCGGCAGCGGAGTCGACACGCTCTGGGAGGGGCTGCTGCAGGCCGACCGTCTGCCGGTGCCCGCTCCGGACGCCTGCGGACTGCCGGAGCACCCGCGTGTGTACGCGGCCCCGGCGGGCGGCGGCGCCGCACGCACCAGCTCGCTGGTCGCCGAGGCGGTCGCCGAGGCCGTCGCCGACGCCCGGCTGACGGGTGAGGACCTGCTCGACGCGGGCCTGACCGTCGGCACCTCGCTCGGTGACATCGACCTCGCGGAGCGGTCGGGGCCCGGCCGTCGGCTCGCGACCCACACGGTGGCCGCGGTGATCGCCGGCCGTTTCGGCATCGGGGGCTGCGGCCACACCCTGTCCACCGCCTGCTCCGCCGGCGCCTACGCGGTGAGCTGGGGCGCCGAACTGATCGAGACCGGGCAGGCCGAGATCGTCATCGCCTGCGGCGGCGACGCCTTCTCCCGGGTCGCCGTCGGGACACTGCACCGGTTCGGGCTGCTGGATCCGGAGTGCTGCCGCCCCTTCGACACCGATCGCGCGGGCATGGTGACCGGGGAAGGCGCCGCTGCCGTCGTGCTGGAGTCGGCCGAGTCGGCCCGGCGCCGGGGCGTCGCCGCGCAGGCGGTGCTCGCCGGACAGGGCTGGAGCTGCGACGCCCACCATCCGATGGCCCCGGAGCCGTCCGGCGGACAGCTGCGGCGCTCGGTGGCCCAGGCCCTCGCCACCTCCGGGCCACCCGGAGCCGTCGTCCTGCACCGCGCCGGGGTCGCACTCAACGACTCCGTGGAGAGCACCGCCGTCAGCGAGGCCGTCACGGCCGCCGGCGGCGACATCACCGGGACGGTCGGTTACGCGCCGAAGGCGGTGATGGGCCATACCGCGGGCGCCGCGGGCGTGTTCGGCTGTGTGATAGCCGCCCGGATGCTGCGCGAGGGCCTGGTGCCGCCCAACGCCCATGTCACCGACGTCGACCCCACCTGTCCGATGGACATCCCCCTGACGGGACCCGTCCCCCTGCCCCGACCGACCGTGCTGGTGAGCGGGACCGGCTTCGGGGCCAACAACGCGGTGCTCGCCTGGGAGGCCGGCGCATGAACGTATGGCTCACGGGTACCGGCGCGGTGGCGGAGGGGCCCACGGCCCCGGCGGACGTCCGGGACGCCGCCTGGTTCGACCCCGCCGAACACCTCGGGCGGCGCGGCTGGAAGTACTACAGCCCGGCCACCCGCTATCTGCTCGCCGCGGGCCATCGGGCGCTCGGCAGGCGCCACGACGACCCGCCCCTCACCGGCCCCCCCAGCCTGCGCCTGGGCGTCGTCACCGGCACCCAGTACGCGATCGCCCATGCGCACCGGCGGATGGACGACACCCTGCGCACGGAGGGCGTCCGGGCCATCAGTCCGGCCGAGGTGCCCGCCTTCTCGATGAGCACCCCCGGCAGCCAGCTCGCCATCAGCACCGGTGCCCGGGCGTTCTCGGTCACGCTGACCAATCCGGTCACCGCCGGTCTGGAGGCCGTGCAGTTCGCGCTCACCGCGCTGCGCACCGGCCGCGCCGACCGGGTGGTGGCCGCGGCCACCGACCAGGCGCCCGACGGGGAGCGGCAGCACGACGGCGCCGCCGCACTCGTGCTGTCGGCACCGGACCCGGCCGTCAGGGCCGAAGCGATCGCCGAGATCACCGGCGGGCTCTCCCGGTTCCTCGTACGGGACGCCGGCGGCGGCCGGGAGCCGGCCGCCCTCGCGTCGGCCGGCCGGCGGATCGCCGCACTGGCCGCCGGCACCCAGGGGCTGCGGCTCGTGGTCAGCGGACCGGCCGGCGCCGCTCCGCTGGGAGCCGCGGTGCGCGAGGCCGTGGCGACGGCGGTCGCCGGGGCCGGAGGCTCACTGTGCGACCCCGCGGGAACCTTCTCCGAAGCCCGGCACTGCACCGTGTCGGGAATGCTGGAGCTGATCGCGCTGGCACGGACGGGGGATCCCGCGCTCCTGGTGTCCCTCTCCGGTTCCGGACATCTCACCGCCGTAGCGCTGCGCGGCCCCGCACAACCGTGATTTCACCCTTTCCTCGAAAGTGATATACGCCTGAAAAGGCAAAGACTTTTTGACCGCCTATGACCGCTCGGATACCATTCCGAACATGACACTAACGGCGGCGCAGCCGACCTCACGACTGATCAGGATGCGCAGAATCTGCGGCTACGGAACCGTCATTGCGGTCATGCCGTACATGCTGATCAAAATCGCCTGGACATTCGGACTGTTCCTCCCGAACGACGAAATGGGCGAGGCCGACTGGCGTGCGATCAATGCGACGACCGCGGTGCTCGCAGCGGTGGGAATCCTGCTGGCGGTCGCTTTCATGCGGCCGTGGGGTGAGCGGCTCCCCGCGTGGCTGATCGTCCTGCCGGTATGGGTGGGCACCGGTCTGCTCGTCCCCATGCTGGTCCTGGCACCGGTACTCGGCCCGGCCGCCATGTCCCGGGACGAGCAGGCGGAGGCCTCCACCGACCTCTGGGTCTACGAACAGACCTTCGTCATGATCTCTCTGGTCGGCGTGGGTATCGGCCTCCCCCTCGCACTGGCCGGCTACGCGCGGGCGCGGTGGCCGGAAGCCCTGAGCGGTCCGGCCGACCCGGGGGAGGCGCCGGGGAACACCCTGGCGCTGCAGACCACCGTGGCCCGGCTGCTCGCGGGGGGCTGCGTGGCGCTCGGTCTCGTCAAGGTGTTCTGGGCGGCCGGCGGGACCGCGGGCCTCGACCCGGGCAGCCTGTCCTACCGGGACATGTGGTGGCACCTGCTGTCCCTGAGCACCGGGGTCTGGGCCTTCGCCGGAGCCTGGGGCCTCCTGGTGCTGACGAGCCGTCGGGGACCGAAGAGGTTCCTGATCCCCATGGCGGCGTCATGGATCTCCTCCGGCATGCTCTTCTCGTACAGCCTCTACAGCCTGCTCACGAACCTCGGCACGAAGCGGCCCGCCCCCGAGAGCGAGCTGGCGCACCTGCTGGCCGGCCAGGCGGGAACCGTCCTGGGCGTGCTCATGGGGATGGTCATCCTGTTGGTGCTCCACGACCGCAGGCGCGCTCTGCGCGAGGCCGCCTGAGCGCCACGGCCGGCACCGGGCGGCGCCGCGCCGACAGGGTCGGCGCGGCGTCGCGCGTGCTACGGCCGCCCCGCGGGCCGGCCGATCCCGGTACACCATGTCGGCAGCCCCGCCCATACGTCCGCCTCGTAGAAGTGCCCGCCCGGCAGCTCGAACGCCTCGAAGCCCCCGTCCGCGAGGGATTTCCAGTCCCGCTCCACCTCGGCGAAGGGTTCGGTGTCCCCCGCGCCGTAGAGCAGCCGCAGCGGAACCGACGCCCGGGACCCCTCGGTGAAGCGGTACGACTCCGAGACCGTGAGGTCCGCGCGGAGCAGTTCCACCGCGAGGGCACGAAGCTCCGGTTCGTTGGCGACGATCGCGGGCATCTGCCCGAACTCACGCATCCAGGCGACCAGGGCGTCGTCACTGTGGTCCGAGCGCGGCACATGGACCGAGTGCGCCTGGCGCTTGTGCGGCGCCACCCCGCCGGAGACGACGAGCGCCGACGGCATCGCGTCGCCGAGCCGTTCGAGCTCCGCCGCCGTCTCGAAGGCCAGCCAGGAGCCCATGCTGTGGCCGAACAGCGTGTACGGCCGGGAGGAGAGGCCGCGGACCGCCCTCACCACGTCGTCCCGCAGGGCGACCCAGTCGCGGGCGAACGGCGTGCCGAACCGTGCCTCCCGGCCCGGATAGCAGATCAGTGCCAACTCCACGTCGTCCGGCACGACTTCCGCCCACCGGCGGAACGGCGCGGTGCCACCGCCGCAGAAGCTCAGGCACACCAGGACATGAGCGGCACCCGGACGAGGCCGGGGCCGGTACACCGCGGCGGGGGAGGATACCGTCTGCATGATCGTCCTTCCGGTCCCGGCCCTACTTGGCTTCGGCCATCTGACGGACGAGGCTCAGCGGGCGCATGTCGGTCCAGTTCTCCTCGACGTAGTCCAGGCAGGCCTGCCGGCTGTCCTGGCCGTGCTTCACCGTCCAGCCGGCGGGGACCTCGGCGAACGCGGGCCACAGGGAGTGCTGGCCCTCCTCGTTGACCAGGACGTAGTAACTGGCCTCGTTGTCCTCGAACGGGTTGGTACTCATCGTTTTCTCTCCAACGTTTCCGGGATGGGAAAGAACTCTCTGCGCCATGCGGTCCGGCGACGGGCACTGACGTGGGCGGAGCACAAGGGCTCCGGTGTCAGGCGGTGCCCTTCCGGACCATCGGGACAGCGGCCGCGACCGGGGCTTCCACGGTCTCGGCGTCCTTGTCGGTGCGCGGGTTGCGGATGTTCTCCATCAGCGTCAGAACAGCCCGCGCCGATGACAGGACCGACCGCCCGTCACTGGTCAGCCGGGCACCACTGGGGTGCCGGGTGAACAGCTTGAAACCGAGGGACCGCTCCAGGCACTGGATCTGATAGGTGATCGCCGGCTGGGAATAGCCGAGTTGTCGTGCCGCGGCATCCATCCGTCCGGTTTCCGCTACCGAAACGAAAGCTCTGAACTCACGCTCGTGCATCACACCTCGCATTCGGCCGATATCACGGCAGAAATTCCGATGACCAAGAACGCCGTATCAAAATCCTACAGATACCGGGGGCGCCTTCCCCCCTCACGTTTCAGGAAGCTGCACCGGCCACGAACAGCGAACACCGCCCGCCCCGGGCCGTGTTCCGGCCGGGGCGGGCGGTGTCCGTGGCTACCGGGGGGCTACCTGCCCGAGGAGCCGACGAGGACTTCGGAGTCGTTGTCACCCGCCGGCCCCGGCCCGTCCTCCGCGGGCGCGTCGTGGCGGTTGCCCGGCCACCAGGCCTTCGGGCCCACCAGGGTGGTGACCGCCGGAACCAGGAGGATCCCGATCACGAAGGCGCTCAGCAGGATGCCGAAGGCGACGGCGAAGCCCATCTGCTTCAGCATGGAGTTGTCGGCGAGCATCAGCACGCCGAAGGTGCCCGCGAGGATGACCGCCGCGGCACCGATGGTCGGGGCGGAGTGCGTGACGGCCTGCTGCACGGCCTCGCGCGGTTCCTTGCCGCTCCGGATCTCCTCGCGCAGCCGGGCCACCATCAGGATGTTGTAGTCCGTCCCGATGGCCACCACGAACAGGTAGACGATCACCGGCAGCATGAACAGCAGGCCGTTCGATCCCGCCTGGAACAGCCAGACGGTGGCTCCGAGGGTGCCGCCGAAGCCGAGGCCCACCGCGATCATCAGGTACCAGGGGGCGATGACGCTGCGCAGCATCAGCCCGAGGATGAGCATGATCGCCACCGCGGCGATCGGGAACACGAGCTTGTAGTCGCGGTTCACCGCGGTCTGGACGTCCGCGAGGACCGCCGTGCTGCCGCCGACGTACTGCTCCGTGCCCTTCGGTGCGGCCGCGTGGACCGTGTCCCGCAGTTCACCGTCGACCAGGTCCATGGCCCGGTCCTCGGTCGGGCGGTAGTCCAGTACGACGCTGTACTGCGCGACCCGGCCGTCCGGACTGACCAGGGCGGGGGCCACCTTGTCCACGCCCTCGACGCCCGACAGCTTCTCCTGGTACGCGGCCAGTCGGGCCTGGTCGAGCTCCGCCCCGCCGGTGGCCTTCACGTAGACGAACGTGGGGTCGGACTGCCCGGCGGAGAAGCCGGTCTGGAAGTCCTTCATCGCCTGGACGGATTCCAGGTTGTCCGGGAGCGAGCTCTCGGTGTCGTACTCCGCCTTGAAGCCGAACACGCCGAGGGCGAGCGTCGCGAGCAGCACGCCCGAGACGCCGGCGATGGCGGCGGGCCTGCGGGCGGCGAAGCTTCCCACCCGGCCCGCGATCGCGTTGCGGGGCTGCTTGCGCCACGCCTTCGACGGCCAGAAGGCCGCGGTGCCCAGGAGCGAGAAGACGGCGGGCACGAGGGTCAGCGCGGCGACCAGGGTGACGGCGACGGCGATGGCCAGCGCCAGCCCCATGCTGCTGAGCATGCCCATGGAGGACAGCAGCAGCGAGAGGAAGGCGGCGATGACGACGCTCGCGGCCGAGGTGATGGTCTCACCGACCCGGCCGGCGGCCGTGGCCAGCGCCTCCTTGGGCTGCAGGCCCTCCCGCAGGTGTTCCCGGTACCGGAACAGCAGGAAGAGCGTGTAGTCGGTGCCGACGCCGAAGAGCACCACGATGAGGATGGCGGAGATGGAGGCGGGCGCCTCCATTCCGGCGAGCTCGCTGGCGGTGGCGATGACACCCATCGTGACCATGAACACGACGCCGATGATGAGGACGGGCATCAGGGCGATCACGGGGCTGCGGAAGATGGCCAGCAGCAGCACGATGATGAGCACCAGTGTGGACATCATGACCATCGCGTCGGTACTGTCCGACGCCTGCTGGGAGTCCAGCACCGTGGCGGTCGGCCCGGTGAGACCCAGCTCCAGGTCGCTGCCGGAGAGCTGGTCCGCGGCCTCGGTACGCAGCTTGCCGACGGAGTCGACGAGCGTCTCGTCATGAGCCGTCTTCGTCGAGGCGAACACATGGACGAGGGCGATCTTCCCGTCCGGCGAGACCGCCGCCGGGTCCGCCACCACGTCGGTGATCTTGGCCAGCTTCGCGCCCTGCAGGCCGGCCGCGATCTCGCCGACCTCCTTCTTGTCGTCAGCGGTCAGCGCGCCGCCGTCGGCGCGCTGGAAGACGCCGATGGCCGCCGGCTGGCGGCTCTGCGGAAAGGCGTCCTTCTGGATCTCGACGGCGCGTACCGACTCGAAGTGCGAAGGGAGGAACTCCGCCTGGTCGCTGGTCGGTTTCATCTGCGGGGCCAGCGCGATCAGGGCCGCGGTCGCCACCAGCCACAGCGCGACGACCAACCAGGGGCGGTTCACCGAGAACCGCCCGATTCCTCTGAACATGGAAACCCTCCACAACTTCACCCGCGGCGTGTCCCGCCGCGTACCTGCACTCGGACATGGGACCGCCACGTTTCGCAACGCACCGACCGCCCGCAAGTAGCCGTGCAGATACCTGCAGCGACCTCGTTCAGCGGCCTTCCCGCCAGGAGACCCGGGAGGAGGGCGGCGACTCCGCCCTCCTCCACGGGGCCCGCGCGGCTCCCCCGGAACCGGCCGGTCCGGGGTGCTGGAGGACGGCCAGCAGCACCGCGACCACCGCTGCCAGTTCATCGGGGGTCGGGGAGCCGTGGACCACTCTCAGCGGGGGAGCGACCGGCCCGGTCGCGGTACTCATGCGGGCTGGTTGCCGTGCTTGCGCGACGGCAGGTCGGCGTGTTTGAGCCGCAGCATCGCGAGGGAGGCGATCAGCACCTCGCGCGTCCCGGCGGGGTCGATGACGTCGTCGACCAGGCCGCGCTCCGCCGCGTAGTAGGGGTGCATCAGCTCGGCCTTGTACTCCTTGACCAACTGGCCGCGCACGGCCTCGGGGTCGTCGGACTCGGCGATGCGGCGGCGGAAGATGACGTTGGCCGCGCCCTCCGCACCCATGACGGCGATCTCGTTGGTGGGCCAGGCATAGGACAGGTCGGCTCCGATGGAGCGTGAGTCCATGACGATGTACGCGCCTCCGTAGGCCTTGCGCAGGATCAGCGAGATCCTCGGCACGGTGGCGTTGCAGTACGCGTACAGGAGCTTCGCACCGTGCCGGATGATCCCCCCGTGCTCCTGGTCGACGCCGGGCAGGAAGCCGGGGACGTCGACGAGGGTGACCAGCGGGATGTTGAACGCGTCGCAGAACTGGACGAAGCGCGCCGCCTTCTCGGAGGAGTGGATGTCCAGCACTCCGGCGTACGAGAGGGGCTGGCTGCCGACCACGCCGACGACGTGGCCGTCGAGCCGGGCGAGGGCACAGATGATGTTGGTGGCCCAGCGTTCGTGGATCTCCAGGAAGTCGCCGTCGTCGACGAGCTCCTCGATGACCTTGTGCATGTCGTACGGGCGGTTGCCGTCGGCCGGGACCAGGTCGAGCAGGGCGTCGCCGCGCCGGTCGGCCGGGTCGTCGCTCGGCACGACCGGCGGGTTCTCCCGGTTGTTGGACGGCAGCATCCCGATCAGGTAGCGGACCTCCGCGATGCAGGTCTCCTCGTCGTCGTACGCGAAGTGCGCGACACCCGAGGTCTCGGCGTGCACATCCGCACCGCCCAGGCCGTTCTGCGTGATCTCCTCACCGGTGACCGCCTTGACGACGTCCGGCCCCGTGATGAACATCTGCGAGGTCTCACGGACCATGAACACGAAGTCGGTCAGGGCCGGACTGTAGGCCGCACCGCCCGCACACGGACCGAGCATCACCGAGATCTGCGGGATGAC
>NZ_JBEZYP010000034.1:0-29670 GCF_040638585.1 Streptomyces sp. NPDC025273
ATTCCTATCTGCGCGCGTCCTCCTCCGGAGGAACGACGCACGACCCTACGGGTCGTAAAGATGATAAAGCCCTACGGGCTTTTAAACAATTCCTCCGGAATTGTTTATGAATTCCTCCGGAATTCATGGGTGGGTGAATGGCTGGGCGGGCCCTGCGCTCCGCGCTGGGCCGTGTGGTGACGGGTCGTCGTGTGGTGCTCCTTCCGGCTGTGCCTTCAGGATGGGCCCGCTACGCGGGCGGCTGGCTACAGGAAGCAGTGGGTTCGGGTGGGAGATAGCCCGACGGGTCGGTGGCGCCGACCTTCTGACCGTGCATCACCACCGGGCACCGGGTAGAGACTGGGAATATCCATCACCCCCACAAGGCGACTCTTCGCTGTCGTGCATCACGATGAATCGCTGGGTAGAGACTGGGATTCTGCGGTACCACCGGCAGGAACTCGGATGCCTGCGGAGGGTGCTTCAAGTCGGCCAGCATCTTCCCCTTTTGATCGAGCGTCACTCGATGCCAATAAATGTGCTCCTGTTGGTTCTTGAATTCCCGTCACCACTTCCCTAGAGTTAGATCAGAAGGAAAGGGAGGCAACCTTTTCCGTCTACCGCATCACTCACCCAAAATGAGGAGCAAAATCATGGAGATCATCCCCGCTTACATGCACTACTCGGAATTCAACTCCGGCTGGACCGTGGCTGCTGAGGCGATGCGGCTGCTGCTCGCGGAGCTGTCTCCGGGGTCGCACACCATGACTGTGGTGGTCGACGGCGAGAGCCTGACCCTGCCGGACCGTATGACCCTCACCGTCCAGGTGGAGGTGCCCACGGACGGCGGGCACTCCGTGGACCGGGAGGACTGGGAGGCCGTCATGTGCCTGCTGGCGGTCGGCGTGGCTGACGCGGAGCGGGAGGGTCAGATCGTGGTGATCTCCCCGGCCAGCAGCCACGTGACGCGCTCCTGGGACCTCTGGGAGGGCCGGATCACCCCGCTGCCCGTCGTAGCCCTGAGCGCGTAGCCCACGGGCAGGTGGTGCGGCCCGCGCGGGCCGCACCACCTGCGCCCCGGCGCCGCCGTCCCTGCCGCAGCACCCGCCCGGAGCGGGCGAGGATTCCGGAGGAATCAGGTCCCAAAACCCGTAGGGTTTCATCATCTTGACGACCCGTAGGGTCGTGCGCCGTTCCTCCGGAGGAGGACGCGCGCTAATTGTTTTTAGGCTGGCGGGGAATTACTGCAATTGGAGTGGGAGGCAACCCAATTCCAATTTAATTCCCCGCCAGCTGCGCCCACTCACCCGAGCGGAGCGTCTCTATTCTACGCATGGAAAGAGGGGGAATTGATGGAGCCGACCGAGAATGAGGGTGCCGGGCTGCGCCATGTCGTCGAGGGGCGTGCGCTCGTGAGCCGTGCGTGGATCGTCGCGTATACCGGGGCGGGCCGCTCGACCGTGGCCAGGTGGTACGCGCTGCGCCACGAGCAGCCGGAGGGGCGCCGTCACCCGGAGCGGGTGGTCACCATCGACCGGGTCGACTACTACGACCAGGCGGAGGTGGAAGCGTTCTGGGCTGCGCACCAGGAGGCCGTAGGGACGGCACGGTTGGGCGTCTCCGGGCGTAGGAGCGGGGCGGGGCAGGGAGAGCGGGGCGGGGGCCGTCCGGTGTCTGCAGAGCGCGCTCAGGCGGTCGAGGTGGCCCTGGCGGAGCTCCGGCGGGCCGGTGGCTACCGGCGCGGCCTGGCCGCCCGCCTGGCCCGTACGCACGGCGGCGGCGCGAGCACGTGGGAGCGGGCCGTCAACGCCGCCCGGACCGCGTACGACGGGGAGAGCGAGCGCGAGGCCCGGCCGCCGGCCCCGGAGTAGGACCGGCTGCGCCCCGTCGTGCCTCCCCCGGTCGGCCCGGCGCCCCGCGTCGGGCCGGAGAAGAGGGCCAGCGCAGCGCCGCCGCCTTCCCCACGACCGCCCCCACCACCAGCCACCACACCCACCAACCACAGCAGGGCAGACCAGGAGAACAAGGGGAAGTCTGAGCACTCACCACACGAAAACCAGTGCCTGACCTGCGTTTATGCAAAGACCGACGATTTTTGGGTGTCGCCATTGTTGTCGCCATTGTTGTCGCACATGTTGTCGCCATTGTTGTCGCCGTCATGGGGCCGGCCTGGCCCTCCTCACCGGAGGGCCCGGGGCACCGGTGGCCGCGCCACCCCACCGCCCGGCCCGGCGCCCCGCGTCGGGCCGGAGAAGAAGGGCCAGCGCAGCGCCGCCGCCTTCCCCGAGACCGCCCCCACCACCAGCCATCACACCCACCACCACAGCAGGGCAGACCAGGAGAACAAGGGGAAGTCTGAATACTCACCAGACGAAATCCGATGTCTGACCTGCGCTTATGCAGGGGTCGGGCGAAATCATGCGCGCCGGATAGCGGAACGGATGGTGGAACGGATGGTGGAACGGATGGTGGAACGGATGGCGCGCCCCCGTCGCGGGCCTGCCCGTCGAGCCGGCGCGGCTGCTCGCTCCGAAACCATCCGTGCAGCAACCAGCAAATCCGGAGTGCTCGCGGTGTCGCGTGGCAAGGGTGCCAGGGTCTGGGGCGGGTGGCTGTGCCCGGTACACCCGCCCGCAGACCCTGCCGGGACCATCCGCCGCCGCGAGGACGCCGGCGAGGATGCGCACGGTGGCCGCCGCGGATTCCTTGTGGTGAGTAGCCGCACCCGCCGCTGACCTGCGGTAGTGAGTTTCCAGACCGGAAACTCACTGGCTTCGTTCGCTTCAAGCAGCAGCGTTTGTCTGCCAGTTTGGGCAGCAGTCGGCGATCTTGAGACTCCTGGATGTTCATGAGAAGTGACGTCAGGTCCCCCACATTGCCGGATGCCGGAAAGCCGCGCGCAGGCCGTCTGCCGTGCCCGGCAGATGAGGGGGCGCGCTCGCACGGTCATGATGCTGTGGGGCGGGGGCTCCCGGCTTCTGGGCCGCAGGCAGTAAGACAGAGAGGCGGGGACAGTGACCGATGTGTTCGACAGGGCCATGGACGTGTTCATGGTGGCCGTGGGCATGGGGTTGGTGGGGCTGGGATGCTCGGCCGTGCTCCGGCCGCGCCGGCCACCGGAGCCGATCCAGGGGTTGCCTGTGTGGGGCGTCCGTGCCTGGGGGCTCGGCTTTGTCCTGCTTGGAATCTCCATCACCGTTGAGACGGTGACCCTGATGGCTGGCGGGGAGCCGGGCCGGGCGGCGGACGTGACCCGCTGGGTCGCCGGGCCGCTCGTGGTCGGCTCGACCCTGGCCGCCTTCGTCGCCCGACGCCGGGAGCGCCGCCGGGACCGGGCCGTACATGAGCAGCGGCCGCAGTAAACCGGTCCTGCTGAGCTGCGGTGGTGAGTTTCCAGACCGGAAACTCACCACCGGCGTGCGGACGGACACCGTGAAAACTCACCACCGCAGGTCAGCGGCTGTTTACGACCTGGACCTCGCGGACGTCGGCGGTGAACGGGGTCTGCCGGGTCTCGGTGAGTGTCCCGCCGTCGCCGAGGGCGGGGGCGGTCCACGTCACCGTCCAGGTCGAGGTGGCGGTGCCCTGGTACCGGCCGTCCGGCTGCTCGTAGGAGGGCCGCTCGTAGAGGTGGCCGCAGTCCGGCGACTCGGTGACCTCCCTCGACTTCTTGTACGGGGTGCCGGGGCCGTGGCAGGTGACGGTGGCGCCGTCGCCCATCGCCCACCGCACGGACGTCACCTTCGCGGTGGCGGTGACGGTGACGCCCCCCGCCGTCGCGGAAGCGGACACCGGCCCAAACGTGCTCGAGGACGGGGTCACCCACATCCACATCGGCATCCCCACCACGTACGTCCCCGCGGCGCGGGGGCTGGCGACCTTCGGGCCGTCCAGGCGCATCGAGGCGGCTGCCTTCCGGGCGACGGTCTCGGGATCGATCGGCGGGGCGGCCGGGCCGGCCTCACCGGTCGGGACGAAGACGACGCCGCCGCGCCCGCTGTCGCACGCCACCTTGTAGACCGCCCCTTCGTCCGGGGAGTGGCCCTTCCACGCCTGATGCCCGGGTGGAGGCGGCGGGTCGTCGACCAGGGTGTACGAGCACGTGTCGGTCGGCTTGCTGCTGCCGGTCGAGGCCGGGGCCGCCCCGGCCGGCCCGGACCCCGAGGAACCCGACGAGCCGGAGGAGCCGGAGGAGCCGGAGGAGCCACCGCCGTCGACGGCGCAGACGGTGACCGAGAACATGGAGCCCCGGCAGCCTTCACTGCCGACCGTCGGCCCGTCGGCGTGCGCGGCCGGGGCCAGGACGACGGCCAAAACCACGGAGACCGCCGTGGTCGCCGTGCGGCTCAGCACGAGCGCGACCCGTCCGGCTTGTACTCGGTCACCATCCACCGGCCCTCGTCCCACCGCTCCACCGTCGCGGTGGCGATGTAGCGCAGCGGCTGCGCGGTGGGCAGCGGGATGGGCTTGTTGGTCTTCGTGTCGAGGGTCTGCCACTTCGACAGGTCGACGCAGTCCTCCACCGTCGCGGTCGGCAGCTTCACGTCGATGTCGAGGGCGGTCACCTCCGGCTCGTGGCCGAGCTCGCCCCGGATCACCGTGTTGTTCTTCTTCATGTGCGCCAGGTCCCGCTCGAACGCGGACAGCGCGTCGAGCGTGGCGTAGTCGTTGAGCTTCGTGCCGTCCGGGGAGGCCTTGCGGTAGGCCTTCATCTGCTCCACCCACATCGAGGAGTAGACCTCCAGCACCGCGGCTTTCACCGCCGCGTCCGGATCCGCCAGGGACACCGACGGCTCGGGCGCAGCCGAGGACGCCGCAGGCGGGGCCGTGGGCGGCTTGGTGTCGTCGCTGCTGCCACCGCAGCCGGTCAGGGCGAGGATGAGTCCCACGGCGCCGCACAGCGCCAGTGCGCGTGTGCGGGGCCGTGCCTGTCGAGCCGTCACCAGAGTCCCCCGGGGGTTCGCGATCAGAATCCGATCACCGTAACCGGCTGCGTATGGGCGGTTACATGAATTCAGCCACGCAATCAGCAAACGAACCTCCTGGGCACGGCCGGTCATTACGTGGTGAGGGCGACGACGGCGACCAGGCCCACGACGACCGCGACGAGGACGCCGCCGCCCCCGAACGCGACAGTGAGGGGCTTCTCCAGGCGGGGGTGGCGGTGGGTGACGTAGGCCAGGCCGGCCATGACGAGCACGAACACGACGGCCAGGAGCAGCCCGACGAACAGGACGAGGGTGAGGTTGAGCGTGGGCACGGCGGGATCTCCATTTCGGTGGTGCGCTCCGGTTGAGCGCGGGGCCACAGTCCGCGATCCGGGCCGTCGAATCGAGTTCTCGCGAAAATCGGTTCCGGCCCTCTGTCAGGCGGGTCCTGACGGGGCGTAGAGCGGATTCGCGAGCGCTTGACGAGCCGGTGGTGTGGGGTGGTGGCAGCACCTTCGAGGACCGAGGGGTTAGGCCTGCAAATCTCGGGTCGAGGGGTCCTAGATTTCCGACGCGGCGAGCCTCATTCCATAGATTCAAGCGGTACGAATCGTGCCGCTTGAAAACCTTGAATGGATGCCGCGACGGTGCTAGTGGCTCCCCCTTCGACATCACTTCGGACGCCTTAGTTATGGGGCGGGCAGGCGCAGATGTTCGGTTGAGGCAGCAAGATCTTTCGCCGGGTGCGCAGGGAATACCGCCGAGCTCCCCGGATCCCGCCCGCAGCGTGGTCGGCCGCCGCGCGGATGTGCGGATGAGGATCTACGGGAGCGAGCCCGGCGAGCCCGACGTCGAAGTGCCGGGGCACCGGTACGCGGCACTGATCGGTGGACCGCTGGACGGGCAGCGCCTCGATGTCACCGGGTGGAGCGTGCGGCAGCTGCTGGACGGCGCGGCACTCATCACCGAACTCGGCGCCTACGGGCCGGGCGGGCGTGCCCACTACGAGGGACGGCCCGGCGACCCGAACCGGCTCCACTGGGTCGGCGACAGCGCCTGACCCACTGTCTCGCGCCGAGGAGCAAGCCCCGCAAGCCTCTGCCGCGCTCCACGCGAGCACTGCCGCCCCGCCCGTTTTGACCGTGGAGCCCGCCGAGTCTCGCTCCGCGTGTGCACGGGTGCACGTGCCATCCGTGCACACCGAACGCGCGCAACCCTGTCAAGCCGCCCCCGACCGGGAGGCCGGGAGCGGCTGACGTGCGCTCAGAACGCCGTACAGCGCTGCTATCGGGGATGTCCAGAGGGCTTTGCAGCCACCGGCTCGTGCGGAGCGACCACCACCGGGGTCTAGCTCACCAGGGAGGGAGGGCGGTGCCTGCCTGAGGGTGGACAGATCTTGAACGCGGAAGCAGGTCGCTGACGAGGCCGGCGGCGTCGGCGGTGTCCTCAAGCAGGCGGAGGGTGTGACGCAGGGCCTTCGCCAGCGCTGGGTCACGGACGAGGTGCCGGGGAGTGCAGTCCACCGAGTCCGGGTCGCCGCGGCCCATGACGTCATCGAAGAGGTCCCGCTCCACCACGTCCTGCGGGTAGGGCAGCTCGGCTGTCCCATGATCAGGGAGCGTCGTGCCCGCGTACGCGTGCACGACGGCCTGGGCGAGGCCGATGCGCAGACTGTGGGCGTCCATGCGGATCTGGGCGAGGTAGCGCCCCAGGTCGGCGGTGGTGGAACAGGCCGCGCCCTGGAGGTCGCGGGCCCGGCGGTAGGCGAGCTGCTCGTTCACGGCGCCATCCTGGCGTGCCGGACTCGAACCGGCACGGTCCAACACGGTGAAGCCGAACCGCTGTACGGGCATGTACGGCGATCCCCGGGGCGAACGCGGCCGTCCCCGACCGGAGGGCCGGGAGCGAGTGACGTCCACTCAGAACGCCGCACAGCGCTGCTATCGGGGATGTTCAGACGGTCGGATATCGCCTCTTATCCGAGGTGACTCAGGTCACAGAGGGGGAACCAAGATTCTTTGTCGGTCCAGGCCTCGCCCACGCCCAGGAGTAGGGGAACCTCCCCGTAACCGGCAAGGAGCCATTATGACCACCGCAACCCAGCGCTGCATCCCCAGTCCCCTCCTCAAGGTGACGGCCATTGCCTCCCGGAGGGACGAATGGGCCATGCCTGACCGCGCCGCGCACTGCGATGACGGGTCCGTGTATCGGTCAGGCTGGGCTCCGTTCGACGCATTGCTCCGAAGCTTTCTGCTCGGGCTCACCGAGACGTTCTTGAGCTGGTCAGTCGAGGGTTACACGGTCCGGTGGGACCGGGGCTCTGCACACTTTGAGACGGAGCTCTGGGATTCGGGAGGTGGCACCGCGCTGCAGCTCAGCTTCGCCCGGATGGGGATGGACATGCCAGCTCGCGTTGCTCTGCTGGTGGTCCTCGCCGCCCGCAATGCCGCGATTGAGGGTGACCACGTGACCGTCGACACCTTCGCCCGCGACATCCTCGGCATCGCCCGGCCCGAGCTGTGCCGCGACGGAGTGATCACAGCTCTACTAGGCGACTGGGTGCACCACCTCGGCAGCTACCTGACCGATCCCGAACTACTCCGGATCCTGAACGAATACACCGCGGCCGAACGCCGACGATGGCAACCGCTCTGGGAACGGAGAGCCAACGGCGGACGGGTATGGCTGACCGGCGCCACCATCGCCGACGGCATCACCCTCGATGACGTTCTCCCGGACCACCGCACGACCGAGGACCTGGCCCTGCAGCACCAAGTCGACGATGCGCGGGTCCGTACGGTACTGCGGGGCCTCACCCCCGACGAGGCCGCCGTTGCCGCCCGATGGGCGCAGGGCGCCGGCACCTGGGCCGAATCCGCCCTCAGCGCCAACCTGCCCGCGGCACACGGCGAGCGGGTACGCCGCAAGCTCCACCGCCTCGGCGCCCGCCAGACCCAGCGCGCGGCGGCGGTGGCCAGGTGAGCGAAATCCTGTACGCCGCCGTGCCCGAGTTCCTCGGCGGCCTCACCACAGCGCTCGCACTCCTCGCCGGCGGAGCCGCCCTGCGCGCACTCCGCTCCAGGTCGAAGCCCTAACTGCCTGGACCGAGCCACAGCAACACTGCCTGCTGGAGCCCTCGCACACGACCGTGCAAGGGCTCCTGCACACCCTTGTTGCACACCCAGAAATGAACGAGGCGCAGGCCGTCGCCAACGCGCCCTATCTGTCCAAGAACCGATCGGTTGTTGCACAGGAGTCCGAAGGCGCCCAGGACCACCGAGAGCGGGGTCCTTCAGTCCGCTAACCCGGCCGGGCTGAACCAGGCCGCCCTGCGCCGTGAGAGGCTCAACTGGCCTGGATTAAATGGCTGTTCGACATGACGCATCTGGTGCTACGCTCCTCGGCTAGTCGCATCATCGTCAGTTCATCGGCTCAGCACGGTCGTTGCCATCAAGGTGGCCCGGTCGCGCCAAGGCTCCATCCGTCATTGATCGGCGGGTGTCCTGAATGAGCGGTGAGTTGGGTGGTGTGCGCCGCAACCCTGGACGGCCACCCGGCCGGGAGGGCAGGTGGGGGCACGGTGCCGAGTCAGGTCCAAGCCTTCGCCCTCTGAGCAGGTCGAGACTGAGGAAGACTCCCGTGACCAACGAACCACTCAACACTGATTCGGACGTCGTCGATCACCGACGGATCGGTGAGCGTCTGCGTCCGCCCGCCTCGCAGGCCGTGATCGACAAGAGCATCGCCGCCGGGATCGCCGCAGGGCTGAGCCAGGAGATGGCCGAGACGCTGACCGCCTCCGCTGCCGACCAGCAGCAGCTTCGCCAAGCCCTGCGCTCGCCGAAGGTGCAGCGCTTCGGCTCCGAGGAGTTCACGTACATCGAGTTCGATGTCGTGACCTATCGAGTCCTGCCGTCGCCGGACAACATCCGGTTCGAGGACGCGCACGCGCGCGGCACGATCGGCATGCCTCGATTCGGATCCGTCGGGGAGGAGGCGCTGCTCACCTTCGAGATGGACTCCGCCGACAAGCTGATCGACGCGATGGCCCCGCGGATCACCGACATGGAGGAGAACAACCCGCACGTCGCCTCCATCCTCGACCGCGGCATTGAAACGCCGGGATGGCTGAGCGCCGTCCGGGTGATCACGGACCTGGGTGCCGTGACCAGGCTGGAATCCACGGATGGCTTCGGCCGTACAGTGGCGAGCCACAAAGGGCTCGGCATCACGTTCAAGGACGTCGCGTGGAACCTCCGCCCCGGAGGCCGGCGCGCGACCAACCTGCTCCGAGACCTTGTGGAGTGGGCCGGCAGCGACATGGTCACGGACGAGCAGGCCCGCAAGGTCCGCTGCTCGATCATGCCCAACGCCCGGGTGATCATCGGCTTCTCGGCCCCCCGAGGGTTCGACCGGGCTCGTCGGCGGTTCGTGGCGCACCTGCACATGGCGCCCCCCATGAACTTCTCCACCGCGACGACGCTGAACGCCAAGGCGAACGCTGCGGTGGACAAGCTCTACGAACGCGGTCTGCTTCCCGTCCCCAGCGGGATGACTGCGGAAGGGGTCCGCGACATCCTCGACGGTTCGAACCGGGAGCACGGCCTTCTCCCCGACCAGGTCGCCGTGCTGGCCTGCGGGGCCCTCAACCCTCACCCGAACAAGCGCCAGGCCCGCGCGGTCAACGAGGCGATCGTCGACCTCACCGGCGCGAAGCCCAAGCTGGAGGAGCGCACCCAGCTGGCCGCCGAGGTCTCCCTGCGGCGCTTCCCCGCGGACAAGCGGCTCACCGCCCTGCGCTCGTCGCTCGACCGGGCCTGGCGCTGGTCGGTTCTGCGCGGCGTCGAGCTGACGTTCGGCGAGCCGCTCGACCTGCTGGCCGAGGCGCTTCGCGAACTCGTACAGGCCAGCGAAACTGACCGTCCTGCCACCGCCGAGCTCGCGACGCTTGCCAGCTACCACCTGGTCGGGGGCCGCACCCAGCTGCTGATCCGTTCCGAGTTCGGCGGCCGCGGCAGCAACGTCGAGCCCCAGCAGATCATGCGGCAGCTGGCCAAGACCGATGCCGGCCTGCGCCAGCTGTGTCAGATCGTTCTGGACGGTCGGGCTGGCCGGGACCCCCAGGAGCTGGCCAAGGGCACCATGCCGCAGGACAAGCGCGTCTCGGACGCCGAGATCCTCACCCCTGAGCTGCTGCGCGAACTCGCCGACCTGTCCGACGAGGAAGGCATCACGCACCTCACCCCCGAGGACCGCTTCGCGGCGGCGCTCAAGGAATTTCAGGGACGCCTCGACGACCTGCACGTCGCGGCCCAGGCGGTCGGCAACGTGACCGGAGAGGACGGCGTGGCGCTGGTGGACACGTTGGGGTTCAACAACTCCGACGTGCGGGACACGCTCTCCGAGATCAATGACCTCGTCTCGGAATGGCGAGGCGCGCGCCGCCGGGCCGACCGGATGCGGGCCGACCTGGACGAGAGCGGTGACGCCCAATGAAGCGCTCCTCGTACAGGCTTACCCCGGAGAACTATGGCACCGCGTGCGATCTCGCTGGCTCCGCGTTGCTGCGGCGCGTCACGGCCGCCTCGACGGTCCTGCAGATCACTGAGAGTGGGGCTTGGAGCGAGTTCTCGACGGGCGTCTACATCGCTGCCGACTTCGAGAACGTCATCCGCTACACCGGGAGCGCGGTTCGCGAGGGGTCGGTCGGCGACCGCGTCCAGGAGCACGTACTTAAGGGACGTGCCGCTCGGTGGACCCGCCTGATGGTGGTCCCGCTGGCAGCCGACACCGATGAGGACCTCGTGCGCAGTATCGAGGGTCGGATCGGGACTGTCCTGCGGCCGCTCGACAACAAGCGCCTCCCCACCCTCGGAGGACCCCGACGATCTGTCTCGCGCAAGGCCTCCCGGTAACAGGGCGAGCGCAAGGCGAAGCCCTCACCGCGATTGTGGTGAGGGCTTCGCCGTCCGCGGTCTCGGATCGATGTGGTGGATGAACTGCTTGGTCCATCGTTTTCCTGGACACCGGCCCTCATCGGACAGGTCGTCAGTCCTGCTGCGGAAATCCGGCGATGAGCACCACGCGCCGCCCACTCGGGCACGAACCGGTCCCCGCCGTCGCCGACCAGGAGCCGCCCGTGGCCCTTCGGCGGACCGCCGCAGAGAGGGCCGCCGAAAACGAGCTCCGCCCGTCCCGCGAGTCGGGAAACGGCATTCGAGCGGAACCTCAACCTCGATCAATGCGCCCTCGCACCGGAGAAGGGACGCCACCGGTGGGCTCAGCATGGCTCGAGTCGGCGGCGTCGGCGAAGGCACTACCCCTGTGCGATGTCAGGCTGAGCACTCTCTGCCGTAGGTACCTCGTCATCGGACGGGCTGCGATGGCGGATCTTCTTGAAGAGGACCCCTCCACCGGCCAGCACCAGTGCGGCAACCAGGTTCCCGAGAACGTCGTGGAGCAGGAAGTCGTACAGGGCGAACAGGGACATGGCCTACTCCCGGTGAATGTGGTGAAGCGGTGGAAGGCCCAGTGTTGTAACTGATCTGATTGGCCATGAGGCGTCACCTCAGAGGTGCAGGTGGGGGGACGTGAGGCCCGGACAAAGGCAGGTCTGGGCGGGACAACGGGGGCAGCATGGGCGGGCCGGGACGACAGCAGGTCTTCAAGGGCGGGGCGAAGGCCAATGAGTTGGCCGGGTACCTATGTGCGCTTGGTGATCGGAACGCGCTCAAGACCGCAACGTGGCCGGAGCGTTTCCCGGGCAGTGCGAGCGCCTCGACTTGGGCACTGTTCCTGAACGGTTCGAAGCTCATACCGAAGAAGCTTCTCGGGGAGGTCCTCGAGGAGCTGATCAGTGACCGTCGAGTACTGGCGAGGGCCACGGTCGACGCGTTACAGCTGTGGAAGGAAGCGGAGGCGGAGGCCCGACGGGAGCGATCGGCATCGGATGGTGGCGATGGTGGGGAGCTCGTTGGTCTGCATCGTCGGCTGAGTGACGCGCTGGAGGGCCAGGCGCGTGCGCAGGCGAAGGCGAGCAAGTCGGCCAACCTGGTCAGTCTGCTGATCCCGATGGCGGCGCTGATGCAGGAGAAGGTCGGGGCACTGACCGCGGAATGGCAGCGTGCCCACGATCTGCGCCGGGCCGAGGCGCAGGTTCAGTTGGAGAGGGCGCGTCGTCGGCTTGAGCGGACCGAGACCGAGCTGGACAAGGCTAAGCGGCGCCGGTACACGGCTGAGCAGGCGCAGCAGGCGTTGGCACGGGATGCTCTGGAAGCGCGGCGTGAAATTGAAGAGCTGCAGCAGAAGGTTGGGCTGCTCACCGGCTCTGAGAAGCCTGTTGCTCTGGTGTCTGTGGTCCAGGAGCCGTCGATGGAGGATATCGATGATGAGCTGGACAGGATCGCTTTGGATGGTGCGCACGACGATGTGGAGATCGCTGAGCTGACTGAGCAGGCAGGATTGGAGTCCGTTGAAATCGTGAGCCCGGGGGTGGTATTGGGCACCGTGGTTGCCAGCCGGGCCTCAGCGCCAGACGTCTCTCCGAGCGCCGGTGACGATGCGGATGTCGCAGTGGTCTGGGCCGAAGCCGCCGGGGCGGTGGGTGAGGAGTTGTCTCGGACAGCACAGGAGATCTTGTCGGACAGAGGCTTCCTGGATCTGGTGGAGATCACACGCGGGGACGGCGGGCCCTACCAGGCGACCGACTTCATGGCCGACCTCGAGCGACTGGTCGAAGGGGCGAGCGTTTCTGCTGCGCTTCTGAGTAGCCCCCCCCCACAGCGGTCCCCTCTTCGACAGTGCGCACGATGACCGAGCCCTGCCCTCGCTCGACGTGCTGCACGTGCTCCTCAGCGCCTGCCGGCTCGAGGAAGGTCTGTGGCCGATGTGGATGTCGCGGTGGCAGACGGCCGAACGCAACACGCGTGTCGCCGCGTCTGACTTTCCCCCTCTGGTCGGGGACCTGGTGAACTTCCGCCTGGCCCTCAGACGCCTGATCCTCGACAAGCCCCCCGCCCAGGAGCCGACTACGCCTGTACCAACGCTCCCCTATGCCAAGGACATACTCCCTGAAAGAGAGCGGTTCCCTGAGCTCGCCTACACCCGGGAAGTGGTCCTGGCCTGCGAACAGAGCCCTGAGGCTGTTCGCCCGTGGGAACAGCGCTGGCAGGAACTCGATCAACGGGCCCGGGGCGCTTGGGGAAACCTCGAGACTCCGGACGTTCCGCAGGCTCCCGCCGCGGCTCCTTTGTCCAGGACAACCCCGGACAACCGTCCAAAGGCTTCGGAAATGGCCGCCGACTACACCGGGCTGCTCTCGTCACAGCACAGAGCTGCGGGTACATCCCCGGATATCTTCCTGACCCGGCTGCGCCAGCTCATCGACCAGCACGCTCTGCCGTACGACACCGTCGCCGAGCTCGCGCCGTCACTCACTGACCTCGACAGACTCTTGTCAGGGCAAATGCCCTCGCTCGGCTATGCCCGGTCTCTGTTCACCGCGTGCGAAGCCGACGTCGTCTCCTGGGAACGGGAATGGCACGCGGCCGACAAGAGACGCCGCAGAGATCTGCACAACCTCACGCCCAGCCCCTCCCCCCATCAGCGCACGCCTCTCCCGAGGACTCACCGCGCCAAGGGGCCGGCCTGGGCCACCCCCGGGCTTCGCTTCTTCGCCTACTTGTCCGCCGTCCTGACCCTTGCCTTCTTCGCTCTCGCCTCAGCAGCGTTGACCGCCGGTCTGCAAGCGGATCCAGGCCCTGCGGTCTGGAAACTCGTGCTCGCGTCCCTGCTTTTCCCCTTGGGCGCAGCCTTGCTCTCCATAATCCTTCTGGTGGCCCTGCTGGCTTCAGACCCCGCTACGCCGGACCGGGTGCTCAAGCAGGGCGACTTCATCGGCACGGTTCACCTGAGCTGCCTCACCATCGGCACCTTGAGCGGCCTCATCGGACCGTGGATCGCCGATATCAACCAGCCAGGCCAATGGACAGCCGACCTCTTCGGACTCCTGTGACAAGGCTGATCGCAGCCTCTCCCCCGATTGCCCCAAGACACCAGCGCAGCAGGGTCATCAGACGAGGCCCCGGATTTCGAACCGGTCGAGTCTGTAGGCGACCGATGCGGTGCTCGACAGCCCGCCCCGCGCACCGATCTCCCGGACAGTCGGCACCTCACCGTGCTCGGTGATCCAGTCCTGGATCACCGAGCAGGAGCGCCGCTTGCCGGTCGGACAGAAGCCCGGCCGGCTCACGCCGTCCTCGCTTCACGCTGCTCCTGGCGTCGGGCGAGGCGCCTCAGCTCCACCCGGGCCGCAGGATTACGGCCGCCAGGAGTGGACCAGAACGGATGCCACTGCATCCGCACGGACAGAACCAGCAGACGGCGGCGCAGCGCGGTGGTGTGGCGGGGACGGGGCGCGGCGAGCTGGCGGTAGGCGGCGTGCCAGGCCTGCTGTGCTTGGACCAGGTCGTCGGGGAAGGGGCAGGACTCCATCCATCTATTAGAGCACCTGTTCGATTTTGGGCGCGTCCTCGATCAGGGAGACTCCACCCGATCGAGGGGCACTGCTCGTGGGCGGGTGGCACGCTGGCCCGCATGGACGAGCTGCGCCGACGGGTCTACGGAGCCGGCCACGACGACCCCCACGCCTACGCCGTGCCCGGACACGACTACGTGGAACTGGTCGGCGGGCCGCTGGACGGGCTCCTCCTGGACGTCACCGGCCTCACCCACCAGGAGCGCACCGCCGGCGCCATGCTGATGACAAACCAGGGACAGTTCGGGCCTGGCGGCCGCGCCGACTACGAGCCGCGGGCCGGCGACACCGACCGGTGGGACTGGGCCGGCGACGTGCCCTGACCCACCCGTCAAAGCAGCCGACGCACCATCTCCACTCGCGATATTCGGAGGCAGTAGATGCAGGAACAGCGTTCGCAGCGGCCGACTCCGGAGCAGTGGGAGGACGTGGTGAACATGCTGATGGAGATCCAGGCCACCCTGGCCGCCTCTATCGACTCCGGCGTCATGGAGGATCACGACCACCATGTCTTGGGGCTGCCGTCAGGGCTTGCGGAAGGAGCACCGGGCGGTGCCCGGATCGAGGCGGCCCTTCACGCGGTGGTAGCCGTCCGGCATCTGGTACAGCAGGCAGTACGCGGAACCGAACTCCCCGGCACGCCGGTCCTGGAGCGTGCGCAGCGGCACTTTGCCCTCTCGGGCGGGTATGTCGCCACCACGAGGGAGACAGAGCTGCACCAGCGCATCGACCAGCACCGATAGGCCAGCGCTTCGAAGGGCAGGCCAGGAGCGGGCGACTGCTCCGGGGACGAACCACTGCACGAGCGTGGCGGCGAGGTGCACGCCTGCGCGGGCGGCCTCCAGGGTCTCGCCGCGCCGAATGATCGGAACCTGCGGTTGTGGAGAAGGGCGGTCCCTGACCCTTGCCTTCGCCGCCGCGGTGCTGACCGCGGGCGGCGTCTTCTACGGACTGGTGGTGCTGCTCGGCTTCAAGGAGATCGGCTCCACCACGAAGCTGGGTGCGAAGACGCTCTTCGACTTGGTGAAGCTCTCGTTCGGGGTGGTAGCCGGAGCCGGAGCACTCGTCGCCCTGGTCGTCGCCTACCGCCGCCAGCGCGTCGATGAGGCCAGCGCGCGCCCACCGCGAAGCCACCCGCCTGCACACCGCGAACGCTTCTCCCAGGCCGTCGACAAACTGGGATCCGACTCACCCGCCGTTCGGCTCGGAGGCGTCCACGCCCTGGCCGGATTCGCCGGCGACGCTCCCGACGACACCTTGCGCCAGACCTGCATCGATGTCCTGTGTGCCTACCTCCAGCTCCCCTTCACATCAGATCCAGGCAACGATCCTGGACGCTCTTTGCCGCTTTGCCCACACAGATCGCGCTCACACGGAACGATCGGCTTATGACCTTCAGCGACCCCTCAGCCGGCAACTCCACGGCTACCTTCCCTCAGCTCCGCGACTGGGGTTTGATCTGGGACACGTACGACGCAGCTGTCCACGGAACCCACCGAATGCCGCACTTCTACACCGGGGTACGGCACGAGAACTGGTGGGGAAGCGCAGTGCAGCTGGACGTGCTGCTCGACCTGGCCAAGACGCATGGCATTCCAGTCGCGTGGGTCACGCCAGCCGAGACACTGAGCCGCCTGGCCGCAGCGGGTGCTGACCATGACGACAAGCTCGCCGTCCTGATCGACGACGAGGACTGCATCCGGACCCTGTGCGGCCTCAAGCTCGATGAGTGCACCGATGAATGGATCGTCGGTGAAGTTGAAGCAGGGGAGAAGGCCATGGCGGCATGGGCCGACGGCCACCGTGAAGCCGCCGCATGCCTCGCCGTCGCCGGCGTCGAGCAGATGCTCCACAACCTGACCCACGTCCCCCGTGGGCCAGGCGCTCACGGGAGGCTGCAGAAGGCCGGCAAGAAGCAGCCGAACGACTACCTGCCCAAGCGCCAGTACGTCCTGGCGCCGCTGAATGCCTTCTACACGCCGTACGACCCGGGGAAGGGCAATGCGGTTCCGACGACCCTCTCCCGGCACGCCGTTGTGCACCACTTGCCCCTGTCACACCTGAGCTCCGGTCACTGCGTGATCGCCGTCATGCTCCTCGTTTCGATCATCCGCGAGACCCAGGAACGTTATGACGACATCCGTGACGATCTGCTCATGCAGGCCATTGACTAGGCATTTCATCGGAGCGAACAGCGCCAGTGACCGGCGAGCGGTGCGCTAGCTCTCAGCCAGCGGAATAGGTCCCCGCCGTGCCGGCCCGGTAAGCAATCAGAGGATGTGTCCTCCTTGGTCTCGGCGGCGGTCATGCAGCTTGTCGAGGACGTCGGCGAGAACGGACATGGTTTTGGGTTCCTGGCGGCAATGAGGGGGGAGTCCTGGACGGCGGGGCGTCCGAGCCTTCGCTGATCATCAAGGCGTACAGGAGGCCAACCACGAGGGTGAGGGCGAACTGCGTCCCCAGGAAGCCGATCGCCCCCTTGCGGCGGGAGACCCATTCCCGGGGAGGGGAGCCCTCGTGCCGTCCCTCCAGTCCCGCGCCGCACGCGATGAGCAGGGGAGCCCTCATGACGGAGCCACCCGGATCGCAGGCCACCATCGCCACGCTCTTCGCGGCTGGCCTGCTCTTCGCGCTCACCGCATGCAGCGGCGATACCAGCAGCACCGAGGGGGGCCAAGCCCGTGCAGAGCGGCGACGCCTCAGAGATCACACCCGAGCAACGAACTGCAGCCAGGCAGGCGGCCGGACTGCCCGCGGAACCGAACCCCGCACAACGCCAGGTGTACCTCGAGAGCCTGAACGCCATCGATACAGACATCGTTCACGGCAAGGATGACAAGGCTGTCAGCCGCGGCATCAACCAGTGCGGCACCGTGAAGAACAGCCCGGACGACCACATCAAGCCCATCAAGACCACGAACTCTCGCTTCACATCTCCAAATCACCCGGACGGCCACGGCACCATCACGGCCGAGCGGATCCTGCAGGTCGTGCGCCAAAGCATCTGCCCCACTTCTGACCCCGCCATGGCCGAGGGCTGGGCGCTTCTCCTCCTTTGCGACCTCAGACGCCGCTATAGAGTGCGTGGCTGTGGACGCTGCTGATCTTGATCGTCGGACCCGGACTTTGTCGGGCTGTATCCCTGCGTCGCTTGTGGCACGGCTTCTCGAACTCGGCCATGTGCGGGAGGTGGAGTTTCACGCGGCCCGCGGGGAGTGGTTCTGTGCCCTGGAGTTGGCGCGGCTGCTCGGCGGCCGGGGAAGACAGGACCAGGCACTGGAGATCCTCGCCCCATACTTTGCGACGGGCTGGTGGCCGGCGGCCCGGGCCCGGGCCGAGTTGCTGGAGGGCTGGGGCCTGGCCGAAAAGGCGATCGCGCTGTCCCGCCCGTACGCGGAGGCGGGGGATCGCCTGGTCCTGCACTTCTTCGCGCGCCTGCTGGCTCGCCACGGCCGGAGTGACGAGGCGTTCGCGCTGTTGCGGCCCGGGATCGAGGACTGGTTCCTCGCGGAGTGCTTGGTCGACGTCGCCGAGACTGCGGGCCGGGACGACGAGGTCGCGACGCTGCTGGAGGTCCGTGTCGAGGCGGGGGTTCCGGCCTGTGATGACCCCGGCTGCGGAAACGTCCGGATAAGCCCGCAGAACGCGATCGACCTGCTCGCCACGGTCCGGGAACGGCAGGGCCGGATCGATGAGGCCATCGCGCTGCTGCACCGTCGGGACACCACCTCGGTCAACGGCCGCGACGCACTGGCCGACCTGCTGGCCAGACACGACCGGATCGACGAACTACGGGCATACGCGGCTTCCGAGTACCACGGGCACGCTGCGCAGTGCCTGGCCGAGGTCATGGAGAAGCGCGGAGATGTGGAAGGCGCGGTCGCCGCCTACCGGACGTTCGCCGCCGGGACCGACGGCCTGTGGCACGTGGCCGTTCCGTTGGCCCGGCTCCTGACCCGGCACGGGCGGGGTGACGAGGCGATCGACGCGGTACGGGAACTCGCTGACCGGCCCGGTGGCGCGGAGGACTGGATCGTCGACGCTCTGTGCACCCTGTACGCGGACCACGGCCGGGCCCGGGACGGCTTGATCTACCTCGACATGCTGAAGGAACGCCGGGGCGGTATGGAGGAGTGGGACTTCTTTCGGATGCGGCTCCCGCTGATGGCCAACTGCGGTCTGCTTGACGAAGCGCTCGAGCAGGCAAGGACGCACCCCGAGGCCGAGACCTGGTATGCGGCCTGGTTCCTGTCCGGCCTGCTCGCCGACGCCGGCCGCACCGAGGAAGCAGTCACCGCCCTCGAACAGCACCCGACCTACAACACAGCACCGCATGCCGAACTCCTCATAGATCTTGGCCGTGTCAAGGAGGCGGTGCGCGTTCTCCAACAGGAGCCGGAGACCGAACCGGCCCTCGCCACCTGGAGTGGTGGCACCTGCTTCGATGAGCCGCCGTTCTGACACCACTTCAGCAGCCGGGCATCCGGGCCTGCGGCTGGCCGGGGACACCCTGCCGCGTCGCGGTGGCCCACCGGCCGCCGCGACACCCCACAACCCAGCGCAGCGCCGCCCCGCTCGAAGAGAACGCCGTGAAGGTGTGCAAGAGAGAACCCACCTTTCGGCAGCAGCAGCTCGATCAGGCAGCCAAGCATCGTGACGCCTGACGTCAGGCCACCTCAAGGTTTCTGGATCGACACACAGCACGAAGTACCCAGCGAGTGGGACTGCTGAGCATGCGGCGCCGACAACAGCGCACCCGACGACTGACGTCGGCGCTCGGCGCTCCGGTGTCAGTCCCTCACTGGAGCAGACAACGCGAAGAAATTCGTTGCAACTACTTTCCGTTGCTGAGCAGCGCCACGCCCCCCGCGTTTCATCACACTCCGTAGCCTGATGTGCCCACGGGTTTATGTACGCCCTCCCCTCACGTAAACCCGATGTCTCACGGCCTCTCATGCAGCGTCAGAAGGGGCCTCCGGAGGGCGCTAGGGTCTTATCGGTGACGTCGTCCTCGTGACTTCACAGCTGCATTTTCTTCACGGTCCCGCGGGCCGGGAAGCGAATTGCTGCCCAGGCCCGCAACGCCTGACAGCAAGCTGTGAGATCGAGAGGAGGAAAGGTTCATGCCTGGACGTCATCGTCGTGACCGCCCCAACCGAAGCTGGTTGAGGACGGCACGTCAGGCAGGTGGATGGTGGGTGCGACTGATCCCAGTCGCCTACTACTCCGACCACCTGCTAGAGCGGTTACCCCGCTGGTACGAGAAGGTCAGCTCCCTACTGCTATTAGGGAGCTGACCTTCTGCCCGGACCAGCCGTTCGTGGGGCCGCGCATCTGTGCCGGGTGCGCGGCCCTTCGGCATTCAGCTGGTCACGCATAAACGGCGTGGAGGATCCCCCAGCCACAGCTGAAGGCTGTCCCACTATCACACCTGTCCGGAGCGTATCGAGTGGCCATTTAGATGACAACTAAGAGCGACCGCCACTTGATGGTCGGTGAGAGTTTCAGGTTGCTGGCAGGTCGGCGTGATGCGTGCAGCTGGTTCAACATCGGCGCTTGCCTGGGTGGCGGGTCAGGACTCGTCGGCCCGAGCGAGGATCGCCTCGATGCAGGCCGCGGCCTGGCGCCAGACGGTGAGGAACTCTCTGCTGTCTACCTGTGCTTCGCGCCACTGCGAATTCTCGTCGTGGGAGCGGAAGCTGAACAGGATCGCGCGGTCGGTCATCTCGGCGTCGACCTGCATGTGGTCGAAGGTGTCACCCAGAATCAGCTGAAACCGCTCATGCGGTTCGCCACTCTCGACCAGTCGGGCGAGATCTTGCAGGTCGCAGTAGTGCGGATAGAAGGCCGTTGTGGTTCCGTCACCTATCGGCCAGCCGCTGAGCAGGATCTGGAAGAGACCGAAGCGCCGCAGTGGCATGTACTCGAGTACCACGATCTGGAAGCCGCCCGGCTCTCCGAATATGCCCACAGACTCTCAAACTCCAGGGTACCGGCCAGTTACGGCCTCAAGGGATGACTCGTGAGAACGACCTGTAGCGATCATGAAGATCTCAAGCTCAGCGATCGCCGGAGGATTCGTGCCTACCGTCCCATCATCCCTGCTTGAGCCGCTGTGGGACCAGTTCAGCGCGCTGATTCCTGACCGGCCCGAGTTCGATCCGGCGCATCCATGGGGGTGCCACCGCCGCCGGGTGCCCGACCGAGTCGTCTTCCGCCACGTCGTAGACGCCCTGGTCCACGGCTCGGGTTATGAGCGGATCGCCAGCAACGAATGCTCGGCCACTACGATCCGGCGCCGGGTCAGGGAATGGGCCCACCTCGGACTGGCCACGCGGCTGCACGCGATCGCCCTGGCCGCTTACGACACGATGATCGGCCTGAGCCTCGATGATTTGTCTGCTGACGGCTGTCACACCAAGGCACCTTGCGTCGGCGCCAAAGCCGGACCGTCACCGGTCGACCGTGCGAAGCAGGGACTCAAACGCTCCACTTTGGTCGATGCCAATGGAGTCCCGCTGGGCATTGCGTCGGCCGGCGCGAACCGGCACGACTCGAAACTGCTGGAGCCGACCATCGAAGCGGCCGAACATCAGCTCGGAGCCCTACCCGGGAACGCCGTAATCCACCTGGACTCTGCGTACCACGGGCGCGCCTGCCGTCGAATACTGGACGATCACAGGCTGATCGGTGAGATAGCCGTGAAGGGCATCCCGGCCCCGATCCAAGTTGGCAAGCGTTGGGTGGTCGAACGTACGCAGTCATGGATGAACGGCTACGGCAAGATCCGCAGGTGCTTCGAACGCGACGGAGAGGTCGTCGATTTCTACCTCTACCTCGCCGCTGCGTTCGTCACCGTCCGCACGCTGATTCGCCGAGCGCGCAAGCTCTATCGCTGGAGCACGCGGCCAACAGCCCGCCGCCTCCGCTGACCATCAAGTGGCGGTCGCTCTTAGAGTGAGCCTTCCACTGACGCTCAAAGAGGATCGATCATGGGGATAGCAGACACCTCCATCGCCGCGCAGAGCCGGGCCCGCACCTGGACGAAACTGCATCAGCACTTGGGGTCCGCCCCTGGCCCTCTGACCTACGACATGGTCAGCCGGGCCGCAGCGGACCACCTCGATGAGTCCGACGACCTCGACTGGAAAAGGGACCTTCCCCTTCCCCCTATGCACGGCCAGTGGAACGAGTTCGCCAAGGACATCAGCGCGATGGCCAATACCCGCGGCGGCCTGCTCATCTACGGCGTCGCCGACAACCACGAGATCACAGGCATCGACTGGGCAAGGGCTGACCTCCGGCAGTACGCACAGTGGGTCCGCAACCACGTCCACCCCTACCTGCCAGACCTGGTCATGTTTCCCCTGACCGACGGCACGACAACTCTCCTGATCGTGGATGTCCCTGCCAGCGAAATGGCACCGCACCTCGTCCACGGCAGATCGGACAAGGACAAAGAGCAGCAGGCATTCACGGTGCCGTACCGCGATCGAGACCACACCGCCTGGATGGCGGAGCACCAGATCGAACGTGCCTACCGCGACCGTTTTACCCGCATCGACAGGGCCGAGGAGGCACTGCGCCAGCACTCCGACTTCCTCACCAGGACCATCACCGCGCACTCCGCCAAACCCTCAGCCTGGCTCGTCGCGGTCGCACGTCCTACCCGGCCCTACCCTCACGGTGCGCCCCCGCTGAACCGGGACGAAGCTCGCTACCTTCTTCACGTCGCCGAGGAGCGAGGACGCAAGCTGCCGACGCGACGGACTCCCGGACCGATGACGGGCATGGGCGACACCCTCCTCAACCCCCGCCCGGGCCTGAGACGCTGGGTCTGCAGCACCATGGAGATCGACTACAACCGGAACTCCATGATCGAGCTGCACCACGACGGCACCGTGACCCTGGCCACCAACGTGTCATGGCGGCCCTATTCCGAGGAGCAGCGCGTCCTCGCCGAAGAGGGCATCGATGAAGCCCTCCCTGTTTCTCAGCGCGTGGTCGCGGTGGCCTGCGGTGACTTCGTGACCGTCGTCCAGGAGCTGCAGAGGAAACTGCGCCTGGACAGCACCCAGCAGATCACTGCAACGATCTACGCATCGAACGGTCCGGGGGCCCTCGAAGCCCGCGCTGCGGACTTCGCAGGTGGCCGCGAGGTCGCACTCCCCTATGCCCGCCGCCCTCATCACATCCAGCCGGTACACACGGTGCTCCCACCGATCGCGGACGACGAGGAAGCGGCACGCGTCTTCGAGGAACTCAGTACCGACTTGATGAGTCAGTTCGGTCTCTGAGAGCGCTTCTCGGACTCGCCCTCCCACGACTCCCATGACCGTGCTGGCCTCCGCATCGCCGCTCTCTCCCCCAACGCGGCGACGGCTGTTCGACGCCGCTCGCGCTGGCTGACACCGGGCGTCCTGCGAGGGCGTGACCGAACCGTCGGACCGGCGACCACTCCTCGCCCGACCGCCCCTGCCCGCTTGCGATGGTGAGTCCCCCGCGCCGAACTCACCACAGCATCTCGAGACAGGGGGACGAGCCGGGCTGCATGGTGAGTTTCCCGGATGGCAAAGCTCCGGCACCCGGGCCTGGCGCTCCCGGCGGATACCGGGGCCCTGCCAACTCAAGCTGCTGCGTGTGGTGAGCCGGTTATGCGAGCCCAGCCCCTTTGGACTCGTCGCATCCAACCGCCTGCTGCACCTGCGGCTCGTCGTGGATCCGGCTCTCCCAGAACACCTGGGATGTTTTATCTTCTGGGTCTTTATCCCAAGGTATGAGCT
Source organism: Streptomyces sp. NPDC025273 (assembly GCF_040638585.1). Lineage (NCBI taxonomy): Bacteria > Bacillati > Actinomycetota > Actinomycetes > Kitasatosporales > Streptomycetaceae > Streptomyces > Streptomyces sp. NPDC025273. Next base: position 23,226 of record NZ_JBEZYP010000034.1, read on the forward strand.
TTTTAGTCGTTCTCTTCCAGCTCTTGCCGTCACGATCAGAGAAGAAGGCGTACTGGACCTCTGCTACGGCAACAACTTTCCTCACCGTGGCTTCTTTTGCCTCGTTGGTCCGCCCCACCCCGACGATCTCCCTGTCAATCTGTTTCGGTGAGTAGATAAGTTCGGTGCAGGGTGCCAGACGCGTCGTTACCAGCCGAAACCGAACCACCGGCCCAACCCTTTGGTCGAACCAGGGGTTCGGCTCAAGCAGTGTCCCCGCATCCATCGCCAGCCAGACCAACGGGATGGGATCTACAGATCGGTTCTGGAGGTGCAACGTCCAGTTCTCGTCAATTCCTTCAACCCAGTAGGAGAAGGCCGCTGCCTGAGCCCGGGACTGCTTAGCAGAGTCCTCCCTCGACTGCTCCAACTGCTCCGCTGAGACGCGGGCTCCGTAGTACGTGGCGATACCTGTGAAAACCACACCACCGACAGCACCAATGGCGGTGAGCAATGCGCCTACAGCAACCCAGGGAACTCGGCGCAGCCAGTGCTGCGGTGGCTCTACGGTCTCAGCGCGAACACGTGGCCTCACAGCGTTGGGTGCCGGGCGTTGCCTTGCCAGGCGGAGTCTTACCTGTCTATGCGTACCGGTATCCCGCACATGACCTCCTTGCTTCGTAAAAACATGGACGCGGAATCGCTCTGAATGGCTGCACCTCAGCCTGGCTCGTTGAACTGATCGAGCCGTCGGACCGGCGATCACTCCTCGTGGGTCCGACCACCACGGTGCGTTCTCACGGCCCGGTCTCCCCGGCCCCTGGGGGAAGGCCGAGCAGCATGGCGTGGAAGAGCGGAGCGTCGGCCAGGCGGGGGCGCAGGTCCCCGAGGGTGGTCCAGCCCCATGACTCGTACAGGGCGTGGACCTTGGGGTGGTTCTGGTCGACGAGCAGCGTTGCACGCTGTTCCGTCCGGGCGTCGAGCAGGGTGTCGTGGAGGCGGCGGGCAGTGCCGGTTTTGCGCCAGGGGGTGCGAACCATGAGTTCGGAGAGCGCGTAGGTGCGCTTTCCCGTCTCGGCGGTGACGTCGGCGGGGACCTGGGTGAGCAGGCCGCCCCACCAGCGTGAGCCTGGGGGCAGTGGTGCTCCGTAGGCGTAGCCGACCGGCTGGTCGCCGTCGTAGCCCACGACACAGCTCCAGCCCGGCCGGGCGCTCCAGTGGTCGAGCCCTTCGGCGAAGCGGTCCGGGGAGGCGAACGGGTCGGTGCGTGCGGCGTCCGCGTAGACCTCGGTGTACACGTCGAGGAGCAGCGGGCGCAGCGCGGGGGCCCTGGCGCTGGTGTAGTGGCGCATCTGTATGCCGGTGGTCACGGCGTCTCCTGTGCGGTGGCGAGCTTGTGGTGGATGGTGGCGAGGCGCAGGGCGATGCGGGGGCTGTTGACCGCCGCGGTGTCGATGGCCGTGGCGGTCGCTCTGGCGCTGGTGGTGTCGCCCTGGGCGAGCTGGAGTTGGGCGAGCTGGATGCCGTAGTAGACGCGGTTGCGGTGCATTGCGGGGCTCAGCAGGCGCAGGGCCTGGGCGGTGGCCCTCTCCGCGTCGGGTAGTCGGCCTGTGGCCCTGTGGGCGATGGCGGCGAGTCCGGCGATCTCGGCGGCGTCCAGGAAGCGCAGCCAGGGTGGCGGGGGTGGGGTGGTGTCGAACCGGTCGTGGGCTTTCTCGGCGGCGAGGAGGGAGCGTGCGCAGGCGCTGTGGTCTCCGAGGTGGGCGTGGCCGATGGCGAGGCGGGAGTGGAGCAGCGCCGCGATGCGGGGGTCCTGGCGGGCCTGCCGGGTTTGCAGGGCGGCGCGGTTGATGGTCAGGGCTTCGCGGTGCCGGCCTTCGGCGCGGGACTGGAGAGAGAGGTCGGACCAGGCGCGGGCCTGGGCCCGCCCGTCCTTGGCCAGGATCCCCGACTGTAGGGCGTCGGCGTGGTGGAGCCGGGAGGTGGTGCCGTCCCCGGCGTCGTAGGCGGCCCATCCGGCGGAGGAGTAGAGGTCGCTGAGCGTGCGGTGCAGGGCCTGTTCGACGCGGGGGCCGTAAGTGCAGCCGTCCATGGTGTTGCGCAGGCGGTCGATGTAGGCGGTGGCGACGGTCAGCAGAGCGCCGCCGCCGATCGCGGTGAAGTGCGCGTCGAGCCTGCCGATGGTCGTGGTGATGCGGTCGACGTCCGCCATGGTGAGGCGTCCGCGCACCGGGGTCTCCTCCAGACGGAGCACGACGGCGAGGGTCGCGGCGGTGGACACGGTCAGGAATTCGCGACGCTTCACGGGTTCCTCCTGCCCTGGCCGCACCGAGGAGGGTGGTGGGGCGGGCAGGCGGCTGGTGCGGCCGCGCGGTACGAATCCCATGGCCTCGGGCGGCCGGTCGAAAATCTCGGCGAGAGGCAGAAGGTAGCGGCCGGTCGGCCAGCGTACGGTGCCGGCGATCCAGCGCCGCACGTCCCGGTCGGTGGCCGCGCCAGGGCGTCCGAAGATGCGTCCGGAGATCCGGTTGACCTCGTCGGCCAGGGACCGTTGGGTGTAGCCGTACTCGCGCAGCAGCCCCGTGAAGATGGTGTTGGTCGGTGTGTCCATCAGGCCTCCGGGTGGCTGCTGTTCGAGGTGGCGACGGTAGTCCAGGCGTCTGGTCCGCGTAAGGTAAAACTGTCCGCCTCCCGACAGGGACTTGCCCGTGTTCTGACCTGCTCCCACCCGTCCGTGAGGGCGTTGTCTGGGAGTAGGCCACCACACTGCACATTCGGGTCCTGGTCGAGCAGCCCGCTGTCGGCGACCGCACACCCGGCCGGGACTACCCACCCCCGGTCCTCCGCGTAGGCGGCGAGGTCGTCGAGCACCAGGTGCTCGACGCCGCGCAGCGGCGCCACCGCGTACAGCGCGACCGCGGGGCACGGCCCAACGACCGGCACCGCAGCGTCCGCCGGGCCGCGACGGCTTCCGCCCAGCAGGTGCGGCAGCGACAACCAACCGGGTGCGGCGGCTCGATGGTGGCATGACGCTCTCCCGATCGTTGGTTCCTCCAGCACCTCGCCCCTCTCGAATGCGACCCCGCCTGCCTCAGGACAGTACGCAGGACCGCCGCCGTCCAGCTCGTCAAATGGGCAGCGGGCGGATCCATGGGCGAAGCAGCCCACTACCTGGGCCTTCACACCACCAGGGGCAGATACAGGCCGTCGGACGCGTTCTACCAGTGGCTCGGCAACCACCGCCGAGAACACGTCAACACGGCACTGAGGAACCTCGCCCGAGACCTCGACAACACCAGAGACCTCATTGACTACCACCAACGACGCGAGGCGCTACGGACCTGGTCCCTGCCCCTGGAGACCTGGCAGAAGATGTCCCTCCACCTGCCCCCCAACGTCCTCCCCGACCGACCCGAGGACTTGCAACGGCAGGAGGCGTCGGTCTTCATCTGGACCCTCGTCACCAGAGGCGAAGCCCAGTACGCTCCTCGGCCGATCGAATCCCAGCATCCTCAGCACGCTCTTGGAGCGCGGCGTCGACCACATAGCGGCCTCTGGGCCCAGCACACCCAGTCCGATCTGCCACCCCGCCTCGCGAAGCTTCAAGAGCTCCTCATCCAGCACGCGCACCGACTCGCAACGGAGATCGACAACGGCAACAGCTGAGGTCAGGGGCGGCACCAGGACCCGAGAACTGATCGCATGCCCGCCGGTCAGCCGGTTCTGACGCCGTCCACGTTCCACTCCATTGGGAGGACCTCATCGCAGAAGACGCAGAAGAAGTCCTCCTCCCGCACGATGTTGAGCCGGTGGCAGGAGGGGCAGCGCCGGAAGATCACCTCATGGGTGAAGCCGGACGGACGAGCAATCCCGGCTCGGTCCAGGGCGTCCGCGACGGCAGGCCACGACCGAACGTCCGGGCAATAGCCGGTCGACTGATTGCTGACTTCTTCCACCACCCACCGTCCGGACTGCGTGCGGAAGCTCATCTCGCCGGCCCCGAGCACCGACTCGCCGCCAGCGCATGCGACATGCTCGCTTCGGCGCGGCGCCAACCGCAGGGTTCCGACGGAGTCCACAACGAAGGTGAACGGCTCAGCCAGTTCCTCCGCTGTCCGCGCCGACACCCAAGCATCGAAGTCCGCCGGCGAGCCCACTCTCCAACCCATGCGACCCGGCTGGACCAGTGCCTTCAGCTCAGTAGGCCCTACATACCCGTACTTCCGCCCCCACGTGCTCACCCTTGCCAACCTACTCGTTCGCCTCTACCTGACTTGTCAGACCCTGCAACTAGAGTGCGGCGGGATGGGGCCGGTTCCGAGGCCGCCAGCACTGGAGAACGGCAGCCTCCCTGGTCTGCGCGGGGGTGGTCTCGGCCCAACCGGCGTCCAGGCAAAGTCGAGGGCCACGAGTGCAGCCTGCCAGCCCGGCCCCATCTCATCCGACTCGTTCACTGCAAGCCCATACGGCTGGTGCAGACAGCTCCGCAGTCGCATCGGCCGTGGAACCCACCACGAACACCAGCAGATCGACAGGTGACAGAAATCGTGGCCAGGTGACACCTATCGCGTCCCGGCACATCAGTGGTCCACGTCACTCAAACTTCGATGGCACACGCTCAAAGTTCGATGGCACAGGACAAACACCTCTATATGCAGGTCTAGGCCGTGTTTTAGAACTGAGTCCCTGACCACGATCCATGCCGTGATGATCTTGTGTGGGGCGTGGGGATCTTTCGGATGAGCAGTGGTCGGTGCTGGAGCCGTTGTTGCCGGTCGCGGGGCTGGGGCGTCCGGTTCGCAACCGGCGGCAATTGATCGACGGGGTGCGGTGGCGTGTGCGGACCGGTGTGCCGTGGCGGGATCTGCCGGTCGAGTACGGGCACTGGCAGACCGTGTATGGGCTGTTCAGGCGCTGGCAGCGCGAGGGCGTGTGGGCTGGGATCCTGACTGCACTGCAGGCCAGGGCCGACGCTGCGGGCCTGATCACGTGGGAGGTGAACGTCGACTCCACGGTCTGCCGGGCCCATCAGCATGCCGCCGGTGCCCGCCGAGATGGTGCCGGGCAGAAGGAACCGCCGGGCGGGACACGGACCGAGCCGGACGATCACGGGCTGGGCCGCTCACGCGGCGGGTTCTCCACGAAGATCCACCTGGCCTGTGAACAGGGGCAGAAGCCGCTGTCGCTGCTGGTCACGGCGGGTCAGCGGGGCGACAGTCCGCAGTTCGAGCCGGTCCTCGAAGCGATCCGGGTGCCCCGTACCCGTAAAGGACGCCCCCGGGTGCGTCCTTTACGGGTACGGGGCGACAAGGCGTATTCCTCGCGCGCTAACCGTGCCTACCTGCGCCGACGCGGGATCAGGTGCACGATCCCCGAGCCGGCCGACCAAATCGGCAACCGCAGGCGCCGCGGCAGCGCGGGAGGCCGTCCACCCGCCTTCGACCGCCAGGACTACAAGGCCCGTCACGCGGTCGAGTGCGGGATCAGCCGCCTCAAACAGCACCGGGCCGTGGCCACCCGATACGAGAAGCTTGCCGTCCGTTTCGAGGCGACGGTCCAGATCGCGGCGATCCAGCAGAGGCTGTGACCCACCGACGGCCCATAGGGCCGTGCCATGCTGGCGCCCGAACCGACCGCGCACCGTGGGAAGAAGTCCAGTGGCCGCCAAGTACTACTACGCAGACAGCGAAAACGGCGACCACATCGACGACCCGTCCGAGGACGCCCTCTTCGAGCTGATCAGCGAACTGAACGATACGGAGAACACGTTCGTCGTCATCCAGCCCGACCAGGACGATCCCGCCTGGTTCGTCTCGGTCGCAGTCCTGGACGAGGGCGGATACGAGATCGTCCGCCGCGACGCCACCCGCCGCGAACACCACGTGACCACCGAGAACGACATCGGCCGAATCGCGAGCGACCTCATCATTTGGCTGGCCGCCCGCGACTTCCAAAACACGGCCTAGCCGTTCGTGGCACCAGCGCACCCCACGGGCCCCGGTCTCCTCGGGAGCTCTGACGGCTCTGGACTATCAGGAGGTCGCCGTGCGGCGGGCTCGCACCACCAACACCAACGAGTGATCAAGCGGACGGTGTTGACGGTGGTGGCGACCTCGAAGACACCGAACGCCGCCGCTCTGGATAAAGGGATCGAGTGCCCAGACGGCTCCAGGCGTACGGTCGGTGCCCGCGAGGCTGCCACCACCTGCACTGTGGAAGGCCGGGATAAGCGAAGGGCATCGGTCCCCGGCGCTCGAACGGACTGGTGGCCAGCCCCGCCCCACGGGGAATTAGGACGGCTCCGACGCCGTGATCACACCAGCCACACCAAGATCATTTCATAGAGGGACTGGCGACCGACCTGCCTCTCGGCTGCCGCTCAGCGGAGACGCCCAGGTGGGGTCGTGTCGGGATCTCCTCGTGAGGTGGGCCAGCAGGTGCTCCGCCGCGATGGAGGCGGTGTCTT
>NZ_JBEZYP010000035.1:0-22188 GCF_040638585.1 Streptomyces sp. NPDC025273
TCCTACGAACCCTTCGCCGCCCCACTCGACCTCCTCGACATCCCCCGCTGACCAGCGCAAACGTCAGAGAAATTCGACCTTGCAAGAGCCCTGGGCCGGTGACGGGCTTCTGGCTGGCGGTGGAGTTCCCTCCGGCGGGAGCGACTTCCTTACAGATGGGGGAGCCGACCAGCACACGGGTGCGGGGGATGTGCCGGAAGTCCAGGTTGTTGATGTCGCAGCGCTCGTAGCGCACTGTGGGAAAGTTCCGGCGGACGGTGTCGATCGCGGCCGCCATGTGGTTCGCGGCGAACTGCGGCTCGAACCCTGCACCGGCGAAGCCGACCATGTCGCCGCACCCTCCGGCGAACAGGTGCGTGGACGTGACGCCGCTCGTGCTGAAGCCCGCCGACAGGATGCTGCGGTGGCCTTGCGTGCTTCGCGGGGCGGTGGCCTGGGGCCGACCGGTCTGCGGGCGCCCTCCTGCGGGCTCGTCCTCGCGGCGGGAGTCAGGAACGAAGAGGGTCATGATGCGGGCTCCTCATGGGTGCGGTCGGGAAGGACAGGCCACCGGCGGCGGGGCCAACCGCCGCCGGTGCCCGGGAAATGCGTGGTGCCGCGCTCAGGCCAGGCTGGCCAGTAGGCGGGCACCCGCCCAGTGGGCGAGGTTGACGGGAACGGCGTTGCCGATCTGCGTGTACTGCTCGGCCACGGTTCCCGTCACCGCATACGTCTTGGGGAACCGCTGCATCCGTGCGGTCTCGTGCGGGCGCAGCATCCGCATCCGGCACTCGTCGACGCTCACGCCGCTGCGCACCAGAGCGTGGTGGGGCTTGCACGCCACCGTGCTCAGCGGTTGCTGCACGGTGCGCGGATTGGAGTTCCGGCCCAGATGCACGATCAGGTAGTCCGATCCATCGGCACCGGTGCCCGCCTGCGAGGCGGGGAAGCGGTCCAGAGCGGCCTGGACCCGGGCGCGAGTCGTGTCCGGGTAGGGGGTGAACTTCCTCCGGTTCGGCTTGCCGTCCCCGAAACGCTGCTCAGGCAGGCTCAGATCCAGGGCACCGAACACCGGGTCGGTGACTGGTGCGACGACCCGGTGACCGCAGGACCGGTTCGGACAGATGAAGTCGTACTGCACCCCGAACGAACCGATCTTCCGCCCGCGCGGGTTGCGCCAGCGCTGCACCCCGATGACCGGCCCGCACTCCAGACACACACACTCGGGCCGCACTCGCAGGTCCGGGGGCTTGATGCCCTTGCGGACCATCACCCCGATCAGACGGTCCCGGTGCTGACGCGCCCGGGGATTGACACTGTCCTGGTCCCCGCCCAGATGGGCCGAGTTGACCGATGCCACCTGCGGCACGTAGCCGAGCTGCTCCCATCCGCGCAGCCACCAGTCGAACAGGCGCCACTGGGCGAAGCGCGGGACGTTCTCCCATACGACGGCGTCGTAGTTGTGGACCTCGGCGGCGCGGAACAGGTCGTAGGCGGTGGCTCGCGTCCGCTCCCACGTGGCCGGCGAGACGTAGGAGTCGGCTTCGCCCAGCTCCAGCTGGGTCCGCTCCGCCGTGTTGCCCCCGGCAGGGCTGGCTTCCTTGCAGATGGGCGAACCGAACAGGACGCTGGTCCGTGGCAGGCGCCGCATGTCGTAGTTGTTGATGTCGGCACAGTCGTGCTCGCAGTCGGGGAAGTTCAGCCGGTGGCTGGCAACCGCCGCGGGAGCGTGGTTGAGCGCGAGCCTGGGAACCAGGCCTGCCTCTTTGAAGCCCAGGGTGTCGCCACCGAGCCCGCAGAACAGGTGGGTGCTCGTCGGGCCGCTCATGCCGTCAGCCCATATCCGGACCTGAGGGATACAGGGATACGGTCGCTCATGCGGAGCTCCTTGCTCGGATGCGGTTCGGGATGCAGGCGGGGACCAACCCGACCTGACATAAAGAATTCTAGCATAACTAAGACGGTTCGGGAGTGTGGGGAGCTACACCCACCCCGAAGACATCGGCTGCGCGAACCCCAGCTGCTGCGCCGGGCGCGCTCCGCGCAGCGGCCTGCGCCACGTTCCCGCCCGGCCGGTGACGGCCGACCAGACGTCCTCGAGCCCGCTGCGCTGCTTGTCCTGGGCACCTTTGGGGGCGGCCATGACGAATCCGATCCCGTGTGGGAAGTCCGGGCCGGCCTCCTGGTGCACCGCGCGGAGGATCCCCGACAGGCTCCCGCGCTCCAGCCGGGCCCCCTCGGATCCGGCGTCGCTCACCCAGGCCTCGGCCGCGGCCCGGTCACCCTCGAACAGAGTGCGTACCGAGCGCCGTGACTGCCCCTTGCGCGCGGGGAGCCGGCATGCCCGGCCACCACTGCACGAGGGCACAGTGCCCTGCTCCGCAGGGGCGCGGCGGCAGGACTCGGTGCGCTCGTGCCGGCACCACCAGCGTGGGGCGCGGTAGCTGCGCCCGTGCAGGGTCCGGCACTCGAGGGTGCGCCTGGCGAGGTAGGCCCGGTGCACCTTGTAGGCGGCGAACTCGGCCTGGTTCAGCGACACCTCGAACGCCTCTGCTGGCTCGAGGTGACCACCTGGGCCTGCGTGCCAGTGTGACGTTCACAGGCGTAGGGCGGCCACTGCGAGTGAATGTGCGGAAACAAATGCTTGCGAGCCTTGCTATCTAATGCTGGAGTGGCGTCTTGCCCCATGGAAGTATGGCTGTGACCTAGTCGACACCGAGGAATCAAAAAAAACTTTACGGATCGGGTGGTGCTCGTCACACCGCACGTGCACGATAGGTGCACGCCAAAAAAGGCCCCCAGCCGGCTACTTGGCAGTGAGCGGCTGGAGGCCTCAAGGCGCTGTGCCCTTCAGGAGTAACCGAGAGGAACAGTCCTTTGCCGCGCCAGCGTAAGACAGCAACACCCCAGCGCGACACCTTCCAGCGAGAGTTGGTCTCGCTGATTGTGGCGATCGCAGCCCTGTCGCTCGGGGTAACGCTTGTGATCACCAAAGCCGCGACCACCACGGAGGCAGCTGGGTTCATCGTCACCATCTTGGCTGCGATCGGCTGGGGTGCTCGCAGTAGGAAGTGAGTAGGCTCCAGCTCCCAGACGCTCGTACGCGCCGCCGAGGTGCGTACGAGCGCTTCTTGTTTGTCCAGAAGGGCCACAGCCCACTCCCACAAATCCTCCTTCAGTCCGTAGCCGGTGGGGTCGTCATCGAAGACTCAAGGACCTGGTGGGAGCGGCTCGCGACGGACCTGTCGGCCTGCGGGGCCAACCACGGCTGGGGACACAGGGGGGCCTACCGGGGATCGTTCTCCTCGGTAAGGGCGTCCCGGTTGCTGGCCTCGCTCAGCGCGTAGTCGTTGATGCCGGACTGCTCGCGCAGGTCCGTCAGGAGTTGGTTCACGGCCCCGGTGGCGGTGGCGGCCCACTCCATGTGGCACGAGCCGAACGCGTCATGGACGTCGATCCCGATTTCCTCGATGGCCATGTCGCGCTTGGTGGGGTCGGTGGGGGCGGGCATGACGTCCCACAGGGTGAAGCTGACGCCGGTGTCCTGGCCGACGATGATGAACTCGCGGGTCTCGGTGCTCATGCGGGAGGCCTCTTTCCTCTGGACGGGGGCATGGCGGGCCGCACGCACCTGATCGGGGTGCGGCACTTCGATGTCTTGTCGTGCCGGGGGGCCGGTGGCCGTGGATGCCTTCGCGCCCATCGGGCGGCGGCGGGGCCTATCGGGCGCGGCGGGCCGAGCGCAGCCGGTAGGCGTGGCTGCCCGCGCGGTTGCGTACGTACGTGGACCCCGGGAATTCGCCGAGCCCCTTGTAGATGCCGGTCAGCGTGCGCTCGGAGAGGTCTTCGAGCGTGCCGAGGACGGCGATCTCGCGGGCGAAGGCGAGCCCGGCGGTGCGGGGGGAGAAACTGGCCGGGCCGAGCGTGTAGAAGTACACCCGGTATCCGCCCTTGGGGTTGTCCTCGTTCCACAGGCCGAGCACGACGGCCTTGCGCAGGCCGGTGTTCTCGCCGTTGACGTAGCGCGGGCAGCGCACGATCGTCCCAGCGATGAGGGCTGCCTGGGCGGTGGTGGCTTCGGTCATCGTGAGCTCCCCTGTGGTGTGAGTCGGGTGACGGGAGGGGGCGGCTGCCGCCGCCCCCTCGGACGTGTCAGCTGCTCGCCGGTGAGGGGGTCAGGCGGGCCCGGAACGGGTCGAGACCGCGCTCGTCGAGGATCCGGATGGTGCCGGTGTCGGTGATCTCGCGCAGGGTGCCCCACTGATTCAGCACTTCGCCGCCGGCGGTGTGGAACGCGAGGATGCGGGTGGTGGGTGAGCCCCCGGGCAGGGCGTGCGATGCCTTGTAGACGAATCCGCCGTGCACGATGTCGATCGCGTCCTCGGGCCACCACCCGCTGGCCTCAACGGTGAAGCTCGCTTCGCGGACGTGGAACAGGGGGATGTCGGACTCGATGTCGACCAGCGTGTAGCGGGAGTGGTGGTCGCAGTCGCAGTACAGGGTCTCCCCTGCGGAGAGGCTCACGTCGTGGGGGAAGAGGAGGAACCCGCGGCCGTGGTACTGGGTGAGGCTGCCGTGGTAGGTGACGCGTGTTCCGATGACGGGGAGTGCGGCGGTCTGCGGGTTGCTGCCGGTCACGTGGTCCTCCTGCTGCTCGGGATGCGGTTCGGGTGTCGGTTCGCGGCCAAACGTTCCGACAAAGAGAACTCTACCACGATTAGGGTGTTGCGTCGGGGTCATTCACGGAAGACGCGACTGCCCTGCACGGTGATCTCCAGCGGCACGGAACGGTCGGGGCGCAGCAGCGCACGGTGCGCCGTGTCCAGGTCGACGCTGATGCGGACGGCGGAACTGTCGGCGTCGATGTAGGCGAAGACCAGGACACTGGCCATCTGGAGGGCGGGCAGCGACCCAGGCTCGCTGCGTCTGGCGGTCAGGAGCCGGGCCGTGCGGTGGAAGCGGTGGCGGAGGCGGGCGGAGACGCGCATGGCGGTGCCTTCTTCCGGGAGGTGGCGAAGCGGGGCTGTACCGCGGGGCGGGCCCGGCTGACCGGGCCCGCCCGGGGGTTCAGCCGAGCGCGGTGACGATGTCGACGAGCTGCGTGGTGCGGTGGGCGCGGACGGACTTCAGCAGGCGGCCGGTCCTGCTCGTGTGGTTGATGTTGGTGCTGGGGTCCGTCGTGGTGAGCACGTGCACCGGGCGGCGCAGGTACCGCGCGGCCCGGGCGGCCTCCAGCGGGACGGTGGCGACGTCGTCGCTGGGCTCGATCAGGACGAGAGCCTGGGACAGGGCCGCCAGGAGCCTGGCGGTGGTAGAGAGCGTGAGGCGGCTGGTGGGCGTCCCCGGCCGGTAGACGCTGACGGCGATACCGCCGTTCGTCGTCACGTGGTCCAGGAGGGCGGCCTGGTTGTAGGGGTGGCAGGTGTCCAGCCCGCACGGCATGACGGCCAGGGTCGGTGCACCGGCACCGTGCTGGGCGGCGGTGTCGATGCCGTACGAGAGTGCGGAGGCGACCGTGTGCCCGGCCTCGGTGAGCGACCGTGCGGTGTCCTGCGTGGCGCGGACACCGGACGGGCTCGGTGCGCGACGCCCGGTCACGGCAATGGCGCGGGCCGACAGGGCGGCCAGATCGCCTTGGCCGCGCGTCCACACACCCAGCGGCCGCGCCTCTCCGAGCGAGTCCAGGGCGGCGGGCCAGGCGGGCTCACCCGGGATGACGAAATCGGCGGTGAGCTCGGCCGTGGCGAGCTCCTTCTCCGGCTCGTAGCCGCGGGGCCGTCCGGTCGGGTCGGCCTCGATGAGCTTCGCCCAGAGCTCCACCGGCCCCAACTGGGCCAGTTCGGCGGCGACATTCTCCGGCCGGCTGAAGTGGGAGAGGGCGGCACGGGCGGCGCGCTCGCTGCGTACGGGGGCAGTCATCATGAAGACCTCGCAGTGAAGTGGGTGGTGTGGTTCAGGTCCGCGGGGCGGGGCGACGGGGCCAACGGTCACCCCGCCCCGATCTGGCGGGCCTTCCTCCCGGGGCAGTTGTCGGACGTTGCCCCGGGAGGGGGCGCTGTGTCAGCTGGTGAGTTCGAGCGGGACGTCCCGGCCGATCGCCGCGGCCAGCTTCCGCTCACGGGCCGCGTCGTCCAGAACGTCGCCGAACTCCGGCAGCAGGCCGCGCAGCTTCGTGTACCGGGCGCCGAATCCGTGGCTCCAGTGGGGGAAGCTGTTGGGCCCGAACTTCGCGTCGATGACCCAGTCCCCTTCGCCGACCAACCGGGACAGGAAGAACGTGTTCCCCTTGTCCTGGCCGGGCTCCAGCAGGGTCACCTGTGCTTCCAGGCCGATCCTGTCCCCGCCCAGCAGGGCGGGGCAGGATTCGGTGCGCTTGTTGAGCTCGGTGAGCAGCAGGGTGAACTGGTGCGTCGTGCCGTCGATCTCGACAGCAACAGTGATGCGGTCCATCACGGGCCCTCCTGGGGTGCGGTGATGCGGTTTGGGCGCCGTCCGGGGGGCCAACCCCTTCCGACTTCTTGACATAAAGAATTCTACCACTATTTACGCTATTTCTTGGGTGGGATCTCCGCGAGTCCGGGGGCCTGGGGCAAGCTGAGTGCCGCGTCCAGGTAAAGGCCCGTCAGCAGACGCCTGTTCAGGCCCTCGGACTTGTGCCAGTGGTGGACCATGGCCATACGGCCGGCTGCTGAGACAGTCACGCGTCCGGTGTGCGGGATCTCGCTTGTCCAGCCCCGGCGCCGCAGGATCCAGGCCGCAGCGGGCGGGATACGCATCATGCCCGCCTCGATACTCACGGCACCGTCCTCGGCGCGGCGGATACGGGCACGGCTCCCGGCGGCCTCGATCAGCGTCAGATCCTCGTGCTGGCGACCGGTCAGGCTCGCCAGCACGCGGACCGGTGTCAGCGCGATGCGGGGCCGCGAACGCCGGAACGGTGTGATCCACAGAGTGCCCAGCACGTCAACGGCCACGAGATTGCGGCGCTTCACCGCCCGGCCGATCATGCCGTCGGCCTCCCAGCCGGTGAGAAAGCCCGTCTGGTAGTCCTCGCCGAAGTGCGACTCCTTGAATGCCGCGTACTCGTACCCCCAGGGCCGGGGCGTACTGACGTGGTCCTTGCGGTACCTGGTCGCGGGGTGTGCCACGAGCGTTCCTCCTCTTGCCGCCCTGCGCGGCGCGCAGACGACGGAACGGACGAAAGGGCAATGGCCGGCGCCGGTCGGCGATGCGGCCGGTCGGGGCCCGGGGCGGGCGCTGTGTCCGCCCCGGGCCCGCCACTACTACTCGGCGGGGAAGATCAGGGCGTATGCGCCGTCCAGTTGCGGAGGAGCGACGGCCGTCCAGCCGCAGGCGGTCAGGTCCTCGGCGGTCGGCCGGTAGGCGAACATGCCTGCCAGCCGGTCATGGACCTTCTGTGCGAGCCGGGCGGGGACGGAGTAGCTCGCGCCCGGGTGGGCGTGGTCCGCGAGGAACATGACGAACGGCTGCTCGGCGGTCGGGTCGACGACCACACCGACGGCAGCGGGGCAGGCCGCACTGGCGTCCTCCGCGAGGTAGGGAACGGTGTCGGTGAGCAGGGCGCGCCGCGCCTCGGTCGCCTTGGCGCGGGCCTCGTTCAGCGGGCCGTCACCGACCGGGTCGAGACCCGGCGGGGCGAACACGACACGGTGCAGGTCGGGGCGCTTGATGTCGCGGGCGGGGCGCCACTCGCTGACCTCCAGCTCCACCGTGTCGCGGCCGTGGTCGAGCGCCTGGCGCAGCACCTCGTCGGCCTCGCCGAGTGTCTCGGCGTCGAACGGCCCGTATTCGTCCTCGCCGGTGGCGCCCGGCCAGACGACACCGTTTGCCCCGTCGACCTGGACGATCCGCCCGAGCTCGGTCACGTCGATGAGGCATGACGTGGCGTCGGGCATCTGGGCCCGCAGGATCTCACCGATGCGATGGGCGCTCCGGTTCAGAACCTGCTTCCACGCCTCGTACGCCGTCCGGCGACTGTAGAACAAGGGGCCGTCCTCGACCTCGTACCAAGTCCACTCCCAGCCGCCGATCCAGTACAGGCCGTCGGCGTCGGGCTTGACGACGTTCACCGCACTGGCCGGGGCGTTCTGGTCGAACCACTGCCAACGGATGTGCAGCACGACGGGCTGGGGCTCTCCGTCGATGACGGTGATCTGGTCGGCGCAGTCGTGGCCGTATGTCTCGACGGCCTCCTCGGTGTGCGCTGCCAGCTCGCGCACGGCATCCAGAGTGAAGCCGGGCGACACCCAGCCGTTCCAACGGTTCGCACGGTCAAGCCGGGCCGGGTAGATGTGCTCGTCGTCCACGCATACGAAGGTTTCGATGTTGGTCAAGGTGCTGCTCCTTCGGGCTGAGAGGTGAACTCGGCTGCGCCCGGAGCAGGCGGGGCTTGTCCGCTCCGGGAGGGCCGACTACTTCGCGCGGAAGGGGAAGTTGAGGTTCAGCTGGTCGTCGAGCGCGTACCAGCACCACGGGAGGCCGCCGATGGCGTATCGGCCGGTTCCCTGGTCGGGTGCGACGAATTCGGTGGCTCCGTCGACGCCCTTCTCGGGGATGCGCGTCCATGTGACGACGACGACCAGCGCGCGGGGCTCGCCCTGCTCGATGCCGCCGTCGATGACGTGCACGGTGTCGACGGTGCCGTAGCTGAACCTGACGGCGTCGGCCTGCGTCTTCTCGGCGATGCGCCGGACGGTCTCCAGGTCGAACCAGGGCTTCACGAAGCCCTCTGCGTTGGCTTCGTCGGGGTGGACGACGGCGGGGTACCGGTCGCGATCGTTGTTGCTGACCAGCACTTCGATTGGGGAGCTGGGTTCTGGCACATGCCCTCCTGAGCTGCGGTGATGTGGTTTGGGCGCCATCTGGGGGGGCCAAACCCTCCGACTTCCTGACATAAAGAATTCTATCATCAATCTAGTCGAATTCTTGGGCGAGTTCTGCGCTCACGACTTCGGAGCCCGGCCGGACGCCAGCACCCCGAACACACCCGAGCCACAATGCAACGGCCACCGGGCGGGCGGTTGCCCGGTGGCCGTGGTCTGGTCAAGGGCTGGCCGGCGGACCCGCCCGGCCTACGGGAGGGCGCGGCGCACGTCACTGCGCCCGGAGGGGTCGGCGGGTGGTGGTCGAATGCGTTGCGGGCCGGGGTCGCTGGTCAGCTGAATGCCGGGCGCTGCGGCGGCCCGGGCGAGTGGAGCGCGAGGAACTGGCAGGAAGGCGGCGGCCGGCCGGGGATGCCGCCGGGCGGCCGCCGCCCTCCGCGGGGGTCAGCTGTCGGACGGATCCCCGTGCTGCTCCTCATCGAGGAGTGCGCGCAGTACCCGTTCTGCCTGCGTGGCGGTGAGGCCGGAGAGCTCGATCTTCACGTACGCGCCGCTGGAGCTGTCCGCGTCGACCTCTACGGACGCGTGCGGCGTGGTCATCCATCGCCGCTCGGTGCCTCGGGCTGTTCCGGACCACTGCATGTGCAGCTTCCGCGTGTCCCAGGCGGAACCATGGCTCGCTCGGGTCACCGACGGTGTTCCGAGCGCGGCGGCCAGACAGCGGGCGGCTGCGGTGCGCTGGGTTTCCTCCGCGCACAGCGTGTCCATCTTGGCTTGCCACTGCGCGAGCGAGGCGGCGAGTGTGGGCAGCAGACGCCGGTTCACGTCGGCGGCAATCTGCCTGGCGCTCTTGGTTGCTGCCATCGTGATGTGACCGAAGTCGATACCTGTGTCTTTCACGAGGATGCCGACGGGCGGCGTGGGCTCCTGGCCGGAGGCCTGGACACGTGCCGCCCGTGGGCTGGCGTACTGGTCGACGTACAGGCGGACCTGGCGGCCGTCCTCGTGCGTCAGGCAGGCGCTGGCGTGGGGGTGTTCGGGGTGGGGCTCGCTCTTCCACCCGGCGCCGAGACTGGTGGCGACGGCAGGGGCGAGCGTACGGATATCGGGCATGGCGGTGCTGACCATCGTGGCCTCACATTCAGGAGCGGCCCGGTCCGGGGCCTGTGGCATGGCGGGGTTGTGGCAGGGCGGCCCGGCCGGCCGGAGGGTGCGACCGGGCCGCCCTGTCGCGCTGGGCGGCTGGCTGTCAGCGCATTGCCGGGCGCGTTTCCTCGGCAGCGGCGTCGCGGAGGGCGGGCGCGTCGACCTGGTCCGCGGGCCCGCCGACGTCCAGTCCGAGGGCTTCGAAGTGCTCGGCGACGGCCTGCGTCATGTCTGCGCCGTCTACCTCGCCTTCGGGGTCGGTGCCGCGCAGTGAGCACCACACACGGAACAGAGAGGCGAGCGCGCTCCCGCTGGTCGTCGTGGGGTCGAACGTGAGCATGGGCAGGTCCTTCCGGGAAGGGGGCCGCGCCCCGGGGCGCGGCAGGGGAAGGTGCCTGGGGCTCAGTCGCTGGTCTGCGGGGTGGCTGTGCGCTGCGCGGGGTTGCCTCGCGCCTCTTCGGCGGACATGCGGCCCGCCACCCTGTCGTAGGGGAGGCGGTCGTTCCAGCTGTAGGCGCGGTTTTCGGCGCTGACGACCGGCTTGATGTCGGGACCGCCGGGTACGGTCAACGACTTCGCGTTGACCCGCAGTACCTCGTACCAACGGCTCCCGGACTTCACGAAGTCGCCCTTGGTGAAGTCGGCCTTTCCCCACACCTTGAATCCGTCGGCCTCGGCCTGGGCGACGAGTGTGCGCCAGTAGGTGAGCTCCTCCGCGATCTCCTCTTCCCTGCGCCCGAGCTCCGCCACCGTGTCGGGGGTCAGCTCCAGGGGGAATCCATGGGCGGACTGGCCTGCCTGCCGCCGGTGCACCCGGCGCAAGTCGGCCTCCAGCTTCGCGATACGGCGCAGCGTGACGGCGGGGTTGTTGCGGTGGCGCTGAGTGTTCTCCGCCGCCTCGGAGCGGCCCGCGAGGTAGGCCGCGCGCTCACCTTCGGCGATCGCCTTGCCGTACATGCGGTGGGTGCGGTCACGGAAGTTGCGGTCCCGGCTGTACGAGTGGTGGTCCGGCATCATCGGCTGCCCGAACGGGATGGAGTCCATGCGGCGCCTGGCCTCGGCCCGCAGCTGGTCGCTGCTGCCCTGCGCCCGGTCGGCCCGCTCCTCGTACCGCACCGCGCGGTCCTCGGCACGCTCGGTCTTCTCCGCCTCGGCTTCCGCGAAGGAACGCCGGGTGTCCTCGTCGATGACGACGGTCACCTCGAATCCGGCCTCGCGCAGCGCTTCCGCCGCCGGGTTGATCTTCCACGTCTGGGCGGCCCGGTCGCGGGAGCCGATGATGCCGATCTGACGGATCGACGGGAAGTAGCGGAATCCGCGGTGACGGACGATGTCGTAGACACCGTCACCCTTCTCGCTTCCCTCGATGAGCGTGCCATCGGCGCGGGTATGACGGATGGTGATCACGAATGGACCTCCGGAATCGCAGGTGTGGTCTGGGCGCCGTCCGGGGGGCCAACCCCGTCTGACTGAGATAACTCTACCACGACTATAGCGGCGAGTGGGTTGTCTGTGCAGGTGGGAGGCTGTTTCAGTCGGCATTTCCGGTGGTGTCCGCAACGTGCGTCAGCCGCGCGAGGTGGGCGCAGAGTTCGACCGCTGTACTCCCGGTGAGACCGCTCACGGACAGTTCGACCGTGCCGCCGGACGGTCCGACTGAGGCCCGGACATTGACCCCTGGGCCGAGCCGCCGAACGCTCGTCGACCTGTGCCCGTCATGCGCCTCCGTCGAGGTGTGCCCGGCCGGAATCGGGGCCAGCACGGCGGCAATGCGGGCCGCGGCCGCGCTCCGGCCGCTCC
Source organism: Streptomyces sp. NPDC025273 (assembly GCF_040638585.1). Classification (NCBI taxonomy): domain Bacteria; kingdom Bacillati; phylum Actinomycetota; class Actinomycetes; order Kitasatosporales; family Streptomycetaceae; genus Streptomyces; species Streptomyces sp. NPDC025273. The sequence continues at coordinate 11,769 of NZ_JBEZYP010000035.1, forward strand.
GCTCCGCCTCGGTCGCTTCGGCGCCCTTCTGCCACTGGGCGAACACTTCCTCGTACCGGGCCAGCAGGCGGCGCCGAATGTGCCCGCTCACGTACTCCGAGCCTGCCGCGGCCATGGTGATCTGAGGTGCGGGCGGCCCGGACGGCGGGCGCGGACCGCTTGGCCACCCTCCCCGGGCGGTGATGCTCCGCCCGTTCAGGATGAGGACGACTTGCAGCCCATCGTCCCTGCGCAGCTGGGCGGCTGCGGCCCAGCCTGTTGCCGGACCGCTGCGCCAGTTACCCGCCGCGCCGCTCAGCCGCGCGGCGATCTGGCCGGCCAGGCGGGCAAAGTCGGATTCCTGCATGACGCCTCGCGTGTGGGGTGCTGCCCGGGCGCAGCATGCGCCCGGGCAGCTGCTGAATACGTCGGCCGCGTGCTCGGCCTACTGGGCTGGCTGCTCCTTCACCGTCCGGCCGCGGCAGCCCGCCCGTACCCACCGGCGGCCTGGGCCGTGCTCCGCGTTGCCCCGCGCTGTCTGCCCGGCTGTGCCATCGCGGCCGGCCGGGACGGTCAGAAGTAGGTCACGCGGTACTCGTACGCGGGCGGATAGCAGTGATCCGACATGGCGCCGATGTTGTTGTACGAGCAGTCCGGATGGCATTTCTCGCGCGGCTCGAACTGGTAGCAGCCGCAGTCGCAGAGACAGGCACGACATTCGCAGTGCGAACCGTGGTCACGTGGGGGCACGTCAGGTCCTTCCGTGAGGGAGAGGGCCGGGCCGCCGCGCGGCGGCCCGGCAGGAGGAGCGGGCGGCGGTCCTACGGGGCGCTGTCGACGGCTTCGCGGGACAGACTGCGTACCGCTTCGTCGTAGACGCGGCGGATCTCGGCTTCGATCGCGTCATGGCGGGGGTCGGGGAAGCCGGTGGGGGACTTGCGCCACCGCATCGCGGTCACGAGGGTGCGCAGCTCAGTGAGGTCCAGGATCCAGGGACCCCGTTCCGGCAAAGCTTCCTCGAACTTGAGCCGGTTGGCGGCGTTCACCTGGTCGGTGCCGGTGAAGACGTTCTGTGACAGCAGCGCGCGCATGAGGGTGGCCTGCACGTACGCGGACTGCACCCCGTGGGTGGGCAGGACCTCGTAGAGGCCGGTGACGACCCGGGTGTGCATGACGCCGTCACGGCAGACAAGCCGCTCTTCGGGGTCCAGAACGAAATCGCTGTCCGCGAGCGTGTGGCCACACCACGTGCACGCGTACAGGTTCCGGCCGGCCGGAGCGTACTTTCCTTGCCCGCACGTCCCGCAGATGATCGGGGTGAACATCGGTGCTGCTCCCTTCGGGTTCGGGTTCCGGGGGGCGCCGGTGACCGGCGCCCCCCGGACGGCACGGCGAGTGTCAGCGCTCGCGGAGGTACAGCCTCGAGTCCATCGACGGGGCGCAGCGCTCACACATCGGGCGGCCCTCGATCACGGTCACGGAATTCGCCCAGCACGTGCCCCAATCGCACTCCCACGCCTCGACCGGCATACAGATGGCGCACTTGCCCGTGTTGATGCCGTGCAGCTCACACGGGGAGTACCGCTCCTTGGACGGCATCGCCTCCAGCCGCTCGCGACGACGGCCAAGCTCGGATTCCGGGACGGCAGGGAACTCCTTGCCCGTGTCCTCAAGGAACACGATGGGCAGAGCCTGGTACCGCTCGGGCGTGACATAGAACGGCTTGCCCTGGAGGCTCCACACCATGGCCAGATGACCGGCTTCGGTGAGCTCCTTCAACTCCCAGTAGCGGTGAAGGGTGTCGGCTTCGCGCTGCTCCAGTGCCCAGTGGTAGCCGTAGCGGCGCAGACTGCGCAGTACGTGTGCGGCGGGGCCGGTCTGGGCGTCGTCCAGGGCCCGAACGGCATTGACGGCTGCGCGGGGGGAGGTGTTGAGCTCCCCGGCGGCCAGCCGGGCGGTCTCGACGCTGGGGCGCTCGGTGAGGGTGTAGCCGTTGCGGGTGTCGACGACACGGTGGCCGTGCCCGGCGAGCGGGGGCGCGGTGGTGTAGCGGGGCGGAATGGTGGTCCTGCGCAGGCGTGCCATGGGGGTTTCCTCCGGTTGCTTGGGGTGTGGCGTGGGTGCCAGCGGGGGGCCAACCCCTTCTGACATAAAGAATTCTACCACGTGTAGCGTTCTTCGTTGGGGTGTCATGGTGAACGCAATTCGCGTTTCCCGATACCTGAACTGCTTTCTTCGTGTCTTTCTGACGGCAGACGTGAGCCGAAAGGCAATTCCTCAAGGAGGGAATCCGGCGGACAATTGTCGAGTCAACGGGACGGCGTTCGGCGCGCTTTCAGAACCGGTGTGCGGAGCAGTTCCGGCGGTGCCCGGCCGTGGGAATGGTTACGGGCTTGTCGGCCGAACGGTGTGAATGTCTCCCATCCAGATGGTGCGGCCCTGCTCGTCCAGTCGTCGCTTATCTGCGCGCGCACCGGGCATGGCGCGCTCCATCACGCGCCAGAACTCCGGGCCGTGGGCCTGCCCGCGGGGCCTTGTGGCGTGGGCGAGCTCGTGCACGACGATGTGACGGACGAGTGGGAGCGGTAGTTGCAGCGTCTGCCAAGCCAGGGTGACTCTGTGCCGTTTCGGTTCGTACTTGCCCCAGCGCTTACGGCCGATATCGGCGACACGTAGTTCAGGCAAGGGGTCCCGGCCGGCCGCAGTCATGCGGGACCACCACGCGGGCGCCTCCCTCTTCAGCCACTCGGTGCCCTGGGCGCAGTACCAACGGACAAAGGGGCGGCTGCCGTGGGCGGTTACGGCCCGGCGGTCGACATGCAACCACCAGCCGTAGCCGGTGTTCACCCGCTCCACCGGTACAGCGGCTTCCTCCAGCACACGCAGACGCGCCGGTTGGCCGAGCCAGTAGTACGCCTCACCGCCGACCAGCCGCTTTACCGGGTGCTCGGGAGCGTACTCACGGGCCTTGTTGGCGGCTCGACCGATGCGGTGTTCGACGCGCCGAACGAACGTCACGGCGTCCTCGGGCTGCGCCGTGGCCGGTGCGTGCAGGGTGAGGCTCGTGCCTCCGGGCTTGACGGTGATACCCCATGTCCGGCGGCGGCTGCTGACGCGGACATCGACGGTGAAGCCCCTCACAATGCCGGACGCGGTGAGGGCGGTACTGATCTGCTCGGACAGGTTGGGCATGGGTACTCCCTTCGTGAGAACTGGGGGCAGGCTGTATTCGGTGAGGGGCCGGGCAGGGCGGCCTGCCTCCCTGCCCGGCGACTGGCGCCCTATCGGGTCTGCTGTCGCTTCCGACTCGGCGTCAGCACGGTGACGGCGATGTTGTCGCGAGCGGACGGGCAGGCCCGGGCGGCGGCCACCAACGCACGGGCGGCCTTCGGGGCGGAGTTTGTACCGGTGAGGATCGCGGCGACGACTCCGGCCGGCAGAATCCTGGAAACTCCGTCGGTGCACAGCAACAGCCGCTCGACCGGGCCCGTGATCCGGACGGACGCGATCTCGGTGTCACGCACAACGCTGCGCGTCACCACGTGGTCGTAACCCGGCGCAATCTCACGCGTCCACTCGTTCGCGCTCTCCCGCATCGCTGCGCCCTGGGTGTGGTCGGCGGTTTCCTGGCGCAGTACTCCGTCCCGCACGGTGAAGGCGCGGCAGTCGCCGACCCAGGCGATATCGAAGCCGCCTCCTGCGGCGTCGGGGAACGGGACTGCGGTCACCATCACTGCGTCACCGGCCTGCCCGCGGGGCGCGCCTTCGTACTCGTGCTGCAGCAGCCTGCGCGCGGTGGTGATGCCGTGGACGGCTCCGCCCGTCGTGGCGGCCTGGGCGGCGATGCGGGCGGCGCTCTGCGCGGCGTGGGCGGGCTCGTAGTCGTCGCCGATTCCGTCGGCAACCGACCAGGCGCGGTGGCCGTTGCCCCGGTTGCGGTACATGGCGGCGGCGTCGGCCATGAATCGGCGCGGGCCCTGATCGGTGGCGGTGGCGGACATCCAGCGGACCGGCATGGCTGCTCCTGGGTGCGGAACGGGTGACGGGGGAGGGGGAGGGCGGCCGGTGCCGCGCGTGGGCGCGGCGCCGGCCAGCAGGGGCTGTCAGTCCTCGTCGGGCAGGCTGATCGTGGCGACCTGTTCGCCGCTGTCGTTCTGGTGCAGGCGGCACGTGAGCTCAACGGGCCTTGCCGCGTGGGCGCGGCCTCCTCGGGGCACCCGGTACAACTCCACGGGAAAGGTGGCCCGGCGGTAGCGGCGGGCGGCAAAGGTGCTCATGTACAGGACGTCCCACAGGCGCCCTTCCTCGTTCTGCGGGGTCTGCCTGGCGCTGTCCGCGTCGCTCCACTGAACGCAGTCGGTCCACGCTGCGCGGGTGATCGCGACCGGGACACGGAAACCGGCCTCGCGGGCAATGCCCTCGGGGGCGGCGACGAGTGTTCCGTCTGCGATCGCGTCGGCCCGCGAGTAGCTGTCGATGATCGGGCCGAACGGCTCCGGACCGGCGGCGGTGGAGCCTGCGGGGATGGACCGCATGGCGTCCGCGCTGACGGACAGGTCGTCTTCGATGCGGGCGAGAATGTCCGGGGTTTCCACTGAGGGGACTCCTTCGCGTGTTGCGGTTCGGGATGTCGGGAGGAGCCAACCTCCCGACATAAAGAATTCTAGCACCTATGGAGCGATTTCAGTGGAGCGCGAGCGCGATCGACCTGCGCTTTTCCTGCTTCTTCTCGCGCGGCTTCCCGGCGTCCGTCAGCAACTGTTCGGCCCGCGCCTGACGGTGCGCTCGCCAGCACCATGCACGCATCTCCTCGGCCAGCCCGTGGACTTCGGCCGTCCCCTGGTCCGGCCTGGTCCGCATCCGGCCCGCCAGTAGTTCCGACTCCGCCGTCATCTCCTGATAGGCGTGCGCGATCACCGCGTAGGCGCCCCGGTGCCGCGTGATCCGGCTCCACCCACACCGCCCGGCCTCCTGCTCCAGCATCGACAGTGCGACGCGGGGCCAGCGCTCGTTGCCCTGCGCGGGCTCGGCGTGGACGTCGATCCAGCACGCCACCCGCGCATCGTGGATCGGGTCGTAGGGGTAGGCGTCCAGCGGCACGGGCACGGCCCCGCCGGTACGCGCGGACAGGTGGGCGGCGAACCGCTCCACGGTCGGCGCGCTCTGCGTCCGGTTCAGCGCGACCAGATGGGCGGCCAGCATCGGCAACTGCCAAGCGGGGGTCCCGAACGGGGCGGCGGGCATGGACCACGAACGGCGGACCGTGCCGCTCCCGTCCGTGACCGACACGCGCAGCACGAGCAAACGGGGCGAGCGAAGCGTGAGAGAACCTGCGGTCATGGGATCTGCCTCCGGGCGCGGCGGACGGAACGGCCGGCGTGGGCGCAGCCGGTCCAGGAACTGGCCTCGGGCGGTGGGGGCGGACTGCTTGGTCCGCCCCCACCGGTGGGCGCTACCGGCTGCGGCCCAGCGCCTGGGCGAGCGGACCCAGGTCGGCGCGCCCAGTCCGTGCGAGCACAGCCAAGGTGAAGCGTTCGGCCTTCCGCTCCAGTGCGGCACCGGTGTGCCCGGCGCGCTTCGCCGTCAGGTATCCGACGCACAGTGCGCCGAAGAGTTCTTCATCGAGGGACAGGAAGAACTCCTCAAGGTCCGTGCCGGTGTCCTCGGCCATCGTCCGAATCTGCTCGACGACCGGCGTCATAGCCTCGTTCACGTCGGCATCGGTGATGTTGAACGCATCGAGCGCCGCGCGCTCCCCGGGCGTGATGTCGTCGGCCGGTGCCGCGTTGCGGGGCCGGTGATCCTGAGCGGTCATTGCGGAAACTCCCTGGTGAGGCGGTCTGGGATGTCGACCGGGGCCAACCTGCCGACATAAAGAATTCTACCAGGATTAATGCCGTTCGTGGTGGTGCGCTGCGCATGGCGCTCGGACCAATCGCACGGCCCGTTATGATTGGAGGCGTATCGCAGCTCTGCGCGGAACCGGTTTCCGGTCCTCCCTGCTGGGTTGTGGTTTGGGAAGGTCCGGCGGTTGGGCCAACCGCGAAAGCGGCCCGCTTCGGCGGACGACCGCCGGACCGCCACACACACGGAAAGAGGGCGGGGCCGGACGCATTTGCGTCCGGCCCCGCCCTCTCGTCGCTCCTACCGGGAGCACACGCCACTCACCCCCGGGCGCGGCCCGTCCGGCCGGTCCTGCGACGTGTGGCAGTCACCCGGGTCTCCCACCACCCGGCGGCGCTGATTTCCCAGACGAGATCGGTGTTCCCCTCTGCCAGCGCACTGCGCAGCGTGCCGAGAAATGTGTCTCCGTCCTCCGCCGAACCCTCTTCACACAGTGGGTACGGCTCGCAGATGTCGTCTCCGCCGAGCAGTTCCCATGTGTCGGTGCCCGGCCCCCAGCCCTCGGCGTGGACCTTGCGGCGGGGGTCGTCGTCGGCCTTCGCGCCGTCGGCCGGAATGCCGTTGCTCATCAGATACGTTCCGTCATCCGAAACCCACCACAGGGCGGGGGACGGGCTGATGTTGCCGTCGACCATCCTGTGAGCTGGTGAGGCTGCGGCGTGCTCGGCTGCGGCCACGACGTCGGCGAGCGGGAAAACCAGGCGGGCGCCTGTGATGAACCTGGACACGTTGGGGCTCCTCGATTTTTGCCGGCTGGAACGTTGAGGTCTGGGACGCCGGGCGGGGGCCAACCCACCCGGCGGGTGCTGCGGGTGCTGCGGGGCGGACCGGTGCTCGGGCCGGTCCGCCCCGTGGCGGCTACTCCTGCTGTGCGGCCTCCTGCGGCGCCGTGGCGGCCTCCTCGGCCTCGTGCCCGGCGTCTCCCTCTTCGGCTCCTCCATCGGCCTCCTGGGCGCTCTCCGGCGCCTCCGGCTCGGCCGCGCCCTCGGCCTGCGCCTCCTCCGGTGCGTCCGGGGCGTCGTCCGCGTCCGGGCGGTCGGCCTCCTCGGCCTGCTGCGCCTCGGGCTGTGCCTCCTCCTCGGACTCCTGCGGCTCCTCCTCATTCGTCAGGTTGGTCGGCTCGGTGGGCGCGGTCTCGGGCGCTGCGGCCCGGCCGAGAATCGCGGACTCGTGCGCGGACAGGGTGTAGCCCTCGCCTTCAAGGAACGTCAGCCACATGACCTGAGCCGTGGTCTTCTCCGACCATGCTTTGTCGTTCATCTCGGCTTCGAACGCTGCGGCCACCTGGGCCATCATCAGCTGAGGGCGGCGGGCCTTCCCGGTCCGCTGAATCAGCGGGGTGAACGGGTCGGGCGCGTTGTCCTCGGGAGCGGGCCCGGCGGTGAACTTGGCGACTGCGGCCGTCGCCTTCGCCTGGGTCTTGTTGAGGAACTTCCGGTAGGTGTCGGACCCGTTCATCACCGTGGTGAGCACAAGCGTCCATGCCGCGTCCGACAGGGTCTTCCCCTTGCACAGCTGGGCAACGAACTCCTGACGCACCTCACGCGCGGCACGGGCGGCCTTGTTCTGCTCGATGACCCGCTTACGCTCGGCGCGCGCCGCGTCCTTCGCCTCGGCCTCCTCCGCAGCGTCCGGGGCGTCCTTGACGGTGTGGCCGTTCTTCTCCGGATCGGTGCAGACGTAGACCGGCTCGGCGTCCTCGTCCAGCCGTGCCGCGTGCCCAGCGCACTGGGCGTGCGTCTTCGCGGTGAGCTCCTTACCGAGCCGCGTGGAGATCTGGTCCAGCGGACGGGCGGTGTCGTCGCTCCGGGCGTAGCGGGGAAGGACCTTCACACCCGCGTCCGTGAGTGCCTGCGCGGCTGCCTGCCGCTTCCGCTGCTCGTCGCGCTCCTGCCGGAGCGTTGCCATGGCGTGCTGCCAGTTGCCCCGGGTGTTCCCCTTCGCCTCGACGTCCTTCCGTCGTGCATAGGCGAGCCTGGTGGCGGCTCCGGTGACCTCCTCGACGTCCTGGAGGTCGGCCAGCTCGGACAGGTCGAAACCCTGGCGGGCACCGTCCTTGAGCCCTTCCGACGTCAAGGCGGAGGCCTTCTTCGCCGCTCGCAGGGACTCGCGCTTCCATCCCAGGATTCCGGCTGCGCGACGGCGATCAGCCTCGTTCACGCCGATCAATTCCAGCTGCGCGGCGCCATTGAGCGTGTCACGGTGCGTCATCTGGGCGCGCTGGGTGTTCTCCACCATCGACAACAGCAGCGCTTCGGTGTCGTTGCCGTTCAGGTCCTCGCGCACGAAAGCGGGGATGAGCCGTACGGGGTTGCCCTTGGCTTCGGCCTTCTTCGCCGCTGCGGTCGCGGCCAGCCAACGGCGCTGACCCTTGAACACCCCGTATCGGCCGTCTCCAAGCGGCCGGACACTGATCGGCTCCTGTACGCCGATCCGCTCGACCGACGCGAGCAACGCGTGATCCGGCTTCACGTTCTCGGTACGGGCGTTGCGCGGGTCCAGCTCCAGCGTGCGGGGGTCGAACTCGGTCAGGTGGCCGAGTGCCTCCAGACCCGTCGGAATCTGGGCGGGGGCGGCGGGGGTCTTCTCGCTCATGGGGTTACTCCCTCTGCTGGGGTGGTTCGGGATGGGACCGGGACGGCGGGGCCAAACCGCCGTCCCGGCGGGGTGAAGGGGATTCAGCTCTTGCACAGACACTGTTCGGGCGGGACTTCACCGCAGCGGGAATCGGCGCACATTCCCACCTGACACAGGAACGGCGTCTTCTCGTGCGTGCGCGGGTGATGCGTCACGTAGGCGAAATTGGTGCCGTCCATCAGAATTTCGACGTACGCGGAACGGTGGTACCTGAGGTAGGCGGCAATGGCGGCGTTTCCGGCGGCGTGCGGGTCTCCGACCCATTCGCCGACCTCTTCCCACTTATCCGGCGAGAGTTGAACGGCTACGTCGTAAATGGTGCGCGTTCCTCGGGCCTCGATGGTGGGGAAGTCGGGATACAGGGGGAGGGGCATAGCTTTTCTCCTGCGGTTGTGGTTGGGGAAGTTCCGGGCGGCGGGGCCAACCACCGCCCGGAACATGAGCACTAGACCAGAATGCCGCTCGGAATCGTCAAGGCGAACGCGTCACGGAATGTGATGCCGTCCTCCACTTCGGACGCACGGCGGGCGCTCGCCTCACTTGCGGTGAGAGCGTAGAGACCGACTCCCATGTCCTTCTCCCACACGCGCTCGATCGGGACCCCAGTGGTGGACACAGAACGGGCCGTCACCTGGCAAACCTCGATGGCGGCGTTCACGAGACCGGCACCAAGAACCGTGGCGAACGTAGTTACCTGGGCGTGGTTCAGGCTGAGCATTCCGAACCCATCCTCGGGGACATCGACCAGCACGCGAGCGGGGACCGTGACACCGGGCACCATCTCGATAGTGCAGTTCAGCAGGTGCTGACCGGCTTTCAGCTCCAGCGCAATGCGCAGGAACATCTCGCGCCCCTTCGAGAGGATGACGTCACGGTTGGACTTGACGGTAACTGCCATGGTGGGTACTCCCTGTGAGCTGCGGTTTGGGCGTCATCCGGGGGGCCGCCCCCTTCCGACTTGCTGACAAGAGAAACTCTATCATCATTAGCACCCTCGGGGGGCTTCGGGCGCGACTTTTCGGCGCGTCTTACGGGGGCCATGACGGCGACAACAATGGCGACAACAATGGCGACAACATTGGCGACAACATTGGCGACAACATTGGCGACACCGAAAAAACGGAGCCTCCCGCATTTTTCCTGGTCAACCCCCGTTTTCTCGATGGTGAGTACTCAGACTTCCCCTTGTCTCCCCGGTCTGCCCTGCTGTGTGGTGGTGGGTGTGGTGGCTGGTGGGTGGGGGCGGTCGCGGGAAAGGTGGTCGCTGCGCTGGCTTCTGGGGTGTCGCGGCGGCCGGTGGGCCACCGCGACGCGGCAGGGTGCCCGGTGGGGCCTCGTGTACGGGTGGGTGTCCTGGACTGCTTGTCGGGGTGCCGTCTCGGGCTTCAGCGGGGTTTCAGTGACCGAATGCGGGCGGCGGTAGAAAGGGGCTGGGAATTCCGGGTCGAGGTGTTCTCTTCGGGTGTCTGGGTTCCTGCTGGGGGTGCCGCAGAATCCCAGTCTCTACCCCGGACTTTGATGTGATGCACACCCGGGGTGACATGGTTCGTAGGGGGTGGTGGACTTTCCCAGTCTCTACTCGGGGGTGAGTGGTGATGCACAGTCAGTACGTTGGTCCCGCTAGCCCATTGGGTCACCTCTCCCCAACCCGCCCCCTCTTGTGGCCAGCTGCCCGCGTAGCGGGCTCATCCTGTAGGCGTAGCCGGAAGAAGTGTCACCAGACTATCCGTCACCACCCGGCCCGGCGCGGAGCGTTGGGCCTGCCCTACGATTCGACAACCCATGAATTCCGGAGGAATTCATAAACAATTCCGAAGGAATTGTTTAAAAGCCCGTAGGGCTTTATAGTCCTTTACGACCCGTAGGGTCGTGCGTCGTTCCCCCGGAGGGGGACGCGCGC
>NZ_JBEZYP010000036.1:0-21154 GCF_040638585.1 Streptomyces sp. NPDC025273
AGACGACACGACGAGTCCTGTCTGCCACAGAACCCGCCACACCATGCATGACCAGCAGAAAGTCAGCGATCAAGTACGGAAAGACAACAGCCTCTAAGCCAGGCAAGCAGGATCTGACCGCTCGTTGTTTGTTGCAGGCAGCGTGGCCGGCAGGCAAAAGCGCTTTCCCGCCGGCCACACATCGTGTCGGAGGAGCCAGGCCGTCATGAACTCGGGGTCAATGAGCCCTTTCAGTGTGGCCACTGATCGGGTGATGACGCCGACGTCCGCAACAGACAAGGCTCCTGTGACCACGGACGCGGCGGCACCGGGGAGCCGGTGGCCGCGCTGCTACGGCCCGGGAACGCGGGCAGCAACACCGCCACCGACCACATCACCGCCACCCGACTTGCCTTGGCCCAGCTCCCGAAGCGTCACCGGCCCGGCCGGTCCACACTGATTCGTACGGATTCCGCGGGCGGCACCCACGAGTTCGTCTCCTGGCTCTCGAGGCAGGGCCGGTGGCTGTCGTACTCGGTCGGGATGACCATCACCGACGCCATTCACCAGGCCGTCCTGAAGGTCCCCGCCTCCGCCTGGACACCGGCCATCGAGCCCGGCGGCGAGATCCGCGACGGCGCCTGGACCGCCGAGCTCGACGGCGACGCCCTGAAGGGCTGGCCGAGAGGGATTCGGCTGATCGTCCGCAAGGAACGGCCGCACCCCGGCGCCTAGTTGCGGTTCACCGATGCCGACGGACTGCGGCTGACGTGCTTCGCCACCAACACCACCGACGTCCCGATCGCCGCCCGTGAGGCGACTCCCGTGTGAATCCGCCGTTCATGACGGACGCGGCGGCGGTCTCCCCGCCGCCGCGGGATGCCGCACGGTGGCGCCGGCCCGGCCCGGCCGGGGTCAGGCCACGACCGAGTCGCGGCGCAGGCCGAGGGAGTCGTCCCGGCACAAGACCTTCCGGTGCAGTTCCTGCAGAGCGGGGCCGGGTTCGTCCCCGAGCTGCTCGACCAGTAGCGAGCGGACTGTGTGGAAGCAGTCGAGCGCCTCATTCTGGCGCCCGCTGCGGTGCAGGGCGAGCATGAGCATTTCGGCGACGACTTCGTCGAAGGGGTGGTCCGCGGCGAGTTGGTGAAGTGCCGGGGCACTCTCCAGGTGACGGCCGAGCTGCAGGGCAATCCTGAGTCTGCCGACGGACGCCGCGTGCCGTTCCCGTTCGAGCGCGACCCGGGCCGCGGACGCCCAGGACGATCCCAACCCTGAAAGGGGGACCGCGCTCCAGAGCTCGAGTGCGCTGTCGTACAGAGCCAGCGCGGACTCGAGGTCCCCGAGGCGGTCCGCGCCGTGCGCTTGCACGATGAGCCGCCGGGCCCGGCGCAGATCGACGCAGGAGGGGTCGATCGCAAGGACATACCCCCCTGTGCGACGTATCACAGGCCCCGCCGCACCTGGCCGGAAGTGCCCGAACGCCCGCCGGAGCCGGGTCGCGCACGTGTAAAGCGCGTCACGTGGACGCTGCGGGCGGTCCTCTCCCCAGATCTGCTCCACGGCCTCCTCGTCCGAGACGAACTCGGCAGGGCGCCACGCAAGCGCCGCCAGGAGCCGCCGAGTGCGCTCGGGCATGGAGACCGGTCCCCTTCCCGGTACATGGAGTTCCACCGAGCCCAGAATGCGTATGTCCATCGAGTCTCCTACCACTGGTCAGATGGTTTCGGCAGAACTGTGACAGGCCGCTGCACGGCTTCTGCATGGAATCCGCATGGCCGGACGAGCGCCCCCCACTCCTGCTTTCGATACGAGTGGGGGCCCGTACCCAAGACCCGGTCGAACGAGCGGAACGGCGTAGGCGAACGCATGCGGCGGGGTGGGCCGCGATGCATGCCCCGCATGCCGAGGGGTTCGGCCGCTGCGTCACCACTGCTCGCGCGCCTGCCACGAAAGCATGCCGCGCCGCTGAAAGCCGAACGGCAGGACGATGAAAGACCGCACTGCGAGATTTACCGGCGGGAGGGCGGACGCTCTCCGGATCCCTGATGGAAGGAAGGCGCTTGTGGATCAGGAACAGGATCTGGACCTCGAAGTCGACGAAACCGAAGAGCTCGACATGAACCCGCTGGGAATTCCCTGTAGCGGTTGCAGCATCGGCAACTGCAGCACCGTACGGACCTGCGGCAAGCCCCCGAAGTGCGCCTGATCGGACAGCTGGTCCAGGTAGTGGTGTGAAGCACCGGGCCTTCCACCTCAAGGAAGGTGAAAGGCCTGGTGCGGCGCACGGAGGAATGTGAGAACGCGTGTCAGGAAGGCGGTATTCGGTATGAACGAGACAGCATCCAGCAGCATCGCCGAGACGCTTGCTTCCTTGGAAGGGCTGGTCTCTCCGTACGGAGTCGTCTCCGTCACCGAGGCCACGGAAGCCCGGTTCGGCGACCGGGTGATACAGCGATGCCTTTCGAAGGTCGGGACCAGCAGGCCGGGTACGGGCATGCATCGGGACGACCACATCATCTGCGGCGGAGCCACGTTCGGCTCGGCCGACGAAGCCAGACTGGTGGCCATCGCCGAGGGTGCGGAGCGGTACGCGGGACGCGCACTGCTCCACGAGGAGCGGATTTGGGCCACGGCGGACGAACTGGCTGGGCAATGCCTGGAGCCCCACCGGTATCCGCGCTGCTCGACGGCGGAGACCGACCACCCCGACTGCCCGGTCGTTCCGTTCGACGCCACGGCGTCGATCCGGTGGGTCCGAGGAATGGACCTGGTGAGGCGCATGCTGTTATGGGTGCCGGCCACGATGGCCAACTACGGCACCGAGCGCGCCACGAGGGCGGAGTACTTCACCTTCCCCATATCGACGGGCTACGCGGTTCACACGGATCCCGTGGAAGCGGTCGTGCGCGGCATCTTCGAGGTGGCCGAACGCGACAGCATCGCGTTGCTCTGGCTCCAGAAGCTTCCTTTGCCCAGGCTGAGTCCCGACGTCCACACGGACGCGGTCACCGATCTCATCGCCTGGTTCGAGCGCAGGTTCATGCGCGTGTATCTACTGGACGCGACCTCGGACCTGGGCATTCCCACGGTCTTCTGCGTGGTGGCGGCCGATCACGACCCGCGCGCCTGCAGGTTCGTCTCCGCCGCCACCGGCAGGACCATCGCCGAGGCGGCCGAGAGCGCCTTGGTCGAGACCGCGGACGGGGACGAGCTGGTCTACAGCGGCGATCCCGCGGCCGACGTCCTTGACGACGTGGGTGGGGAGATCGGTGAGACCAGCAAGTTCATGGCCGTACGGGCAAGGGCCCACGCCTTCGACTTCCTCCTGGACGAGGGCAACGGCGTCAGCAGTGGGGAGCACGCCACTCTTCCGGAGAGCCCTGACGACACGCTGGCCGTGCTGACCGACCGGCTGTCTCAGCTGGGGATGCAGGCCGTTGTGGTCGACCGCACCACCCAGGAACTCACCGAGGCGGGACTTACGGCCATGAGCGTCGTCATCCCGGACCTGCAACCCATGAGCACCCACCCACGTGCGCAGTTCAAGGGGCACGACCGCCTCTACTCCGCGCCCGGCCGGATGGGCTACCGCACTCTCCCCGAGGAGGAATTGAACCCGTGGCCCCAGCCTTTCGCCTGAACACTGCGGCGCTGCTCGCCTCCGGGGTGTTCGGGCGCCAGGTGAACGCAGCCCTGGAATGGAGCCTGTCACACACGGGGACGACACACGGCGAAGACGTGGAAGCGGCCTTCGCCGGGCGCCCCGACGTGGTGGTGGCCTCGATATGGAGGTCCGATCACCTCCTGTGCGAGCGCGCGGACGAGCTCGCGCACGCCTCCGGTGTGCCGTGGCTTCCGGTCGTCCTGGACCATTCCGTGCTGCGGATCGGCCCCTTCGTCGCGCCGGGCGACGGCCCCTGCTTCCGGTGCCTCGACCAGCGGCGCATCCAGCACGACCACCAGTGGGACAGCAGCCACGTGCTACGTGCAGCCTACGAACGCGACCGCACGCTCGGCCCCGAGGGTTTTCTGCCCCAGCACGCCCGTCTCGCCGCAGGCGCTGCCGCCAGGCTCCTGAACCGCGCCGCCAGTGGCATCGCCACGGCCGGACAGGTCGTGACGATCCAGTTGTCCGCCCTGACCCTCTCCCTGGACCGCGTAGTGGCGGTGCACGGCTGTGACCGCTGCCGGGAAGCGCCGGTTCGGGAAGATCTCATATCCCTTCTCAGGCTCGGTGGAACGGAGACAGTCCGTGCTTGATCGAAACCTGCCTGTCGAGGCGACGAGCTCCCTGAGGCTGGTGGCGGGTCTGGCGGTGGCGCAGGCCGCCGACAGCCTCGTCGTCACGGGTACGCCGCGCCGCCAGGTCTTCCGCGGCAAGGCCGCGGTGCATCTGCTGCCCCGCCTGCTGCCACTCCTCGACGGGTCGCGCGCCCCGATGCAGATCTGCCAGGAGGCCGACATGGCCCCCCAGCAGCTCGATACGGTGGTTGCACTGCTCGACCGGTGCGGCCTCCTCGACTGGTCCGCCGGAACGGACACCGCTCCGGCACTGGAACCGCAGGTCTTCTCGCATTACTCGCGGACCAAGGACTCGGTGGGCTGCAGGGGAACGTCGGAACTCGTCGGTCACTTGGCGAAATCCCGCGTCGACGTCGTCGGCGACGCCGCCATGGCGGAGCAACTGGCCGGTGATCTGCGCCGCAGCGGCGTGGGCAGTGTCCGCTTCCTCGGAGGCACGGACGCCGGCCATGGCGGCGATCCTGCCGCCGGGGAGGTCGATCTACTGGTCTCCCTGACGCGCCCCGGCAACTGGGACCCTGCCGGTGAAGCGGTGCGCGCCGCGGGCTCCCGCGGTGTGGCCGTGCTGCCGGTCCTGGTCGGAGCCACGCACCTCGAGTTCGGGCCCTATCTGCTTCCGGGCTTCAGCACCTGCGCGGCCTGTCTGGACCACGGGCGCCGGGACGCGGGATGGGACGCCGCCCCCGCGACGACCGCCGCGCCGGACGCGACGCAGCTCGCCGTCGGGATGACCGGGGCTGAAGTGGTCTCCCTGCTCGTCGGCTCCGCCGGTATGAAGCTCGTCCAGCGCATCGCACGGCTGTCGCTCGGTGATTTCGCGACGGAGCGCTTCGTCCCCGCCCCCCGGGCCGGCTGCGACGCCTGTGGGACCGGAGCCGCGTCCGCCGACGGCGACTTCCTCACCGACGCACTGACTGTCGAGCAGTACGAATGGGCCAATCAGCTGCCGCCCGCGTTCCTGATCGCGAGGGAGGGCGGCAAGCGGGCCCTGGAGCGTGCGGACAGCCTGCAGAGCGAGAGGCCGCGGTTCTCCAACCACCCCCGTCGTCCCCTGCCTGACACGAGCCCGCGCGTCCACGGCACGTTCGGTCGCGAAGAGGTACCCCCCGGTCCTGGGGTGAGCGACGAAGAGTACCTGGGCGCACTGCTCCAGAGGACGGCTGGCCTGCGGCGGAGCTCCGAGGACCTCCCGCTGCAGCGCTGGACGCCGTCGGGCGGCAATCTGGCCTCCGTCGAGCTCTACCTCGCCCGGGACGGGGGTCTCACCGGACTCCCCGGATCCCTTTTCAGGTATGACGACCTCGAACACGCTGTCGTGGCCGTGCGCCCGGACGACATCCCGGTCGCGGATCTGCTGAGCGGAACCGACCTCGCGGGCTGCGGACCGTATACGGCGGTGGTCGTGATGTCCGGTGCCCACGCCCGCTGTTCCGCCAAGTACGAACAGCACGCGCACCGCCTCGTCCACCTGGACGCGGGCTGCGCCACGACCCAGCTCACCACCGTAGCCGCGGGCTACGGCCTGGACGTCGACTGGGCGAGGTCCTGGGACGGCAGCGTGGCCGAGGCGCTGTGCCTCAACACCAAGGAGCAGCTGATCACAGCAGTAGCCGGCATCCGCCGGAAGGACGCGGAGGAAGGGCAGTCATGCCATTGATACCGGAGGGCGACCTGCAAGGTCGAATGGGCGAGGTGATGACCACGAGGGAACCCCTCGGGTGCGGTGCACGGAGCCAGGGGCCGGGAGGCCACCGGCGGACGCCGCCTGCCGCCACGGGGGACCGCCCGCTGGAGGAAGTCCTGCGCGGGCGACGCTCCGTACGTGAGTTCAGCCGCGAGCCACTCGAATGGCGCGTCCTGTCGGACGTCCTCCGGCTCGCGCGGAGCGCGTGTGGTGGACGACAGCCTGCGGCAGACGCCCCCTTCACCTTCCTCCTCGGGCTGAGGAACGTGGCCGGGTTGGATTCAGGCCTGTACACGCCCCCTCGGGACCTGGACACCGCGTTTCCGGCATACACGGCCGAGACTCCGGCGGAAGTGATCCTCAACTACGCCGACGCGCCGGCCCTGATCTTCATCGGTGGGCCCGTGGTGGGGACCTCCGGTGCCTCCTACGGCGAGTTGATGACCCGGGCGGGCGCACTCGGGTACGCGGCCTGGCTGTCGGCCCTCAGCCACGGACTGGAATGTTCGGTGTTCGCCCTGCCCAACTTCCGTGTCACACAGGCGATGCGGGCACAGGAAGACCGGACGCGGCATCTGTTCACCGTGGCCGTGGGCAAGCCGGCGGACAAGCGGGCGAGCGGTGCCGCGGCCCCGCCCCGGCCGTGAAGACGGTGCCGGGCCGGGGCGGGGGCGCGACGCCCACGACCGGCGGCACCGTCACGACGTGGGACACCGTCCGCTTCATGCTGGTCCGCCTGAGACCGTACCGCCCCCGAACGGCGTTGACGGTGTTGATCGTCGGCGTGCGCGTGGTCCTGGGGGTGGTGACTCCGTTGGCCATGCTCGTACTGCTGGACCGGGCGTTGCCCCAACGGGACCTGGACCTCCTGTTCCTCGTCTGCGGAGGGATCTTCGTCGCGGGCGGACTGGGAAGTGCCCTGTACGTGGCCGAGACGGTGCTCATCAGCCGGCTCAGTCAGCGGCTCGTGGCCGACCTGCGCGTAGAGATATTCGCGCGCGCGCACGCCCAGCCGCTGGAATTCTTCGCGGCGCTCAGCCCGAGCGAACTGCAGGCGCGGCTGGTCAGCGATGTGAACGGTGTGGACAGGTTCCTCAGCCAGACTCTGCGCTCCGCCCTGTCGGCGGCCGCGCACGCCGTCGCGGCGACGGTGGCCATGGTCCTCCTGTCGTGGCCGCTGGCGCTCGCCTCCCTGGTGCTGACGGCCGCGCTGTCCCAATTGAACAACCGCCTCGCCCGGGTCCGCCGACGGCTGGCCACCGAGCGGCAGCAGCACGTCACCACGATGATCCGCCGGGTCGCTGACGCGCTCTCACTACAAGGCATCGTCCTAGGACGCACGATAGGACGCACCGGGCACCAGCTTGACGAGTTCACCGATGTGTGCGAGTCGATCAGCGACACGACGGTGCGGCAGCGAGTGGTGGGTTCCGGTGCGCTGATGTTCATCGGATTCTGCTTCGCGGCTTTCCCGCCGGGGATCTACCTGGTGAGCGGAGTGTTCCTGCGGGAGCTCTCCGTGGGCGCCGTGGTGGCCCTCGTGATGCTCCAGATGCGGCTTTCCGACCCCTTGCAGACGCTCCTGTCCTTCAGCGCGCAGATCCAGGCCTCGGTGGCGACCTTCGAGAGGATCATCCAGTACACGTCCCTGGACGCCGAACCGCTGCGGCCTGCCAGGAAGAAGCTGGACGGAACGGTGCGGGTAACCGCCTCGGGGGTGCGCTACGAGTACCAGGGCGCGGTGAGCCCTGCCCTGGCGGACATCGAGATGGACCTCGCTCCTGGGACGATGAACGTCGTCCTGGGGCCGACAGGCTCCGGAAAGAGCACGCTGGGGCTCGTGCTCGCCGGTCTGGTGCGGCCGCAGAGCGGCACCGTCAAGATCGACGGTGGCCCGGCGGACCTGGAGACCCTGCGCCGGCGAGCCACCCTTGTTCCGCAGGACATCGGCTTCCTCAACGGTTCCCTCCGGGAGAACCTCCGGTTCGCCCGGGAAGGGACCACGGACGCGGAGATGCTGGAGGTTCTGCGGGTGGCATGCCTCGATGGTCTGCTCGCTCGGCTGCCTCAGGGGCTGGACACCCCCGTGGGCGAGGACGGTCACATGCTGTCCGGCGGCGAGCGGCAGCGGCTGGCCATCTCACGGGCTCTGCTGGCCGGAGGAACTCTGCTGATCCTCGACGAGGCAACGAGTGCCCTGGACGGCACCACGGCCCAGCTCGTGCACGAATCGCTGCGGTCCCTGTGCCCAGGCCGCACCGTGCTGGTGATCTGTCACCGGATTCCACGGCTCACGGCCGGCGACAGGGTGTTCATCCTCGATCACGGCCGGGTCGTCGAACAGGGGACGCACCGTGAACTGCGCGCGGCCGGGGGCCACTACGCCGCGTTGCTCGCCGCCCAGGACGTATCACACATCAGCGAGGACCATGAGGAGGAAGAGCATGAGCCGCGGTGGAGCGCTGCCGGATCTCGGGGTGGGCCTGGGATACCGCTCGCAACTGCACAACCGGATTCTTGAGCATGCGACGGAGATCGACTGGCTCGAAATCATCACCGACGGATATATCCATGACGTACGGGCGAGGGAGCAGCTCGAACCGCTGAGGGAGAGGTTCCCACTCGTTCCCCACGGACTTGAGATGTCGGTCGGTTCCAAGGATCCCCTCGACGAGGACTACGTCGGCGCCGTCGCGGCGGTGGCGGACGCCGTGGACGCGCCCTGGGTGAGCGACCACCTGTCCTTCACCCGTGACCACGGTGTCGAAGTGGGAAGCCTGACGCCGGTGCACCGGACGTACGACCATGCCCGGCGCATCGCCGGTAAGGCGCAGCGTGTCCAGGAGATGCTCGGCCGACCGTTTCTGCTGGAGAACATCACTTACTACGTGGACCTTCCGGGCGAACTGAGCGAGGCGGAAATGCTCTCGGAGGTGATGCGGCACTGCGACTGCGGCATTCTCCTCGACCTGAACAACGTGGCGGTCAACGCCGCCAATCACGGGTTCGACCCCTACCGCTTCCTCGACGCACTTCCCCTCGAACGTGTGCAGCAGGTCCACGTGGCGGGTAACTCGGCCGCCCAGAGTCAGGAAGGGTTCCAGTTCGACGCCCACGACGCCGAGGTGAGCGACGAGGTGATGCAGCTGCTGGCTTATCTGCTGCTCAGGCAGGACGTCAAGGGCATCCTGCTCGAGCGCGACGAGTCGTTCCCGGAGGACTTCTCGGAGATCGTCACCGATCTGCGGCGCGCGCGCAGGATCGCGGCTCGCGAGGAACTGCGGTGAGCGGGGCCGATGCGCAGGAGGCCCTGCTCCGTCTGCTGACGGAGCCGGCGGCCATGGCAGCCCTGCGGGAGGACCCTGCCACGTTCGCCCTCCGCTACGGGCTCTCGGTGGCCGCGGCGCAGCGTCTGTCGTCCACGGGTATGCCGGGGCTCCGGGTCTCGGCCTCGGTGGCCCGCTGGAAGAGCTTCTCCGGCGTGATGGGCACGCTGCCGGCGACGCTGGCCCTCTGCCGGGACGTCGTGGACGACGACACGATCTTCGGCGAGGTGCTGGTCCATGTGCGGATGACGAGGCCGCAGGAGATCGTCCGCGCCGCGACCCTCCTGGGCCGGCTTGCCTCCCGCGACGCGCCTGACGCCGACCGTCACGTCATCGAAGACGTCGTGCGCTACGAATGCCTGCCCTACGAACTGCCCGCCCCGATCGCCGAACAGCGCCCGCTCCCGGGCGGGGGGCCGTCCCTGGGGTCCGGTGTCCGAGTGGTGAGCTTCGACTGCGTGGTGACCGAGCTGCAACGGCGTGTCCTGGCCGGCGAGGCGTTCGATGATCTCCGCGGGCGGCGTACGCACTGTCTGGTCACTGTGGGCTCCGGAGCGCGGATGCGCGTGCACCGCATCCCCGCAGCGCTCAGGAAACTGCTCGACCTGTGCGACGGAAGCCGCACCGTGCCGGCACTGGCCGGCTCCATGGGGGTGTCCGCCACGCAGGTGGAGCAGGCACTGGCGAAGGTACGCGCACTGGGCGTGGAGGTGCTGTCCGGAACATCCCGACGAGACGGAAGCGACACTCCCGCCGGTGACGAGGCCGCCACCGCCGGCCCTCCTGCCGACGACAGCCCTGCCTAGGCCTCTGCCGGTCAACAGCCCGGTCGATGCCGTCACGTGTCGCGATCTGAGCTCTGCTGCCGGATCGCATACTGACTTGAGCATGCGTCTGCCAACCGCTTAGGGTCGGCGGATGTCACCTGTCTCCATCCGCTTTCTCCTGCTGGGTCCGCTGGAGGTACGAGCGGGCGGTCGGACGGTCGCCCTCACCGGGCGCCAGCGCGGTCTGCTGGCCGCCGTACTGGTGGACGCGGGCCAGGTGGTTCCGGTCCCGCGCATCATCGACAGGCTGTGGGGGGAAGGTGCCGTTCCCAGGACGGCCCCCGCGCGGGTGCGGGCGCTGGTAACGGAGGTGCGCCGGGCTTTGGGCACGCAGGGGCCGGAGCTGCTCATCACCAGGAATCCCGGTTACCTCATGCGCGTCGAGCCGGGCCAGTCGGACGTCGACGAATTCATCTCGCACGTCGAGGAAGCGCGGCATGCGAACCGATCGGGCCGCCCGCTCGACGCGTTCCTCGCCTACGACCGGGCCATGGCGCTGTGGCGGGGCACCCCGCTCGGCGACCTGACCGGCCTGGACGCCCAGTCCCATCTCGGCCGCCTCGTGGGGCTGCGCACCACCGCTGCCGAGGGCAAGGCGGAAGCGGCCCTCGCTACGGGCCGCGGCGAGGCCGCCGTCGCCGATCTGCGGGCATTGCTTGACGAGCACCCGTTCCGCGAGCGCCAGGCGGGCCTGCTCATGCAGGCTCTCGCACTGAGCGGAAGGCGGGCCGAGGCCCTGCAGGTGTACAAGGAAATCCGGTACCGGCTCGAGGACGAGCTCGGGGTCGAGCCGTCCGCGGAGCTTCGCGGCATTCACCGGCGCGTACTCGAAGGCGACGGCCCGACAGGTGCGGTACCCACGCAAGCCCCACCGGAGCGGCCGGTGGCGAGCGCCCCGCCCCCGCGTCAACTGCCGGCGGTGACCACCAGGTTCACCGGCCGCACAGGGGAGCTACGCCGGCTGGACGACCTGCACGCAGCCGGGGAGCGCGCCGCCCTCGTCGTGGGCCCGGCAGGCGTGGGCAAGACGACGCTGGCCGTCCACTGGGCGCACCGGATGACACGGTCCTTCCCCGACGGCCATCTCTTCCTCAATCTGCGCGGCTTCGACCGAGCCGGACCCATGATGATGCAGGAGGCCGTGCCCCTGCTGCTCCAGGCCTTGGGCCACTCGGCCAGGGACATCCCGGTCGACCTCGACGCCCAGCTCGGGCTCTATCGGTCCCTGCTGGCGAACCGCCGGGCCCTGCTGGTCCTCGACGATGTCGCCGACAGCACTCTGCCCCGGGGCCTGCTCCCCGGTGAGTCGAACTGCATGGTCGTCATGACCAGCCGCAACCGGCTGCCGGGGCTGGTCGCCATGGACGGGGTTCCCCGTATCGACCTCGACGTCTTCGGGCGCGACGAGGCACTCGACCTGCTGACCGGTGCCGTGGGGCCGGGGCGGGTACAGGCCGAGCCGGAAGCGACGGACGCACTCGTCGACCTCTGCGACCGCCTCCCGCTGGCCCTGTGCGTGGCCATGTCCTGGATCGCGGACCACGATCAGCGGACGATCGCCCAGCACGTCGCTGAGCTGATCGACCGCGGCCGACTGACGCGGCTCCGCGTGGACGGCGAGCCACTGTCGGTGGTCCAGGCTGCCCTGGACCTCTCCTACGAAGCCCTTCCGGCACCGGTACGGCGGACGTTCCGCATGCTGAGTCTGGTGCCGCACGCCGGCATGCCTGTCGCCGCCGGCGCGGCACTCGCCGGGACGAGCCGGGCCGAGGCCGCCGACCATCTCGACGCCATGGCCCGTATCCATCTGCTCCGCGAGACCGCGGGGCGCCGGTTCTCCGGCCACGGCCTGGTGGTGGAGCATGCGGCGCAACGCAGCGCGCTGGAGGACACCCCGGCGGAGCGGGAGACGGCCGTCTCCCGGCTCATGGATCACCTTTTGCACTCGGTCGTGAACGCTGCGCGGGCGTCCGGGTTCCGATCACACCTCCTGGCTTACGAGGTGTCAGGTACTCAGGAAGCGCGGGACGCGGTGTCGTTCACCACGGACACAGCCGCGAAGGAGTGGTTCGACGAGGAATGGGAGAACATCGCGCTGGCGGTGTCCCACGCGGCTGAGCGAGGGCCCGCCCTCTACGCGCCGCTGCTCGTGTTCGCCATGAACGACCTGCTCCACCACTGCCGTAGCTACCCGGAATGGCTGCGGGTCGCCGGAGTGGCCCTGGAGTCCGCCCGACGACACGGCGATCTGGTGGGCCAGGCAGCCATGCACATCTCCCTCGGGCTGGTCCGCTGGCGTATGGCCGACCTGCGGAACGCTCTGGCCGAGAACGAACTCGGTCTGGAGCTGGCACGCCGTGCTGGATGGCGACACGGTGAGGCCATGGCCCTGCAGGGCTGCGGTGTCACCCTCAAGCAGTTGGGCAGTACCCGCCACGCGGTGGCCCGGTACAGCAGCGCCGCCCGGATACACCGGGCTGTGGGCGACTCCGTCGGTGAGGCCCGCTGCCTGAACAACATGGCCTCCGCCCACCTGATAACCGGCAGGCTCGACAAGGCCGAGGCCTACCTGACGGCCAATCTGAAGGTCGTACACCGGGCCGGGGACGAGCACCTCCGTGCACTGACCCTTGTCAATCTGGGCATCGTCCACCAGCAGCAGGGACGTTTCCCCGAGGCGCTGACCGTGCTGAACCTGGCGCTGGAGACGGTGGCCGGCCGGCTGCCGTACGCCGAGGCAGTCGCGCACGAGGCCATCGGCTGGGTACTCGGTGACACCGGTCACACCGACGAGGCCGTCGCCTCGTTCGACGAGGCTCTGCGCATCGCCCGACAGGTGGAGAACCGTACGTGCCAGGTGGACTCGCTTGCAGGCATGGCCAATGCGCTTCTGTACGGCGGTCGTCTTGACCACGCCATGGCACGGCTCGACACGGCTCGCGAGATCGCGGAGGGTACGGACGTCAGCCTCATCGGTGTGTCATTGGTCGCTGCGGAGGCCGAGCGGCGCCTCGGCAGACACGCGAGGGCACGGGAAGAGGCGGAGCACGCCCTGGCGCTGGCAGCCGTACGCAGTCCGCTCGATCTTGCCCGGCTGTATCACCTCTGCGCCAGGATCTGCCTCGACACCGATGACGCACCCGGTGCGGCTCAGGCCTGCCGTCAGGCACTCCGCCTCGCACGGAGGGCGGGCCAGGCCCTTGAACACGCCCTCGTCCAGATCACCTTGGGGCACGCACGCCGGAAACTCGGCGGTGAGCATGCTGCCCGAGCCACCTGGGGAAGAGCCCACTCCGCCTTGGTCGCACTCGAAGCGCCCCACCGGAGGGAGACGGCCGCGTTGCTGCAATGACGGCGGCCCGCCGCGGTCCGGCGGCACCAGTCGTGCACGTCGCCACGTGGTACTCGGCCACCCACCCACGTCGCGATCGGTCGGCGCGAGTACTCCGATCCCCCGCTCGGCGGCCCGGGCGGCATGGTCGCGCGGACGCGAGGCCGCGTGGCGGTCCGATGGTCCGTAACTGAGGGATCCCGCCCACATGACCCCCGCCCAAAGCCCCGAAACCCGTACCGGTCCAACCGACTCCACAGCACCAACCCCCGCCGCCCCGACCCGGCTCCGGCTCGGACCCTGATGTGCGCCGGGCAGGGGCCGGTCCGGCACGTTGCTGACAGCCGCTGCTCCGGTCATGCCCCGACTGTCAGAGGTGCACCGTACGGGGATGCCTTGCACGCCAGTTCCAGTGTCGTGTCTCGCCGTTTCCGTGGCCATCGCCTTATCCCCCGAAGCTTTCACGACGACCTGCTAGTAGGGCTTGGTCAGGTTGGTGTGCGTGCTGGTATGTCGCGGTGGCAGGTGGGGCAGGCGCCGGTCCAGGCTGCGAGCAGCAGCTGTAGCTCGCGGACGACTTGGTAGAGGCTCAGGCCGGCGCCGTGTTTTTTGGGGCTCGGGCCAGTCGTTGCAGGGTGCAGAACGCGTGGGCGACGGAGACGAGGGTGACGTGGTGGTGCCAGCCGGTCCATGTGCGGCCCTCGAAATGGGCCAGGCCCAGGGCCTGTTTCATCTCCCGGTAGTCATGCTCGATGCGCCACCGGAGCTTGGCGAGCCGGACCAGCGTGGTCAGCGGGGTGTCGGCGGGCAGATCGGAGAGCCAGAACTGGACCGGCTCCTCCTCGGTGGCGGGCCACTCGGCCAGCAGCCAGCACTCGGGCAGTTCGACTCCGTCGGTCGCCCGGACGGTCTCGCGTCCGGCGGGCCGCATCCGCAGGGCAGTGAACCGCGAGTACATCCGCTTCAGGCCGCTCTTGCTTATGCCGGGGCGGGAGCCCTCTCGCCATTGCACGGGTTTGGCGGCTTTCCGGCCCGCCGCGATGACCATCTGTTTCACCGACTGCGGCTTGTCCGGGTACTTCGCCACCGGCGGCCGTCCCGTCCCGGAATAGGGCTCGGTCACCGGCACGGCCCCGCCGGGCTGGGCCGACAGCGTGGTGGCCCACGACGTAGTTGAGGCCGCGGGCCTGCAGGCCGTGCCGGAACGCCACCGCATCACCATATCCGGCGTCCGCGATGGCCAGCGGCACCTCGATGCCCCACGAGCGGGTCTCATCGAGCATGTCCAGGGCGAGCTGCCACTTCTCCACATGCCCGATGTCGTCGGGAATGCCGCAGGCGGTGCGGCGGGCGACCTTGTCCGGGTCGGCCTTCACGGACCCGGGCGCCCAGGTCTCGGGCAGGAACAGCCGCCAGTCGACCGCAGCCGAGGCATGATCGGACGCGAGGTGCAGCGAGACACCGACCTGGCAGTTGGTGACCTTGCCCGCCGTTCCGGTGTACTGCCGCGACACACACGCCGAGGCGTTGCCGTCCTTGAGGAAGCCGGTGTCGTCGAAGATCAGCGCCTTCGGCCGGATCGCCGCTTCCATCTGCCAGGCCAGCCGGGCCCGCACATGCGCCGGATCCCACGGGCTCGAC
This sequence comes from Streptomyces sp. NPDC025273, assembly GCF_040638585.1. Classification (NCBI taxonomy): domain Bacteria; kingdom Bacillati; phylum Actinomycetota; class Actinomycetes; order Kitasatosporales; family Streptomycetaceae; genus Streptomyces; species Streptomyces sp. NPDC025273. Next base: position 15,091 of record NZ_JBEZYP010000036.1, read on the forward strand.
GTCACGAAATGGGCCAGCGCCTGCCGGTTCCCGTCCTCACCCAGCCGGGCCGCCATCGGCTCGACCGACTTCCGCTGCCCGTCGGTCAGCAGCCCGCGCAGGTAGACCTGCCCCCAGCGACGCTGATCGTTACGCGCGAACGGCTCGAAGACCTCCGCCGCGAAGTCCTCCAACTCGCCACGCACAGATGCAATTTCCTCCGGAGTCACGCATCCTCAACGACACACCGGACCCACAGGACACGCACCACCATCGCCGACCTGACCAAGCCCTACTAGCTATGAGGTCATCGGTAGGGTGCGTGCTACCTGCGCTGGACACTCCGCCGCAGGCCATGAGGGGTGGGAAGCGCATGAGAAAGCTGTGGGCCTGCGGCCTGGCACTTGGCATGGCGGGGCTCATAGGGTGCTCCGGTACAACGGAGGACTCGAAGGAAGCGGTGCCCGGTGCCACGCCATCCGCCGTGACTCTCGCCATCAGCGGGAAGGTGACGGTCGAACTGTCCACCGACGGGAAGGGACCGGAGATCGGCAAGTCGTGTACGCCCCCGAAGGGCTCCAAGGTCAGGGCCGGTGCTGAGGTCCGTGTGACGGATAGCGATGGTGAGATTCTCGGTGCCTACGGGCTGGAGCCCGGCGTTACCCGCGGATCGTCCAGCTTCAAGACGTGCGACTTCGGCTTCCTTTTCAAGGTGCCCGGCGCGTCCGAGAACTACGTGATGACCGTGGAAGGCTTTCCGCCGATGCCTTACTCCCGTGAGGACATTAGACGCGGCATCTCCCTGTGGGAGACGGGTCAGGGCACCCTGTCTCAGTAGTAGCCCGTGCAGCAGCACTTGAGGTGCACGATCACTGGCTCCGCCGACATCCATAGTCCGTGGAGCCGACGTCAAGAGGTTTGCGAGGAGACGGGGCGCAGCGAGGGGGGAGAGAGGCGGGGGTTTGCCGGGACTGACGGGATGAGACACCCCCTTGATGTCTGGAGAACCAACTGGATCAAGGACCTGCTGATCCTCACCGGTCTGTGCGCGGTCATCATCCGGCTGGACACCGCGGGCGACATTGTCGACGCCACCCTCAACCGCCTGGCCGACACGGTCCCCGCCACCCGGCACCAGCGCCGCCATCGAGCTGTGGGGCGTGGTCGACAACCCGACCCGCTCTTAGATCGCTTGTGTGCGGGTGGTCAATGACCGCGCTGCTTGAGGCGGGCCTTGACCCCTGATGTTGGACACACGAGACACTGGATCCTGCAGATCTGAGAACGGACATCTCGTGGTCATGAAGAACTACCCGCCGGAGGGGCCTTGACCCCGAATCCTGAACACGGGTTATGCGGCTGGTGCCATCCCGAAGCCGTCCAGCACGATCCTGAGGCTGCAAAGTCCTCTACGCGCACCCGGTAGCAGTGCTGTACGGCGTTCTGGGCGCACGTCACCCGCTCCCGGCCTCCTCCGGTCGGGGGCGGGTGTGTTCGGCCGGGAGATCGCCGTACAGGGCTGCGAGTGGTCATGTGGGTCCAGCCGCATGAACGACGCGCAGGCTGAGAGGGCGAGTTGGTCGGCAGGGTTCGCTGTCGCGCGGGAGAGCGGCGTCCGGGCATGCAGAACCCGGCGCTGAGACGTTCCACCTTCCATGTGTAGTCATCTCAGTTGACCTTTCACATGGCCATCTCACACCGGAACTTTCACATGGATCTTTCAACATGGCTCTTACAAGGCCCGCTGGCGCGTCCATGATCCAAAGCTGTTCCATCCGCTTCAACGAGGGTGAATCGTTTGGGTGCTGACTGCTCGCACCACTACCTTCAACGGCATGAAGACGACAGCGACAGCCGAGCAGGACATGCAGAAAATCAAGGCGACCGGGCGGGACACCCGGGCGGATGTTCTGACCCGCTCGATCCGGGTCAACGTGCCGCTGCGTAAAACCTTCGTCCAGGCGAACAAGGGGGGCGACAGCCGGCACGGGCCCCTGAAGGGCTTCGTGACCGGCAGGGACCTGCGAGGTCTTCGGGCCTACCTGATGATCGTGGGCGCGTGCAGCAACGGGGACAAAGGTTGGACGACCGAGCATGACAGCGCGGTGTGGGCGCGGCTGATGGACATTCACGAGACCGCGACCAGTCAGTCTGCGCGAACGGGAGCCTGGCGGGCCCTGCGCCGGCTGGCGGACCGCAACCTGATCGAGTGCAGCCGCAGCGGGACCAAGATCAAGGTGACGCTGCTGCGCGAAGACGGCAGCGGGAAGGCCTACGACCGTCCCAAGGGCGATACCGAGGAGAACCTCTTCCTGCAGATCCCGACCACGTTCTGGACGCAGGGCCGTGACGAGAAGCTGAGCCTGCCGGGCCTGGCCCTGTTCCTGGTCGTCGCCCGCGAGAAGAAGTGGGCATCCTTCCCCGCAGAGTGGGCTCCCGAGTGGTACGGCTGGTCCGCCGACACCCATGAGCGCGGCTTGAAACAGCTCGTCGACCTCGAGTTCGTCCAGACGCGGGCCTTCAAGAAGAAGGCTCCGCTCGCGCCCGCCGGCTTCACCATCACCCACCAGTACCAGCGCGCCCCGATCATGCTGCCGCGCAAGCCGCCGAAGAATTCCGCCGCACCCGCCACCGCTTGACGGGACGCTTCAGCGCCGCCGCCCGCCCGCGTCCTGCTGCTGTCTGCCGACCCAGTCCGAGCACCTAGGAGGCGGAGCACCAGTTGCTCGGCCCGTCACCATTCCAGGGGGAATCGCATGACCACTGTTTCGCATAACCCGCCGCCTGCCAGCACGCCCACCCCGACCACGGCCCCGTGGGTGGTGGTCACCCTGTCTGTCCTCGCCGCGGTGGTGGGCGTCGCGTTGTGTGCCGGGGTCGCCGTTCTGGTGTGGGTTCGTCCCGGTGCCATGGGCCCGTTGACGGCGGGCCTGAGCACGGCGGCTTTCCTCGTCGGTATGGCGGCTCTGCTTGTCGCGGTGCTTGTGGCCGCCCGCCGATAACCGCCGACCCGGAGACGGCCATCGGCGGGGACGTTCGGCTGACAGCCATCACCGCCGCGGTCGGTGCATCCGCGAGGCCGGCATGCGCGCGTTCTCGCGGTGGCCGGTCGGCCGCACCGTGGTTGTCGGGGACTTGCGCAGGTATCCGATTCTCTTGATCCCCGACTGGGCCGCCTGTTGGTCTGAACGCCTCTCCTCTCACCCCGGACTGTCCGGGACGGGAGGACTTTTTTCTCCCGCACTGCCACCGCCCTACCCCCGCATGCCCTCAACCAAGGAGATGCCCGTGGACTACCTCGCCCTGCTCGCCACCGCCGTACCGGTCGCGCTCGTCGTCGCCCTGCTCTGCGCCACGCTGGTCTGCATCGTCGCCATCTGCCGCGCCCACCGCGGCGATGTCATCGCGGTCCTTCGGGCGCTTCCCGGTCTGGTCGCCGCCCTGCTGAGGCGGAAGCCGTGACCGCCCCCCGGCAGAACTCCCTCCGGCCCCCTGCTCACGACGCCGGATTCATGTGGCCGGCAACCCCGTGTCCGGTTTCCTGCGGGCCCTGGAAGTCCGGGGGCGGGGTGGCCGGCTGCCCCTGGCCCCGATGGCACCGGAGACGGGCGTCATGGGCCTTCCCTCGAGGTCCGTGACTCGTCCAAGGGGCCGGGCATGAGGGGCGCGCACGTGGCAACCGGTCTTGCGCCGGCCGGACCGGGGCTGCTGCGGCAGGGCTGCGCGACGCGGTCCCTATGGGGTGTCGCCGATCCAGTGCAGCCGGTCCAGGGTGCCAGGCCGCCCCTCGTACAGGGCCCACCCGCCCGGCCCGAACTGGCCGAGCTCGGTGATGAGTGCCGTGCCGTCTACCAGCTGCTGCCTGGACCAGCCGGTGACGTCGATCAGCTGCCGTCCAGCGGACCACCTATCAGCGCCGCGTACCGGTGCCCCGGCACCTCGACACTCGGCTCGCCCGGCTCACTCCCGTAGATCCTCATCCGTGGATTCTTCCTGCGGCCGGCCCCGCCCCGGGGGCACAACCGCAACCCCCGGGCTACCACCCCCCGTACGACGGCACGGGCTTCCTATACCTGTGTGGGGCGCCCCATTCAAGAAACTCGCGCCTCGGATACTCGTCGCCCGAATTTCTTGAATGGGCCCGCCGGGCGGCCAATGCTGTGCCTGGATCAGGACTTGACCCGCTAACACCACCCCGCACCACCGGTTCGTCAAGCGTTCGCGAATCCGCTCCACACCCCGTCAGGAACTGCCCTGTCCGGCCCGGAACGGATTTTCGCGAGAGCTCGATCCGCCGGTTCGGTTCGCGGACTGTGGCCCCGCGCTCAACCCGGGCGCACCCTCCGAAATGGAGTTCTGCCGTGTCCACGCTCACCCTCACCCTCGTCCTGTTCGTCGGACTGCTCCTGGTCCTCGTGTCCGGGCTCGTCCTGGCCGGCCTCGCCTACGTCACCCACCGCCACCTCGACCTGGACCATCACCTGGAGCGCCCCCGCCCTGGGCGACGGCGGCCAGTTCACCGAGACCCGGCGGACGCCGTTCACGGTCGATGTCCGCGAGGTCCAGGTCGTCAACACCCGCTGACCCGGCAGGCCGCTGACCTGCCGCAGTGAGTTTTCCGCGGTGAGTGCGCACGGCGGCAGTGAGTTTTCGCCCGGGGCGTGGTGAGTTTCCCGGTCGGAAACTCACCGCCGCAGGTCAGAGGCGGGGACGGAGCATCCGCAGACCCGTTGGAAACTTTGCTTGTCGAACCTGAAATGCGGTGCGCCGAGTGTCAGATCGGGCACCCGGTCGCACAGCCCGAATCCGCGGCGGCCTCACCGCCTGCGTCCTCGCGGTGTCGGGCCGGGCTCGTCAGGTGGTCCGGGGCGGGTGTTCCGTCACCGGTACCGGGCACCAGCCACCCACCCCGGACCCCGGCACCCTGCCACACCTCGGCGCGGGGCAGTCCGGGGCCCAGTACGGCCCGGGGAGGCTGCGCCGGCCCGATGACAGGGCGGCCTGGTCGACGGGTTCAGGGCTGGGCGGGGTGGTTCGGCGGCAGGCGCACTATCCGTACCGCTATCCGGTCCACTATCCGTTCTGCTTTCCGTACCACTTTCCGTACCACTATCCGGCGCGCATGTTTTGGCCCGGCCCTTGCACAACCGCAGGTCAGACCCCGGTTCGCGTCCGGTGAGTGCTCAGACTTCCCCTTGTTCCCCCGGCTGGCCTGCTGTGGTGGTGGGTGTGGTGGTGGGTGGCCGCGGGGAAGCGGGGCAGCGCTGCGCTGGCTCCTGAGGGCATCGCGGCGGCCGGTGGGCCAACCGCGACGCGGCAGGGCGCCCCAGTGCCTCCAGAGCGCCCCCGGAGGCCCTGGGGCGCGTGCGGGGGCGCAGCGCGAGCCGTCGCCGACGGGTGTTCGCATTCAGGCGGCGTCACCCCGTGACGCCACGTCACGAAGGTTTGAAGAGAGGGTGTGAGCGTGAGTGCGCATGTGCCCTTTCCTCGTTTCATGGGCCGGGTTATGCCAGGGTTTCCGGAGTTTCAGCGACCGAATAGGGCGGCAGCAGGATAGGCCCAGGTATTCCGGGCAGATGCGCTTTCCTCTCGGCGTCTGTGTTCTTCCCGGTGGTGCCGCAGAAACCCAGTCTCTACCCAGTCATTCATAGTGATGCATGCCTGGGCAAGTGCAGCCGGAGGGGGTGGCCCATATTCTCATTCTCTACCCGGAATCGATGGTGATGCACGGTCAGGGGAGCCGTCCTGTCGACCTGCCGACTCACCCCTACCCGAGCCCGGACCCTCCTTGTTGATGCCGTCTTTGTTTTTGGAGTCCCGTTCACCGGCGCAACAGGGGCGCACGACACTACGTCTGATCGTACTGCGGAGCCGTACGATCAGGCACCCACCGGCCCGTGACCCCCCGTCACCCCTCACAGACCCGCAGACGCCGAACATAGAAAACCATTCCTCCAAAATAGTGCGAGAATTCCGGAGGAATTCACAACACCTTTCCGGAGGAATGGTGTTGAAAGCCCGTAGGGCTTTATCGTCTTTACGACCCGTAGGGTCGTGCGTCGTTCCTCCGGAGGAGGACGCGCGC
>NZ_JBEZYP010000037.1:0-18579 GCF_040638585.1 Streptomyces sp. NPDC025273
ATGTCGCAGGAAGAACTGGAAAAGCTTTTCCTCGCCCTGGCCTGACCCCCCTCCCGCCTCCCTCTGTCATCCGCACGCCGGGTCGTCCGGCGAAAAACAGCGTGGGCAGGGTGGCCCACACATGCCGGGGAAGCAGCGGGCCGGAGAATCCATGAGGCGGTTGAGGGCACATCACGGTGTCCGGATCGCGCTCGCGTTCCTCGTAGTCCTGACAGCCTGGCTGTGCGCCGGCCGCGCCAGCGGCTCCGCCGGGGGGTCGGGGGTGGTCACTGCGGTGGAGGGACACGCCGCCGAGCGGCACCGGCCGATGGTCGATCATGTCCGGTCGACTGTCCTTGAGGACCGGTCCGCATCACGCCCCTGCGTCAAGAAATCGCTCGCCGTGGCGCAGACGGTCCGGGGCGAGATCTCGGCGGCCTCAGCGACGCACGTGATCGCTGGCACAGTCGGCGATCCGGTCCCGTGTCCGCCGCCTGGCCGGTGCCCGCCTGCGGAGTCCGCGGGGCGGCCGCCGCCTGTTTCCCTGTCCGCCCTTTCCGTTCTGCGGGTGTAGGCCGATCAGCTGATCGCGCCCTTCCCAGCCCGCAGAACGGAGTGTTCCCTTTCTATGTCTTCTTCTCGTTCGGTCCGTGGGGCGATGGCCGCGTTGCGCGGCTGGACCGCCCGCCGTTGGGCGGCCGCCATCACCGGTGCGCTGGCAACGGCTGCCATCACCGGTGTCCCGACGGCCGTCGTTCCCACCCCGTGGTTCTCCCGCTCGGTTCCTGTGCAGTGGTGGAACTACCCCGCCTGGGCCGTCACCGCCGCTCTCGCCGGCCTCGTGCTGGCCACCTACGTGGCGGCGGGCCCGTCGGCCCGGCCTACGGATTCGGATTCCGGCCGGCGTCTGGGCTACCTCGGCGGTGTGCTGTCGTTCCTGGCCATCGGCTGTCCTGTCTGCAACAAGGTAGTCCTCCTCCTCGTCGGCGCCTCTGGTGCGCTGAGCTACTGGGCACCGCTGCAGCCCCTGGTGGCGGTGGCGTCCGTCGTCCTGCTGGCCGAGGCCGCGCTGCGCAGGCTCGCCACCGAGGCCTCGTGCCCGGTGCCGGCCGTCGGCTGATCACCGCTTTCCCCCGCCGTCCTTCTTCCTTGCGCTTCCTTCACCCGTCGAAGGGGTTTCTCATGTCTTCGTCTTCTGCTGCGCCCACGTCTCATCCGTCCGGCCGGCGCCGCATGGTCGCAGCGGTCTTGGCCCTTCTGGTCGCCGCTCTCGCCGCTCGCCTGGCCATCACCGCCGACGGTGGTTCCTCCCCCCGCGCATCTGGAGGGGACATTCCGGCCCAGGCAGGTGGCACCACGGGCCAAGAGCCGGCGCCCCGGGACAGCGGTCTTCTCGCGCTCGCCCGCCGGGACGCCGAGGATCCGTTGGCGGTGGGCCGTGCGGACGCGCCCGTCGTGTTGATCGAGTACGCGGACTTCCAGTGCCCCTTCTGTGGCAAGTTCGCCCGCGACACCGAGCCGGAGCTGATCCGTTCCTACGTCGACAAGGGGATCCTGCGCATTGAATGGCGCAACTTCCCGGTCTTCGGACAGGAGTCGGAGCAGGCCGCCCGCGCCGCCTGGGCCGCCGGACAACAGCAGAAGTTCTGGCAGTTCCACGAGGAGGCGTACAGCAAGACCCGCGAACGCAACCAGGGAGCCTTCGCCGAGGACGAACTCGTCGCCATGGCCCGCGCAGCGGGCATCGCCGACATCGACAGGTTCCTCGACGACATGCGCTCCGACCGCGCGAAGACCGCGGTCCAGCGGGACCAGGCCGAGGGCTACCAGCTCGGGGTGACCAGCACCCCGGCCTTCCTGATCAATGACAAGCCCATCCTCGGCGCCCAGCCCCTCGCCGTCTTCGAGAAGGCCGTCGAGGACGCGGCAAAGGACGCCCGACGATGAGCGACATCGGGATCATCGCCGCCTTCCTCGGCGGCCTCCTCGCTCTGCTCAGCCCGTGCAGCGCCCTGCTGCTCCCGGCCTTCTTCGCCTACTCGTTCACCAGCAGAACCACCCTGCTGGCCCGCACGCTCCTGTTCTACGCCGGCCTGCGCGCCACACTCGTCCCCCTGGGCGTGGCGGGATCACTCGCCGGCCGCCTCTTCTACGGCCACCGCGACACCCTGGTCACCGTGGGCGGCTGGACGGTGATCCTGCTGGGCGTGGCCCAGGTCCTCGGCCTGGGCTTCGGCGTGCGGCGTCTGAGCGAGGCCGCCGGGGCACGCCGCTCGGGCTCGGCACGGTCGGTGTTCGTCCTGGGCGCGGTGTACGGGCTCGCCGGATTCTGCGCGGGCCCCATCCTCGGTGGCATCCTCACCGTCGCCGCCGTCGGCGGGAGCCCGGCACGCGGCGGCCTGCTCCTGGCCTGCTACGCCCTGGGCATGGCGCTGCCCATGTTCGTCCTCGCGCTGGAGCTTTCTCACAAGGGGTGGCCCCCATTCGTCGTCTCTCCACTCCCAGCCCTCTTTGGTGCTCCTGAAGAGGCCGTAGGGAATCATGGACAGAGCGAGCGGCAGGGCAAGCTTGCGAGCAGAAGCACGAATCCGGTCCTTCTCCTGGTCCGAAGACACGCCGCCGACCGTGGTGGCGTTCTCTTGCTCGACGAACCCGCCGCGGTCGACCTCAAGAGCAACGCACATGTCCACGCCGGTGGCGGTGCAACTCAACCGGATACGGAAGCGGGGCGGGAAGAGATGGCCGGCCACCTGTACCGGACGGCACTCGAACCAATCCTGGTCTCCGTCATGAAGACTGGAAGGCTCAACGATCAGATCTTCCGCCCAATAGCGGTTCACTCGGCTCCTCCACCACGAGTCCTGCGGAGCTCACCAATCAGCAGCAGACCGAGGGCTGTTGTCCCGCCGAACGCCACGGCGGCATCCCGTACGACCTTCGTGAGCGGCTCGGAGTCGACCTGGGCGAGGATCACGGCTGTGGCGGCCGCGAGCAGCCCGACCAAGACAGCGACCAGTACGCGGTAAGGGCTGTCCCGCAACTCCTGGCGGGCGCGCGACGACAGCTACGGCACCTCGCCGCGTTGTCGGAACGCCCGAATACGTCCAGTATTCGGGCGTCCCTCCGCCTTGCGATGCACCGCATCTGACGCCGCGCGCTGATCCACCAGGAATTGCGGGACAGCCCTTAGTGAGTAGATTGCACGGATCCACTCTCGCGGCATCGATCCGGGCAGTCCAGCGTTCCTCGGTCCGCCGAACACGAGACTAAAAGGTGGACAACCTCTGACCTGCGCAAACTCCACCGATGCCGTTGGAGCAGCATGAAAATGACACGGCCATTCGTCACGAGTGTCAGCACTAGTCCGTCACGGCCCGTCAGTGGCATCTAGCAGGTCACTACGGCTACGCCACTGACATCGAAATGACGACTCTCTACTGCCACTCCCCTGCAGACCATCACGCACTGGACTTTGTAGACCGCCCCGTCGGCCGGCTCATTGCCCTTCCACGCCAGGTGGCCCGGGGGCGGCTGCGGGTCGACCAGGGCGTACGAGCACTTGTCCGTCGGCTTGCTGCTGCCGGTCGAGGCCGGGGCCGCCCCGGCCGCCCCGGCCGGCCCGGACCCCGAGGAGCCCGACGAGCCGGAGGAGCCGCCGCCGGGTCCGTCGGCGTGCGCGGCCGGGGCCAGGGCCGAACGCCGCGACACGCTCGTCCACCGCCGCGGGAACCTGATCACCGAACTCGACAGCTGCCGCTCCCGCCTGGCCGTCCTCGAGGAAGCCGACAGGCCGGGCGACCTGGTCCCGGTGTCGTCCGGGGGCGGTGCCGGTGCGCACCAGCAGCCCTGGACACCCCCCAAACCGGCCGAGCCGCCGGAGCTCTCCCCGGCGAAGCAGCAGGAAAAGCCCCGCGTCCGGCCCGCTGTTCTCCTCATCGGCGGTGCGCTGGCCGTCATGCTGCTGGCCGGCGGCGCCGCCGTCGGCATCTGGGCAGCCGGCACAGCCAACACGACCATCCAAGCCGCGTCCCCGTCCCCGGCACCCCTCACCCCGACGCCGGCCACACCCAGCCCCACCACCCCGACACCTTCCAGCCCGGCACCCAGCACGGAGAGGGAACCGGGTACGGAGAGGGAACCGGGTACGGAGAGGGAACCGGGTACGGAGGCCTCGATACCCTCGGAGTACAAGACCTCCCCGCCCTCCGGCACGTCCCTCGGCAACGACCTGCCAGCATTCGAGGACGAGGGCTACCAGGCAGGGGCCCGGACGGTGAACCTGCACGACTACCCCGTCGCCCTGGACAACCTCACCAGCACCTGCGGAACAGTGGCGACCTGGCAGCTGGACCGCACCTACAAAAAAACTGGTCGCGGGCATCGGCATCTCCGACGACAGCGGCACCAACACCAGCGCGGAATTCACCATCTCCGTCGACGACCTCACACGCTTCCAACGAACCATCGCCGTAGGAGAAAGCGCCCAGACAGCAACCGCCGACCTCACCGGAGCGTTCCGCGTCACCCTGACCATCAACCACAACTGCGGGCGACACCCTCACCGCATGGCTCGACCCCGTCATCACCAAATAGGGACTCCCAGCGCAGGCCGGACAGGTACGACACCCGGCCTGCCCGCGGTCGATCACGGGCACCCGCGGGGGCCGTCCGCCGTGCCACCGGGAAATCAGGCAGCCGACCCTGCCCCCGGGTCTCCACAGGCCCCCTGAACCCGAACACGGAGTCGCTCGCCATGCGAACCCAACGCCGTGAACAGAGAGGCCGAGGGAGACCCTGCCCGGGGGCAGTCACGGCTTCCGCCTCAGCAGAGCGGCAACGAGACCGGGCAGCGCCCGCAGGACCGCGACGACATCGCCCCGGTGGGCACGGCAGATGGCGACGATGCAGAACCTTCTGCGCGCGGTCCGGCCGGACCGGTCAGCAGTACGGGGCGCCGTCCTCGTCCTCAAGGTCGCCGGGCTCGTCCTGGTCGTCGTCCTCGGCGAAGGTGCCGAAGGAGCCCCCGGGCGATCCGCATGGGTCGGGCAGAGGTGGGAATAGCCCAGGTACTCATGTCCGCAGAGTGAGCAATCACGGGGGAAATCATGACGAGTGACCGTCACGATGCGGCCGGCCCGGCTCGCCACACCCGGCGCCAGAAGATAACGGCTTGGTACGGCCGCAATGCGTTTTGGGCAGTCATAGGCGGCTTTTTGCTGCTGGTGGCGATGTTCTACCTGATTGCGCTCACCAACGACACCAGCGCCGGCGAGCCGTGCCCGACCGGCAAGGTCTGTGATTTCGTCCGTTGAGCTTGCCGAACCGGCCAAGCTCCCACCGGACGTCGTCCAGGTCGAGCGTCCGTGCCTCGTTGATCCGCAGTCCCAACGGCCTCGGCACGGGCAACAGCGGCCCTAGCGGCAGCCGTCTCCACCGTAGGCCACGGGTCACTACTGCACCACGCCCACCTGGCCGTTCGTGTGGTGCGTGCCGTCGGGCTAACTGGCCAAGCCACGAGGCCCAAGCGGCGGGGCGAGCAGTAGCCACTTCGCGCGGGATTCTCGGACCGGCAAAGCCGCGGTACTGCCGGCCGAAGGGCGCAGTCGGTAGCCGTCCTCATGCTGGGCGGTCATGACCAGTTCTGGGCTGGTGAGCTGTCGCAGCCTGCCTGGACAGCGATTGCGCCGTTGGCCTGGGAGCTCTCGCTGATTTGCAGGCATTGGCCGGAGTTCTGGTTGACGAGGTTCCAGTGTGTGCCGGTGGGGACCGGTTGCCAGCGCCAGTGCTGGGTGGCGGAGCCGTTGCACTGCCATTGGTTGGCGCTCGCACCGCTCTCCAGGGAGTCACGGCGGATTGTGAGCTGAACCGGATTTTGTAGCGGCCCTGAAGCCAGGCATGATCGCCTCGGCAGATGGGAGAACACAGGTCCGATGCCTGCACCACGGAAGTACCCCGACGAGCTGCGTGAGCGTGCCGTCCGCGAAGTCCAGACCTCCGGCCGTCCGGTCGCTCATGTCGCGAAGGACCTGGGCATCCACAAGGAGGCCCTGCGCGGCTGGGTCCGCCAGGCCGAGGCGGACAAGGGCGACCGGCCTGATCTGCTGACCACCGCCGAACGGACCGAACTGACCCAGCTCCGCAAAGAAATAGCCGAGTTGCGTCGGGCCAACGAGATCCTCAAGGCCGCCTCGGTGTTTTTCGCGAAGGAGCTCGACCAGCCCCGCACGAGGCTGACGCGGTGATCAACCACCTCCGCGACGACTTCGGGGTCGAGCCCGTATGCCGGGAACTGGACCTCTCGGTTTCGGCATTCAACGCCCGCCGTCGGCGCCCGAAGTCCGCCCGGCGCCTGCGCGACGAACAGCTCATCGAGCACATCCGCCGCATCCATGACACCTCCGGCGAGACCTATGGAGCCCGGCGCATCCACCGCCAGTTGCAGCGCGAGGGCCTCACCACAGCACGTTGCACCATCGAGCGTCTCATGCGCGAAGACGGCCTGGAAGGCGTGATCCGCGGGCAGCGGCGCCGCACCACGATCCCCGAGCCGACCGCGCCCAGGCCGCCCGATCTGGTCAACCGTCGCTTCACCGTTAGCCGGCCGAATCAGCTGTGGGTCGCCGACCTCACCTATATCCGCACCTGGTCGGGCTGGGTCTACGTCGCCTTCGTCCTGGACGTGTACTCGCGGATGATCGTCGGCTGGCAGCTCGCCACTCACATGCGGACCGATCTCCCGCTGGACACGCTGGAGATGGCCTTGTGGCGGCGGGGAATCAAGAAGGGCTCGGGTCCGATTCATCACAGCGATCGCGGGTCGCAATACGTGTCAATTCGGTATGGCGAGCGGTTGATTGAGGCTGGCGCGACGGCATCTGTCGGCTCCGTCGCGGACAGCTATGACAACGCGATGGCCGAAGCCCTCAACGGTTCCTTCAAGGCCGAGCTGATCGTGCATCAAGGCCCTTGGCGGGACGCTGACCAGGTCGAACGTGCCGTCGTCCAATGGGTCGGCTGGTACAACACCGAGCGCCTGCACTCCGCCCTCGGCTACCTCCCACCCGAGGAATTCGAGGCCCAGCACAACCGATCACAGGCAGCCCAAAGCGCCGCCCGAAACCCGAGAAACCGGCCGCCACGAAACTCGGGGCAGCTCAAGGGCGACTTTGGGCGTCGCGCAGGTCCTGCGGGAAGTTGAAAGCGGGAGAGTCTTGGATACCATCCAATGGCATGTCTGTTCGAATTCAGGATGCGAGCGGCGCACCCGTACCCCCGCACGAGTCACCCATGTGCCGAAGCCTTCCCCGCCCGGGCCGCCCCTGCCATCCTGAAACCGGCCCCGCCGCACCCCCGACGGCGGGGCCGCCACGGGGAGGCAACCAATGACGTGCGGACGCTGCGGCGCTTCAGCCACCCAGGGATCCGATGGATCCTGGACCTGCTCCAACCAGTGCGGCTGGTCCTCCACCGCGCCCCCGCCCGCCATCACCCCGGAGATCACCGCCACCAGGTGCCGCGGCTGCGAGGCCGAAGTCCACGGACTCGACGGCCGGTACGCGTGCGGGCTGTGCGGCTGGTCGAACCACTGGGACGAGGGACACCACCCCCTCCCTGCGGCCGGCACACCACCGTGGGGCCCGAACACCGGCTGAACACAGCGACGCGAGTGACAGTGGCCACGATGCGAAACGCCCCGCCTCCGGCAGCTCCGATGCCGGAGGCGGGGCGTTGTGCTGGGCTCAGGCGGCCCAGCCGATGGAGGAGACGTTGCTGTAGGCGTCGTACTCGGATCCGAGGTCTTGAATGATGTCGTCCCAGATGGCATCGAGCTCAGCCACGTCGTCGTCGATCCAGGCGTCGACGGCGCGGTCCCAGACCCCCCGGACGCTGATGCTGCGGCTGGACAGGTCCCGCTGGTGTTTGCCCTCCACGCGGGACTGGTCCACGGGGTTGATCTCGACACGGGTTCCGCGACCGTGGTTGTTGAGGCGCTTCTTGAGATCGGCTGCGACGTTGCGGCGGCGCAGGTCCCAGTACGCGGCATCCAGGCGGGACCGGTTGGCCTTGTTCGGGGTGCGTTCCTCGGCGAGCCAGGCCATCAGGGTGCGGGGGGAGACGTGGATGCCGGCGCGGTCCATCGCCTCGTATCCGGCATCGGTCTTGGTGAGGTAGTTCAGCCGGGCTGCAAGGCCGCGGTCGCTGTCGACGGGCGAGGCGATGCCGGTGACCATCTGCTCGATCGCGATGCCGAGCGCGTCCGCGCCCCGCACGCCCCGGGCGTTGTACATACCCAGGTCCATCCAGCGGCCGGCCATCAGCTGCTCACCGTGCCGACGATGTACTCACCGGACGCCTTGGCGTCACTGTGCTTGACCTTCATCTGGGAGACGCCCCGGCCCTCTGGGAACACCTTCCGCCAGTCACCGGTGACGTGGAGTTCGTCGGTGCCCATCATCGCGACGACCTCGAGCCCGGCCTGGCTGGCCTTGTATGCCTTGCCCCACAGGTTCGCGTATGCCTGGGAGTGGATGATGTGCATCCAGTCCGGGCGGACCATCTCGCGGTTGTGGATCGACTCCCCCATCGTCGAGATGAACTTGCTGTACATCGCCTTGACGTACTCCAGGGTCAGCGTGTCCCGGTTCTCGATCGCCTCGTCACGGGCGGCGGACAGCAGCTTGCGCAGGGCGTCCAGGAAGTTCTCCGTCGCGCCGGACGTCCACGACTCGTGGATGACCGGGGCGTCGACCAGGGCGTACTTCGGCCCCGAAAGACGCTGCAGGAGGCGCAGGGTGGCGTTGGTGACCCAGAGGGCGCCGGGCTCGTCGCGGTCGCCGATCGGGTCGGGCAGGTGCGGGTGAGCCCACGGTGCGGGGGTGATCAGGTGGACCCCGGAGCGCTTCGGGTCGACACCATCGGTGCCAGTGCTGTGCTCCAGCTTCCCGATCGGCAGCCAGCACTTGAGGGCCGACAGGTAGGCAGCGTTGACGTCCAGGGCGGTGACCTTGATGTCGCCGGGGGCCCGCAGGGAGTAGTCGGGGTGGTGGAAGCGCGGCCTCGCTTCCCAGATCTGGTCCGGGTCCTTCTTGGACGGCTTCTTCAGGATGTCGGGCAGGGCGGGGTAGGCGGTGTAGTCGTAGCGGCCGGTGGCCCGGGTTTCGTTGAACAGGTGCATGACGTCGGGGATCGCCCGCTTGATCAGCGCCTTCAACGCTGCTTCCTCATCCCCGCCCGCACGCTCGGCTTCCTCCTGGACGGCGCGGCTGATGAGGAGGGTGGTGTCGGCCTGGGCGCGGGCAGCGCTGCGGGCACGGCGCTCCGGTCGGCTGGGCAAGGGCACCGGAGCCGGTGAGACGGGCACGGGTGTGACGGCGGCCGGAGCAGGGACGGCCTGGGGGCTGGTGGACGCGGCCTCGGTGGCGGGCGCGGCCGGGGGCGAGGCAGGGCCGGCGGGCTGACAGAGCGCCCCGGAGTGCAGGGGGCGGCCGTCAGTGGACTGGTAGGTCGTCTCGACACCGCACCGGATACAGGGGCCGGGGTCGCCCTCGATGGCGCGCCCGTCCGGGCCGCGCAGCGTCTCCGCTGCGGCAGCGAACGCGGGCGGCACCGGGACAGCTTCCGGGGTCGGATCCGCGGTGGGCCCGGAAGCTGTTGCGGGGGTGGCCGGGTAGATCTCGGCGAGGCCCTTGAGCAGCTTCAGGTACGGCAGGCGTCCGGGCGGGGTCGGATCGGAGTGGCCGGTCTCCCAGTTGGCCACCGTGGTGCGCCCGACACCGACCGCCGCGGCGACCTGGGCCCGGGACAGACTCGCGGCCTCCCGCAGCCGCTGACGCTCAGCCGGAGGCGGGATCGACGCGTTCAGCCGGGCTTCCTCAAGCAGCGCTTCCACGCCGGTCTCTTGACTCATACCGCGACCCTAACGTATTTGGACGACTTCCGGCGCCAGATTGGACGTTCAGTGAACACATGTTGGGCAAATGCGCTACGGTCGTCGTCAGCACAACGGAACGGCGAAGCGGGAAGCAACGGCGTCCGGTGCTTCGGACGCCGTTGATCCCGGGAGTGGTGGACATGCAGGGTGTTATCGCACTTCGGCCGCATCAGGTCGAGGCCGTGGACTCGATCGTCGAGGGTCTGTCCCTCCCGTCGGACGGCTCCGTGCCCGCATCGGGTCAGCGCGGGCAGGTCCACATGTCCACCGGCTCGGGCAAGACGATCACAGCGGCCGTGGCCGCGCTGCGCATGGTCCCCCGGGGCATGGTCGGCGTCATGGTCCCCACCCTCGATCTCCTGACACAGACCGTGGAAGCCTGGCGGGCTGTCGGGCACACGGCCCCGGCCGTCGCGGTATGCAGCCTCGTCGCCGATCCGCTGCTGGACGCACTCGACGTGCGATGCACGACCAACCCCACCCAACTCGCCCTGTGGACCGGAGCGCAAACCGGGCCGATGCTCGTGTTCGCGACGTACGCGAGCCTGTCCCCGCAAGGCCTCATCGACGACCAGAGCGACCGGGACAGCGCGGAAGACGGCGCGGCGCCGGGGGCGCTGGAGCAGGCGATGCGCGGCTCGTACGGCCAGCAGATGCGCCCCTTCGACCTCCTGGTCGTCGACGAGGCACACCGCACGTCCGGGGACCTCGGGAAGGCGTGGGCGGCCGTGCATGACCAGCACCGGATCCCGGCGGAGCGGCGGCTGTACATGACGGCCACCCCACGCCTGTGGGAAGCGATGCCCGGCAGCGCCGGGTCGGACGAACTGGGCGGACGGCTGGTCGCGTCGATGGACGACGTCGGCCTGTACGGGCCGGTTCTGTTCGAGTTCGGGCTGATGGAGAGCATCGAGCGCGGGGTGCTCGCACGGTTCGAGATCGACGTCCTGGAGATCCGCGACCCGCAGGCGCCGGGGCCGGACGCGTCACTGGAGGAGCGGCGGGGCCGGCGCCTCGCCGCGCTCCAGGAAGCACTGCTCAAGCACGCCGACACCACCGGGGTGCGCTCCTTCATGACCTTCCACGCCCGGACCCTGGACGCGATGTCCTTTGCCCGCGCGCTGCCGGAGACGGCGGCGGAGCTCCACGCGACCGACCCCGTCGCCTACCCGGGCCGGGTCGGCGCGGAATGGCTCTGCGGCGAACACCCCGCCGCGCACCGCAGGGTCGTGCTCGACCGGTTCGCGGACGGCATCGACGCTGAAGGCTGGGTCACCGACCTCGGAGTCCTCTCCAGCTGCCGGGTCCTCGGTGAAGGCATCGACATCCGGGGCAAGCGCGGCGTCGGCGCCGTGGTGTTCGCCGACACCCGCAGCTCCCCCGTCGAGATCGTCCAGATCACCGGGCGCGGCCTGCGCCAGGACCCCGGAGAGGGCAAGGTCGCGCGGCTGATCGTGCCGGTCTTCCTGGAGCCGGAAGAGGACCCGTCCGACATGATGGCGTCCTCCAGCTACCGCCCCCTCGTCTCGGTCCTCCAGGGGCTCCGCGCACATGACGCCCGGGCCATCGAGCGCATGGCGCTGAGCACCACAACCGCCCGTGGGCAGGCCACATCCGTGGTCACCCTCGACCCTGTCCGCGAGGAAGGCGACGACGGCGACGACGACCAGGAGGAGCGGGAGGCGGCCGTCGCGGACAGCGCCGGCACCGCGCAGGGCGCTGAGGACGGCGCGGCCGGGGCCGCCGCCGAGGACGAGACCGGAGACGACGCGGCCGAGGAGGAACACCCCGGTAACAGCGTGCCGTTGCTGCGGTTCTCCCTCCCCCGCGATCCGGGGACCATCGCGCTGTTCCTGCGCACCCGGGTCCTGCACCCCGACTCCGAGATCTGGCTCACCGGCTACCACGCCCTGCGCCACTGGGTGCGCGAGCACGGCGACGCCCAGGTGCCGCTGGACGCGTCGGTGGAACTCGGCGAGGACCGCATCCCGTATGCGCTGGGCGCATGGGTCAGCGAGCAGCGCCGCGCGTTCCGGCTCGGGACGCTCAAGGCGTGGAGGGCCGATCTCCTGAACGAGGCGGGCATGGTGTGGTCGGTCGCGGACGCCGGATTCTGGCGCAACCTCACCGCGGCTCGGACCTATCACGCGGTGCACGGCACCCTCGCCGCCCCGAAAGACGCCTTGGTCGACGGGGTGGCGGTCGGTCAGTGGCTCGCCAACCTCCGCAAGGCCGGCGGGCTCGGCAAGGACGAGGAGCGGGCTGCGGAGCGGCGGGCGGCGCTGGAGAGCATCGACCCGGAGTGGCGCCCCGAGTGGTCCGTCGAGTGGCAGCGCCACTACGCCACCACGCGCGCCCTGCTCTCCGAGGAGCAGGGGCTCACCGAGGTACTGCCGGGTGTCGTCGTCCACGGCTGCGACGTCGGCGCATGGATCAACCGGCAACGCGAACACACCGTGTGGCAGGGACTGCTGCCCGAGCAGCGCGCGCGGCTGGAGGCTCTCGGGCTGACACCCCTGCCCGCAGCACCGACCAGGAAGACGGCATCGGCGGCTGGGGCGTTCGAGCGAGGCGTGCTCGCCCTGGAGCAGTACAGGGCGCGTACCGGGAGCGTGACCGTGCCCCGGGGCCACGTCGAGACCGTGGTGATCGGCGGCGAGGAGCACGGGGTCAAACTGGGTGTGTTTCTGACGAACAGCAAGACCCGGCGGGCCAAGCTGGCCGCTGACAAACTCGCCCAGCTCGCCGCGCTCGGGCTGGACTGGGTGGCCTGATCAGTCACACGGCGCCCGCCCCAGAGACGACTCCGGAGCGGGCGCCGTTTCCGTGCCAGGTGAGGCGGCCAGGGTGGTGGCGAGGAAGCGGGCGTAACCCCGCTCCGCGCGAGCCGACAGGGCGGGAGAGAGCGCCCCGAACGCGGGGCGCCGTCCAGAAAGGTCCGAGCCGGTGCCAGTGGGTGCGGGTGCGGTCATCGGTGCGTCCTCCGCTCGCGCGACAGTGCGTGTCCTGGCCGAACCAGGAGGCAGGGCGGCCCCGGCCGTACTGCTTCCCGTCACGGGGACCTAGGCGCGGGCTCTGACAGGCCAGTGGCTGGTGGCCTGAGACCCCCGCCTCGGCCCAGGACAGGAACCAGGACCACCACGCCCTGCCCGATTCCTGCGCTGCTCGTCGTCCCGAGCGGCGCTGGGGGCGGGCGGTGTCGCCGTAGAAGCCGGTGGCGATCTGACGGTGAATCTGGCGTGCCGGTGACCCGGCCGGCCTTGACATGGCAGTCGCCGCCGTCGTCGGGGAACTACAGGTGCAGCGGTGGCGGCACGGTGGTGCGGCCGTGGACATGGGCGATCAGCGTGTCACGGACGGCGGTGAAGACCAGTTCCGGGGTGGTGGCGCGCTTGGTCTCGGCGGTGCCGAGGACGGGTGGGGTCATCGGCTCTCTCGCAGCCACTGGGCGAAGGCGGCCAGGCCCGCTTCGGGGTGGGCGCGGCCAACCCCGATACGGAACCGGTCGGTGGGGGTAGGGGTGAGTTCGGAGCGGTAGATGCTGGCGGGCAGCAGCAGGACGCCGGCCTCCTCGACCAGGCGGGGGCAGAACTCCTCCACGCCTTCGGGGCCGCAGTAGCGGGGGTAGGCGACGCAGCCGCCGTCCGGGGCCTGCCACTCGAAGAGGCCGGCGAACTCGGCGAAGAACGCGTCGAAGAGCGGCAGGTTGGACGCGATGAGCGCCCGGTTGCGGTCCAGGATTGTGGTGCGGGCCTTGAGTGCGATGCGGGCCAGGACCTCGCTGGGGGCGGAGTTGCAGATGGTGGTGTAGTGCTTGGCCCGCTCCAGCCGGGACAGCAGCTTTCGGTCGCGGCAGGTGATCCAGCCGATCCGCAGGCCCGGCAGGCCGAGCGACTTGGAAGTCACGTTCAGCGACAGGGCGCGCTCGGACAGGTCGGCGGCCTGCGGCAGGGTGTGGGCCGGGTCGCGCTCCAGGCCGCGGTAGACCTCGTCGCTGAACAGGTGAATGCCGCGTTCGTCGCACAGCCGCGCCAGGTCGGTGAGGTCGGCGGCGCTGATGACCTTGCCGGTAGGGTTGTTGGGGAAGTTCACCGAGACGACTCGGGTGTTGGGGCGGAGCGCCGCCTTCACCTGGTCGAGGTCCAGGGACCAGTCACGGCCGGGGTCGAGGGCGACGCCGGTGACCTCGCACAGCGCCAGCGGCACGGTCTCGGCCGCTTGGTAGTTCGGAGTCACCACGACCGCGTGGTCGCCCGCGCCCAGCAGGACGTTCATCGCCAGGTAGAGGGCCTCCTCGGCACCCGCGAAGCAGATGACGTCGGCGGCGTCCGCCCGCTCATACGTCTGGGCGATCACCTCGCGCAGCGTCGGATCGCCGAAGGTCTCGGTGTAGCCCAGAGACAGGTTCTCGAACGCGGCCCGGTCCCGGTCGTCGGCAAAAGCGAGCAGTTCGGAGAGCGTCATGGTCTGGACATCGGAGGCGGTCAGGTGGTGGCGCGCTGTGAACTCCCACCGGGAGAGGTAGCTTTCCAGGCGGAAGTCGGGCAGTCGGGTCATGCTGTGTGGTCCCTTGCGCTGGGTGCTCTCAGTTCGGCCAGCAGGCTGTAGAGGGTGGATCGGGAGACCCGAAGGGCGCCGGCGACGACGGGGGTGGCGCGGCGTACGGCGAAGATCTTGGCCTCGTCCAGCCGGGCGAGGACGGCCAGGCGGTCGGCGCGGGTCAGCCGCTCCACCGGGCGGCCGCACTCTCGCACGTACGCGCCCACGATGTGCTGGACGCCCTCGTTCCAGTCCTGCTCGAACAGCGGCTCCGGCCGGCGCACGGTCGGGGCGCCGAACGCGGACAGCACGGCCGCGGCCTGCTCCAGCGGCGTGCGGTCGAGGTTGACGCACAACACCGCGGCGGCCTTCCCGTCCGGCTCGCGCAGGACCGCGCTGACCGACGACAGGCGCCGGCCGTCTGCGAGCAGCTTCTCGTACGGACCGAATACGTCCCGGGCCGACGGATCGAGCTCGTCCAGCTCGCCCAGTAGTGACGGGTCCCCCGGGCCACGAGAGGTCATCGGATTCCAGATCGCCAGAATCCGGTCGGTGTCCGGGTCGTGCAGCACCACCTCGGCGTACGGGCCGAGCAGCAGCGCGACGGCCTGACCCACGGGCGCCCACATCCGCGCCCGCGGATGCATGCTCTCTTCAACGGTCTCCATTTGGTGGACTATACGTCCAGTCTGGACAAACCGTCCAGAGCGCACTCTCGGAGTCTCGAACCACACCATCCGTCCGGACCGGATACGCGCCCACTGAGGCGACATGCTGCGCCTGGCCGGGTCGCTCACCCCGGGTGAAGCGCGCGGCCACGACCTGCCCTGCAACACTCCGAATACGGACCACGCCTGCGTGCACTGGCGCAGAACCTGGACTGAACCACCCCGTTTCGACTGGAGACACGACCTTCCCGTTACCCGAATGAGACGGCCGCTCTGCAGGCGGTCACGGAGGAGCTCGGCATCGGCTGGCGCGAGACGCTGCGGAACTGGCTGAAGCAGCACGAGATCGATGCGGGGCAGCGTCCGGGGGCGACGACGGAAGAGTCTGCCCAGCTCAAAGCGTTGAAGCGGGCGAACGAGATGGTGAAGGCGGCGGCGAGTTCCTTCGCGGCCGAGCTCGACCGGCCACACACACGCTCGTAGCGTTCATCGACGAGCACCGGGACCGCTTCGGCGGCGTCGAGCCGATCTGCAGAACCCTCACCAGGCACGACCGCAAGATCGCCCCTTCCACCTACTACGCCCACAACAGACGTCTGGCTGTCCCGTCCGCCCGTGCCGTGCGGGACGCGGAACTCAAGGAACTGATCCGCCAGGTCCACACCACCGCGAGCGCAAGGGATGGATCGGGATCGGCGCCGGCGTCATCGCGCTGGGCCTGCACGGGGCGGTGGCGACATTCCGGTCCGACGACAACTTTGGCCGCATCCTCGCCGCGTACGGCGGGTTCTCCGTCGCGGGATCGATCGCCCGGGGCATGATCGCCGACGGCTGCCGACCCGACCGCTACGACGTCACCCTTGCCTGGCATGGGTGCCGGGTGCGGGTTCCGGTGTGGCAGGCGGGAACAGTGGGCGAAACAGGCAAGGGCAAGGCGCAGGTGGGAGACGGTGACCAGGCTCGTGCGCGTCGTACGTATGGCGGGCCGGAAACGCTCACGCGGGTAACGGGGACACCGGCCCGTCGCCGGTCGGCCGGCGGAAGACGGGCAGCAAACACCACCTGATCTGCGACGGACGTGGCACCCTACTCAAGGTGATCACGACCGCGGCCAACGTCAACGACGTCACCCAGACCCTCGCCCCGGTCGACGGCATCCCGCCGGTCACGGGCCGCCCCGGCCGACCCCGCCGCCGACCCGACGCCCTGCTCGGCGACAAGGGGTACGACTCCAACTTCATGGCTGCACTCCACCTTGCTGCCATTCTCATTTGGGCCAGGCGATAACCCTCTGTCTCAGCGATGGCCATCCGGCGCGCGCTCGGGTCACGTGAGGTTCATGACGGGGACCTTCAGTGAGTTCCCGTATGTGAGTACCTTCTTCAAGCCCTTCCGAAGCTCATCGATGTCGATGTCTGGGTCGATCCCCAAGGTGATTATTCTGGACGGCAGTTCCAACTCATCCACGGAATCGGCCCGGAAGTGGAGGGTGAGCTGACCTGGCAGCAGGGTTGTCTCTTCGAGACCGCCGTAGTCGACGCCGTCGCTCTCCGACACGATGCAGTAGCTGTCCAGCTCGAGATCGATCTCCTGCTGACCCGGTTCCTCGATCATGCGCTGCAGATCGAAGTATCGGGCGTCCTCGGTGTCGTCCTCGGCGATGAACACGGTGAATGTGTGCCCGGGGACCGCCTCCCCGGACTCCAAGTACCGGATGGTCCAGTAAGGAACGTTCGGATCGGCCATCTGCCACTGCTCCATGCCTTGGAGTCCCTTCTGCCACGGAGATCGCCCGCCTTTCCGAGGTCCCGTTCGAGGCGGTTGACCTGGATCACCAGGGCCGACTGGTGGATGCCGAGATCTTGGGCTGCTTCGGTGAGGGTCGGATAGGGCTGGGCTGCCAGGAATCGCGCGAGTCGTTGCCGAGCGTATGGGCCGGTGAGGGCTTTGCGGAGGATGGCGCGTCCTCCGGGTCCACCCAGTTTGAAGCTGGCCCGTCCTCGTCGCTGGCGATGCGGGCGAGGGCTTCGTCAGCGAGTGCCCGAAGGTCGGAAGGGAACACGGGCATAGGTGCTTCCGGACCGTAGGTCGTAGGCAGCGAACAGGTGCCGGACCCCGTGCGGGCGGGTGTAGGGCGCCCGCCGGCGGGGCCTCGGTTCCCGGGCGGGGTCCTTGTGGCTGCCGCCGCGTTCGGTCCACTGCCGCCCGGGGTGGGGATGGAGGTTGAGCGGCCCGAACTCGTCGATGCAGAAGACGACTTCGGCTCGCCTTCCTCGGGTATGACCTCACCGTCGGCGATCGCGTAGAGGTGTTCGACCTGGGCCTTCTTGGCCGCGTAGTCGTGTGAGGTCTTCCAGGTCTTTGTGCATTGAAATCAGACGCCTTCCTCGCGGAGCAGGGCCCGAAGGCCCTCGTGGCTGATGTCGTCAAACGCCCCCTCGGCTACCAGGAAGTCGGCCAGCTTGGCTGGACTCCAGGTCGAGAACGGCAAGCCGTGCTCGGCTGGCTTGGACTTGGCGATCTTCTTGATCTCCCGGCCGGTCCCGGCGAACAGGGTCTGGTCCATGGAAGATTCAACAGAGGCGAGACGGGTCCGGCGGACACGGTGGGAAGCACATTCCGCTCGGCCCGGACCAGGTCGCGGTGAGCATCCGCCAACGCCGCGCGGGTGCGTCGAGGAGATCGCCGTCGCGCCCGCCGGCCGGGAGAGGGTGACGCTCGCCGCGGGCGTGGAGGTGCTGCCGTTGATCACCCAGGGCTGTCAGATATATTTCGTAGCTCGATATATGCTCGATGCATGCGCAGACAGAATCCTCCCTTGACGGAACCGCAGTACTTCATCCTTGCTGCACTCATGGATGGTCCGTTGCACGGTTACGGCATCATCAAGGCTGCCGAGCAGGCCACCGACGGGCGGCTCAGGATCGCTGTCGGCACTCTCTACGGCGCGCTGGAGCGGATGGAGCGGGCCGGGCTGGTGGCCGCCGGCCATGAGGAGATCGTGGACGGGCGGGCGCGGCGCTACTACCGGCTCACCGAGGACGGCACCGAGGCGCTCGGCCGGGAGGCGCTGCGGATGCAGCAGGCGGCGGCCGTCGTCATCGGACACTCGCGGGATGCCGGAGCGGCCCCGGCATGAACCGTCTGCTGCTTGCGGCCTATCCCGAGCCCTACCGTTCCCGGCAGGGAGAGGAGGTGCTGGCCTGCCTGTCCGAGGCGTACCCCGGCCGCTCCTGGCCCCCGCCGCGGGAAGTTGCCGCCCTGGTGCGCGCCGGGGTGCAGGCCCGCGCCCGTGCCGTCGTCGACGACACGGCCCGGCCGTGGTGGCTGGACGGCATCCATCTGGCCGCCCTGGCCCTCGCCGCGCTAGTACTCCAGTCGTGCTTCTCCATTTGTCCTGGTCACAGGGCCTTTCTGGAGTCTAGTTTGCTGACGCTCTATCAGGTGGGTGGAGGTTCGTGA
>NZ_JBEZYP010000038.1:0-17137 GCF_040638585.1 Streptomyces sp. NPDC025273
TGCAGGGGGGACCCTGTGGGAGAGTAGGACGCCGCCGAACAATTTTTCCGGGGAAGCCCCGTGCCTTTGTGGCACGGGGCTTTTCTGCGTTCACGACCCGCCCCCCGGCATACCTCCCGCGTCCCAGAGCGGGAGCGATGTGCCGGCGACACTGCGGCAGATTCGCCGGACGGATGGTTTTGAGCACCACCCGATCCAGGGTATGCTTTAGCTCGTTGCCGCAGGGCAACAGGCCCCAATAGCTCAGTCGGTAGAGCGTCTCCATGGTAAGGAGAAGGTCTGCGGTTCGATTCCGCATTGGGGCTCCGCAAGAAGAAAGGCCCCCGTCGTCGACGGGGGCCTTTCTCGTGTCCCGGCCGGTGTCTAGAAGTTCTGCGGCTCCGGGACGCGCATCGCCAGGATGGCCATGTCGTCCGAGGCGGGCTCCGCTGCGAAGCGCTCGACCGCCCGCAGAATACGTCCCGCCACCGCGCCGGCCGTCAGGCCCGTGCACATGGCGAGGACGTCGGCCAGGCCGTCGTCACCCAGCATGCGGGCCCCCTCACGCCGTTCGGTGACTCCGTCCGTGACACAGAGGAGGACGTCACCCGGGTCGAGGGTGACCTCCTGCTCGTACAGCTCCAGGTCCTCGATGACGCCGAGCAGCGGCTGCGGCTCCGCCGCCGCCTCCACGGTCCCGTCCTGGCGCAGGCGCAGCGGAAGCGGATGACCCGCGCAGACCACCTTCAGGAGGGCACTGCCGTCCTCCTGGGGCCACAACTCCCCGTAGAGCAGCGTCAGGAAGCGGCTTCGGGCACCCTCGTCGAGGATGGCGGCGTTCAGCCGCTCCAGCACCGCGGGGCCGCCGAAACCCTCCCGGGCCAGCAGACGCAGGGCGTGCCGGGCCAGGCCCGTGACCGCTGCGGCCTCCGGTCCCGTACCGCAGACGTCGCCGATGGCGAAGCCGTAGGCACCGTCGCGGATGGGGAACACGTCGTAGAAGTCGCCGCCCACCTCGTTGCCCTCGCCCGCCGCACGGTAGATGACCTCGATCTCGACGTTCGGCACATCGGGCAGGCCGGGCGGGAGCAGGCTGCGCTGGAGGGACTGGCTGATGGCCATGCGCTCCGAATACAGGCGAGCGTTGTCCAGGGCCAGAGCGGCCCTTCGGGACAGGTCCTCGGCCAGTTCCAGGATCTCCTGGCGGAAGTGGTCGTCGGACGGCTTCCCGAGCGTCAGCATGCCGATCACGCGGTTCCTCGCGACGAGCGGCAGAACCACCGTCTCGCCTCCCACCGCGGCAGCGGTCGCCAGCGTCGTGCGCGTCGCCGCCCCCATGCTCAGGGGCGCGTCCCTGCCGAGCGTGCGCGTCGACGCCCGCAGGGCGGCCTGATGGCCGGCAGCGGCAGGGGCCGGCCAGACACGGGCCCCCGGCGTCGGGACCGGGTCCGGCGGGTCGATGGAGGACAGCAGGGCCTTGAGGCCGTCGATCCGCTCCTCGTCCTCGTGCAGCACGTACGAGAGGTACGGCTCCGAGGACTGGTCGGCGATCGTGTACACGGCACACCAGGTGGCCAGCGTGGGCACGGTCATCTGCGCCATCAGCGCCAGGGTCTGGTCCCGGTCCAGGGTGCCCGCCAGCAGATCCGACGCCTCCACCAGGAAGGACAGCGAACCGCGGCGCAGCCGCTCCAGCTCACCGAGCCTGGCCGACTCGACGGCCAGCGCGATGCGGTCGGCCGCGAACTGGAGCCGAAGTGCCTCCTCGTTGGAATACCGCCCGGCCGCCTCGGCGGCGACCCCCAACGAGCCGGTGAGCCGGCCCTCGACCTTGAGGGGGACCGTGACGACGGAGCGCATCCCCGTGTCGCCGAGCAGCGGCACGGCACCCGGGTCGGCGGTCAGGTCCTCGTGGACCGCGGGCATGCGGGCGGAGCCGTAGCGGCCCGCTCCGGTCTCGACCGGAACCCGGGCGAAACGCTGGCGGGCCGAGGGCAGACCGGTCGTCGCCCGTACCTCCAGCTCCGTCTCGTCATCCGTGGCGAGCAACAGGAAAGCGGAGTCGGCGTCGAGCATGTCGCGCGCCCGTTCGACCGTGCGCTGCAACAGCCCGTCGAGGTCGTCCGGGGCGGGAGAGCCGATGAACACCTCGAAAGGATCCGTGGTGCGGCTCTCTGCCGAGGAGTCGGAGACGGGGGCGCGTACCGGGGTCTGCAGCACCGCGCGCTCGTCATCCCGTACGAGGAGACAGACCGTCGACGGCTCGCCCCCGGTGTCGCGGACTCTGAGGTGCGACGCGTACACCGCGATGACCCGGCCGTCGGCGCCGCGGATGCCGTAGCTCCCCTCCCACCGGGAGAGCTGAAGGGCGTCGGCGATGCCGGTGTTCGTGCCGGGGGTGTGCGGCCAGGCCGCGATATCCGTGAGCTGCTTGCCTGTGACCTGCTCGGCCGCGTAGCCGAACAGGAAGGCCGCGTCCTCGTTCCACGCGGTGATGGAGCCCGAGCGGTCGATCTGGACGACGGCCACCCGTACCCGCTCGTCGGTGACCGGGAGAAGCGCCGTGGGCAGCACGGGTCCCGCGGAACGGATCCCCACGGGGCGGTCCGGCAGATCGAGCTGGAACCAGACATGCTTGTGGGTGGGGGAGTACTCCACACCCCAGCGCGCGGCGAGAGCCGCGCAGAGCAGCAGGCCGCGACCCCCCTCCCGGTCAGGGCTTCCGAAGTCCAGACCGGAGCTCTGGAGCGGGATCTCGCGTTCCGGATAGTGGTCGGCGACCTCGACGCGCACGCCGTGCTCGGTGCGCAGGCACAGCACATCGGCGGCCGTGCCCGCGTGCACGACCGCATTGGTCACGAGTTCGCTGGTCAGGACGACGGCGTCGTCCACGACATCGGTGTATCCCCACCCCTGGAGGGTGTCGCGGACGAAGGCGCGGGCGGTCGCGACCGAGCGTCCGACCGGATCGAAGGTGGCAGCCGCGCGCGCGGTGATCACAGCACTCCCCATTGGTGTCTCGTCGCTTCCCCGAGTCCTGTGCCCGTTTCTCGCCGCTTCGATTCGCCTGCCAGGCTAGACGCTCGCCGGGTGAACCGGGTACACGAGGGCGGACTTGTGCACACAGGCCACCCGGTGGTGGTGCGCGGGCGCACAACTGTGTGATCCGCGGTGGAGGAAATGAGGCAACCAGGGGACCGTGCGCCCCATCCGGTTTCCGCCTGGTACGTTTCAACGATTTGACGTCCGCATGGTCACCCGTCGACGGTGTGCTGTGGCGGTGAGCCAAAGTGGAAGTGGGCAAGCTTCCTATAACGGCCCGAGCGATACGGTCAACCCCTGCGGGAGGGACACGGTGGAGTCTGGCGTGGCGGCGCGGGGTTCAGGAACGCGCACAAGAGGCGGACAGCCCGTGAAGAAACAGCGCAATGGGACCATCGACGTGGACGCGGCAGCCCTGAACAGGCTGCTGGCGGCTCTCGTGGCGATGCGTGACGGCAATTTCCGCAGGCGGCTGACCGTCTCGGGCGACGGCGTGCTCACGGAGATCGCCGCGGTCTTCAACGAGGTGGCCGACCGCAATCTGCATCTGACGGGCGAGCTCGCCCGGGTACGCCGCGTGGTCGGGCGGGAAGGAAAGCTCACGGAGCGCCTGGAGACCGGCGCCTGCGAGGGATCCTGGGCAGCCGCGATCGATGCCTCCAACGAGCTCGTAGACGATCTGGCGCGCCCCGTGTCCGAGGTCGGCCGGGTGCTCTCCGCGGTCGCCGACGGTGATCTCGAGCAGCGCATGGAGCTGCGGTCGCACACGGCGGACGAGACGGTGCGGCCGCTGCGCGGCGAGTTCCTGAGGGTCGCCCGCACGGTCAACAACCTGGTCGACCAGCTCTCCGCGTTCACCGAGCAGGTGACCCGGGTCGCGGTCGAGGTGGGCACCGAGGGCAAGCTGGGCGGGCAGGCCCAGGTGCGTGGCATGTCCGGGTCGTGGAAAGACCTCACGGACTCCGTGAACACCATGGCGTACCGGCTTACGGCGCAGGTCCGCGACATCGCCCTGGTGACGACGGCGGTCGCCAAGGGGGACCTGTCGCGGAAGGTCACCGTCCATGTGGCCGGCGAGATGCTCCAGCTGAAGAACACCGTCAACACGATGGTCGACCAGCTGTCCTCGTTCTCCTCCGAGGTGACCCGGGTCGCCCGCGAGGTGGGTACGGAGGGCGAGCTCGGCGGACAGGCCACGGTGCCCGGAGTGGCCGGGGTCTGGAAGGACCTCACCGACTCCGTCAACACGATGGCCGGGAACCTCACCTCCCAGGTGCGCGGCATCGCCGAGGTGACGACGGCGGTCGCCAACGGCGACCTGTCCCAGAAGGTCACGGTGAGCGCGCGCGGCGAGGTCGCTCAACTCGCCGAGACGATCAACCAGATGACCGAGACGCTGCGCACCTTCGCGGACGAAGTGACACGTGTGGCCAGCGAGGTCGGTGGCGAGGGACTGCTCGGCGGGCAGGCCCAGGTGCCCGGCGCGGCCGGCACCTGGAAGGACCTCACCGATTCGGTGAACACGGTCTTCCGGAACCTCACCACGCAGGTGCGGGACATCGCCCAGGTGACCACGGCGGTGGCCAGCGGTGACATGACGCAGAAGGTCACCGTCGACGTGGCCGGGGAGATGCTGGAGCTGAAGAACACCGTCAACACGATGGTGGACCAGCTCCAGGCCTTCGGTTCGGAGGTGACCCGCGTCGCGCGCGAGGTCGGGGTCGAGGGCCGGCTGGGCGGGCAGGCGGAGGTGCCCGGTGCGGCGGGGACCTGGAAGGACCTCACCGACTCGGTGAACACCGCGTTCCGGAACCTGACGGGCCAGGTCCGCGACATCGCCCAGGTGACCACGGCGGTCGCCAACGGCGATCTGTCCCAGAAGGTCACGGTGGACGTGGCCGGGGAGATGCTGGAGCTGAAGAACACCGTCAACACGATGGTGGCCCAGCTGTCGAACTTCGCCGACCAGGTGACGCGCATGGCGCGCGACGTGGGCACGGAGGGCCGCCTCGGCGGGCAGGCGCGCGTAGACGGCGTCTCCGGTACGTGGAAGGAGCTCACCGACTCCGTCAACTTCATGGCGGGGAACCTGACCTCCCAGGTGCGTCAGATCGCCCAGGTGACCACGGCGGTGGCGCGGGGTGACCTGTCGCAGAAGATCGACGTGGACGCCCGGGGCGAGATCCTGGAGCTGAAGAACACCATCAACACGATGGTCGACCAGCTCTCCGCGTTCGCCGACCAGGTGACCCGGGTGGCCCGCGAGGTGGGGACGGACGGGCGGCTCGGCGGCCAGGCACAGGTCCCCGGTGTGGCCGGTGTGTGGCGGGACCTGACCGACTCGGTGAACGGCATGGCGGGGAACCTCACCGCCCAGGTCCGCAACATCGCGCAGGTCGCCACGGCGGTGGCGCGGGGCGACCTGTCGCAGAAGATCGACGTGGACGCCCGGGGCGAGATCCTGGAGCTGAAGAACACCCTCAACACGATGGTCGACCAGCTGTCGAACTTCGCGGAGCAGGTGACCAGGGTCGCCCGCGAGGTGGGCACGGAAGGCATTCTGGGCGGCCAGGCGGAGGTGCAGGGTGTCTCAGGGACATGGAAGGACCTGACCCAGTCCGTCAACGGCATGGCGAACAACCTGACCCTCCAGGTGCGCAACATCGCCGAGGTGACCACCGCGGTCGCCAAGGGCGATCTCTCCAAGAAGATCACCGTCGACGCCAAGGGCGAGATCCTCGAACTGGTGACGACGGTCAACACGATGGTCGACCAGCTGCTCAACTTCGCCGACGAGGTCACGAGGGTGGCGCGCGAGGTGGGTACCGAGGGGATCCTCGGGGGCCAGGCCCGGGTGCGCGGTGCGACGGGCATCTGGAAGGACCTCAGCGACAACGTCAACCTGATGGCCAACAACCTGACCAGCCAGGTGCGCAACATCTCCCGGGTCTCGTCCGCGGTCGCCAACGGCGATCTGACCAAGAAGGTCACCGTGGAGGCCCGCGGCGAGGTGGCCGAGCTGGCCGACACCGTCAACACGATGGTGACGACCCTGTCCTCGTTCGCCGACGAGGTCACCCGGGTGGCGCGCGAGGTGGGCACCGAGGGAGAACTGGGCGGCCAGGCGCGGGTTCCCGGAGTCTCCGGCACCTGGAAGGACCTCACCGAGTCGGTGAACTCGATGGCGTCCAACCTGACCGGTCAGGTGCGCCAGATCGCCACGGTCACCACCGCCATCGCCAAGGGCGATCTCACCAAGAAGATCGACATCGATGCGCGCGGCGAGATCCTGGAGCTGAAGAACACCATCAACACGATGGTGGCGCAGCTGTCGAACTTCGCCGACCAGGTGACCCGGGTGGCCCGCGAGGTGGGTACCGAGGGGCAGCTGGGCGGCCAGGCCCGGGTACGGGACGTCGACGGGACCTGGCGCGACCTCACCGAGTCGGTGAACGAGATGGCGGGGAACCTGACCCGTCAGGTGCGCGCCATCGCCGCGGTCGCCACCGCGGTGACCCGGGGCGATCTCAATCTGAAGATCGACGTCGACGCGGCCGGCGAGATCCAGGTGCTGCAGGACAACATCAACACGATGATCGCCAACCTGCGCGACACCACGCTGGCCAACAAGGAGCAGGACTGGCTCAAGGGCAACCTCGCCCGGATCTCCGGCCTGATGCAGGGCCGCCGCGACCTGGACGACGTCGCCTCGCTGATCATGAGCGAGCTGACCCCGGTCGTCTCGGCCCAGCACGGTGCGTTCTTCCTGGCCATGACCACGGGCGACACCGACGAGGTGGGTGCCGACGGCGGCAAGGACAGTTCGTACGAGCTGCGCATGCGCGGCAGTTACGGCTACTCCGCGGGCTCCATGCCGACCTCCTTCCGGCCCGGTGAGACGCTCATCGGCACGGCTGCCGAGGAGAAGCGGACCATCCAGGTGGACAACGTGCCGCCGGGGTACCTGAAGATCTCCTCCGGTCTCGGCGAGGCGCCGCCCGCGCATGTGATCGTGCTGCCGGTGCTCTTCGAGGGCAAAGTCCTCGGTGTGATCGAACTGGCCTCGTTCCAGCCGTTCACGCACATCCAGCGGGACTTCCTCAACCAGCTCGCCGAGATGATCGCGACGAGCGTCAACACCATCAGCGTCAACACCAAGACCGAGAAGCTCCTGGAGCAGTCCCAGGAGCTCACCGAGCAGCTGCGCGACCGGTCCGAGGAGCTGGAGAACCGGCAGAAGGCGCTCCAGGCCTCCAACGCCGAACTGGAGGAGAAGGCCGAGCTGCTGGCGCAGCAGAACCGCGACATCGAGGTCAAGAACACCGAGATCGAGGAGGCCCGGCAGGTCCTGGAGGAGCGCGCCGAGCAGCTCGCGGTCTCGATGCGCTACAAGTCCGAGTTCCTGGCGAACATGTCGCACGAGTTGCGCACCCCGCTCAACTCGCTGCTCATCCTGGCCAAACTGCTCGCGGACAACGCCGAGAGCAACCTCTCGCCGAAGCAGGTGGAGTTCGCCGAGACGATCCACGGGGCGGGTTCCGACCTGCTGCAGCTGATCAACGACATCCTCGACCTGTCCAAGGTCGAAGCGGGCAAGATGGACGTCAGCCCGACCCGGATCGCCCTGGTCCAGCTGGTCGACTACGTGGAGGCGACCTTCCGGCCGCTCACCGCGGAGAAGGGCCTCGACTTCTCCGTACGGGTGTCCCCGGAGCTGCCCGCCACGCTGCACACGGACGAACAGCGGCTGCTCCAGGTGCTGCGCAATCTGCTGTCCAACGCGGTGAAGTTCACCGACAGCGGCGCGGTGGAGCTGGTGATCCGGCCGGCGGGCGCCGATGTGCCGAACGCCATCAGGGAGCATCTGCTGGAGGCCGGTTCGCTGCGTGAGGCCGACGGCGACCTGATCGCCTTCTCGGTCACCGACACCGGGATCGGCATCGCGTCCAGCAAGATGCTGGTGATCTTCGAAGCGTTCAAGCAGGCGGACGGCACGACCAGTCGCAAGTACGGGGGTACGGGCCTCGGCCTCTCCATCAGCCGGGAGATCGCCAGGCTGCTGGGCGGCGAGATCCACGCTGCCAGCGAACCGGGACGCGGGTCGACGTTCACGCTGTACCTGCCGCTGCACCCGAGCGAGCTGCCGCCGCAGGGCTACCCGCAGACGGGCCCCGGTCCCGTCGAGATCCACGGCGGCTCCGCCGAGGGGGCTCAGCAGGTGGAGGCCCCGCAGCGGACCGGGACCGAGCATCCCCTGGGCGATCCGGCCAACTCCGCCGGGATCTTCCGGCGCCGCCGCAAGGCCCTGGGCGCAGCGGCACAGCGCCCGGCCCTGGCCAACGACAGGGCCGGCGAGGAGAGCACGGCGCCCAGGGAGTGGGTGCAGGGTGCGCAGGAGGAGCAGGAGCCCCGGAGGACGTTCCGCTTCCAGGGGGAGAAGGTGCTGATCGTCGACGACGACATCCGCAACGTCTTCGCGCTCACGAGCGTGCTGGAACAGCACGGCCTGTCGGTGCTGTACGCGGAGAACGGGCGCGAGGGCATCGAAGTCCTCGAGCAGCACGACGATGTGACGATCGTGCTGATGGACATCATGATGCCCGAGATGGACGGCTACGCCACGACGACGGCGATCCGCCGGATGCCCCAGTTCGCGGGACTTCCGATCGTCGCGTTGACCGCGAAGGCGATGAAGGGCGACCGGGAGAAGGCGATCGACTGCGGAGCCTCCGACTACGTGACCAAGCCGGTCGATTCCGATCATCTGCTGTCGGTCATGGAGAAGTGGATGCGCGGAGAGTGACCGGGCGGGGAGCGTCCGCCAGGCATCGTCGACCGTCTGTGCCCGAAAGGGTGTGAGTGCGCGGAATCCGGGGAACCTTCTGGTCTCCCGCCCCGTTTCCGCTTCGTGCGCAGTGACATCGCGGTGACAGGGTGTGGTGACAGGCGGGGGGCGGCTACCATGACCGGCACAAGGACGGACGGCGAAAGGGAGTCGTCCCCTGGGGCGCACCCGGTGCGATTCCGGGGCGAGGAGGGCGGGCCATGATGCAGAAGGCCAAGATCCTCCTGGTCGATGACCGGCCGGAGAATCTGCTGGCGCTGGAGGCGATCCTCTCTGCGCTCGATCAGACACTGGTACGGGCATCGTCAGGGGAGGAAGCGCTCAAAGCGCTGCTCACGGACGACTTCGCGGTCATTCTGCTGGACGTTCAGATGCCCGGTATGGACGGGTTCGAGACGGCCGCGCACATCAAGCGGCGGGAGCGGACCCGGGACATCCCGATCATCTTCCTCACCGCGATCAACCACGGTCCGCACCACACCTTCCGGGGCTATGCGGCAGGTGCGGTGGACTACATCTCGAAGCCCTTCGACCCCTGGGTGCTGCGGGCCAAGGTCTCGGTCTTCGTCGAGCTGTACATGAAGAACTGTCAGTTGCGCGAACAGGCGGCGCTGCTACGGCTCCAGCTCGAAGGCGGCACGCACCCCGGGGTGGACGAGAAGGAGCCGGCGAGTCTGCTCGCGGAGCTCTCGGCGCGGCTCGCCGCGGTCGAGGAGCAGGCGGAGGCACTCTCCAAGCAGCTGGACGACGAATCGGCGGACGCGGCGGCCGTGGCGACCGCCGCCCACCTCGAACGCAAGCTCACCGGGCTGCGCCGCGCGCTCGACGCGCTGGAGCCCGGTACCGGCGGTTCCGCGACCGTGCTGCCCTCGCGGAACTGATCCCCGGCGGTTGAGGCCGCGTCAGTCCGGCGCCCGGGCAAGGCGACACGGACGGGTGAAGGCGTAGGCACACGTGTCCACCGCTGTCGACACCGGTAACCTCAGTCACATGGCCTCACGTACGTCCGGCAAGGGTTCCCAGGGCACGGCGGGCACCGCGAAGCGCGCCGGCCGTACTCCGGGACCGGCGAAGAAAGCCGCGCCCGCCAGGAAGACCGCGGCGAAGAAGACCGTGCCCTCGAAGAAGGCACCCGCCAGGAAGGCGGCGGCCAAGAGGCCCGTGCCCAGACCCGCGCCGTCCCCCACCGGGGGCGTCTACCGCCTCGTCCGTGCCCTCTGGCTGGGGACGGCACACGGTGTCGGTGCGGTGTTCCGTTCCATAGGGCGGGGCGCGAAGGGTCTCGACCCGGCACACCGCAAGGACGGCCTCGCGCTGCTGCTTCTCGGCCTCGGGCTGATCGTGGCGGCGGGCACCTGGTCCCACCTGCGGGGGCCCGTCGGCGATCTCGTCGAGATGCTCGTCACCGGGGCGTTCGGCCGGCTCGACCTGCTCGTGCCGATACTGCTGGGTGCCGTCGCCGTCCGGCTGATCCTCTATCCGGAGAAGCCCGAGGCCAACGGCCGCATCGTCATCGGCCTCTCCGCGCTCGTCATCGGGGTGCTGGGCCAGGTCCACATCGCCTGCGGATCGCCCGGCCGCGAGGACGGCACCGACGCCATGCAGGACGCCGGCGGACTGATCGGATGGGCCGCCTCGCAGCCCCTCGTGTTCATGATGGGCGAGGTGCTCGCCGTCCCGCTGCTCCTGCTGCTGACCGTCTTCGGACTCCTGGTCGTCACGGCCACCCCGGTCAACGCCATCCCCCAGCGGCTGCGGCAGCTCGGCGTGAGGCTCGGCATCGTCGAGCCGGTGCACCCGCCCGTGGAGGAGGGCGGCGACGACGAGCGCTACGACGAGCAATGGCGCGAGGCGCTGCCCGAGGCCTCACGGCGGCGGTCCGCGGCCCGCCGGTCGGAGGACGACGGCGCGTACGACGCGGACGGAGCCGAAGGTGAGGCGCTGACCAGGCGCCGCCGGCCGCGCAGGCCCTCGGCCCAGCCCGCGATGAACCGCACCATGGACGCCGTGGACGTAGCGGCGGCAGCCGCGGCAGCGCTCGACGGGGCGGTACTCAACGGCATGCCGCCCTCGCCGGTCGTCGCCGATCTGACGCAGGGCGTCTCCGCGGACCGGGTGCGGAGCGGCACGCCGGTGCCCGGAGCCAGGGCTGCCGAGAAGGCCTCTCCGGCCGGCCCGGACGCCGGAACGGCCGGGTCGGCGCCGTCCGGCGGCGTACCCGACCTGACCAAGCCCGCCCCCGCGCGCTCCCAGCCGCTGCCCGCCCGTGCCGAGCAGCTCCAGCTCTCCGGCGACATCACCTACGCCCTGCCGTCCCTCGACCTGCTGGAGCGCGGCGGCCCCGGCAAGACGCGCAGCGCCGCCAACGACGCGGTCGTCGCCTCACTGACGAACGTGTTCACGGAGTTCAAGGTGGACGCGGCCGTCACGGGTTTCACCCGCGGTCCGACGGTCACGCGGTACGAGGTGGAACTCGGCCCGGCCGTCAAGGTCGAGCGGATCACCGCCCTCGCCAAGAACATCGCCTACGCCGTGGCCAGCCCGGACGTCCGGATCATCTCCCCGATCCCGGGCAAGTCAGCGGTCGGCATCGAAATCCCCAACTCGGACCGGGAGATGGTCAACCTCGGCGACGTCCTGCGCCTCGCGGACGCGGCAGAGGACGACCACCCGATGCTGGTGGCGCTCGGCAAGAACGTCGAGGGCGGCTACGAGATGGCCAACCTGGCGAAGATGCCGCACGTCCTGGTCGCGGGTGCGACCGGCTCCGGCAAGTCCTCCTGTATCAACTGCCTGATCACCTCGGTCATGGTGCGGGCGACCCCGGAGGACGTCCGGATGGTGCTCGTCGACCCCAAGCGGGTCGAGCTCACCGCGTACGAGGGCATCCCGCACCTGATCACGCCGATCATCACCAACCCGAAGAAGGCCGCCGAGGCCCTCCAGTGGGTCGTACGCGAGATGGACCTGCGCTACGACGACCTCGCGGCGTTCGGGTACCGGCACATCGACGACTTCAACCACGCGGTGCGCAGCGGCAAGGCCAAGGCCCCGGAAGGCAGCGAGCGGGAGCTCAGCCCCTATCCGTACCTGCTGGTCATCGTCGACGAGCTCGCGGACCTGATGATGGTCGCGCCGCGCGACGTCGAGGACTCCATCGTCCGTATCACCCAGCTGGCGCGCGCCGCGGGCATCCACCTGGTGCTGGCCACGCAGCGTCCCTCGGTCGACGTCGTGACCGGTCTGATCAAGGCCAACGTGCCGTCCCGGCTGGCCTTCGCGACATCCTCGCTCGCCGACAGCCGCGTCATCCTCGACCAGCCCGGTGCCGAGAAGCTCATCGGAAAGGGTGACGGGCTGTTCCTGCCGATGGGGGCGAACAAGCCGACCCGTATGCAGGGGGCCTTCGTCACCGAGGACGAGGTCGCGGCGATCGTCCAGCACTGCAAGGATCAGATGGCCCCGGTGTTCCGCGAGGACGTGGTGGCCGGTACCAAGCAGAAGAAGGAGATCGACGAGGACATCGGTGACGATCTCGATCTGCTCTGCCAGGCGGCCGAGCTCGTCGTCTCCACCCAGTTCGGCTCGACGTCCATGCTCCAGCGCAAGCTCCGGGTCGGCTTCGCGAAGGCCGGCCGGCTCATGGACCTGATGGAATCGCGCAACATCGTCGGCCCCAGCGAGGGCTCCAAGGCGCGCGACGTCCTGGTGAAACCGGACGAACTCGACGGGGTGTTGGCAGTGATTCGTGGGGAAACCGCTTCGTAAGATTCCTGCGGGCAACCGTTTCGCCCGGCCGTACGTCAAGTTGAGGGGAGAAGCAGCGGGATGATCAGTTCCGCACTCGCTCCCCTGCCCTGCCCGAGGGGCTGCCCGGCGAACCCGATGGCGTACAAAGTCGTCCCTCCCGGTTGCCCCACCCTTTCGTACCACCCCTAGACTGAACATCCAGCAGGTGGCTCACGCTCGAAAGGCGCCCCCGTGTCCATCGGCAACTCCCCCGAAGACGACCGGCCTTCGATCGGTCGCGTGCTTCAGCAGGCTCGTATCTCCGCAGGTCTGACGGTCGAGGAAGTCAGCAGCTCCACCCGGGTGCGCATCCCCATCGTGCACGCGATCGAGACGGACGACTTCTCCCGCTGTGGCGGCGACGTGTACGCACGCGGTCACATCCGCATGCTCGCCCGCGCCGTCCGGCTCGACCCGGATCCGCTGATCGCGCAGTTCGACGCCGAACACGGCGGCCGTCCTGCGCCCACTCCCGCGGCGCCGATGTTCGAGGCGGAACGGATCCGCTCCGAACCCCGTCGGCCGAACTGGACCGCGGCCATGGTCGCGGCGATCGTCGCCGTGGTCGGCTTCGTCGGCTTCACGCTGTTCAACGGCAGTGACGACGACTCCGGCACGGCCCAGGTCGCCGAAGGCTCGGCACCCGACAAGACCACACCCGAGCCCACCACCACCAAGCCAGCCGATCCCAAGCCCGTGCCCTCCGAAAGCGCCATCGCCGCTGCCCCGCGCGACAAGGTGACGGTGAAGCTGAGCGCCACCGAGGGCAAGAGCTGGATCTCCGCCAAGGACCACAACGGACGGCTGCTCTTCGACGGGCTGCTGCTCCAGGGCGACTCCAAGACCTTCCAGGACAAGGAGCGGGTCGACCTCGTCCTCGGTGACGCCGGAGCGATCGAGCTCTTCGTCAACGGCAAGAGGGTCGACGACCGGTTCGAGCCGGGTCAGGTCGAACGGCTCTCGTACACCAAGGGCGACCCCGAGGTCGGCTGACCTCGCGTTCCAACAGCTCGTTCGGTGAGCGTCCGGCGGCCCTGCCGGGCGCTCACCGTTTTTGTTTTCCCTCCGCTGCACCGGCTGTACGGTCACTCCCTGTAGCGGTGAACCCTGCACGGCAGGAGGTGGTCCGGGACAAAGTAGTCTTGAGCCCATGCCCGAACGCCGTACCGTCGCCCTTGTCACTCTTGGCTGCGCCCGTAACGAGGTGGACTCGGAGGAGCTCGCAGGCCGCTTGGCAGCGGACGGCTGGGATCTCGTCGAGAACGCCTCCGACGCGGATGTCGCCGTCGTCAACACCTGTGGATTCGTCGAGGCCGCCAAGAAGGACTCCGTCGACGCCCTGCTCGAAGCCAATGATCTGAAGGATCACGGCAGAACCCAGGCCGTCGTGGCCGTCGGCTGCATGGCCGAGCGCTACGGCAAGGACCTCGCCGAGGCGCTGCCGGAAGCGGACGGGGTCCTCGGTTTCGACGACTACGCCGACATCTCCGACCGCCTGCAGACCATCCTCAACGGCGGCATCCACGCCTCCCACACCCCACGCGACCGGCGCAAGCTGCTCCCGATCAGCCCGGCCGAGCGGCAGGACGCCGCCGTCGCGCTGCCCGGGCACGCCCAGGAGATCGCCCCGGCCCCCGCGGACCTGCCGGACGGCGTCGCACCCGTCTCCGGGCCGCGGGCACCGCTGCGCCGCAGGCTGGGCACCAGCCCGGTCGCCTCGGTGAAGCTCGCCTCCGGCTGCGACCGCCGCTGCTCCTTCTGCGCCATCCCGTCCTTCCGGGGTTCCTTCATCTCCAGGCGCCCCTCGGATGTGCTGGGGGAGACGCGCTGGCTCGCCGAGCAGGGCGTCAAGGAGGTCATGCTGGTCTCCGAGAACAACACGTCGTACGGCAAGGACCTCGGCGACATCAGGCTCCTGGAGACCCTGCTGCCGGAGCTCGCCGACGTCGACGGAATCGAGCGGATCCGCGTCAGCTACCTCCAGCCCGCCGAGATGCGGCCCGGGCTGATCGACGTGCTCACCTCGACGCCGAAGGTCGCCCCCTACTTCGACCTCTCCTTCCAGCACTCCGCCCCCGGCGTGCTGCGGGCGATGCGCCGGTTCGGCGACACGGACCGCTTCCTGGAGCTCCTGGACACCATCAGGGGCAAGGCGCCCCAGGCCGGTGCCCGCTCGAACTTCATCGTGGGCTTCCCGGGTGAGACCGAGGCGGATCTGGCCGAACTGGAACGCTTCCTCACCGGAGCGCGCCTGGACGCCATCGGCGTCTTCGGGTACTCCGACGAGGAAGGCACCGAAGCCGTCGGCTACGAGAACAAGCTGGACGCCGACGTCATCGCGGAACGCCTCGCCCACATCTCGCAGCTGGCCGAGGAGCTCACCTCGCAGCGTGCCGAGGAGCGGGTCGGTGAGACCCTCCAGGTCCTCGTCGAGTCCGTGGAGTCCGACGAGGACGGAGAGGTCGCGGTGGGCCGCGCCGCCCACCAGGCGCCGGAAACGGACGGCCAGGTCGTCTTCACCACACGCGAAGGGCTCGTGCCGGGCCGTATGGTCGAGGCAAAGGCAGTGGGCACCGAGGGAGTGGACCTCGTGGCCGAACACCACGAGCTTGCGGAGGCAGCCAGATGACCGGAGCCCCGGCATCCGCGGCAGGCGGCTCCGGCGCGACGCCGGTACCCCGCGGCGGCAAGCTGGGCGCGGCGGCCGTCGATCAGGCCGGGCTGTGGAACATCGCCAACATCCTCACCATGGTGCGGCTGCTGCTGGTCCCGGGCTTCGTCATGCTGCTCCTGCACGACGGCGGTTACGACCCGGTGTGGCGGTCGTTCGCCTGGGCGGCCTTCGCCGTCGCGATGATCACCGACCTCTTCGACGGTCACCTCGCGCGTGCGTACAACCTGGTCACGGACTTCGGGAAGATCGCCGACCCGATCGCCGACAAGGCGATCATGGGTGCGGCACTGATCTGTCTGTCCTCGCTCGGGGATCTTCCGTGGTGGATCACCGGGGTGATCCTGTTCCGGGAACTCGGCATCACGCTCATGCGGTTCTGGGTCATCCGGCACGCGGTGATTCCGGCCAGCCGCGGCGGCAAGCTGAAGACGCTGGCCCAGGGCACGGCTGTCGGGATGTACGTCCTGGTGCTGACCGGGCCCCTGGCCACGTTGCGTTTCTGGGTGATGATCGCGGCTGTCGTGCTGACGGTCGTCACGGGCCTCGACTACGTGCGCCAGGCCGTCGTCCTGCGCCGCAGAGGGCTCGCGGCCGAGCGGGCCGCGGCCATGGAAGCGGTCACGGCGGCGGCCGGTGCCGGCTCGGGCCCGCGCGTCGCTCCCGGCGAAGGGGTCGGGAGGCCCGTCGCGGGGGCCAGGGGTACCGCGGAGGCCGAGCGATGATGTCGAGGGCGGTCGGGGTGCTGCGCCTGCTCCAGGGGCGAGGTGAGACGCTCGCCGTCGCCGAATCCCTGACGGGCGGCCTGGTGGCCGCCGAGGTGACCTCGGTGCCTGGTGCCTCACAGTCGTTCCGCGGCTCCGTCACGGCGTACGCCACGCCCCTCAAGCGGGACCTGCTGGGCGTCGAGGGGGCCCTCCTCGCCGAGCGGGGAGCCGTCGACCCGGACGTCGCGCTCGCGATGGCAGCCGGCGTACGACGGGCCCTGGGCGCGGACTGGGGGGCGTCGACCACCGGTGTCGCCGGGCCCGATGCACAGGACGGCAAGACCGTCGGGACGGTCTATGTGGCCGTTTCCGGGCCGGGCGGTGTACGGAAAGTTGCCGAGCTGAGGTTGAACGGCGGGCGGGCGGACATTCGTAAAGAGAGTGTGCGGAGCCTGCTCGAGCTGCTCTCCGGCGAACTCGGCGAAAATGCGAGGGCACAGGATACGGAACAGAACGGGGGGAATTGATGTTTGCAGCCCTGAGTGAACACGACATCGCTCCCCGCACGGCCGCAGCGCAAGGCGGTACGGTGGGGCGTGAAGGATGCGGCTACGCGGTCCGAGGAGGGAGCCACCGATGATTCTGCTCCGTCGCCTGCTTGGTGACGTGCTGCGTCGGCAGCGCCAGCGCCAAGGCCGTACTCTGCGCGAAGTCTCCTCGTCCGCCCGAGTCTCGCTCGGCTATCTCTCCGAGGTGGAGCGGGGGCAGAAGGAGGCATCCTCCGAGCTGCTCTCCGCCATTTGCGACGCGCTTGACGTACGGATGTCCGAGCTCATGCGTGAAGTGAGCGATGAACTGTCCCTGGCTGAGCTGGCCGAGTCGGCAGCAGCCAGCGACCCGGTGTCCGTGCCGGTACGCCCCATGCTCAATTCGGTCTCCGTGACGTCGGTGGCAGGCGTGCCGACGGGACGCGTGACCATCAAGGCGCCCGCGGAAGCGGTGGATGTCGTCGCTTCCTAATGCTGTTGTCAAGCGGCCGTAGTCACTGTAGGTGTGACTTGATAGCACCGTCGGTCACGGATCAGGGCCCACAGGACGTTGACG
>NZ_JBEZYP010000039.1:0-14825 GCF_040638585.1 Streptomyces sp. NPDC025273
CCGGGCGCTTCCCTTCGTTCTTGCGTTTCCGACTCTATCAGACTCTTTCGTGTCCGATTCCCGGTCGAAGCGGGCCCCTGCTAAGCAGGAGAATTGTTGCTGTGCTTTCCAGTTCCACGCTTTCGCGTTTCCCTTTCCGGCGGTCACTACGTTAACTGATTTCCTCGGTGACTCATAATCGAGTCGCCAGGCGAATTCCGGCATGCCGAAATTACACCCGTCAGGGTCAATCGTAGGTAGTGGTTGGCCCTCTCACGATGCTTCGGTCCGGCCCGATGGGCCGTACCAACAACAACTGCATCCGTTCAAGCGGCTCGGACTACATTAGGGAAACGGCAGGGGAGAGTCAAGTTGAGCGGCGGCGCGGCGCATGGGCCCGGTAGGGGCTGACCGTGGGGTCGCCGTCGATCCAGAAGCGCCACGGCTGGTGGGAGCCGTCTCCCCCGACACCGGTGCGGGGTCCGCTCCGTACGTGCTCGCGAGGTGGTGGGGTGCCTCGCAGTACGGACAGGACGGCATCCGGGCCGGCGACCACATCGCTCCCGTCCAGCGCGCGGTCCACATCCAGGGCGGTGGCCAGACGAGCCGGCCCTTTGGCCAGTTCTCTGTCATGACGGGCTGAGATCCGACGTTTGCGGGCCATCTCCGCCCCGATGCCGATCTCGCCCGCCCGCAGCAGAACACCGCTCGCCACGCCCTCCGGCCCGCACACCAGGTTGAGGCAATGCCACATCCCGTACGTGAAGTAGACGTACGAGTGGCCCGGCGGGCCGAACATCACGCTGTTGCGGGGCGTCCGGCCGCGGAACGCGTGGGAGCCGGGGTCGACCTCGCCCGCGTACGCCTCCACCTCCGTGAGCCGCAGCTCGATGGGGCCGTCTTCGGTGGAGCGGACGAGGACGCGGCCCAGCAGATCGGGCGCCACGTCCAGGACGGGGCGGTCGAAGAAGTCCCGCGTGAGCGGCGTACGGTCCGTGCCCTTGTTCATGGCGACCGAGGGTACTGGGATCGGTGGAACGGGAACCGGCTACGGTCGTGGCGCGTATGTAGGGGTCAGGACCAAGGAGGAAAATCATGGGCTTCAAGCGACTGCTCGCGAGCATGGGTGCCGGCGGTGCTTCGGTCGAGACCGAGCTGACCGAAGTCAACGTCGTCCCCGGTGGGGTCGTCCAGGGCGAGGTGCGGATCCAGGGCGGTTCCGTCGACCAGCAGATCGAGGCTCTCTCGGTCGGACTGCAGGCGCGGGTCGAGGTCGAAGGCGGGGACCAGGAGACCAAGCAGGACATCGAGTTCACCAAGCTGCGCCTGGGCGGTGCCTTCGAGGCGAAGGCGGGCGCCGTGCACGTCGTGCCGTTCGGGCTCGAGATTCCGTGGGAGACCCCGATCACCATGTTCGCCGGGCAGCACCTGCGCGGCATGAACATCGGCGTCACCACGGAGCTGGAGATCGCCCGCGCCCTGGACTCGGGCGACCTGGACCCGATCAACGTGCACCCGCTCCCCGCCCAGCAGGCCATCCTGGACGCCTTCGGGCAGCTGGGCTTCAGCTTCCGTGCCGCGGACATGGAGCGCGGTCACATCCGCGGCACACGCCAGCGGCT
The DNA here is from genome assembly GCF_040638585.1 of Streptomyces sp. NPDC025273. Taxonomy (NCBI): domain Bacteria; kingdom Bacillati; phylum Actinomycetota; class Actinomycetes; order Kitasatosporales; family Streptomycetaceae; genus Streptomyces; species Streptomyces sp. NPDC025273. Next base: position 1,602 of record NZ_JBEZYP010000039.1, read on the forward strand.
GCCGTTCTACCAGGAGATCGAGTTCTTCCCGCCGCAGCAGTACCGCGGACTGCACCAGGTCGAGCTGACGTTCGTCGCGGACGACCGCGAGATGGACGTCGTGCTGGAGATGGACAAGAAGCCGGGCCTCTTCAGTGAGGGCAGCGACTCCTACCGTGCATTCAAGGTCGGCCACGACGACTTCCAGGGCACGGACTGGGCCGCCTACCTCAACCAGTGGCTCTCCCAGGTCGGCGGACAGCGCAACTGGCTCTGACACGGCCTAGGGTCGGTGGAAGGACGCTTCACAGCCGATCAGGAGAGGTGCTGACGTGACCGAGCCGAAGAGGGCGCCGCTGCCGCACGACTTCCATCCCGAGGTTCCCTCGTTCACCGTGGTGAGCGAGGACCTCGCGCCGGGAGCCGTACTCGCGGACGCGCAGGTGTTCGCTGCGGGGAACACCTCCCCGCAGCTGCGGTGGGAGGGCTTCCCCGCGGAGACGAAGAGCTTCGCCGTGACGTGCTTCGACCCGGACGCCCCCACGGGCAGCGGGTTCTGGCACTGGGTGCTGTTCGACATCCCGGCATCGGTCACGGAGCTCCCGGCCGGTGCCGGGAACGGCCGGTTCGAAGGGCTGCCCCAGGGGGCCGTCCATGCCCGGAACGACTACGGGTCGAAGGACTTCGGCGGTGCCGCGCCGCCGGCCGGTGAGAACCACCGCTACGTCTTCACCGTGTACGCGGTGGACACCGAGAAGCTCGGGCCGGACAGCGACGCGTCGCCCGCGGCCGTCGGTTTCAATCTGCGGTTCCACACGCTGGGCCGCGCCCGCCTGATCGGTGAGTACGCGGCTCCCGAAAGCTGAGGGTTCGCCCGCTGTTTGCCCTGCCCTGGTCTTGGAGAGATCAGAGCAGGGCATTTTTATTGCGTTGTCCATCACGGCTCGCCCGGCCAGAGTTGATCCGGGCCCGTCACCGGGCGGGCGGCACACGGGAGGTGGGCAGGATGCGGGACACACTGGTGCTCAACGCGAGCTTCGAGCCGCTGTCGACGGTGACGCTCAACCGTGCGGTGGTGCTGATCCTCCAGGACAAGGCAGTGGTCGAGCAGTCGCACCCCGGCCTGCGTATGCGTGGTGCCGCCGTCGACATCCCCGTGCCCCGGGTCATCAGGCTCTGCCGGTACGTGCGGGTGCCGTTCCGAAGACACGCCCCGTGGTCCAGGAAGGGCGTCCTCATACGGGACCAGCACCGGTGCGCGTACTGCGGCCGGCGGGCGAGCACCGTCGACCACGTGGTGCCGCGCGCCCAGGGCGGTCAGGACACCTGGCTGAACACCGTGGCGTCCTGCGCCGAGGACAACCACCGCAAGGCGGCCCGGACACCCGAGCAGGCGGACATGCCGCTGCTGCGTCAGCCGTTCGTCCCGTCCCCCGCAGACGCGATGCTGCTCGCGCTGGGGGCCGGTGACCGGTCGGCGCTGCCGGAGTGGCTGGCGCGGTCCGCCGCGTAGCCGCGGTGCGGTGGGGAGGCCCGTCTCCCCCGCGGACAGGCCTCCGTGCTCAGCGCAGCACCAGCTGGACGATGGCCGCCGTGCCGACGACGACGATGAGTGCGCGCAGGAAGCCCGGACTGAGCCGTCGGCCCACCGTGGCCCCGATCTGTCCGCCGATCGCGGAGCCCACGGCGATGAGCAGTACGGCCGTCCAGTCGAAGTCCGCCACGAAGAGGAAGAAGAGCGCGGCGACGCTGTTGACGACCGCGGCGAGGACGTTCTTGACGGCGTTGAGGCGCTGCATCGTGTCGTCGAGCAGCATGCCCATCAGGGAGAGGTAGATGATGCCCTGGGCCGCCGTGAAGTAGCCGCCGTAGACGCTGGCGAGCATCAGCCCGATGACCAGGAGCGGGCCGCCGTCGGGGTGGGTGGGGACGCCGGTGTGCGCGCGGCGGCGCTGGACGGCCTTGCTGATGCGGGGCTGCAGGATGACCAGGACGAGGGCGAGGGCCACCAGGACGGGGACGATCGTCTCGAACGCCGTGGAGGGCAGGGCCAGCAGGAGCGTGGCACCGGTGAGGCCGCCGACGAGTGCGCCGACGCTCAGCCTGAGGATGCGGCGGCGCTGTCCGGCCAGTTCCCGGCGGTATCCGATGGCACCGCTGATCGACCCCGGGATCAGGCCGAGTGCGTTGGAGACGGTGGCGGTGACCGGCGGCATGCCGGTGGCGAGCAGGACGGGGAAGGTGATCAACGTGCCGGAGCCGACGATGGTGTTGATCGTTCCTGCGCCGACTCCGGCCGCGAAGACCGCGAGAATTTCCCAGATGGACAAGGCCATCTCCTTCGGTGGTCAGTGTTACCTCCCCGCCATGAAGGTCGAGGGGCCTCACTGATCTTGCACGAAGGGGTGCCCCGGTCAGTCGACCGGGGGCTGCTCCCGGCGTTCCTTGCTGCTGTTGTCGAAGCCGGGGACTCCGCCTCCGAGGTTGCCGAAGGCGCCGCTGAGGCCCTTGAGCGCGTCGCCGATCTCGCTGGGCACGATCCAGAGCTTGTTGGCGTCGCCCTCGGCGATCTTCGGGAGCATCTGGAGGTACTGGTAGGAGAGGAGCTTCTGGTCCGGGTCTCCGGCGTGGATGGACTCGAAGACCGTACGGATGGCCTGGGCCTCGCCCTCGGCACGCAGGGCGGACGCCTTGGACTCTCCCTCCGCGCGCAGGATCGCGGACTGCTTCTCGCCCTCCGCGGTGAGGATCGCGGACTGCCTGATGCCCTCGGCTGTGAGGATCGCGGCGCGCTTGTCACGGTCGGCGCGCATCTGCTTCTCCATCGAGTCCTGGATGGAGGTCGGCGGCTCGATGGCCTTGAGCTCGACGCGGTTGACGCGGATGCCCCACTTGCCGGTGGCCTCGTCGAGGACTCCACGGAGCGCCGCGTTGATCTCCTCGCGGGAGGTCAGCGTCCGTTCGAGGTCCATGCCGCCGATGATGTTGCGGAGCGTGGTGACGGTGAGCTGCTCGATCGCCTGGATGTAGCTGGCGACTTCGTAGGTCGCGGCGCGGGCGTCGGTCACCTGGTAGTAGATGACGGTGTCGATGTTGACGACGAGGTTGTCCTGGGTGATCACCGGCTGGGGCGGGAAGGGGACGACCTGTTCACGGAGGTCGATCCGGTTGCGGATCGAGTCGATGAACGGGACGACGATGTTCAGCCCGGCGTTGAGGGTGCGGGTGTAGCGGCCGAAGCGCTCCACGATGGCGGCACTGGCCTGTGGGATGACCTGGATCGTCTTGATCAGGGCGATGAAGACGAGCACCACCAGAATGATCAGGACGATGATGATCGGTTGCATCGTGTGCCTCGTGCCCTTCGGTTGCCGACGGATCGCGATGATCGAGGTCGAACGGTCATGACGGTCGCATTCTCATGATGATCGACTTCGAGTCTGGCAGACTCCGGCCTGCCGTGTGACCGCTTCTCACATGACGACGGCCGTTGCTCCGTCGATGTCCACTACATCGACCTGCTGGCCGGGTTCAAAACTCTGATCGCTGTCGAGCGTGCGCGCGGACCAGACCTCGCCGGCGAGCTTGATGCGCCCGCCGCGGGCGTCCACCCTTGCCAGGACGACGGCCTGACGGCCTTTCAGCGCATCGATTCCGCTGGCGTGCCCGGTCCGGCCCGAGCGCTGCCTCGCGGCGATGGGGCGCACGACCGCGATGAGCGCCACCGACACCACCACGAAGACCAGCACTTGGGCGACGATGCCACCGCCGAGGGCGGCGACGACCGCTGCGGCCACCGCCCCGACGGCGAACATGCCGAATTCGGGCATGGCGGTCAGGACGAGGGGAATGCCCAGTCCTACCGCGCCGATCAGCCACCACACCCACGCGTCGATGTCCACGGATTCATCGTAGGACCGCGGGCACCCTCACCGACAGTGCGCCGGGGGAGGTGACTGTCTGTCAACTACTTGGAGAGCGGCAGTCCGTGGGCCGTGTAACGGTCGCCGGTGTGCGTGACGACGAGCGGCAGGCCGAAGCAGAGCGAGAGGTTGCGGGAACTGAGTTCGGTCTCCATGGGACCCGCGGCGAGCACCTTGCCCTGGCGGATCATCAGGACGTGGGTGAAGCCGGGCGCGATCTCCTCGACGTGATGGGTGACCATGATCATGGAAGGGGCGTACGGATCGCGGGCGAGCCGGCCCAGTCGGCGCACCAGGTCCTCGCGGCCGCCGAGGTCGAGCCCTGCGGCGGGCTCGTCCAGGAGGAGGAGCTCGGGGTCGGTCATCATGGCGCGGGCGATCAGGGTGCGCTTGCGCTCGCCCTCGGAGAGGGTGCCGAACTTGCGGTCGAGGAACTCGGTCATGCCGAGCCGGTCGAGAAAGGCGCGGGCGCGCTCCTCGTCGACGGCCTCGTAGCTCTCGTGCCAGGTGGCGGTCATGCCGTACGCGGCGGTGAGCACCGTCTGGAGCACGGTCTGGCGCTTGGGCAGCTTGTCGGCCATGGCCACACCGGCGATGCCGATCCGGGGGCGGAGCTCGAAGACGTCGGTACCGACCCCGCCGAGCTGCTCGCCGAGGATCCTGGCCGTGCCGGCGCTCGGGAAGAGGTAGCTCGACGCGATGTTGAGCAGGGTGGTCTTGCCGGCGCCGTTGGGGCCGAGGATGACCCAGCGCTCCCCCTCCTTGACCGACCAGGAGACGTCGTCCACCAGAGCGCGTCCGTCGCGGACCACGGATACGTCCACCAGCTCCAGTACATCGCTCATGGCGCGTTGTCTCCCCATGCAGTGTCGAGATCGTCGCGTGCCTGTGGGCACAGCTCCCAGGGAAAACCTACGCCACCCCAGGAGTGCTCCGACTCCTAGGTCCGTTCCCTAGGCTGTTCCCATGCTTTCGGAACCACGCTCAGGGCGGCTCGCCGCATGGGGAAACGCGCTTTTGGCCGGACTTGTGTCACCGGACGACGCAGCGCTCGCGATTGTCGGTGAGGACGCGGTGCACCGCGTCGAGGGACTGCCGGGTGAGGCGGGGCCGGTCGGGCTCACGCTGGCGCTCGGCAGGCTGAGGGGGCTCGGGGCCACCGGTTTCCGGGTGGCGCTGCCGGTGCCCGGGCATCCGCTGGGGCTCAGTGGGCCGCCGGACTTCAATGCCCGGGCGCTGGAGGCGGAGGAGGCGGTGGTCACGTCCGGGGCGCCGTTCGGGCTCGTGCCGGAGGTGAGCGAGGTGGGGCCCGCCGGGGATGTGCATGCCGAGGTGGTGTGGCGCTGCCTGGCGGTACGGGAGGCGCCCCCCGCCGATGTCCCTTCGCTGGGTGAGGCGGAGCGGGAGCTCGCGGAGGCGCTGCGGGATGCGACGGCGGTGCTGGCCCGGCTGGACGTCGCCGGTTCCGGTCCGGTGGCCGAGGCTGCGGTGGACGCGTACCGGGCGCGGGCGGAGCGGGGGCGCGAGGTGCTGGCCCCGGGATATCCGCCGCGGGCGGTACGGGTGCTGGAGCTCGCCCAGCGGGTGGGACTGCTGATCTCGGTGGCCCATGAGAACGGGCACGGCGGCGCGGTGAGCGCTTCGGAGATCGCGGCCCGGGGCGAGGCGCTGCGACCGGTGGAGCGGGTGGCCCGGCGGGCGCAGGTCGCCGCGTACAACGCGTACGTGGAGGAGCGGGGGCGCGGCTGACCCGGGTACGTACGGTGCGGCCCCGCACCGCCGGACGGCCGGGCTGCTCGCACGCCGGACAGGCCGGGCTGCCCGTCCGGCGGTGAGGGGGCAGCCCTTCCGCCCTCCGTTTCCCGCCTCCTCAGCCCGCCGCCCCGTGCCGGACCGCCCAGAGCGCGGCCTGGGTCCGGTCCGACAGGTCGAGCTTCATCAGGATGTTCGACACGTGCGTCTTGACCGTCTTCTCCGAGAGGACGAGCGCCCGGGCGATCTCGCGGTTGGAACGGCCGTCGGCGATCAGTCCGAGCACCTCCCGCTCCCGTTCGGTCAGGGTGCTCCCCCGGCCCGTACCGCTGCCGGTGTCCTCCTGGGCGAGCAGGGCGCCGGCGACCTCCGGCTGGAGCAGGACGTGGCCCGCGTGGACCGAGCGGATCGCTCCGGCCAGGGCGTCCGGGTCGACGTCCTTGTACACGTAGCCGGCCGCCCCCGCGCGAAGGGCGGGGACGACCGTGCGCTGCTCGGTGAAGCTGGTCACTATCAGCACCTTCGCCGGGTTGTCCAGCTCCCTGAGCTTGCGCAGGGCCTCGATCCCGTCCGTACCCGGCATCTTGATGTCCATCAGGACGATGTCGGGCCCGAGCTCCTCCGTCCTGGCGACGCCCTCGGCCCCGTCGGCGGCCTCTCCGACGACCTCTATGTCGTCCTGGACCTCCAGGAACGTACGCAGTCCGCGCCGGACCACCTGGTGGTCGTCGACCAGCAGCACCCTGATGATCTTGTCAGCCACAGGGGACCTCCATATGGATCGTGGTGCCCGTGCCGGGCTCCGATGCGACGGTGAGCCTGCCTCCGACGCTGCCGGCCCGGTGGCGCATGGAGACGAGGCCCAGGTGACGGCCGGCGCGCCGGACCGCTTGGGGATCGAAGCCGCGGCCGTCGTCGGTGATCCGGAGCACCGTGGCGGAGGTGTGCCGGCCGAGGACGACGGTGACCTGCGCGGCGCCGGAGTGGCGCAGGGCGTTGTGCAGGGCTTCCTGCGCCACCCTGAGCAGCGCCTCCTCCTGGGCGGAGGGCAGGGCGCGCACTCCGGCGCTCTCGAAGGTGACGCGGGCACTGTGCGCGCGGTCCAGGACCTGGATCTGGGTGCGGAGCGTGGCGACCAGGCCGTCCTCGTCCAGCGCTGCGGGGCGCAGCTCGACGACGGCGGCGCGCAGCTCGTCGACGGCCTCCGCGGCGAGGGCGGCGACCTGCTGGAGTTCGCCCTTGGCGCGGGCCGGGTCGCGGTCGACGAGGGCGGCGGCGGCCTGCGCGGTCAGCCGGAGCGAGAAGAGCTTCTGGCTGACGGCGTCGTGCAGCTCGTGGGCGAGCCGGGAGCGCTCCTCGGCGATCGTGAGCTCGCGGCTGCGTTCGTACAGCCGGGCGTTGGTGAGGGCGATCGCGGCGTGCTGGGCGAGCATGCCCAGGAGCTCCTCGTCCTCCTCGGTGAAACCGCAGCCGCCCTCGGGCTTGGGGCACTGCTTGTTGGCGAGGAAGAGTGCGCCGATGATCTCGTCGCCGTCCTGGATGGGCAGGCCGAGGAAGTCGGACATGTCCGGGTGGGCGTCGGGCCAGCCCCCGAAGCGGGGGTCCTCGCGGACGTCGGCGAGCCGCTCGGGCTTCGCGTCGTGGAGCATCGCGGCGAGGATGCCGTGCTGCCGGGGCAGCGGGCCGATGGCCTTCCACTGCTCGTCGCTGATCCCGTCGACGACGAACTGGGCGAAGCCGCCGTGGTCGTCGGGGACGCCCAGGGCCGCGTACTCGGCGTCCAGCAGTTCGCGTGCGGAGGCGACGATCGTCTTGAGGACGTCCCGCACGTCCAGGTGCCGGCTCATGGCGAGCAGCGCGGCGCTGACCGAGGCGAGGCCCGACGGGGGGCGATGGCTCATGCCCTCACCGTACCGGCGGGTGCGGCGGGGCCGTATCGGGCTGTGGACGGCTGCCGTATGGGGCGCGGGGACTAGGCCGAAGTGTGGACAGGTGCCTTGGGCGGGTGGGGCGTGCGGGCTGCCGCGAGTTCGGGGATGTCCACTTCCTCCTGCCGGCAGGAACGTAACACTCCGCATTACGAGAGCAACGATTTGTGAGCTCAGGGGGCACCCCCTGTGAGCCCAGGCATAGGACCCACGTCACTTACGAGGTTGGATAGTTGCCATTAAACGGGCAATACGCCAACTCATAAACCGGACAAGGAGGCACGAACGACTCCCGGATCCACTACTCAGCTTCGTACGTCACACCTTTGCCAGCACATTTTGCTGGCGCTAAGAATTGCATCTGTCCACGACGGAGATGCGCACTGCGCTCCCGTCCGCGTCCTCCGTGAGGACTCCTGCTATTCGAAGAGGTACGACTGCATGTCCGTGTCCCGCATCTCCAGCCGTAGCCGTCGCCTGAACAAGGCGCAGAAGCTCTCCGTCGCCGGTGTCTCCACTCTGGCCGCTGCCGCTCTCGCTTTCTCGCTCGTCCCGGACAACGCCTCGGCCACGACCGAGCCGCAGGCGATCTCCGGTGCCCCGGTGGCCTTCTCCGGTTCTTCGCAGACGAAGTCCGTCCAGGCCAGTGTCATCGAGCAGCACTCCACCGCCGCACAGCTGGTGAAGGCCGCGGACTCCGCCAAGGCCAAGGCCGCCGCCGAGAAGAAGGCCGCCGCCAAGAACGAGGCGAAGGCCAAGGCCGCAGCCGAGGCCAAGAAGGAAGCCGCGGCCAAGAAGAAGGCCGCCGCCAAGGCCAAGGCCGACGCGAAGAAGCGTTCCGCCAAGAAGGCGAGCCGTGCGGCCGACCGCAAGCCGGTCTACGCCGACAACCTGGACGGCTGGATCCGCGAGGCTCTCGCGATCATGGACAAGAAGAACATCCCCGGCACGTACGAGGGGCTGCACCGCAACATCATCCGCGAGTCCAGCGGTAACCCGCGTGCGATCAACAACTGGGACATCAACGCGATCAACGGCGTCCCGTCGAAGGGCCTGCTGCAGGTCATCAAGCCCACGTTCGACTTCTACCACGTCGCCGGCACCAAGCACGACCAGTACGACCCGGTCGCCAACATCACCGCTGCGGCCAACTACGCCGCGGACAAGTACGGCTCGATCGACAACGTCGACAGCGCGTACTGAGCAGGGCCCGGCACAACGGCATGACGGCCCGACCGAGCTGTCGCGACGGTTCACCGAACCGCGCGACGGCCGGCACACGCCGAAGGGCGGCACCCCGTGCGGGGTGCCGCCCTCGGGCGTGATCCGGGCGGGGCAGGCGCGCTACTTGCGCATGACCTCCGGCTCGTGGCGGCGCAGCAGCCGTGCGACCGCGAAGAAGCAGACGGCGCCGAGGAACAGCAGCACCGCGATGTTCATCCCCCACTGGCCGGCCGTGTGATCCCAGAGCGGGTCCAGGTCGGTCGGGTTCTCCGGGTCCCACGGCGGCATGAGGTGGGCGAGGTCCAGCGTGCTGCCGGCCGCGGCCATCGCCCAGCGGGACGGCATCAGCCAGGCGAACTGCTCCAGGCCCGGCGATCCGTACACCTGGAAGAGCACACCGGTGAAGACCACCTGGACGATCGCGAACATGACCAGCAGCGGCATGGTCTTCTCGGACGTCTTCACCAGCGAGGAGATCATCAGGCCGAACATCATCGACGTGAAGCCGAGCGCGATGATCGAGAGGCAGATCTCCACGGCGGGGGGCATGAACAGGCCCTCCTCCGGCAGCTCGCGGGTGGCGAAGCCGATGCCGCAGATGATCACGCCCTGGAGTGCGGTGATCACGCCGAGGACGATCACCTTGGAGCACAGATAGGCGGAGCGGGAGAGGCCGGTGGCCCGCTCCCGTTCGTAGATCACGCGTTCCTTGATCAGCTCCCGTACGGAGTTCGCCGCACCGGAGAAGCACATCCCGACGGCGAGGATCAGCATGATCGTCCCCGCCTTGCCGTTGAACCGGGCCGGCGGAGTGGGTTCCGCCAGGCCGAAGTCCGACGGGATGACCACGCTGACCACGCCGAGCACGGCCGGCAGGATCACCATCAGGCCCAGGAAGCCCTTGTCGGACGCGATCACCGAGACGTACCGGCTCATCAGCGTCCACAGCTGCGTCATCCAGCCCTGCGGCTTCGGCTGGCGCATCTGCTGGGGGGAGGGCATGTGCACGGGCTGCGCGGCGACGGCGTCGAGGTCGGCGGCGTACATCTGGTAGTGCTGCGACCCGCGCCAGCGGCCCGCCCAGTCGTAGTCGCGGTAGTTCTCGAACGCGGAGAACACGTCGGCCCAGCTGGTGTACCCGAAGAAGTTCAGGGCCTCCTCGGGAGGCCCGAAGTAGGCGACGGACCCGCCGGGCGCCATGACGAGGAGCTTGTCGCAGATCGCCAGCTCGGCCACGGAGTGCGTGACGACCAGGACCGTACGCCCGTCGTCGGCGAGGCCGCGCAGCAGCTGCATGACATCGCGGTCCATACCCGGGTCGAGGCCCGAGGTCGGCTCGTCCAGGAAGATCAGCGACGGCTTGGTCAGCAGCTCCAGGGCCACGGAGACGCGCTTGCGCTGGCCGCCGGAGAGGGAGGTGACCTTCTTGTCCTTGTGGATGTCGAGCTTGAGCTCGGCGAGGACCTCATGGATCCGGGCGGTGCGCTCGGACTCGGTGGTGTCCGCGGGGAAGCGGAGCTTGGCCGCGTACTTGAGGGCCTTGGTGACCGTGAGTTCCTTGTGCAGGATGTCGTCCTGCGGGACCAGGCCGATGCGCTGCCGCAGCTCGGCGAACTGCTTGTACAGGTTCCGGTTGTCGTAGAGCACGTCGCCCTGGTTGGCGGGCCGGTAGCCGGTGAGCGCCTTGAGCAGGGTGGACTTGCCGGAACCGGACGGGCCGATGACGGCGATCAGGGACTTCTCCGGGACGCCGAACGAGACGTCCTTGAGGATGTCCTTGCCCCCGTCGACCGTCACCGTGAGGTGTCGGGCGGAGAAGGAGACCTCACCGGTGTCGACGAACTCTTCCAGCCGGTCCCCGACCAGCCGGAAGGTCGAGTGACCGACGCCGACGATGTCGTTCGGGCCGATGAGCGCGGAGCCGGATTTGCTGAGCGGCTGGCCGTTGACGTACGTGCCGTTGTGGGATCCGAGGTCGCGGATCTCGAAGCGGCCGTCGGGCGTCGCCCGGAATTCGGCGTGCAGCCGGGAGACCTGCAGGTCGGAGACGACCAGCTCGTTCTCCAGCGCACGACCGATGCGCATGACCCTGCCGAGGTCCAGCTGGTGGAAGGTGGTCGGGCTGCGGTCGCCGTAGACCGGTGGCGCCCCCGCGGCACCACCGGATCCGCCCGCTTGGGGCACCTGTCCCGGGCCCTGCTGGTGCGGGACCTGACCCTGCTGGTGCGGAGCCGGGGCCTGCTGCTGCCAGGCATGCTGCTGTTGCTGCGCCGGGTCGGGCCAGCCGGCGGCTCCCCGCGCGGGCTGCTGCGGCTGTGCGGGAGCCTGCTGCGCCGCCACCGCCTGCCCGCCGGGCACACCCGCACCCGCGGCAGCGGCGGTGAGGCTCAGCCGCGGTCCGTCGGTGGCGTTGCCCAGGTTCAGCGACGCGCCGGGACCGATCTCCATCTGCTGGATCCGCCGGCCCTGCGCATAGGTGCCGTTGGTGCTGCCGTGGTCCTCGATGAACCAACTGCGGCCGTTCCAGCTGATCGTGGCATGCCGCCACGACACCCTGGCGTCGTCGATCAACAGGTCGCCCTGCGGATCACGTCCGAGGGTGTACGACCTGGACGGATCGAGCGCCCAGGTCCTTCCGTTCAATTCCAGTACGAGTTCCGGCACTCCGCGCCCCACTAGTCGTCCCCCGAGTCACCCCCGTTGCAGGGAGTCTAGGGATGCTGAACATCGTGGCGAACTATTCCAGGAGCAGTCCCGGAACGGAAAGCCGGGCGGGTGAAGACGCTGGGGAGGCCTGTGCGGCGCCCGTCCGGCCCGGGAGGAATCAGCCCGGACCGCACCATCCGGGACAGCCGCCCCGCGTCACGCCGCCCGGGCGCCGCCGGCCGGGCCGAGGGCTGTCCGCGACTCGGGACGGGCTTCGGGGCGGCGCGCCGGACCTATACGGTGGGAACACCATGAGCGCATCTCAGCCCCCTCGGTCTCCTGAGCTCCCTGAGCCCCCTCAGGGCGCGGACGCACCCACACTCCTCGTCAAGATCTTCGGGAAGGACCGTCCCGGTATCACCGCCGGGCTCTTCGACACCCTGGCCGCCTACTCCGTCGACGTCGTGGACATCGAGCAGGTCGTGACCCGCGGCCGCATAGTCCTCTGCGCCCTGGTGACCTCCCCCGCATCGGACGGTACGACCGAGGGCGACCTCCGGGCCACCGTGCACAGCTGGGCGGAGTCGCTGAAGCTGCAGGCCGAGATCATCTCCGGCACGGGTGACAACCGGCCCCGCGGCGACGGCCGTTCCCACGTGACCGTGCTGGGGCACCCGCTGACCGCGGAGTCCACGGCGGCCATAGCCGCCAGGATCACCTCCACGGGCGGCAACATCGACCGGATCTTCCGCCTGGCGAAATATCCCGTCACCGCCGTCGAGTTCGCGGTGTCCGGCACCGGGACCGAGGAGTTGCGGACCGCGCTGGCGACGGAGGCGGCCGGGATCGGCGTCGACGTCGCCGTCGTCTCGGCCGGTCTGAGCCGCCGGGCGCAGCGCCTGGTGGTGATGGACGTGGACTCGACGCTCATCCAGGACGAGGTCATCGAGCTCTTCGCGGCGCACGCCGGCTGCGAGGACGAGGTCGCCGAGGTGACCGAGCAGGCGATGCGCGGCGAGCTCGACTTCGAGCAGTCGCTGCACGCCCGCGTGGCGCTGCTGGCGGGACTCGACGTGTCGGTGGTGGAGAAGGTGCGGGCCGAGGTCAGGCTGACCCCCGGTGCGCGCACCCTGATCCGCACACTGAAGCGGCTCGGCTACCAGGTGGGAGTGGTCTCGGGCGGCTTCACCCAGGTGACGGACGACCTCAAGGAGCGTCTCGGGCTCGACTTCGCCTCCGCCAACACGCTGGAGGTCGTCGACGGCAAGCTCACCGGCCGGGTCGTGGGCGACATCGTGGACCGGGCGGGCAAGGCCCGGCTGCTGCGCAGCTTCGCCGCGCAGGCGGGGGTCCCGCTGGCGCAGACGGTGGCCATCGGGGACGGCGCGAACGACCTGGACATGCTGAACACGGCCGGTCTGGGGGTCGCCTTCAATGCCAAGCCGGTGGTCCGCGAGGCCGCGCACACGGCCGTGAACGTCCCGTTCCTGGACACCGTGCTGTACCTGCTCGGGATCACCCGCGAGGAGGTCGAGGCGGCCGACGGCCTCGTCGACTGACCGCTGGGGACAGCAGCGTACGAAGTGGCCCCTCGCGTGCTTGGGTTCAAGGGGTCGTTGCAACACCGCCTGGTTTTCAGGTGGTGAGTAGATCACGTAGACGCTCGGCTGGGGTATCCCAGCCGAGCGTCTTGCGTGGGCGGCCGTTGAGTTCCTGGGCGACGTGTTCGAGGTCTTCGGGACTGTGGACGCTCAGGTCGGTGCCTTTCGGGA
>NZ_JBEZYP010000040.1:0-9933 GCF_040638585.1 Streptomyces sp. NPDC025273
AAGACGACACGACGAGTCCTGTCTGCCACAGAACCCGCCACACCATGCATGACCAGCAGAAAGTCAGCGATCAAGTACGGAAAGACAACAGCCTCAGAGGCCAGGTGGATCTTTGTGGTCAGTCCGCCGCGGGACCTGCCGATGGCATGGTCTGCCGGTTCGCCTGCTGGGGCCCCTTTTTGCGGGCTCCGGCCGCGTGCTGGTGTGCGCGCACGATGGTGGAGTCCACCGAGACGGCCCAGTTGAGGTCGTCGTCGGCGTCGGCCTGTGCGACCAGCGCGGTGAACACCCGCTCCCAGGTGCCGTCGATGGCCCACATCCGCAGCCGGTTGTAGACGCCTCGCCAGTTGCCGAACTTCTCGGGGAGGTGAATCCACTGCGATCCCGTCTGGAACTTCCAGGCGATTGCGTCGATCACTTCTCGGTGATCCCGCCACCGGCCACCCCGCCGCGGTGTCCGATCTGGGAGTAACGGCTCGATTCGCGCCCACTGCGCGTCAGTCAAAGGCACACACGAACAACGACTGGCGGGGCTGGTCGCAACGGCGCCCCTGTCAGGCGGTCGGCCCAGTGCGAAGCCGCCGCACGTCCCGCGCGAGCGTGTACGAAGCGCTGAGGAAGATCACAACTCCAGCCACGAGCCAGAGGACCGACGCCCCGAAGCGGTACTCACGAACGGCAAGAACGAGCAACATCACGCTGGCAAGGACGCCGAAGGCCGAGATCAGAGTGCTGATGCGGTTGGTCACATGGACATCATCAACGACAACCTCGGCCAGCGGAAGTGATCCAAACGAACCGGCCTAGACGACGCCACCGCCGAGTCCGGGCGTGGGCTGCCCCTGATGGACCTGCTCGCGCCCGGCTGGGACGTCACTCCGACGCCGGTCGGCAAGCAGATCTGCTGTCTGCTCCCCAGTGACTCGAACTGACCGCAGGCGTCGTCAATTGCCGTCACACTGTGCGATTTGACCGCCTGTCAGTCCCTCGGGGTAGTCTCCCGATCACGCCGAGTTGACGTCAACGTGGGGAACGGCGCCGAGGGTTGGGGAGATGGTGGATGGTCGGGCGTGACATGTCACCGGCGGATCACCAGGACAAGGAAGTCCGCGCAGTCCTCAAGCGGCTGGTGGCCGCCGGCTGGTTGCTGCGCAAGGAAGGGCACTGGGGGCGGCTGTACTGCCCCTGTGCCGGAGGGGGCTGCTCCACCATCCCGGTGCCGGGTACGTACGCCGAAGGACCCGGGGCGCGCGGCCCGGCGTATTGGGCAACGTGCGAATCTCTGCCCGCTCCCCGAGGGTGACCCGCGCCGTGCCCTCGGTGGGGGTGTTGTCGTTTGACAACAGGTGAAGGCTGGGTAAGTCTCCCCTTGCGGAGGGTGGCGCACCCTGGCGCGGAGGCCGGCGGGAACACGCTCGAACTGGGGATGAGGGCGAAATGGAGTACGAGTTTCTGTTTGTCGTAGATGGCATCACGGTCGACGACGACCTGGCGGTCGGCGTCATCTTCGACGAGTTCGACGGACTGCTCACCCGCCATCGGGGCAAGCACCTGCTCGACCTTGCCGAGTCCGGGGACGGCGCCCTCGACGCCGCGCACCGCCTGGTCGTCCGGCTCCGAAAGGAACTGCCGCAGCTGAGGTTGCTGCGGCTGGACCCCGATCTGGTCGGCGTGTCCGACATCGCCGAGCGGACGGGCCGTAGCAGGCAGAACGTCCTGCAGTGGGTGAACGGCGAGCGCCGCACGGACGCGGGCGCGTTCCCGGAGCCCGAAGGCACGGCAGGGCGGTCCCTCGTCTGGCGCTGGGCGGAGGTCAACGCCTGGCTGGCGGGGATCGGGGAGCAGGTCGGCGGCGCGGGCGCGACTCGTGACGACGCCCTGCACATCGACTTCATGCTGCCCCGCTGGCAGCAGGCGCTGGCCGACGGCCTGCCGATCATGCGATTCGTGCACTGCGTGGAGGACGACCGTTCCGAGGACCGTGCGGGGGTGGCGCGGCTGCTGGAAGGCACGCTCTCCGCCCCCGGGCTGCTCGACATGATCTCCGCGTTCCCCCGGGCCGAGCGACAACGGCTCACCGTGGTCTGCGCCGTGCTACCGGACCGCCTGAGCGCTGTCGTCGAACGGATCCGCCGGGACGAGACCTGGGTGATGCTGGCCTTCCAGGGGGAGAAGAACGAACTGCATCTCATGCCGGTCGCCGCGCGAGACGTCCCGGGGTCGCGACCCGTATCGGAGCTGGGCCTGGGCGGCGACGCGACCGTCGGTGATCTGCTCCTGGTCGTCGCGAACGGTGCTGTGCAGCCGAGCACCCCCCTAGCCCTCGCCGGCTGAACCGCCGCCGCAGTACGCCCCTGACGGGCCCAGGAAAGGAAGCCGTGCCCACCGCCTTCGAGACACCGCCCGTGCCGTGCACCAGGCCGCGACCGTCCTCGTCGATCACCTCCAGGACGGCCTGCCGTTCCGCGAGCTCCGGCCACGGATCCATCGGGCGGACCCGACGCTCGCGCAGGACTGGGCCGCTCTCGGTGCCACGGTGACGACGGACATCGACCGCAACCTCAGCTACATCGCCACGGCTCCGACCAAGGCAGGCTGGCTGACCCGGGGGAACCGCACCTGGCGGCTGACGGGGCTGGGCTTCGAGGCGCTCCGTACGTACCCGGACCCGGTGACGTTCTTCTCCGAGGCCACCACCCGCTACACCTACTGGCGGACCCGGCGCGCCTCCTTCGACCCGCCGTCAAGCTGCTCTCCGAACTTCCTGACGAGCAGTGGGTGGCCGTCGAGGACCTGGCGGCCGAGTACGAGATCGACCCCGAGGCCCTGGCCGCCTGCCTGCAGGGGACCCGCCCCGAGGGCTGGCACCTCGCGCTGTCCGCCGAGGGCGAGGCAGGATACGGCCTGACTCTGCTGCCCACCGAGACCGACGCGTGGCGCGCCCTGCTGGAGCGGGACGAGCTCTACGACGAAGCGGCCTCCAGCTTCGACACCGTACGGGTCCTGCCCGCCACGTGTCTCACCGCAGACGAGCTTGCCGCACTCGTGCTGGGGGAGGAGCCCGGACAGGACGCACTCGTATCTCATGCAACCCATGGCTTACAGCAGCCCGCGAGCCCTGGATCTCATCTGGCGCAGCCAGGTCATACCGCTGCTTACGGAATACCACTGGGGTGACGGGACCGACATCGAGGAGGCATACGGCCTGGCCGGCATCAGGGAATACCTCGGGCTGCAATCTGACGACGGCGCATGACCCAGGAGCATCACGTACGGCTCCGCGAAGGGGCATCGTGGGCGGAACGGCCGCTGGCCCCTGAGCAGGTGGGGAGCTGGACCGGTCCGAACTCATCGACATACGGGCCACTGGCCGTGCAGGCAGTTACCGCCTGCGGGTCAGGGAGTCGTGGTGGACGCCAAGTACAAGCGTGGCTTCCGCCGCGAGGACCTCTATCAGATGCTCGCCTACTGCGTACGGCTCGGACTCGACGACGGTCATCTCGTGTACGCCGGGGGCAGGCCGAGCGTCGTACGCGTACCGGTGCCGGACCGGGAGATCAGGCTACACAGGCACGTCCTGGACCTGAGCCTGCCGCAGGCGGAGCTGAGCAGCCGCATCGACGAGCTCGCGGGCTCGCTTGCGCGGGCACTACCGTGAGCCTGTTGTAGGTACACTTGCGGAGTGTAGGTACTTTCTTGACAGCATGCTGAAGGGAGCCTGTCCCGATGAGCGCGATCTCCGTCCGAGAGTTTTCGTACAACCCAAGTGCCGTCTTCGCCCGTGTGGAGAAAGGGGAGGCGGTCCAGGTCACGCGGCACGGCAAGGTGATCGCCATACTGCTGCCCGGCTCCGGGGCGGCTTCCCGGTATGCGGATCTGGTGGCCCAGGGGAAGATCCGGCTCAAGGCCGCGACTACCTCTGATCTCGACCGTTTTCCGCGATACGACCTTCCCGCGGGTGCTCCCGATCCGCTGGAACTTCTCCTGGCCGAACGCGAAGAGGACGACCGTTGATCTACATGGACTCCTCGGCCCTCATTACGCTGCTCACCAGCAGGCCAGCTGCCGCCGAGCTCAGGGTCTTCCTGTCCGATCGGGCCGGGCTGCCCCTGGCCACCAGTACGATCGGCATCGTCGAAACTGTCCGGCAGCTGGACAAGGCCGGATCCTTCCCCGACGCGCTGTCCGACCTGGACGCGATGGTCACCGAGATTCTGCTGACTGAAGAGGTCAGGGACCTCGCCACGAGGGTCTCGGGATCCCTGAGATCTCTCGACGCCCTTCACGTCGCGAGCGCGCTCGTCATCGGCAGCGCTCTCGACTCCTTGATCACGTATGACAAGCGCATGTACGAGGCGGCAAGGCAAGAGGGCCTGTCCGTGCATGCGCCGGGAATGGCGGAATGAGCGCGGGCGGTGGCTCCGACTGTGGGAACCCGACAGGCGCGGCCAGGACGCGCTGTCGGAGGCGGATTCTCCTTATGCGGCGCGGTACCGATAGGTTTTCGAGGTACCAGACCGTCAAGGAAAGGGTGATCCGTTGAGCCGCTCGGTTCTCGTCACCGGAGGAAACCGGGGCATCGGCCTCGCCATCGCCCGCGCCTTCGCCGACAACGGCGACAAGGTCGCGATCACGTACCGCTCCGGCGAGCCGCCCCAGGCCCTCGTCGACGCGGGCTGCCTGGCGGTCCGGTGCGACATCACCGACACCGAACAGGTGGAGCAGGCCTACAAGGAGATCGAGGAGACCCACGGTCCCGTGGAGGTGCTGGTCGCCAACGCCGGTATCACCAAGGACCAGTTGCTGATGCGGATGTCGGAGGACGACTTCACCTCCGTGCTCGACACCAATCTCACCGGCACCTTCCGGGTCGTCAAGCGCGCCAACCGTGCCATGCTGCGCGCAAAGAAGGGCCGCGTCGTCCTGATCTCCTCCGTCGTCGGCCTCCTCGGCTCGGCCGGACAGGCCAACTACGCGGCGTCCAAGGCGGGCCTCGTCGGCTTCGCACGGTCGCTCGCCCGCGAGCTCGGCTCGCGGAACATCACGTTCAACGTCGTCGCACCCGGGTTCGTCGACACCGACATGACCCAGGCACTCACCGACGAGCAGCGCAAGGGCATCGTGTCCCAGGTGCCGCTCGGCCGCTACGCGCAGCCCGCTGAGATCGCCGCCGCGGTGCGCTTCCTCGCGTCCGACGACGCGTCGTACATCACTGGAGCCGTCATCCCCGTTGACGGCGGATTGGGCATGGGTCACTGATCACCATGAGCGGAATTCTCGACGGCAAGCGCATCCTCGTCACAGGTGTGCTGATGGAGTCGTCCATCGCCTTCCACACCGCGAAGGTGGCCCAGGAGCAGGGCGCCGAGGTCATCCTGACGGCCTTTCCCCGGCCCACGCTGACCGAGCGCATCGCCAGGAAGCTGCCCAAGCCGGCCAAGGTCATCGAGCTGGACGTGACCAACGACGAACACCTGGACCGGCTCGCGGGCCTGGTCAAGGACGAGCTGGGCTCGCTGGACGGCGTCGTGCACTCGATCGGCTTCGCACCGCAGGACGCGCTCGGCGGCAACTTCCTGAACACGCCGTTCGAATCGGTCGCCACGGCCATGCACGTCTCGGCCTTCTCGCTGAAGTCGCTCGCCATGGCCTGCAAGCCGCTGATGGGCGACGGCGGTTCGATCGTCGGCCTCACCTTCGACGCGCAGTTCGCCTGGCCGCAGTACGACTGGATGGGCCCGGCCAAGGCCGCCCTGGAGGCCACCTCCCGCTACCTCGCCCGTGACCTGGGCAAGGACAGCATCCGCTGCAACCTGATCTCGGCCGGACCGCTCGCCTCCATGGCCGCCAAGTCCATCCCGGGCTTCACGGAGCTCGCGGACGTGTGGAACCACCGCTCCCCGCTGGAGTGGAACATGGCCGACCCCGAGCCGGCCGGCCGCGGTGTCGTCGCGCTGCTCTCGGACTTCTTCCCGAAGACCACCGGCGAGATCATCCACGTCGACGGTGGCGTGCACATGATGGGCGCCTGAGTCCCGGAGCTCCTCCACGGCCGCGTACCGCGTTCCTTCCAGGGAAGCGGTACGCGGCCGTCGTGCGTCTCAAGTCGAAAAGATGGTCGATCCACCGCAGAATGTGGAGGAAGCGGACTTCCGGTCAGGCCGTGGGGAGGAGATCGCCGTGCTGCGCTCCACACGTCGCCCCAACCGGGCCTTCATGGCCGCAGCGGCGGTCGTCGCCGGTCTCCTCGCCCCGGTCGCCGTGAACGCGGCGACGGAGGGGGGCGGGACGGCCGCACCCCTCGCGCCGGTTCCGCAGCCCTCGGGAGCCGAATGCCGGACGTCCATCGAGGGCTCCCGGGTCGTCGCCTACTGCCACAACCCGCACTCCACATCCGATCTCGTCCGGCTCCACACCGAATGCAGCCGCTGGTGGGACGTCGACGCGGACAGTGAGGCGGTCGCGGTGCAGCCGGGCCGGACCGTACGGCTCGAGGACCGGTGCTGGAAAGAGGTCGGATCGGCCTGGGTCAGCCACCATTCCGCCTAGGCCCGTTCCCGGCCGCCTTCGTCGAGGTCCGCCGGGGGCCGGGGTCAGACCCGGTCCCGCAGGCAGTTCAGCGCGTGGCTCGCGGCCTCCGCGGCGGCCGTCTCGGCGTCGCCCGCCCGGATCGCCTCGACCAGCCGCGCGTGGTCCATGTGCTCCTCGGGGCGCAGCTCGGAGCCCACGTCGTCACGCAGATAGTCCCGGAGCAGATCGTTCAGGTCGGCGTACAGCTCGGTCAGCACGTCGTTGTGCGAGGCGGCGACCACCGCGAGGTGCAGCGTCGCGTCGGCCGCGACGAACGCCTCCGCGTCCCCGGCCGCCCAGGTCTCCTCGCGCCGCGCCATCAGCGTGTCCAGCTGCCGCAGGTCCCGTTCGGTGCGCCGGAGGGCGGCGAGCCGGGCCGCCGAGGACTCCAGCGTGGAGCGCAGCTCGGCGATGTGCCGGGGATCGGCGTCGGCGAAGCGGCGGTGCATCACGCCGGCCAGCTCGCTGGTGGCGACGACGTACGTACCGGAGCCCTGGCGGATGTCCAGCAGTCCGTTGTGCGCGAGCGCGCGCACCGCCTCGCGGACCGTGTTGCGGGCGACCCCCAGCTGCTCCACCAGCTCGGGTTCGGTGGGAATCCGCGCACCCACGGGCCACTCGCCCGAAGTGATCTGGTTCCTCAGCTGGGCAATCACCTGGTCGGCGAGAGCCGAACGCCGCGGGGACGTCAGCGCCATGGTGCTCCTTGCTCGTGGTCCGGGAAGGGCGGTCGGGGAGTGCGAGGTGTGCGGGTGCTCCGGATTCTCTCAGGAGGGAGAGGACGGGAGTGGACAACCAATCATCCCATGATTCTATGATGGGTCTCATGCCCGATGACGAGACCCGGACCCTGAGTCCCGCCGCCGCCCTGAGCGCCCCCGTCCCCCGGACGGCCGCCCCGGGCCCCGCCCCCTGGCTGCTCCGCCTGGTCACCATCGGTCTCGTCCTCGCCGCGCTCAATCTGCGGCCCGCCATCACGAGCCTCGGCCCCCTCCTCGAAGAGGTGCGGGGCGGGCTGCACATGAGCGGCAGCGTCGCCGGCGTCCTCACCTCCGTACCCCCGCTGTGCTTCGCGGCCTTCGGATTCATGGCGCCGCGGCTGGCCCGCCGGTTCGGGCCGACCGCCGTCGTCTGCGCGGGCATGGTCGCCATCACGGCCGGGCTGCTGATCCGCCCCTTCGTGGGCAGCACCGCGGGCTTCGTCGCCGCCAGCGCCCTCGCCCTGATGGGCATCGCCGTCAGCAACGTCCTGATGCCCGTCATCGTGAAGCGCTGGTTCCCGGACCGCGTCGGCAGCATGACCGGTCTCTACTCGATGGCCCTGGCCCTGGGCACCGCCCTGGCGGCGGCCGTCACCGTGCCCATGACCGGCGTCCTGGGCGGCGGTTGGCAGACCGGGCTCGCCGTCTGGGCCGCGCTCGCGGCCGTCGCGATCGTGCCGTGGGTCCCGCTCGTACGGGACCGCAGCGGCACCCCGGGACAGCCCACGGCCCGGCAGGGGCGGGCCCCCGCCCTGCGGATCACCCGCAGCCGGACCTCCTGGGCGCTCGCCTGCTTCTTCGGCCTCCAGGCCACGGCCGCGTACATCACCATGGGCTGGATGCCGCAGATCTTCCGCGACGCGGGGATCTCCGCCGGCACCGCCGGTGTGCTGCTCGCCGTGACCATGGCCATGGGCGTACCCCTCGCCTTCGTGATTCCCCGCGCCGCCGCCCGGCTGCGGAACCAGGGGCCGATCGTCCTCGTCCTCGGCGGCTGCGGCCTCCTCGGCTACGCGGGCCTCTACCTCGCCCCCGCGGGCGGCGCCTGGCTCTGGGCCCTGCTGCTGGGCATCGCCAACTGCGCCTTCCCGCTCGCCCTCACCATGATCGGCATGCGGTCCCGCACCGGCGCGGGTGTCGTCAGGCTCTCCGCGTTCGCGCAGTCCACCGGCTACCTGCTCTCGATCCCCGGCCCGCTGCTGGTCGGCGTGCTCTACCAGCACAGCGGCGGCTGGGGCCTGCCGCTCGCCCTGATGGCGGGCCTGCTGGTGCCGCAGATGATCGCGGGGGTACTCGCCGGACGGGACCGGACGATCGAGGACGAATGCTGAGATGCGAGACTGGGGCCATGCCCGTACTCGATCCGAATCCCCCGAACGGCCAGAAGAAGCTTCTCCTCGTCTTCGGGGCGATGCTGCTCATCGGCGCCGTCATCAGCGTCATCGCCACGATCGCCTCTCCCGCGTAGGCGGCCCGACCTCTCCCTGACCGTCTCCCCGCACAGGGATGGTAGGGCCAGCCCCACCATCCCCTAGGGGGCCAGGTTCAGGGTCGAGTGGGTGGGTCACCGGATGGGCCTGCCGCCCGCCGGACCGTAGGTTCTGGGTATCAGAGCCGAGGACCCACGGAGGCGGACATGTCGGCCCGTACACACACCCGGACCCACCGCCCGGCCTCGTCCGGCGTCGAGGTCCGGCTGCCGTGGTGGGCGGTGGCCCTCCCCGCCCTCGCCTTCGCCGCGCTCCTCCTGCTGATCGCGGGAGACGGCCAGGCGCACGCCGCGACCGGCGACCCGGCACTCGGGCGACTGCTCGGGCAGATCCTGCGGCTGCTCGCCGTCTGACGTGCCCGGACAGGACGCGTACGGGCTGCCCGGCACCGTTCACCCTCGGCGAGGGAGCACGTCAACACCCTGCGCCCGGACCCACATTTCGTGCGAAGCTGAGGTGTATGAGCGCCGACACACCTCACAGGATCGTCCTTCTCAGGCACGCAAAGGCGGAATGGTCGCAGCAGTCCGACCATGAGCGGCCCCTCGCCGAGCGGGGCCGGAAAGACGCCCCCGTCGCCGGCCGCAGGCTCGCCCATTCCGGGACCGAGTTCGATCTGGCTCTGTGCTCGACCGCCACCAGGACCCGTGAGACCTGGAAGCTCGCGGTCCACGAATTCCCGCACCGCCCCAGGACCGTGTACGAGGAGCGGCTGTACGAGGCCTCCCTCGGCGAACTGATCGCGCTGTTCAACGAGACCCCCGACGACGTACGCAATCTGCTGGTCATCGGCCACAACCCCGGCATGCACGGCGCCGCCGACGCACTCTCCGGCCAGGGCGAGGGAGAGGCGCTCGCCCGGATGACCAGGGACGGCTTCCCGACAGCCGCCTACGCCGTCGTCGAGTTCTCCGGCTCCTGGAAGGGACTGGAGCACGGAGTGGGCAAGCTCGTCGAGTACTGGACCCCCAACGGCTGAGCAGGACGCACGAAGGCCCCCCGCACTGCAGGGCGCACCTTGGGTTCTAACGGTCCTCGCAACACCCGCGATCTGTGGGGGTTGCGAGGACCGTGGTCGTTGGACGCGATGACGTTGCGAGGCTGAGGGAGCG
>NZ_JBEZYP010000041.1:0-7183 GCF_040638585.1 Streptomyces sp. NPDC025273
ACTGGGCCGTCAGACTTCCGCCATGTCGACGAATCGCCCGTAGTGCCCCTGGAACGCGGCGGTGATGATGCAGGTCGGGCCCTGCCGGTGCTTGGCAACGATGAGATCGGCCTCACCTGCCCGCGGAGTGTCGCGGGTGTACGCGTCCTCTCGGTGGAGCAGCAGGATCGTGTCCGCGGCGAACGTGATGGCGCCGGACTCGCGGAGGTCGTCCAGCATCGGGAGGCGGTCGGCCCGGTATTCCGGGTTGCGGTTCAGGTGGCTGGTGGCAACGACCGGGATGTTGAGTTCCCGGGCAAGGGTCTTCAGGTCACGGACGACGTCGCCGACCTCGCGTTCGCGGAGGTCGCTGCGCTTGGCCGGCCGGATGTCCTGGATTCCGTCGACGGCTAGGAGGGCCACGCCGTGTTCCTCGACGAGCTCCCGTGCTTCGGCTTCAAGGGTGGCCATGGTGAGCCGGCCGGGTGTCTTCACGTGGAGTGGGGCCGCGGAGACGACGGGGACCCGCCGGGCCATCCGGGTCCAGTCCTCGTCGGTCATGGTCCCGCAGATGATGTGGTGCCGGGCTACGCGTGCTTCAGCGGCCAGGACCCGCATGAGGAAGAGCTCTCCGCTCTCCTCGAGGGAGTACGCCGCCGTGGCGATGTTGTTCTTGATTGCGTTGTTTCGGCAGATGTCCGTGAGGAGCGTCGTGCGGCCTACCTGGGGGCGGGACGCGATCACGGTGAGGGAGCCGGGGGTGAGGCCACCGGTTACGAGGTCGAGGTCGCGGAAGCCGGTACGGAGGCCGCGGAGGCTGGTGTGGGTGGCGGGGTCCTCGACGATGTTCGCTGCGGCGTCGAGGAGGTTTCCCAGTAGGTCTCCGATCACGCTGGGCTTGTCGGGTGCGGGCTCTTCGGCGATTCGGTCCGTGGTGGTGTCGGTCATGGTCCCCCCTGGGACTTGATGGGCGGTGGTCCACCCGGGCCGACCGCGATGGTCGGCCCGGACAGGGTGTCAGAACGGGGCGACAGCGCCCGCGTTCTCAAGGTGCTGTTCCGCGGCCTCGTCGGCACAGGTCCGGCACAAGATCTGGCCGGGGGCGAGCTGGTTGCCGCACATGCCGTCACGGCCGTCGCACTCCGTCTTGCGGCGCGCCTCTTCCTCGACGGCAGCCTGGGACCGCCAATCCTGTTCGGTGCGAGGCTCCGGGGCGGCCCGCTGAGGCGGCAGCGCCGTGTCGGGCGAACCGGCACCCACCACGGCCGGGTTCGTGCCCGTGGGCCGCTTCTCCGCCCGCTGGCGATCCCGTACAGCCTCCCAGTCAGCGATCCGAACCGCGCACAACCGGCACTCCTCGCCCGTCACGATGTCCGCACCGTTCTCACACCGGGCATCAGGTCGGCGAGTGTCCAAGCGGGCGCGGCAACCTACAGGGATGCCCTGCACCTCGGCTTGATGTGTTTCCCGCTACGGCCCAAACCGTGTCCATCCCACGCGGTCGCTCTCTACGCTGACTGGCATGAGCGATCTGAACGATGCTGACGTGCGCGAGACCCTGCGGGCGCACCGTGACGGCGGTGTCGTCAGTCGGCTGTACGCCACGGGCGAGATCACTGAGGGCACGGTCCCTGCGCTCGGTGTGTTGTCTGCCTCCCTGGAATTGGCGGGGCAGCACGAGGACGCGGATCGGGTCGGCGACGTCATCACCTACGCGGCTGCCGTCGGCGAGCGGCCTGCGGTGAAGGGGTGGGTCAGCCACCTGTAGTGGTTGAGGCTTCGTTGCACCCAGCAGCGACGGCCCGCTCATCATGGCACTGGCCACGCTGTGCTGCGGATGGATTCACCTCACCCTCGAGAGAGGATGCCGTCGGCGCCGACGAGCTGGAGGGGGTGAGTGGTGCGGTGAGCTGCGGGCCACAGAACCACGGCACGGCCCGTTATGTGCAACGGCGACCAGTAGCACTTGTCCTTCGCGTCCGGCTGACCTTACCTCTAGTCTCATGGACGGCGTGGGACAGAGGATCAGGCAGCGAGAACGTCGCGTAGCTCCTCTACGGCGGCTTCGTGGTGGTGGCGGGCGGGGATGGAGCGGTACAGGTCCTTGGCACGGTGGTGCACGAGACCGGTGCGGAAGGCGGCCGGTAGGCCGTCCAAGACAGTGACGGCCTGTCGGCAGGCCTGTGCGGTGTCGCCGTCGTGGTGGAAGCAGCCGGCCGCATCGATGGTCAGCAGGGACCTGGTCATGGTGCTCGTGGGCGTGGAGAGTTCCAGGGCGCGCTGTTGGCTCTGGCGGGCCCGCAGGGTGTTGCCGAGTGTGGTGAAGGCGTGGGACAGGTGCACGTGGTGCTTCTGTTCGCTGTAGGTCAGCCACGTGTCGGCGCGCTCGGCGGCGTCGAGGCGTTCCATGAGTGCATCGGCGGCGTGGACGGCTTGGCGGGCCTGATCGGGTTGGTGACACAGGGCGTAGGCGCGGGCGGCGACGGCGGCCGCGAGGGTTGCCGCGGCACTCGGGTGGCTTCCGGCGGCCTGGCGGGCCTGTTCGGCCAGGCGTGCGGCAGCCTGCGGAGCTCCGTAGTTGAGGGGGACCATCGCCTCGCGGGCCAGAACCCATGCGTGCAGGTGGCGGTCACCGGATTCCCGGGCGGCGGTGGACGCGGTGGCGAACCACTTCCGTGCCTCTTTGCGAGCGCCGAGGTCGTGGAGCACGATCGCGATCATTCCGGCCATCTGTCCCGTGGTGCGGCAGACACGGATACGGGTGGCTACGGGCTGTGGTGCGTCGAGGTAGGGCCGCAGGCCGGTGAAGTCGTCGACGAGGTCGGCCAGGACGCGGGTGGGGGCCTGGCCGTGGTAGCCGTAGCCGTACGCTTCGGCGGCTGCCTCCAGGTCGGACAGGTCGGCCGGATCGGTGTCGGCGGCGAGCGCGAGGTCTACCGACTCGCGGGAGTCGGTCAGGGCGGTGAGCGCCGCGGTGGTGAGGCCGGCGGCGAGCGCGCCGCGCAGGAGCTGGCGGCGGTTCATGGGGTCGTCTCCATCGTCGGACTCCGGGTGCGGTGTCGGGGAGCTGTGCTCCCAGGGTCGCGCAGCCAGTCCTAAAAGGGCACCAGGAATCCGAAGACCGTCCGCGACCCGCTCCACGGTGTCCAGTGCCGTCACGGTCGCCTCACCACGGGCGATCTTGGAGGCGCGCTCGGCTTTCATCCCGCACGCCTCGCCGATCCGGTTGAACGAGATCCCGTGGCCGTGGGCCATGGCGAACACGGTGGTGAAGTCGCGGTGCCGGAGGGCGTGGCGGAAGGACGGATCCTCGAGCACGCGATGCGGGATTCCGGCTGGCGACGGCCGTAAATCATCCACAGGTCCCCCTTCGACACCGCAGGATGACAGGCCCTGCGGCCCGGACGATACCCCCATGAAGGGGGCCCCATGACGGGGTTACCGGGCATGGGCGGGCACGGCTTCACTGGCGGCTGCCCGCGGTCGTGCCGAGCGGCCGCAGATCGTTACGGAGGAACCCCTCATGGTGTCCAAGTCCCAGGCCGCCGCCCGCACTGCGGGGTCCGAGCAGGAGACCCAGGAGATCACCAGCACGGTGGTCGTCGCCGTTGACGTGGAGGACGAGGAGTAGTCCCGGCTCGCACGTCCTGACCCAGACATCCCTCCCCGGCGCCCGCCCATCCGGCCGGCCCGGGGAGGGGCGCCCCCTCCTCCCACCGCACCGCGGAGGTCGCAGTGATTCATATCTTCGTCGGGCCGACGCTGGAACGGTCCGCGCCGCCGCTCGCCGCTCCAGGCGTACGGGTGTGCCCGCCGGCCCAGCACGGCGACCTGTTCACCGACACGATCCAAGGCGGCGACACGGTGGTGCTCATCGACGGCGTCTTCCACCAGGCACCCGCGCTGCGGCACAAGGAGATCCTCGCGGCGATGGGCCGAGAAATCCGAGTGATCGGGGCAGCGAGTATCGGGGCCCTGCGCGCCGCCGAGCTGGCCCCGTTCGGCATGCGCGGCGTCGGTGCCGTCTACGCCGCGTACGCCTGCGGGGAGATCGCGGGCGACGACGAGGTGGCGGTCGGACAGGCCCCGGACGGGGACCGGGCCGCGCTGACCTGGCCGATGGTCAACCTCCGGTACTCCCTGGACCTGGCCGTCGCGGCCGGTGTCCTCGACGGCGAGCATGCCGGCCGGCTGGTGGAAGTGCTGCGCGCGGTCTACTACCCGCAGCGCACCATGGCCGCGGTACGGGCCGTCTGTGACCGTGCGGGCGGTGCGGAATTCGTCCGGTGGCTGTCGGCGCAGCGCGCCCAGGACCGGCACTTCGGCGACATCAAGCGCGCCGACGCGCTCATGGCCGTCACCGCTGCCCGCGACGGTCGCGAGCCGTCCACCGACGGCCCGCTGCCACCGGAAGTCTGGGAGTCGGCGTACTTCAGCCGCTGGTCCAACACCTTCGCCCGGGAGCGGGTGGACGGACTGGAGTTGTCCACCGAGGACCGCGTGCTCTACCAGCAGGTCTTCGCCCCGGCGTTCGGAAAGACGTGGGCGGACTACCTGGAGCACCGCTCCCTGCACCCGGCCCATGAGCCGGGCCGTCCGCTGGCCGAGCGGCTGGCCGAGGTCACCGACGGGAGCCTGACGGCCGACCGGATCTTCCACCCGTCCCTCGACCTGCGCGACGCACACACCGTGGCCTTCCTGCTTGCCGGTGAGAGCGAACAGGACCGCCGCTCCGTCGACCACTACGCGCGCGCCCTCGACCACGCCCGCCATCGCGAGCCCGGGTTCTCGATCGCGGCGGTGCGCGAGGACCTGACCCGCCGGCTCCTCCTACGGGTGTGGCGGTGCCCGCAGCAGGAGTTCGACGCGGAGGCGTCCGCGCGGGGACTGGTCAGCGGCGCGCGCGCCGTCCACGCGGCCAAGCGCTTCGTGCCAGGCCTGCTGGAAGAGATCGGTGAGGTCGGCGACACGAAGACGAGCCTGTCGGACGAACGGACGGAGGCATCCCGTGAAGGGCGTTGACAGCCTGGTGGTACTGCCGGGCACGGTGCGTGCCCGGCCCCCGGAGCAGACCTGGGAGGCACTGGCCGGGCAGTTGCCCCGCTACGGCATCACCCGCGTCGCGGACCTGACCGGCCTGGACGTGATCGGGCTGCCGGTGTGGACGGCGATCCGGCCCGCCTCACAGACCTTGAGCACATCCCAGGGCAAAGGCGCCACCGACCTGCTGGCGAAACTGTCCGCGGTCATGGAGGCGATCGAGCTGTGGCACGTCGAGCAGCCGCTGCCCGTCACCGCGCACGGCCCGGCAGCCGAGATCGCCCCCGGCTGCCCGATCGGGGCGCTGCCACTCATCGTCCCCCTTCCCGAGCAGACCCTGGCACGGGTCGTGTGGGAGTGGACGCCCGGCACCGGCCTGGTCACGGGGGCCACCACACTGCTGCCGGTCGACCTGGTCCGGCGCCGGGCGCAGCGGCCCGCGTGGTGCCCGGATCTGCTGCGCGCTACGAGTACCGGTCTGGCCTGTGGGAACAGTCGGGAGGAGGCGCTGCTGCATGCCCTGTTCGAGGTTGTCGAGCGGGATGTGCTGTATCGGGACGGGCAGGTGGGCGGGTGCCGGCGCTCTCTCGTCGATCCGGGAACGGTCGACGACCCTTATGGCCGGGGACTGATCGACCGGATCGTCGGCGCGGGCATGGCGTTGGAGATCGCGCTCGTGGACGGTCCGTACGGGTTGCCGGTGTGCGTGGCCTACCTCTGGTCGGAGGACTGCCCGGTCGTCTTCGCCGGCGGCGGCTGCCACCACGATCCGGCGATCGCGCTGAGCAGGGCGTTGACCGAGGCCGCCCAGTCCCGCCTGACCGCGATCTCCGGAATGCGTGACGACCTGCCCGGCGAGGTCGGCAGCCCGAAGGCCACCTCCCTTCCCTCGGGCATGCGGACGGGGCTCACGCCGTGGCCGGAGGCAAGCGCGCCGTACGTTGTGCTCGACGGTGGCTTCGCCGCCCAGGCCCGCGCGGCGGCCCGGCGTATCGCCGCCGTCACCGGGCACGAGCCGGTGGCCCTGGACCTGTCCGTCCCCGACGCTCTTGTTCCGGCCGTGCAGGTCATCTGTCCCGGGGCACGTTCGCGCATCAGGAGGTCGATGCCCCGATGAACCCCACCACGACGCCCCTACCGGACATCGGACGCTCTGCCGCGTACGACGCCTTCCACATCGCCCGCGCCCGCACCGGCTTGACCGCCCGCCTGTATGCCGCGGCCATGGGCGAGGACTATCCGGGCGAGGTCGCCGCCTCCAGCTCCTGCGACTGGCCCCTGCTCGCCCTGATGACCGCCCGCCTGCGCATGTCTCCCGGTCAGCTCCTGGTGGACGCCGGGTGCGGAACCGGCGGCGTCGGCCTGTGGCTCGCCCGCGCGCTCGCCGTACGCCTTTGCGGCTTCGACCTCTCCCCGGTCGCCGTCGCCCAGGCGACCACCCGCCGCCCCCACTTCCTCGGCGATGCCACCGCCCACGCCGACTTCCGCGTTGCCGAACTCCACCGCACCGGCCTGCCCGACTCGAGCGCCCACGGCATCGTGTGCGTGGACGCCCTCGGCCGCTCCACCGACCGCGACCAGGCTGTGCGCGAACTCGGCCGGATCCTGGCCCCCGGCGGCCGGCTCGTCATGACCCGGTCGATACGCCGCGGCAGGACACCCTCATGGGCCGAACAGGCCGCTGCCGCCGGCCTCACGGTCGAGCACGTCGACGAGCGCCCCGACGAACCCGCCATGTGGCAACGCCTCTACCGCCTCTGGGCC
This sequence comes from Streptomyces sp. NPDC025273, assembly GCF_040638585.1. NCBI lineage: Bacteria > Bacillati > Actinomycetota > Actinomycetes > Kitasatosporales > Streptomycetaceae > Streptomyces > Streptomyces sp. NPDC025273. Next base: position 6,784 of record NZ_JBEZYP010000041.1, read on the forward strand.
GCCCACGCGGAGAACCTGCGACGCGAACTGGGCGAGCCACAGGCCGCGAACATGCTGAACGAAGCCCGCCAGATGCTGCCCACACTGCCCGGACGGCGCGCCGTCCTGCTGACCCTGCACCGCCCCGCCGACACCCCTGAGACACCCGGCCCGGCCGATAGGATGGACACGCCCGACCGCCACGGCGGCAGGCCCACACCCGACGAGAGGACCCGCAGTGAGCCAGCCCCGTAACCGTGCGGCCGTGTTCTCAGCCGGGTCCTGGGGCACCGCCGTCGCCAAGATCATGGCCGACGCCGGCACCGACGTCATCGTCCACGCACGCCGTGCCGAGATCGCCGACGGCATCAACACGACCCACCGCAACCCGGGCTACTTCCCCGACATCGAACTGCCCACC
>NZ_JBEZYP010000042.1:0-5659 GCF_040638585.1 Streptomyces sp. NPDC025273
CACGAACCTCCACCCACCTGATAGAGCGTCAGCAAACTAGACTCCAGAAAGGCCCTGTGACCAGGACAAATGGAGAAGCACGACTGGAGTACTAGACTGCAACGGCGTTTGGCGTGACTGGTGGCCAGGTTGGTCGTTGGGCTGGTTATGGGTGGGGACCTCGGTGATGTGAGGAAGTGGGCGGCGGGCCTGGGTGAGGTGCATGAGCGTTTCATGCACCGGTTTGCCCGGTCGGAGCCGCGTGAGTCAGCACTGGCGTACATGCGCGGCCTGATAGCCCCGCTGGAACGGAAGAACGGCTGGACACTGGCCGAGGAAGCCGGCCACGCGGCTCCCGACCGCATGCACCGGCTGCTGAACCGCTGCGACTGGGACCCTGACGAAGTCCTCGACGACGTGCGGGATTACGTCGTCGAACACCTCGGTGACCCGGAAGCCGTGCTGATCGTGGACGACACGGGCTTCCTGAAGAAGGGCGTCCGCTCGGCCGGGGTCCAACGGCAGTACTCCGGGACGGCGGGACGGACGGAGAACTGCCAGGTCGGCGTCTTCCTCGCCTATGCCAGCGCTCGTGGCCGCACGCTGATCGACCGCCGCCTGTATCTGCCCACGTCATGGACCGATGACCGGGAACGATGCCGAGCCGCAGGCATCGACGACACGGTCGCCTTCGAGACGAAAGTGGTCACCGCAAAAGCGATGGTCCGCCGGGCGATCACCGACAAGATCCCGTTCCGGTGGGTCACCGCGGACGCCGCCTACGGCTTCTCCAAAGGCTGGCGGACCGAGCTCGAGCGGGCCGATGTCTTCCACGTCATGGCCACCACCCGCCACGACACCGTCGTCACCCGCTGGGCCATCGACCACCCCGTCCACGAGCTCTTCCCCGGCCTGACACGGCAGAAGTGGAAGCGCCGTTCCTGCGGCAACGGAGCCCACGGACCACGCGTCTATGACTGGGCGAGGGTCGAAGTCCGGCCCTGGCACCGCGAAGACCGCCGGCACTGGGTGATCGCCCGCCGCAGCGTCAGCCGACCCCAGGAGATCTCCTACTACATCGCCTACTGCCCGTCGGAAACCACTCTCGACGAACTGATCCGCGTCGCCGGCAGCAGGTGGGCCGTCGAGGAATGCTTCCAGACCGCGAAGCAGGAATGCGGCCTGGACGACTACCAGGTCCGCCGCTACCCCGGCTGGCACCGCCACATCACCCTCGCCATGGCCGCCCACGCCTGCCTCACCGTCCTGCGAGCCCGCGCACTCGACACCGACAAAGCAGAAACGGATCCTCCCAGCTCATACCCCTCACCCTCCCCGAACTACGACGCCTGATCAGCCGGCTCACCCGACCATCGACCACGTCCTGCACTGGTCATACTGGCGCCGCAGACGACAACACCAAGCCCGTCTCAGCCACTACAAACGACGCGGCCACACACCACCCGAAACTGCCCAACCATCAGGCCAAAGACCGTTGCAGTACTAGAGTCCAGGCGACGGCAAAGACCACCCCAGCCAGCACGGCGGCAGTCACCAGGGCAAAAACGATCTCGACCGTCATTGCGTCCTTTTCCCACCGTGACTCACGCCCCATGTCCATGGCTGCAAGTCTCACATCGCGGTCAAGTCACCGAGCCTGCGCATGGCCGCTGACTCTCACGGGCGGATCGATCGCCAATTGAGATGACCTCTAAGATAACAGGGATACCCAGGGGGGTATTCCGCCGCGTGGGACGAGTACCTCGCTCCGGCCGCGGTCAAACCGGCGAGGCGGGGTGCCCCCACGCCTCCGCCGGGCAGCCGGACATGTGACCGCGCCGGCAGGCGGGCCTGAACGGGCATGTGGCCCGCGGCGGAGATCCGCCGCGGGCCACAGCCGTCCGTATGGTCACGCCAGGGTGAGGAACAGCTTCTCCAGCTCCTCTTCCGTCATCGACGAGGGGTCGCCGTCACCTGCGAGGCACTGGCGCATGCCGCTGGCGACGATCTTGAATCCGGCCCGGTCGACGGCACGGGCGACGGCGGCGAGCTGGGTGACGACGTCCGCGCAGTCACGGCCGTCCTCGATCATGGTGATGATTCCCGTGAGCTGTCCCTGGGCGCGGCGCAGCCGGTTGAGAACCGCGGTCACCGTCTCTTGCTCTACCTTCACCGGGTCTCTCCTTCGTGTGTGATGACGTATGGCGTGTGTGTCCTCTTGGGGCGCGGTGTCAGGAGCGCATGCTCGGACGGCGGGTCTTCTCCGGCATCGTTCCGTCGGCGGTCGGCGTCCGACGGCTGCCGGCCAGCGTCCAGGCCACCGCCACTGTCGCTGTGAGTGCGGCGCCGATCCAGGTCAGAGGGCTGGTCCACACGGCGGCAGGGAGCTGCTGGCTGAGGACGAAGACGCCCATGACGACGACGAACCAGCCGAAGGCCTTGCGCAGGGTGTCCTGGGGGATGCGTCCGGCGAAGCGGCTGCCGATCAGGCTGCCGACGACGGCCACGGCGGTCACCATCAACGCCAGACCCCAGTCGATCTGGACGCCGGCCAGGTGGCCGGCGAGCCCGGAGAACGACTTCATCGCGATGACGAGGAGCGACGTGCCGACCGCGATGCTCATGGGCAGTCCGCCGAGCAGTGCCAGGGCGGGGACGACGAGGAAGCCGCCGCCGGAGCCGACCAGTCCGGTGACCGCGCCCACGACCAGGCCCTCGACGACCACGAGCTTCACGGGCAGCTCGGCGTGGGCGGCCTTGTGCCCGGCCTTCTTGCGGCCGGCGCCCTTGCGGAGCATGGCCACGGCGGTGGCCAGCATCATCAGGGCGAACGCGATCAGCAGGACGGTGCCGGGGATGTACTCGGCCAGGCGGCCGCCACCGTAGGCGCCGACCATGCTGACCGCGCCGAAGATCAGTCCGGTGCGCCACCGGACCCGGTGGGCGCGGGCGTGCGGGATCAGCCCGACCAAGCTGGTGACCCCGACGACGAACAGCGAGGTGGCGATGGCCTCCTTGCTCTCCTGACCGGCCAGGTAGACCAGGATCGGCACGGTCAGGATCGACCCGCCGCCACCCAGGATGCCCAGGCTGACGCCGATCAGGACGGACGCGGCGAGGACGAGGGTGATCACGACCGGTCCCGCAGGGAGGCGACGACGGTCCGGATGTCGGTGCGCGGGCCGCGGTTGTAGGGCAGCTTGGACAGCATCATGCCCATCGCGCAGGTGTTGCTCACCGCGGCGAACGTCAGCCCGGCGCCGATCGCGGTGCCGATCAGGTGCACGCCGGGGACGAAGAAGCCCACGACGCCGCTGACCAGCACGACCGAGCCGGCGATCAGACGGACCTGACGCTCCAGCTCCCACCGCTCCGGACCACGGTTGACCGGGGCGCCGGAAGCCTCCCAGGCCATCATGCCGCCGTCCAGGACCCGCAGGTTCGGAAGGCCCACCTCGGAAAGCGCCTGCTCGGCCTGCGAGGCACGGGCACCGGAGCGACAGATCAGCACCACGTCCTCGTCCAGGTGGCGGCGCAGCTCGCCGCGGTGCTCACGCAGGGTGTCCAGGGGAACGTTGTAGGCGCCGGGAATGTGACTGGTCTGGAACTCGCCAGGAGTACGCACGTCCAGCAGGCGAGGGGCGTTTCCGTTGCCGATCAGGTGCTGGAGGGCGGCGGGAGTGAAGGCGGTGGCGTTTGCAGTGGTCGTCACGAGAACTCCATGTGGGGTGAAACGCACCCGTGCTCGGCACGGGCGGGAAGCGGGGGAAGAGACAAATGCCTGGTGAGGGGCCGGTGCACCCGCACCGGCGGCAGTCAGGGCAGAAATTTCCTGTCGCGGGTGCACCGGCGGCTTGTGACCCGCCGGGTCAGGCGGCGGCGGGCTGGTTCAGCAGGGCCCAGGCGGCCCAGCCGCCGAGCACGTCGGAGACGTCCTCGAAGCCCTGCCGGCGCAGCAGGCTGGCGGCGATGGAGGAGCGGTGACCGCCCGCGCAGTGCAGGACCAGCGGCCTGTCGCGCGGGATCTCGTCCAGACGAGTCGGGAGCTCGCCGAGCGCGATGTGTTGGGCGCCCTCGATGAAGCCCATCTCGCCGCGCTCGCCGCAGTTGCGGACGTCGACGACGACCGGCGGGTTGTCGCCCTCCAGCGCCTCGCGGAGCTGGGCGGCGGTCAGGCGGCTCGCGGGGGCGACCTCGTCGGCCATCGCCTCGAACGTCTCGTCGGGCGAGGTCAGGTAGCCGGCGACCCGGTCGAAGCCGATGCGGGCGAGACGGGTGACGATCTCCTCCTCACGGTCCTCCGGCGCGACGACCAGCAGCTCGGCCCCGAGCGGCAGGACGGTACCGGCCTGCTCGGCGAACCGGCCATCCGCCGGAACGTTGACCGCACCGCGCACATGGCCGGCCGCGAACTCCTGCGGGTCACGGGCATCGACCACCACCACCGCGCCCGCCGCACGCCGGGCCAGGAAGTCCGCGACGTCCAGGGCCTGCGGTGCGGAGGCCGGGTCGAACAGCTCCCGCTCCCGGCGGTTGAGGTCCGCGTCGTAGGCGAAGTAACCCGGAGCCGCCGACTGCCCCGCCGTGACGATGGCGACGAAGTCCTTCTCACTCATCGGCGCACACGCGTAGTTGGTGGCACGCTGCTCACCGATCGTGGACTGCCGCTCCGTGGACAGGTTCTTGCCGCAGGAGGAACCGGCGCCGTGAGCGGGGAAGACGCGCACCTCGTCGGGCAGGCCCATCAGCTTGTTCTGCACGCTGTCGTGCAGCATCGCGCCGAGCTCGTCGGCGGTGACCCCGACCGAGGCCAGCAGATCCGGGCGCCCCACGTCGCCGATGAACAGCGCATCGCCGGTCAGGACGCCGTACGGGACGGTGTCCTCGGCGCGCTCGTGGACCAGCACGCTGATCGACTCCGGGGTGTGCCCGGGAGTCTCCATGATCTTCAGGGTGACGTCCCCGAGGCTGATCGTGTCGCCGTCCGCCAGCTTGCGGATCGCGTACTCGGTCTCCGCACGCCGTCCGTAGCCGATCCACGCCCCGGTGCGGGCGGCCATCTCCAGGTGACCGGCGACGAAGTCCGCGTGGAAGTGGGTGTTGATGACACCGACCACGGTGAAACCGCGCGCCTCGGCGTCGTCCAGGTACTCCGACACGTCCCGGCGCGGATCCACGACCACGGCCTGACCGGTGGACTCGTCGGCGATCATGTACGACGCCTGCGAGAGGCACTCGAGGTAGTACTGCGAGAAGAACACGGAAAACCTCCGTCACGAAATGGACCACATACCCCGGGGGGTATTATTCGGGCCGTGAGGCGCCCCCCGGAAAGAGCGGGCGCGGGTAGCAGGGGGGCTGGGCGCCGACGAGCCGACGGCGTCAGCGGCGGACCCCGGCGCCAGGCCGGGCCGGAGGGCCGCCCCGTCGCATCGACCGCCGCGACGAAGCGCCTCCACATACCCCATGGGGTATTACGTCATCGACCGTAAAAGACCGCTGCTCAGATTGTCAAATACCCCAGGGGGTATCCATCACCCCAGGCTTGACGCACCCGGCCGACGGTGCACGTCCCCTCGGCGAATGCGCCGGCCGCCGGGATGCACCGCTCCGGCTTTATACCCCTTGGGGTATTATGTCGATGAGTGGAGGGAGAGTTTCGATGCAGGTGGACGAAGAA
>NZ_JBEZYP010000043.1:0-5080 GCF_040638585.1 Streptomyces sp. NPDC025273
TTGTCCCCGGTATGGGTCAGGTCGTCGATGCCCGCGGACGCGGACGTCATCACGGCTTCGGTGCGCAGCGGATTGATCTCCGAAACGGCACCGACAAACGTGGTCTTACCCACGCCGAAGCCCCCTGCCACCACGATCTTCGCCGAGGTAGTGGAGCGGGCCGCTCCGCCGCTAGAGCTTGCGAAGTCCACTGAGCACCCTTTCGAGCAGTGTCACATCTGGTTGGCCGCCGGCGGTCTCGTCGCCGCCGGGCTGATGGATAGCGACGAGTCCGGCCTCGGCCAGGTCGGCGACGAGGATCCGGGCAACGCCGAGAGGGATCGAGAGAAGGGCCGACACCTCGGCCACCGACTTGATCTCGATGCAGAGCCGGCAGATCCGCTGGTGCTCGGGCAACTGCCCTTGCAGCCGGGACGGATCCGCCGTGGTGCTGACCAGCGCCTCGATGGCGAGCTGGTAACGCGGCCGGGTCCGGCCGCCGGTCATGGCGTACGGACGGACCAGCGGGTTGTGCGCGGCGGGCTGCTCCGACTCGGGCGCCTGCCGCTGGACGGGCTGGATGTGCGACGGCGGCGTGTCGTACCGCTGGGGCTGCTGCGGCCACCCGGACTGCTGCTGCGGCCACCCGCCCCGGGCATCCTGCTGCTGGTAGGGCTGGTGTGGCTGGTATGGCTCGTTCGAACCCTGCATGCCGGGTACGGAGGGGTTGTAGAAACGGTTGTCACCCTGCTCACCCGGAACCCGCTGACCACCCTCGTACGGGTGTCCACCTGTGGGTGCTGTCACGTTTCCTCCTCCGACTGTCGGTCGCCATCCCAGTGGTGCCGCGACACCGCACCTTATGGCGCGGTGACGAGAAACGCACTGTCTGTCTATTAGTTAAGAAGACTTCCCTGGAGTTCGGCACGGAGATCCGGGGTGAGAACACTTCCTGCACGGTCCACGAGAAGTGCCATTTCATACCCAACCAGGCCGATATCGGCATCCGGGTGGGCAAGTACGGCGAGTGAGGAACCGTCCGAGATGGACATGATGAAGAGGAATCCTCGCTCCATCTCCACAACGGTCTGATTCACGGCGCCGCCCTCGAAGATCCGGGAGGCACCCGCCGTCAGCGACGTCAGACCGGAGGCGACCGCCGCCAGCTGATCGGCGCGGTCGCGCGGGAAACCCTCGGACATCGCCAGCAGGAGTCCGTCGGCGGAGACCACCACCGTGTGCGACACCCCTGGGGTGTTGTCCACGAAGTTGGTGATCAACCAGTTGAGATTCTGCGCCGCCTGGCTCATCGGGCTCACACTAACGCTCCTGGTTGTAGGTGGTACTTGTGTCCGACCCCGCGGTGCGTCCCCGCAGCACGCCGCGGCGCAGGTTGCTCAACCTGCCCCGTACGTCCTCGGGAGCGCGGGAGACCTGTGGGCCGCCCTGCTGGGTCTGCTCCGCCGTGCCCTCGACCAGATTGGCCTTGGGCACGCGCCGGGGGAGCCCGGACGGGGTGATTCCGCCCGCCTTCGGCTCCCGGAGCTTCTCGGCCCGCTCCCAACGCTCGTCGTTGGCCGAGCGCCAGTCGTCGGTGCCTTCCCCGTTCGCCTGTGCCGCCGGCGGCTGCTGGTCCCGCTGCTGCGGCGGACGCTGCCGTTGTTCCGGCGGCGCAGGCTGATCGTTTCCCCGGCCGGTGGGCTGCCAGTGCTGCTGTCCGGCACCCCGGCGCGGGAGACCCGCGTCGGTCAGCTCGTGGCCGGTCATCGGGGCCGGGCCCGAACGGTCTGAGCCTACGGGCTCCCGCGGCTCTTCGGGAGCGCCCGGCGCGGATTCCGCTTCGGGCTGCCCGAGAGCGTCGTACCCGCCCTGATACGCACCCTGATCTGCCCAATCACCCTGGTTGGGCTGGTCGGACCGCGGCGCGAACGGGTCGGCGTACTGCTCCTGCTGGGCTTCCGGAGCGGCGTACGCAGCTTCCGTATAGCCGTTCTGCTCAGGCTGCTGGGCCTGCTGCCGATAACCGTCCTCGGGGGTGTACCCGTCGTAGCCGGCCTCGTAGCCCTGCTGTGCGTAGCCCTGCTGCTCCTGGGTGTACGGCTCGGGGGCGTACTGCTCCTGGCCGAAGGGCTCCTGGGCGTACTGCTGCTGCGCGCCCTCGGCCTGGAACGCCGGACGCTCGCCGGTCTGCGCCTCCAGCGCGGCCCGCCGTTCCTCACGCATCAGCGAGCGGTTGACCGGGTCCAGCTGCGGCGAGTCCGCCGCCGGGGTGTCGTAGCGCGAGTCGTCGAAGCCGAGCTCCGCCGCCGTCCGCATCGGAACCTGCTGCGGCATCGGGTCGAAGGCCTGGGACTGCGGCTGCTGCTCGGCCATGATCGAGGAGACGGTGAAGTCGCCCTGCGGGGCCGGATCGCCGCCGCCACCATGGGTGATGGCGTCCGGCAGCATGACCAGCGACGTGGTCCCCGCCTGCTCGCCCGAGGGGCGCAGCTGGACCCGGATGCCGTGCCGGTCGGCCAGCCGGCCGACCACGAACAGGCCCATCCGCTGGGACACCGCGGCGTCCACGGTCGGCGGGTTGGCCAGCTTGTGGTTGATGTCCGCGAAGTCCTCGGCGGTGAGGCCGATCCCCTTGTCGTGGATCTCGACCATGACGCGGCCGTCGGGCAGACGGGTGGCGGTCACCCGCACCTTGGTCTGCGGGGAGGAGAACGTGGTGGCGTTCTCCAGCAGCTCGGCCAGCAGGTGCACGAGGTCGGTCACGGCCTGGCCGTGGATCTCGCTCTCCGGGACCCCGGTGAGCTCGATGCGCTCGTAGGACTCCACCTCGGAGGAGGCGGCCCGCAGCACGTCGACCAGCGGCACCGGCTGGTTCCAGCGGCGGCCGGGCTCCTCGCCGGCGAGAACGAGGAGGTTCTCGCCGTTGCGGCGCATACGGGTGGCCAGGTGGTCCAGCTTGAAGAGGCTCTCCAGCTGGTCCGGGTCGGCCTCGTTGTTCTCCAGGTTGGTGATGAGGGTCAGCTGGCCCTCGATCAGCGACTGGTTCCGGCGCGACAGGTTGGTGAAGATCGCGTTGACGTTGCCCCGCAGCATGGCCTGCTCGGCCGCGAGCCGGACCGCCTCGCGGTGCACCTGGTCGAAGGCGCGGGCGACCTCGCCGATCTCGTCCTGGGTGTTGATCGGGATCGGCTGCACCCGCGTGTCCACCCGGCCGGGATCGGTCCGCGACAGCTGGTCGACGAGCATCGGCAGGCGCTGCTCGGCGATACCGAACGCGGCGGTGCGCAGCTGCCGCATCGAGCGGCTCATCTGGCGGGCCATGAGACCGGCGATGACGAAGGCGGCCAGCAGCGCGATGATCACGATCGCGGCGTTGATGACGGCGTCGTTGCGGGCGTCGGCGGAGATCGCCGCCGCCTCGGTCACGGCCTTCTCGACGAGTTCGTCCTCGACCGTGGTGTAGCCGTCGAACTTCGCCGTGGCCGCGGCCATCCAGGTCTCGGGGGTGATCCCCTTGGCCCGCAGCTGTTCGGGGCTCTTGCCCTGACCGATCTGCTGGGCCATGCCGTCGAAGACCGAACCGTCGATGCTCGGCGGCGTCACGAACGGCTCCCCGGTCGCCTCGGCCTGCGCCTTGGCCTCCTTGAGCTGCTCGGCTCCCTCGGCGGCCTTGCCGGCCATGACTTCCTTGAGCCTGGCCGCGTCGGCCTCCGTACCGCCGGAGACGAACTCGCCGAGGGCGATCTGCTCCAGGTAGTTGTACGAGCCGAACGCCTTGACCTGGTCGTTGAACTTGCCCTGCTCCTGGCTCGGGCGCACCAGCAGGTGCATGCCGATCGAGCGCTGAAGCGATTCTGCGGCCTTGGCCAGCTCGATCGCGTAGACGGTCCGTCCGTAGCTGGTGATGTTGCCGGTGCCCAGGCCGAGCTCGTTGGAGAACTCCATCAGCGAGTGCTGGACCTTGGTGTAGCCCTCTTCCGTCTTCACCGGGTCCATGGCCTCGGCGTAGGCGGCCTTCCGCAGCTCGGGGAGCAGTGGCTCCTCCACCTCGAACAGCTTGAGACGGCGTTCCAGGCCCTGCTTCTCCGGCATGTTCCGCACGGCGGCGTCGAACTTCGCGGCGGCGTCGTCCGTCGTGGCGCGCACCCGCTCCACCTCGGCGGCGGTGCGCTTGTTGGACAGCAGCGGCTGGGCGGTGAGGTCACGCTCGTTCAGCAGCGCCTGCCCGTACTCCGCGGCCGCGCGGACGACCTGCGCCGTCCGCTCTGCGTCCTGGGCCTCGTTCCAGGTGTCGATCGACCCCTTCACCTGGAAGCCGCCCATGACCAGGCCGACCAGCGCGGGTATCAGGAGGATCGCGTTCAGCCGGGTGGGCACCCGCCAGTTGCGCGGTGACAGACGGTTGGTGCTGCCACCTGCCGGCGCCTCCTCGGGCGTGTCCGCAGGCGACATCGCAGCGCGCGGCGGCGGGGTGAAGTTGCCCCGCTCGGGCTGCGCCGCGGAGCCCTCGTTGCTTCGCCTCACTCGACCAACAACCTCTCGGCGTCGGCACCAACGTTGTGCCGGACTATTCGTTCAGGGCCGTACTGCTCGGTAGTTCGAGGCATTGCAGCATGCGGACGGGCCGCCTTCCAAACAGTCGGAATGTTGGATTCCGGGTGGCCCATGTCTCGCATAAAACGGGCATAAAGAGCGAGCCCCGTCAAAAGGCGGGGCTCATGTGAGCGCAGTGGCACCGCCCGGATGCGTCGGGTGTTGTTGTGGTTCCAATTCTCTGTCGAAATGTTATGAACACGGGGGCGGATCGTGTCATAGGACACAGGCCGCCCCCGCTTGACTACAGCAACTTCCGTAGATCAATACCGACTTACGGTCACTTGAGCCGGGCCATCAGCGCGTGCTCCACCAGCGTGATCAGACCGCTCTTGGCATCGGCACGGTGACGGGCGTCCGTCGTGATGATCGGTGCGTCCGGTCCGATCTGCAGGGCCTCGCGCACCTCCTCGGGGGTGTAGGGCTGGTGTCCGTCGAAGCCGTTGAGGGCGATGACGAAGGGGAGGCCGCTGTTCTCGAAGTAGTCGACTGCGGGGAAGCAGTCGGC
>NZ_JBEZYP010000044.1:0-4411 GCF_040638585.1 Streptomyces sp. NPDC025273
AGCCCGCCGCACGGCGACCTCCTGATAGTCCAGAGCCGTCAGAGCTCCCGAGGAGACCGGGGCCCGTGGGGTGCGCTGGTGCCACGAACGGCTAGTGAGGTGGCGGACCGACCGGATGGTCGAGTCCTGGAATTAGGTCGCTGCGTGGCCCGCATGCGCTCGCAACCAGCGCAAACATTGCATCTCTGGGGAGGAAAGGTTGATCTACTGCGGCATCGACTGGGCGGAGAGGACACACGACGTTGCCTTGGTCGACGACACCGGCCAGCTACTTGCAAAGCGACACATCACCGACGACGCGGCCGGTTACAGGAGCCTGATGGACCTGCTGGCCGAGTACGGCGACACAGAGGAGACCCCGATTCCGGTCGCGATAGAGACCTCCCGCGGTCTGCTGGTCGCGGTGCTGAGGGCAGGCAAGCGGAAGGTGTTCGCGATCAACCAAGAAGTCCGACCCTGGCGACGCCCTGGTCCTGGCGAACATCCTGCGCACAGATATGCATGCCCACCGGCCGCTGCCGAACGACAGCGACCTGGCCCGTGCCATCGCCGTACTGGCCCGCGCTCAGCAGGACGCGGTCTGGAACCGGCAGCAGGTCGCCAACCAGCTCCGCTCGCTGCTGCGCGAGTACTACCCCGCAGCTCTGGATGCCTTCGCCAAGTGGGACAACGGCTTGTGCCGGCCGGAGGCCCGCGAGCTGATGAAGCTCGCGCCGACACCGGCCAAGGCCGCGAGCCTGACTCGCACCCAGATTACGGCGGCTCTCAAGCGTGCGGGCCGCAAGCGCGGCATCGAGTCGGACGTCGCGCGGCTGCGCGAGGCGTTCCGCACCGACTGGGCCCGTCAGCCCGAGCTTGTCGAGGACGCGCTCGGCAAGCAGACGCTCGCCCTCCTCGGACAGCTCACGGCCGCCTGCATCGCTGCCGACGACCTCGCCCAGGCCGTCGAGGAGGCGTTCCCGCAGCACCCGGACTCCGAAATTATCCTCAGCTTCCCCGGCCTCGGTATCCAGCTTGCCGCCCGGGTGCTGGCCGAAATCGGAGACGATCGCACCCGCTTCGCGGACGCCCGCGGCCTGAAGGCTTACGCCGGCGCCTCACCCGTCACCCGGGCCTCCGGCAAGAAGTCCAGCATCACCAGACGATGGGTGAAGAACGACCGGCTCAACCACGCCGGCTACCTCTGGGCGTTCTCAGCGATCACTGCCTCGCCAGGTGCCAAAGCCCACTACCGGCGGCGACGTGACGACCACGGAGACTGGCACGCCGCTGGCCAGCGCAATCTGTTCAACCGGATGCTGGGCCAGCTCCACCACTGCCTCAAGAACCGTCATCTGTTCGATGAACGCACCGCGTTCCCGACGCCGCAGGCCCCAGCACTGGCGGTGGCGTAGGTGATCTTGCTCACTACTCACCGCCTCCCGGAGGTCGCTCCGCAGCATGCTTGAATCACCGGATGATCGACTGGTCCACACTCCACGACGCCTACGGCCCGGCACACGCGATACCCGGGTTGCTGGACCGAGCTGTCGGTCGTGACCAAGAGGCCATCGACGGCCTTTGGGGGCGCTTGTGCCACCAGGGAACGATCACCCCGGCGAGCATCGCCGCACTGCCTCAGCTGGCGGACATCGCGAAAACCGAGGGCGCCGGGCACTGGGCGCTCGATCTGGCCGGAGCCATAGCAGGTGGCCTCCTTCAACCACACGGCGCCGACGAAGAAGTCGCACGCCGTGCGGCGACCTTGGCCGAGCTTCGCGCCCTGGCCGCCGCCCGGCTGCGGTCCGGCCTGACCGGGAAAATCTACCTGAGCCGGTTGCGGACCATGCTCGCGTTTGACGGCCAGCCCTTGTGGTTCGAGGCCCTGGACGACTTCACCGATTCCTTCGTCACTGTCGCTTGTCCGCACTGCGACGCACCGGTGACGATCGCAATCGGCGACTACGGTTGCTACTCCTCGATCCGCGACTGGAATCCGGGGGATGTCCACCAGGTCCCGCTCCGGCCGGCCATCCCGGACGAGCTGACCGGCACCGGGAGGATGTTGCACGAGACGGCCGTACGGGATGGCCAGCAACGGCTCGCCTGGGGGCTAACGCACCTGTTCGGCCAGGCGGAATGCCCAGGATGCGGAAGCGTCTTCGGCATCGCAGACGAATACGCGGCCACCAATGCACCCGCTCCATGGGACTTCGCCCGAGGCCACATCAAGGACGCTCTCTGATGACCACCGGCAGGGACCTCCAAATCGAACAGTGAGCTCGTACCCGCTGTCCCGACTTGACGGCTTAGCGCCGTGAGGTGTCTGGATAGCCCCGCTTTCAGGGCTGAGCCCTCGCGCCTTCGGGAAGCTGGTGACGGTTCTGCGGCGCCAGGGCGCGGACGCGGTCCGCAAGGGCCGGCCCTGGAGCCTTCCACTGGAGGACCGGGCACTGCTGGCCGCGGCGTACTGGCGCACGAACCTCACGATGCGCCAGCTCGCTCCGCTGTTCGGGGTGTCCAAGTCGGCGGCAGACCGGATCATCGACCATCTCGGGCCGATGCTCGCGCTCCAGCCCCGCAAACGGTTCGCGAAGGACACCGTGCTCATCGTGGACGGCATCCTGGTCCCCACCCGCGATCACACCATCGCGGAGCGGTCGAAGAACTACCGGTACTCCACCAACCACCAGGTCGTCATCGACGCCGACACCCGCCTGGTCGTCGTGGTCGGCCGGCCGCTCGCCGGGAATCGCAACGACTGCAAGGCATGGGAGGAATCCGGCGCCAAGGCCGCCGTCGGTAAGACCCTCACGATCGCCGACGGCGGCTACCCGGGCACCGGACTCGTCATCCCGCACCGCCGCGAGCGCGGCCAGAGCGAGCTCCCGGCCTGGAAAGAGGACCACAACAGGTCCCACAAGCAGGTCCGGGCCCGCGTCGAGCACGTATTCGCCCGCATGAAGACCTGGAAGATCCTCCGCGACTGCCGCCTCAAGGGCGACGGCGTCCATCACGCCATGCTCGGCATCGCCCGGATGCACAACCTCGCCCTCGCCGGATAGACAAGTGGGCCGCACGACGGCCCACTCCCGCAGTGGCTCGGAGATCATTTACGGGACAGCTCTTAGCCAGGCCAAGGACGCTTTGTGGCACCCCGATGCCCATTTCTCGGAGAAAGCGGTCAGGTCACCGCTGCCATCACCCACTTCCAACGCCTGGTGGACGCCACCCGCGATCGACTGGGTCCCGACCACCCCGCCACTCTGAGCGCCCGGCACAATCTCGCCGTCTGGCGGGGGGAGGCGGGGGATGCGGCCGGAGCCGTGGACGCGCGATGACAGCGGACCCGCGTGCAAGGTTTCCTCAAGATTCGTCCAATACCCGTAGATCAGGGTGGCTCCACCGTTGCACAGCGAGCAACAGAAGGGATACATCATGCTGCCCACACTCGGGAAATGGGCCAGAACCACCGTGGCAGTGACGATCGCCGGGGTGCTGTGCGGGGCGGGAGCGTCGACGGTGAGCGCTTCGCCTTCGGCACCCGCCGCCGCGCCTGCCCGCAGCGACAGCGCGGACAAGCCCGTGTACCTCATCCACGGTTATGACCCGACGATCGAGTCGAAGGGGTGCAAGAAGTGGAGCACGGCGGCCAAGGCGATGAAGTCCTGGGGGTGGAAGGGCAAGTTCGTCAGGGTCGGCTTCTACGCCATCGACCAGGGAACTGGTTGCACCGTCAACATCGCCCCGAACGGGGACGCCGACACACCGATCAGGGAGCTGGGCAAGCAGCTCGCCTGGGACATCTACAACCGCTACACGGTCAGAGGCAAGACGGTCGACCTCGTCGGCCACTCCATGGGCGGGCTCATCGCCCGTGCGGCGCTGACCGGAACCGCGCGCCACGAGGCAGGCTTCCCCTCCAAGCTGTACGTGGAGGATGCCGTGACGCTGGGCACGCCCCACCGGGGGGCGATGAGCGCCTACCTCTGCCAGGAAGGCCAGCAGTGCGCGGACATGCGCGCCACCTCCTCGTTCATGGAGTGGCTCGGGCCGACTCTCCCGCAGGCGGACCAGGGGACCGACTGGACTCTCATCGCTTCCCACGCCGACCATGTGGCCACGGTCAACACGGCCTCACCCGAACTGAGCGGTGCGCAACACCTCGTGCGGTACGGGGCGACGACTGGCCTCACACACGGCAAGCTCCGCACAACCACTGACGGGACCTACCGGATGAACTACAGCAATGACGGCAGCCCGTGGCGTCACATCAGGTACGGCGCCGCACCGATCCGCGCAGCGATGAACGGTCTGTACTGGGCCACCAGGTGGTAAGGAGCCGTTGTCCTATCGATCTTGAGTGCGGTGTGATCGAAAGTGGCTGCCGGGGCGGGTGAACCTGGTGGTGTCCGTGCATGAGGACAGGGCC
>NZ_JBEZYP010000045.1:0-3355 GCF_040638585.1 Streptomyces sp. NPDC025273
GCGTTTCCGACTCTATCAGACTCTTTCGTGTCCGATTCCCGGTCGAAGCGGGTTTCGCTTTCCAGTTCTTCGCTTTCGCGTTTCCCTTTCCGGCGGTTCCAACGTTACCAGACTCTTTTCCGTTCCGTTTCCGGTTCGAATTTGAATCCGATGACCCATGGAGTGGCCTTTGCCTTTCGGCTGACTCGACTTTATCAGAAGCATTTCGACCGAAGCTAATCGGCGTGTCTGCTCAGTCAAAGAGAAGAATCGATCGGCTCTGCGAGGATCTCGTCCCCGGCAAGAGCGAAGTGGACTTTAACCTTTACGCTCGGACTTGTCCAGTCCGCTGTAACCGTTAAAATCTACCTCTCCACGCGCACTGTGTCAACAGTTTTTGTGGGCGAGGGAGACACTAGCAGGTCAGCGGCCGTGGACGCACATCGGCCGTCACGCCGCGGAAGGAAGTTCCGCGCTGCGTTCGGCGGCGTCGAGGTCACCCGTATCGCCGGCCCTGGCCGCCCGCCCGCCGAGAACATAGACGTAGGCGAGAAAGGCCAGCTCAGCCACGATGCCGATAGCGATCCGGGCCCACGTGGGAAGACCCGACGGGGTCACGAAGCCCTCGATGACACCGGAGACGAACAGGACCAGGGCCAGACCGATGGCCATGCCGAGGGCGGCCCGGCCTCGCTCGGCCAGAGCGGAACGCCTGGTGCGGGGCCCCGGGTCGATGACCGTCCAGCCGAGCCGGAGTCCCGTACCGGCTGCGACGAAGACGGCGGTGAGCTCCAGCAGCCCGTGTGGCAGGACGAGTCCCAGGAAGGTGTCCAGCCGGCCGGCCGACGACATCAGGCCGATGCCCACGCCGAGGTTGAGCACGTTGACGAAGAGGATCCAGATCACCGGTATGCAGAGGAAGGCGCCCAGCACCAGACACATGGCTGCGGCCTGGGCGTTGTTCGTCCAGACCTGGGCGGCGAACGACGCGGCCGGGTGGCTGGAGTAGTAGGTCTCGTACTCCCCACCGGGACGGGTCAGGCTGCGAAGGTCCTCCGGAGCGGCGATCGCCGCCTGGACTTCCGGGTGCGTGCCGATCCACCAGCCGATGACGGCCGCCAGAAGCGTGGAGAGCACCGCCGTGGGGACCCACCAGTGCCGCGCACGGTAGACGGCAGCCGGAAAACCGGTGCTCAGGAAGCGGGCTGCGTCACGCCATGAGGCGCGTCGGGTCCCGGTCACGGTGGAACGGGCGCGGGCCACCAGCCGGGTGAGGCGCGCGGTCAGCACAGGATCCGGGGCACTGGACTGGATCAAAGACAGGTGCGTCGCCGTGCGCTGGTAGAGAGCGACGAGTTCATCCGCTTCCGAGCCGGTCAGACCCCGTCCTCGGTGCAGAAGATGGTCCAGGCGGTCCCACTCGGCGTGGTGGGTGGTCACGAAGACGTCGAGATCCATGGTCGGCTGCTGCTCCAGGCAAGGGTGCGTACGGGTCCGTACTACGGCGGCGCGCTGCGGGCCAGCTTGGCAGACTGTGGGCCCGAGGGGCAGAGAAGGGCGGCGAAGGGTGGGCGGCGATGAATGAGCTCGTGACCGGGGATGCGGTCGTACTGGGGTTGCGGCCGGCGAGGCTGCCGAGCCGGGCATTGGCGATCGCCATCGATCTTGCGGTGGTTCTGACAGTTTTCGTTCTGATATCGATCGGTCTCGCTGTCGCGACCGTGAGCCTCGACGAGGCGGCGAGCGCGGCGATCGCGGTAGCCACCTTCCTCCTCGTGCTGGTGGGCGGGCCGATCGCCGTCGAGACGCTCAGCCACGGCCGTTCTCTGGGAAAGCTGGCCTGCGGACTTCGCGTGGTGCGCGACGACGGCGGGCCGATCCGGTTCCGGCACGCGCTGGTGCGGGGTGCGATGGGCGTGGTCGAGATCCTGGGAACGTTCGGCGTCGTCGCCTGTATCGCTTCCCTGGTGTCGGCCAGGGGCCGACGTCTCGGTGACGTGTTCGCGGGAACCCTCGTCGTGCGTGAGCGGGTACCGACCGGGCGGGCTGTCGCCGTGCCGCCGCCGCCCTTCTGGCTGGTGGGGCGCTTCGCGCAGCTGGACCTGTCGGCCGTGCCGGACGATCTCTGGCTGGCGATCCGCCAGTACCTGACGCGGATGCACCAGCTGGACGGCGCCGTGGGCTGGTCGATCGCCGAACGGCTGTCCGGAGATCTCGCCGCCCGTACGGGTGTTCCCGTGCCACAGGGCGTGCCCGCCGCTGCCTATCTGGCGGCGGTGGTGAACGAGCGGCAGCAGAGGGACATCAGGCGGGTGGCCTCTGCCGTCGGCCGGCACCACCCGGTGCGCTCAGCGGCACCCGCGGGTCTCCCGGGAGGCGGAGGGATGCCGGTGCCGGGCGGGCCGTCCGGCACGGTGCACGGAGCAATACGGACGGGCTCGCCCTGGGAGGTCCGGCCGGCCAGGGACACCGCATCGGAACCCTTGGCCACCGCCACCGCCGCGGGGGCACCGGCGGCGGCTCCGGTGGCCGCTGCACCCCCTGCCGGTACGGCGCCGACGGGCCGGACCGTCGAGCCGGGTGCCACCGGGTTCGCTCCGCCCGTCTAGTGAGGCGGGGGCGAGGGCGGTGACTCCAGGTCCTCCAGCTCGATACCGGGAGCGGCCAGAACCACGTCCCCGGCGAGGTGGACCGCGTATTGATCCCCGGTGTCCAGCGCGTTGACCTGGTACTCGTCCACGACCAGGGGGCCGTTGTCAGTGGCGTGCGCTTCACTGTCCACCAGGGCCCAGGACTGGTCGACCGTCCGGGGCGCGAGAACCGGGTCCGTGAAGGTGACCAGACGGACGCGGGTCGCGGGGGAATCGGGGGTGAGGCGCAGGAGCCGGGCGGTGGCGACGAGGAAGGCGGGGGACGTGCCGGAGAAGGTATGAGCGCGCACATTGCCTTCGGTGGCGTGAGCACCGGTCGGATCGGTCCGTACCCAGGTGACTCCGTCGAGGGCGGCGCCACGGATCTGCCAGCTCGCGGCGTGCAGTTCGAGGCGGATGGGGCGGCCGAGCTCGTCCAGGGCCAGGTCGAGGGAGCCCAGGTGTGCGCCGGAAGGGGCTGTGGTCCGGGAGACGTAGCGCCATCCGGAAGGACCTGGGGCGCAGTGGAAGTGCTCTTCGCCGAGGGGGGTGTGATCGTGGGGATCGTGGAGCGAATAGCGGCCGCGGGGCATGGGGTCCTTCGGGTTCCTCGGGCTGTGCGGATGCGGTACGGGACAGGCCCCCGGCACGGGGGCTTGGGTTCAAGGGGTCGTTGCAACACCGCCTGGTTTTCAGGTGGTGAGTAGATCACGTAGACGCTCGGCTGGAGTACTCCAGCCGAGCGT
>NZ_JBEZYP010000046.1:0-2908 GCF_040638585.1 Streptomyces sp. NPDC025273
TTCTTCGTCCACCTGCATCGAAACTCTCCCTCCACTCATCGACATAATACCCCAAGGGGTATAAAGCCGGAGCGGTGCATCCCGGCGGCCGGCGCGTTCGCCGAGCGGGCGTACACCGTCGGCCGGGTTCTTTTTGCCTCCGGGTCAAATACCCCATGGGGTATTTGACGGCGCTCCGCGGAGCGCCGTACCGTCGATCAAAGAACACCCCCCCCGGGGTATCCAAGGAGGCAGTCCATGGCCGCACGTCCCACACCCTCCCGCCTGCCGGACACCGGTCGGCACCGCGTCGTCGTGATCGGCGGCGGCAGCGCCGGGATCACTGTCGCCGCCCGCCTGCGCCGCGCCGGCGTCACGGACATCACCATCGTCGAACCCTCGGACACGCACTGGTACCAGCCCCTGTGGACGCTGGTGGGCGGCGGGCAGGCGTCCCTCCGCGGCACCCGGCGCCCAGAGGCGTCCGTCATCCCGGACGGGGTGCGGTGGGTACGGCGGCACGCCGTGGCCGTCGACCCCGACGCCCGGACCGTCACCCTCTTCGGTGGCGACCAACTCTCCTACGAGTACCTGGTGATGGCCCCCGGCATCCAGCTCGACTGGAACGGCGTGCCCGGACTCGCCGAAGCGGTGGGGCACGGCCGGGTGAGCAGCAACTACGCCCCCGAGTACGCCCCGCGCACCTGGGAGCTGATCAAGGGCATGCGGTCGGGCACGGCCGTCTTCACGCAACCGGCGACACCCGTCAAGTGCGGAGGAGCGCCTCAGAAGATCGCCTACCTGGCGGCCGATTACTGGCGCAAGCAGAAGGTCCTCGACCGGATCCGGGTCGTCCTCGTCCTCCCGACCCCGGCCCTCTTCGGCGTGCCGGAGTGGCGGCGCACCCTGGAGCAGGTCGTCCACAGGTACGGCATCGAGGTGCGGCTGCAGTCCGAGATGACCGCCGTCGACGGGGACCGCCATGAGATCGTCGTCACCGACCACGCGGGCGGCACGTCGGAGACGATCCGTTACGACCTCCTGCACGCCGTGCCGCCGCAGAGCGCGCCCGACTGGGTCAAGGCGAGCCCGCTCGCCGACCCCGCGAGCCCGCTCGGATTCGTCGCCGCGGACAAGCACACCCTGCGGCACCCCGTATACGGGAACGTCTTCGCGCTCGGCGACGTGGCGAACCTGCCCACCTCCAAGACCGGCGCGGCCGTGCGCAAGCAGGCGCCCGTCCTGGTCGCCAACCTCCTCGATGTCATGAACGGCCGGTCCCCGTCACGCGGTTACGACGGCTACACGTCCTGCCCGCTGGTGACCGCGCGTGACCGGATGGCGCTCGCCGAGTTCGACTATGACCTGAAGCCACGGCCCTCGTTCCCGCTGATCAACACGTTCAAGGAACGGCGCGACATGTGGGTGTTCAAGCGGTACGCGCTGCCGTCCATCTACTGGCACGGCATGCTCACCGGTCGCCTCTGAGTACCGGCCCGCACGCACCGTCCGACGTCCTGCTCCGTAGATGGAGGCCAACGGCCCATGTTCTTGGCGCAGTTCTTTGACCTGGGGGGTGGTGTCACCGGGCCCGAGGGGTGCCGTCGGAGACGCTGATCAGAGGTCCGACCACCGCCCGGCCGGGCGCAACGCCCGGCCATTTGCGGGCGGCAGGTCTGCATAACGTGGATGTGCGAGAACGGCACCCGCCCCTGGGGCCGGCACGCATCGACACATGTGGGGGTCACGGTGATCAGCATTGACGGGGTGGGCGTCTTCCTGGGCCTGGACGTCGGCAAGCAGACCCATCACGGACACGGTCTGACCCCGGCTGGGAAGACCGTCTTCGACAAGCCCTGCCGAACAGCGAACCGAAACTGCGGGCCGTCCTCGACGAACTCAAGGCCAAGTTCGGCACCGTCCTGGTGGTCGTGGACCAGCCCGCCTCCATCGGCGCCCTCCCGCTCACCGTCGCCCGGGACGCCGGCTGCCAGGTCGCCTACCTGCCCGGACTCGCCACGCGCAGGATCGCCGACCTCTACCCGGGCGAGGCAAAGACCGATGCGAAGGACGCGGCCGTCATCGCGGACGTCGCCCGCACCATGCCCCACACCCTGCGCACCCTCGACCTGGCCGACGAGGTCACCGCGGAACTGGCCATGCTGGTCGGCTTCGACCAGGACCTCGCGGGCGAGGCCAACCGCACCTCCAACCGCATCCGCGGCCTGCTCACCCAGTTCCACCCCAGCCTCGAACGGATTCTGGGTCCGCGCCTGGGCCACCAGGCCATCACCTGGCTCCTCGAGCGATACGGATCCCCGCAGGCCCTGCGCAAGGCCGGCCGCCGAAGGCTCATCGAGGTCGTCCGGCCCAGGGCACCGCGCATGGCCAAGCGCTGACCGACGACATCTTCACCGCACTCGACGAGCAGACCGTCATCGTCCCGTCGCTGGCGAAGTCGCTGGCCGCCGCCCATGAACAACGCCGGGCCCTGGAGCCCGGATCGAGGCTCTGCTGGAGGACCACCCTCTTTCCGAGGTCCTGACCTCGATGCCCGGCATCGGCGTCAGGACCGCCGCAGTCCTCCTGACCACCGTCGGCGACGGCAGCTCGTTCCCGAGCGCCGGCCACCTGGCCTCCTACGCGGGACTCGCCCCGGCCACACCCAAGCCCTCCTCCGCCTTGCCCGCCACCGCATCAGCGTCCTGTTCGCCATGCTCCGCGACGGAACCTTCTACGAGCCAAGAAGCCCCCGCACAGCTTGATGAAGGACACACAGGCACCCCCCGGCGGAGCCGCTGGCGCGGCCGGCGCACAACCAGGCCGTCAGAACCACGAGGAACGCGAGCGCGATCCGGACACCGTGATGTGCCCTCAACCGCCTCATGGATTCTCCGGCCCGCTGCTTCCCCGGCATGTGTGGGCCACC
>NZ_JBEZYP010000047.1:0-2339 GCF_040638585.1 Streptomyces sp. NPDC025273
GTACGCGCATCCGGTGATCGATGTCGTGAACAATTTGTACGGGCCGAGCGAGGACACCACGTATTCGACGCACGCGGTCACGGCTCCGGGCGATGCCCGTACGCCGATCGGTGTTCCTGTGGACGGGACGACGGCCCATGTTCTCGACGGGAATCTGCGGCCGGTGGTTCTCGGAGCCGTGGGCGAGCTGTATCTGTCGGGGGCGGGAGTGACGCGCGGGTATCACGCGCGGCCGAGCCTCACGTCGGAGCGTTACCTTCCCGACCCGTTCTCGGCGGACGGCGGCCGGATGTATCGCACGGGAGATCTGGTCCGGTGGCGTCCCGACGGGCAGTTGGACTATCTGGGCCGTGCGGACGGGCAGGTGAAGGTCCGTGGCCACCGCGTCGAACTCGGTGAGGTCGAGGAAGTCCTCAGCCGGCACCCGCAGATCAACGGCGCTGTTGTCGTCGCCCGCGAAGACATATCCGGATCACTCCGCCTGGTCGCCCATGTCGAGACGGCGGGCGGAGAGATTCCGGCCGATCTGACCTCTCACACGCGCGCCTGGCTACCGGAGTTCATGGTGCCCTCGGTCTTCGTCGGCTTGGAGGAGTTCCCCCTCCTTCCGAACGGCAAGATCGATCGGTCCGCTCTCCCCGATCCGGAACTTGGTGCGAACCACACCGCGTATCGGGCTCCGGCCGGACCGGCCGAAGAACTGGTCGCCCGCATCTGGGGCGAAGTGCTCGACGCTGCCGAAGTCGGCGCGGACGACGACTTCTTCGCCCTCGGCGGCCACTCCCTCCTCGCCACCCGGCTCACTCACCGGCTCGGCGAGGCCCTTGGCACCCGCGTACCGCTGCACCTCGTCTTCGAACACCCCACACTCGCTGATCTCGCCGCCCACCTCGACCGACTGGGCGACGCCCGCCCGCCCATACCGGTCGCACCGCGCATACCGAACCCCGACGGCACCGTCATCTTCCCCGCCACGTCCGGCCAGAAGCGGCTGTGGCTGCTGTGCGCCCTGGACCCACAGGCCAATCTCGCCTACACGCTGAACGGCGGCGCCCGGATCTCCGGCCGGCTCGACGCTCCGGCCCTGGCACGCGCGATCGAAGAGGTCACCCGCCGTCACGAGGTGCTGCGGACCACCCTGCGGGAGGAGAACGGCGAGGTCGTCCAGGTCGTCCACCCCGTCTGGTCCGGGAATCCACTGCCGTCGGCAGGCACGGCGGGAGAGGCCTCCTCGGACGATCCGGACGCGTCATCGGCGTACGACGAGGCCGAACTGCTGACGGACTGGCGGCACTCCACCGTGGACCTCGCCGACGGCCCGCTCTTCCGCGCGCGGATCGTCCGCCGCGCCGAGGATGCCCACCTGCTCCTGCTGTCCCTGCACCACACCATCGCCGACGGTTGGACGCTCACCCGCTTGCTGGACGAGATCGCCGCCGTGTACGCCGCACTTGGCGAAGGCCGCTCCCTGCCCCCGGCTCCCGCTCTCCAGTACGGCGACTTCGCCCGCATGCGAGCTGCCGAGCCGATGTCCGAGGACGACAACGGACTCGTTCACTGGCGTGAGCGGCTCGCGGGAGCGCACGCCCTGGACCTCCCGACCGACCGCCCGCGTCCCGCGCGTCGTACCCACAACGGCGCGGCCATCCCGGTGGAACTGAGTGCCGAGGTGGTCAGGGGCATCGCGCGCCGTACGGGCACGACCCCGTTCGTCGTGGTCGCCACCGCGGTCACCGTCGTCCTGGGCGCCTTGTCGGGCGGCGGCGACGTGACCATCGGCATCCCGACCAGCGGCCGTACCCACCCCGACACCGCCGGCATCCTGGGATTCTTCACCAACACCCTGCCGCTGCGGCGGACCCTGGACCCGCGGGCCACGCTCACGGAGACGCTGCGGGCCACCCACGACGCGCTCGTGGAAGCGCACCAGCACGCCGAGACGCCGTTCGAGGAGATCGTCCGGCATACGGCGCTCGCCGCCGACGGGCAGGCACGCAGCCCCCTGTTCCAGACGATGCTGGCCCTCAACGAAGCCCCGTCACGGAATCTGCACCTGCCCGGTCTGACCGTCAGCCGTCTCGACATCCCGCCGGCGGGGACCCAATTCGACCTCTCGCTCCACCTGGAGCAGGGCGAGGACGCCATCACCGGCTACCTCACCTACAACACCGATCTCTACGCCGACAGCACCGCACGTCTCTTCCCCGAGCGCCTCGCCTCCGTCGTCTCCGCGTTCGCGGAATGCCCGGACGGTGAGTTGGCCGGGGTGGATGTGCGGTCGGTGGGGGAGCGGGAGCGGTTGGGTGTGTTGTCGGTGGGTGGGCGGTTGGTGGGGAGGG
>NZ_JBEZYP010000048.1:0-2124 GCF_040638585.1 Streptomyces sp. NPDC025273
GTTGGATCTGCCGGGTCTGGTGGCGCGTCCGGTGGATGGTGAGGGTGGTGCGGCGAAGTTCGATCTGGGGTTCAACTTCGTCGAGCGCACGGATCCGGTCGGCGCCCCGGCCGGCATCGAAGTCACCGTGGAGTACAGCTCCGACCTGTTCGACGAGAGCACGGTCACCGACCTGGGCCGGCGGCTGGTGCGCATGCTGTCCCTGGGCGCCGCCGACCCGGCGATGCCGCTCAGCCAGCTGGACCTGCTGGAATCGCGCGAGTGGCAGCAGCTGCTGACCGGGTGGAACGACACCGGGCGGGCGCTGGAGCTGCCGGCGGCCACGGTCTCGGGACCCGAGCCGGAGACGGTCGCCGGGCTGTTCGCGGCCCAGGTGGCGCGGACCCCGGACGGGCTCGCGCTGATGGCCGGCGACGAGCGGCTCAGCTACACGGAGCTGGACGAGCGCTCGGCCGCGCTGGCCGCGCTCCTGCTCGCCCGGGGAGTACGCCGTGGTGACACCGTCGCCGTGGCCGTCCCCCGCTCCGCCGCACTGACCGTGGGACACCTCGCGGTGCTGCGCGCGGGTGCGGTGTGCCTGCCCGTCGAGCCGCACCACCCGGCCGAGCGGATCCGTGCGGTCCTGGCCGGCGCCGCGCCCGCCGCGGTCGTCACCACGGAGGGCTGCGAGCCCCTGATCGGGACGCTCCCGTGCCCGGTCGTCCTGCTCCACCTGGACGGCGACAGCGACGGTGACGGCTTCGCCGAGCTGCCGGGGCCGCTGCCGGACTCCCCGGCCTACCTGATCCACGCCGCCGATCCGGAGGGTTCCCCGCGCGGGGTGCTCGTACCGCACCGGGGCATCGTGAACCGGCTCCTGTGGATGCGGGACGCCTGCCGGCTCGGCCCGGACGACCGGATCCTCCACAAGGCGCCCGCGGACCTCGACGTATCCGTCTGGGAACTGCTCGCTCCCCTGGTGCTCGGCGCCGCCCAGGTGCTCGCCCCGCCCGGCGGCGACCGCGACATGGTCGGCCTGGCCCGGCTGATCCGGCGCGACGCCGTGACCACGGCCCACTTCGCGCCGTCCGTGCTGGAGGCGTTCCTCGCCGAGCCGGAGGCCGCGCGCTGCACCGGGCTGCGCCGGGTGCTGTGCAGCGGCGGGCCGCTGCCCGCAGGACTGGCCGAACGGTTCAGGGCCCATCTGCCCGGAGCGGAACTCCATGTCCTGCACGGACCGACGGAGGCGTCGTTCGACGCCATCGCGTGGACCGTCGGTGCCGGCACCGAAGGGGCCTACCCGCCCGTCGGCCGGCCCGTCTGGAACACCCGCGCCTTCGTGCTCGACGCCGGCCTCATGCCCCTGCCCCCGGGCAGCCCCGGTGCGCTGTACCTGGGCGGGGTCCAGCTGGCGCACGGCTACCTCGGCCGTGCGGCGCTGACCGCCGAGCGGTTCGTGGCGGACCCCTACGGCCCGCCCGGATCCCGGCTGTACCGCACCGGTGACCTGGCCAGGATCACCCGTGACGGTACGGTCGAGCTCCTG
Organism: Streptomyces sp. NPDC025273; assembly: GCF_040638585.1. Taxonomy (NCBI): domain Bacteria; kingdom Bacillati; phylum Actinomycetota; class Actinomycetes; order Kitasatosporales; family Streptomycetaceae; genus Streptomyces; species Streptomyces sp. NPDC025273. Next base: position 1,526 of record NZ_JBEZYP010000048.1, read on the forward strand.
GGCCGTACCGATGACCGCCTCACCCTCGACGGCAGGAGTGTCGAACCCGGCGAGATCGAGCGGGTGCTGACCGGGCACCCCGCGGTCGGTGCCGCGGCCGTGACCGTACGCCCGGGTCCCTCGGGCGAGCCCGCCCTGGTGGCGTACCACGTTCCCGCCGGCCCGGCGGGCCCGGCGGACGCCGAGGCACTGCGGGCTCACACCGCGACCGTGCTCCCGGGACACGCCGTCCCCGCGCACTACGTCGTACTCGACGCGCTCCCGCACACCGCGGACGGCCGGATCGACCGGGCCGCGCTGCCCGAGCCGCGGCACAGCACCGCCCGTGCACCGCGCAACGACGTCGAGCGCACGCTCTGCGACCTCTTCTCCGAACTGCTCGGCGTCCCGTCGGTGTCGATCGACGACAGCTTCTTCGACCTGGGCGGCCATTCGCTGCTCGCGACCCGGCTGGTCAGCCGGGTCCGTGCCACCTTCGGCATCGAGCTCCCGTTCCGGGACATCTTCGATGCGCAGTCGGTGGTGGCGTTGGCGGAGCGGGTGGTGGGTTCGTCGGTGGGTGGGCGTGTGGCGTTGGTGCCGATGGTGCGTCCTGACCG
>NZ_JBEZYP010000049.1:0-2012 GCF_040638585.1 Streptomyces sp. NPDC025273
CGGATGTATCGCACGGGAGATCTGGTCCGGTGGCGTCCCGACGGGCAGTTGGACTATCTGGGCCGTGCGGACGGGCAGGTGAAGGTCCGTGGCCATCGTGTCGAACTCGGTGAGGTCGAGGAAGTCCTTAGCCGGCATCCGCAGATCAACGGCGCTGTTGTCGTCGCCCGGGAGGACGTGACCGGGTCGCTGCGACTGGTCGCCCATGTCGAAACGGCGGGCGGAGAGATTCCGGCCGATCTGACCTCCCACACGCGCGCCTGGCTACCGGAGTTCATGGTGCCCTCGGTCTTCGTCGGCTTGGAGGAGTTCCCTCTCCTCCCCAACGGCAAGATCGACCGGTCCGCTCTCCCCGACCCGGAACCCGGCACCGGCCACACCTCCTACCGCGCCCCGTCCGGGCGCGCCGAGGAGCTGGTCGCCGAGACCTGGCGCGAGGTCCTTGAGGTCACCGATATCGGCGCGGACGACGACTTCTTCGCCCTCGGCGGCCACTCCCTCCTCGCCACCCGGCTCACTCACCGGCTCGGCGAGGCCCTTGGCACCCGCGTACCGCTGCACCTCGTCTTCGAACACCCCACACTCGCGGACTTCGCTGCCCGCCTCCCGGCCGACAAGGAACAGGGGCGTACACCGCCGATCACCCTGCTCGACCGGGCCCTGGAACCGGACGGCACCCTCGTGCTGCCGGCGTCGCTCGGTCAGGAACGGCTCTGGGTCCAGTGTGCGCTGGACCCGCGGGCCAACCTCGCTTACCACATCAGGGGCGCCGTCCACCTCCACGGACCGCTGAACGAGAACGCGCTGGCCACCGCCCTCCATCACCTCGCGCGTCGCCATGAAGTCCTGCGTACCTCGCTGCGCCAGATCGACGGCGAACTCCGCCAGGTCGTGGCACCCGATCCCGAAGTGCCGCTGAGCCGGGCCACCACCACCGACTGGGAAGCGGTGATCGACGCGGAGACCCGTCGGGCCTTCGACCTCTCCACCGGTCCCCTCTGGCACGTCACACTCGTCAGCACCGGGCCCGAGCACCACGTCGTCGTCATGAGCCTGCATCACGCCATCGCCGACGGCTGGTCCCTGGATCTCATCCTCCGGGAGATCGGCCGGAGTTACGCCATACTCCTGCGCACCCCCGGCACCGAAGCCCTCTCGCCCTCGCCCGTCCAGTACGCCGAAGCAGCCGCCTGGCAGCGCGAAACAGCGCCGAAGGACGTGGAGTTCTGGCGGTCCCACCTGGCAGGCGCCTCATCGGCCGGCCTGCCGACCGACCGGCCCCGCCCCCCTCAGCAGACCTTCCGAGGTGACGCGGTACCGCTGACCCTTCCGCAGGAGGCACTGGCCACCGCGGCACGGGAGGCGGCAACCACCTCGTTCACCGTCCTCGCGACGGCCCTTGCCATCGTCCTCGCCAAGCTCACGGACCGGTACGACGTGACCCTCGGCGTACCCGTTGCCGGCCGCGACCACCCGGACACGGCGGAGGTCGTCGGCTACCTCGTCGACACCCTCCCGCTCCGTCTGCGCCCGGACCCGGACGGCACACTCGCCGATGCCCTGGACGCGACACGCTCGCTCGTGGACGCCATCCGCGCACACCCGCGGATTCCCCTGGAGGAACTGCTCCGGGAACTGCGCCCGCACCGCGACCGCAGCCCGCTGTTCCAGGTGCTGCTAGCGGTCAACGGAACGCCGCCCCGTTATGAACTCGCCGGTCTGGAGGTGAGCCCTGCTCCCGTTCCGTTCCGCACCACTCCCTACGACCTGGTCGTCCAGGCGGAGGAGCGCGATGGCCGAGTCACCGGGCATCTGCTCTTCAACACCGACTTGTTCGAGCACTCCACCGCAGTCCTCGTCGCGGACCGGCTCGCCACGGTTGTCCAGGCTCTGGCCGACGATCCTGGCCGGACCGTCGCCGGGGTGGATGTGCGGTCGGTGGGGGAGCGGGAGCGGTTGGGTGTGTTGTCGGTGGGTGGGCGGTTGGTGGGGAGGGTGGCTGGTCGGGTGGA
>NZ_JBEZYP010000050.1:0-1853 GCF_040638585.1 Streptomyces sp. NPDC025273
GTATGGATGGGTAGGGGAGCGTCGTGTGCCGGGTGAAGCAGCCGCGGAAGCGAGTTGTGGACGGTTCACGAGTGAGAATGCAGGCATGAGTAGCGATACACACGTGAGAAACGTGTGCGCCGATTGACTAAGGGTTCCTGGGTCAAGCTGATCTGCCCAGGGTAAGTCGGGACCTAAGGCGAGGCCGACAGGCGTAGTCGATGGACAACCGGTTGATATTCCGGTACCCGCTTTGAAACGCCCAGTACTGAATCAGGCGATGCTAAGTCCGTGAAGCCGGCCCGATCTCTTCGGAGTTGAGGGTAGTGGTGGAGCCGATGAACCAGACTTGTATTAGGTAAGCGATGGGGTGACGCAGGAAGGTAGTCCAGCCCGGGCGGTGGTTGTCCCGGGGTAAGGGTGTAGGACGCACGGTAGGCAAATCCGTCGTGCATATAGTCTGAGACCTGATGCCGAGCCGATTGTGGTGAAGTGGATGATCCTATGCTGTCGAGAAAAGCCTCTAGCGAGTTTCATGGCGGCCCGTACCCTAAACCGACTCAGGTAGTCAGGTAGAGAATACCGAGGCGTTCGGGTGAACTATGGTTAAGGAACTCGGCAAAATGCCCCCGTAACTTCGGGAGAAGGGGGGCCATCACTGGTGATCCGATTTACTCGGTGAGCTGGGGGTGGCCGCAGAGACCAGCGAGAAGCGACTGTTTACTAAAAACACAGGTCCGTGCGAAGCCGTAAGGCGATGTATACGGACTGACGCCTGCCCGGTGCTGGAACGTTAAGGGGACCGGTTAGTGCACTTTCGGGTGTGCGAAGCTGAGAACTTAAGCGCCAGTAAACGGCGGTGGTAACTATAACCATCCTAAGGTAGCGAAATTCCTTGTCGGGTAAGTTCCGACCTGCACGAATGGCGTAACGACTTCTCGACTGTCTCAACCATAGGCCCGGTGAAATTGCACTACGAGTAAAGATGCTCGTTTCGCGCAGCAGGACGGAAAGACCCCGGGACCTTTACTATAGTTTGATATTGGTGTTCGGTTCGGCTTGTGTAGGATAGGTGGGAGACTTTGAAGCGGCCACGCCAGTGGTTGTGGAGTCGTCGTTGAAATACCACTCTGGTCGTGCTGGATGTCTAACCTGGGTCCGTGATCCGGATCAGGGACAGTGTCTGATGGGTAGTTTAACTGGGGCGGTTGCCTCCTAAAGAGTAACGGAGGCGCCCAAAGGTTCCCTCAGCCTGGTTGGCAATCAGGTGTTGAGTGTAAGTGCACAAGGGAGCTTGACTGTGAGACCGACGGGTCGAGCAGGGACGAAAGTCGGGACTAGTGATCCGGCAGTGGCTTGTGGAAGCGCTGTCGCTCAACGGATAAAAGGTACCCCGGGGATAACAGGCTGATCTTCCCCAAGAGTCCATATCGACGGGATGGTTTGGCACCTCGATGTCGGCTCGTCGCATCCTGGGGCTGGAGTCGGTCCCAAGGGTTGGGCTGTTCGCCCATTAAAGCGGTACGCGAGCTGGGTTTAGAACGTCGTGAGACAGTTCGGTCCCTATCCGCTGTGCGCGTAGGAATATTGAGAAGGGCTGTCCCTAGTACGAGAGGACCGGGACGGACGAACCTCTGGTGTGCCAGTTGTCCTGCCAAGGGCATGGCTGGTTGGCTACGTTCGGAAAGGATAACCGCTGAAAGCATCTAAGCGGGAAGCCTGCTTCGAGATGAGTATTCCCACCACCTTGAGTGGTTAAGGCTCCCAGTAGACGACTGGGTTGATAGGCCAGATGTGGAAGCCCGGTAACGGGTGGAGCTGACTGGTACTAATAGGCCGAGGGCTTGTCCTCAGTTGCTCGCGTCCACTGTGTT
>NZ_JBEZYP010000052.1:0-1464 GCF_040638585.1 Streptomyces sp. NPDC025273
TCCATTTGTCCTGGTCACAGGGCCTTTCTGGAGTCTAGTTTGCTGACGCTCTATCAGGTGGGTGGAGGTTCGTGACTCACCCGATCGGGGTGCGTGCGGCGGTGGTAGTGGCAGCGGCGGGCGATGGCCTGGTGACGTCGGCGCCAGTGGGACCAATAGAGCCGACGGGTGGGTTGCCGGTGCCGGGCTGCGGGGGGATGGGCAAGGTCCAGGAGCCGTCGGATTTCTGCCACGGTGAGGGGAACGAGGCTGCTCGAACCGTTTCTGCGGCCCCCTTTTCGAGGGCGTGGGCTGTCATCGCGGCCAGGAAGGCGTGCGCGAGCATCGCCAAGGTGATGTGGCGGTACCAGCCGACGTAGCGGCGGACTTCGTACTGGTCCAGGCCGCACTCGTTCTTCGCGGCTTGGAAGCACTCCTCGATGGCCCACCGTGCGCCGGCCACCCGAACCAGTTCGGCGACGGCGGCATCAGCCGGCGCGAAGGCCAGGTAGTACGCGATCTCCTCGGGACGCGCCAGGCTGCGGCGGGCCAGCACCCAGCGGTAATGGGTGGACTTCGCGCCGTCGATGGCGGGGAGCTGGGCCGCGGCCCAGTCGTAGACGCGCGGCCCCTTCGCACCGTCACCGCAAGAGATCCGCTCCCATGCCTCAGCCGGGGCCCCGGTAAGAACATGGTCGATGCGCCAGCTGCCCGCTGGGGACTTGACCTGCTGCGACTTGGGCACCGCCAGGACGTAGCTCACGCCTGCCTCCTCCAGCATGCGCCGGAAGTGCCACTCCTGCCCGTAGGCCGCGTCGGCGGTGACCCAGGCGATCGGCAGGGCTGAGTCCAGCGCCCGCTGGACCATGGCGCGTGCAAGTTCCGGCTTGGTCGCGAAGGGCTTGCCCTCGGGGATCCGGGCCGCGCGGCACCGATCGGGGTCCTCGGTCCATGACCTGGGCACATAGAGCTCGCGGTCCACCAGGGCCCGACCCTTGGCAGAGGCGTACGCGGCGAACACCCCGATCTGGCAATTCTCGGTGCGGCCGGCGGTGCCGGAATACTGCCTTTGCACCCCGGCGGAGACGGTGCCCTTCTTGAGGAACCCGGTGTCGTCCACGATCAGCACACCGTCCGGCTGTCCAAGCCGCTCGGCCACGTAGCCCTGCAGGTCATCGCGGATCTCATCCGGATCCCACTGGCACCACGACAGCAGCCGCTGCAGCCCATACGGGGTGTCGTGGCCCGCGTGCTCGGCTATCTGCCAGCTGTTCTTCCGTCCCACCGGCCCCAGCAGACCCCGCACGTAGTCGCGCATCCGCCGCCGCGGCTCGACCCGGCCGAACCGCTCGCCAACCCGCAGTAACAACGACTGCAACTCGGCTTCCCACAGACCTACTTCGACGTCACTCTCCATCTCCATGACTGGTTCAACGCACCCCGATCGGGTGAGTCACGAACCTCCACCCACCTGATAGAGCGTCA
>NZ_JBEZYP010000053.1:0-1446 GCF_040638585.1 Streptomyces sp. NPDC025273
TCGCTTCCTAATGCTGTTGTCAAGCGGCCGTAGTCACTGTAGGTGTGACTTGATAGCACCGTCGGTCACGGATCAGGGCCCACAGGACGTTGACGCGTCGGCGGGCCAGTGCGAGCACGGCCTGAACGTGTTTCTTCCCCTCGGCGCGTTTGCGGTCATAGAATTTCCGCGAGTTCGGGTCGCATCGGACGCTGACCAGCGCGGAGGTGTAGAAGACGCGCTGGAGCCGTCGGTGATAGGCGACCGGTCGGCGGAGGTTGCCGCTGACCTTGCCGGAGTCGCGGGGTGCCGGTGCGACGCCGGCGAAGGCCGCCAAGGCGTCTGGGGAGTCGAACTCGTCCAGGTCGCCACCGACGGCGGCGAGGAACTCCGCGCCGAGCACGGTGCCGATGCCTGGGACGCTCAGGACGATCTCGGCGAGTTCGTGCTCGCGAAACCGGCCCTCGATGAGCTTGTCCATCTCGGAAACCTGCTCGTTGAGGGCCATCACCTCCTCGGCCAGGGTATGGACCAGCTTCGCGATGGTCTTCTCCCCGGGGACGGCGGTGTGCTGCCGCTCGGCCGCCTCGACCGCGGCCTCGGCCAGAGCTCTTGCGTTGCGGACCTTGCGGTTGACCAGCCACTTCGTCAGCCGTGCGACACCGGCCCGGCGGATCGCCGCCGGGGTCTGATATCCCGTCAGCAGCCTGAGTGGGCCGGTGTTGGTGACCTCCAGAGCCCGCTCCAGGGCCGGGAACATGCCCAGCAAGGTGCCGCGCAAGCGGTTCACCGAGCGGGTGCGATCCTCGACCAGGTCGGCACGGCGTCCGGTCAGCAGCTTCAGCTCAATGGCGGCCTCGTCGCCGGGACGGATGGGCCGCAGGTCGCGGCGCATCCTGGCCTGGTCGGCGATCACGTAGGCGTCGCGGGCGTCGGTCTTCCCCTCGCCCCGGTAGCCGTCGGAGGCGCGATTCACCAGCCGACCGGGCATGTAGAGGACTTCCTGGCCATGGTTGATCAGCAGGGCCAGCAGCAACGCGGGCTCGCCGCCGGTCATGTCGATGGCCCAGGTGACCTCGCGGCCGTCGGCCAGGTCCAGGACATCACCGATCAGCTTCAGCAGCTCGGGCTCGTCGTTGGCGACCCGCCGCGACAGCAGCGTCTTGCCGTTCACGTCCAAGGCAAGGCCGTGGTGGTGCCCCTTGCCGCTGTCGATCCCCGCCCATATCCGGCTCATCGTGCTCCTGAGGTGCGTGTTCGTTCTGTTCGTACCACGGACGACCTCGCCGGCATTGCTCTACTCAGCGACTTGTTCGCACTTCCTAATCGGCGGCCGAGTCGTCGTGGGGTGCCGGGCGGCGAAGCGAGGCAAGCCACGAGACGGCAGCCGCCTGATAGCCACACCCAGCACCCCTGGGCGACCCAACCCTACGAATGGCTCGATCAACCCGTTCAAGAAGGTAGAGC
>NZ_JBEZYP010000054.1:0-1422 GCF_040638585.1 Streptomyces sp. NPDC025273
TCCCCTCCGGGCGGGTCGGTCGGCTCCGTGAGGTCGAAGGCCCGAGGGCGGGCGAGGTTGAGGTCGACGGGAGTGACTCCGGCGACGGTGCCCACGGAGGTGTACTGGTGGGCGGCCCAGTCGGGGTAGCGGCCTCCCAGGTCGGGCGGGCCGGGCCAGGTGCCGTCGTTGGGACCCCAGGAGGCCGCCCACAGGTGGGCACCGGCGGCGACGGTACGGCTCCAGGTGCCGGCGCGCAGCGCTCCCGTGCTGATGTAGAACCAGGGCACGTATGTTCCCACCCGCTCCCGTACGCGGTTGAACCAGGCGGACACCTCCGTGTCGTCCCACAGGCGCGTGGAGTCGTCGAGCACCTCGACGTCCAGCGCGAGCACGTCGCCGACGCGGTAGTCGTGCAGATGGTCGACGAAGTAGTCGGCGGCCGCGGTGGGCGTGAGGAAGTCACCCGACAGCCAGTAGTGCCCCACCCGCAGCCCCGCGGCACGCGCACCGTCGACATGACCGGCGTAGGAGGAGGTGACGTAGGGACCCTCCGCGAGCTGGCATCCGCCGGCCTTGGCGATGACGAAACTCCGGCCTTCCGCGGCCACGCGGGCGTAGTCGATGCCGAGTTGGTAGTTGGAGACGTCGATGCCCTGCAGTTCGGCCGCCGGGGCGAGGCTCCGGCCGGTGGCGGCCCAGGCGCCCGCGGCCGTGACGATTCCGGCCGGGGCCAGTGCCGTCGCCACGGCGCCGCGGATCAAGGTTCTCCTGCGCATGCATCCTCCGGTCAAGGCGACCACGTGACATGCCCTTATCAAGATCTATGCGCGTAGGCTACCGTGACGCATGCTCCTCCACCAGCCCAATTCGCTTTATCAGCAAGGGAGTTACTGTGTGCGAGAATCATGGGCCCACTGACGGCCGAGAGGGCCTACGCCGCGTCGGAATGAGTCGCCGCGCGCTGCTCCGCGGCTCGGTCACCACACTCGGCCTGGCGGCCGGCGGCGTGCTGTTCTCGGGAACCCCCGCCCAGGCGCTCGACATCTACAACCCGTTCAGCGGCTACGGGATGACCGGCACCTGGCAGGACCACCTCAACAGCGGCTCCCTGGGCGGGCTCGACTACGGGATGGCCGTCGGCACCGCACTTCCGGCGGCCGGCGCCGGCATCGTCACCAACATCCCGGACAACGGCACGGGCGGACACACGGTGACCATCACCCACAGCGACGGGTACCGGACCCAGTACATGCATCTGTCGCAGTTCCTGTTGGCCAACGGCGCCTCGGTCGGCAAGGGCGCCACGGTGGGGCGGTCCGGGGGTGCGGTCGGCGCCCCCGGTTCCGGGAGCTCCACCGGACCGCACGTGCACTGGCACCTGATCACCCCGGGGGGCACCCGGGTCAACCCGCTGGACTACCTGGGCGGGGGTGGAGGCGG
>NZ_JBEZYP010000055.1:0-1314 GCF_040638585.1 Streptomyces sp. NPDC025273
GCCGACTGCTTCCCCGCAGTCGACTACTTCGAGAACAGCGGCCTCCCCTTCGTCATCGCCCTCAACGGCTTCGACGGACACCAGCCCTACACCCCGGACGAGGTGCGCGAGGCCCTGCAGATCGGACCGGACACGCCCATCCTGACGACGGACGCCCGTCACCGCACGGATGCCAAGAGCGCGCTCATCACATTGGTCGAGCACGCGCTGATGGCCCGCCTGCGCTGACCCGGCCGCCGCACGGCGAAGGCCCCGTACTCCTGAGGAGTACGGGGCCTTCGCCGCTGAAAGGCTCCGGGTGGGCCCGGGAACGGCCTGAGGGGCCGTTCTCAGCCCTGCCAGCTGTGCGGGGCACGGAAGCCGGGGGTGCGCTCCAGCCGGCGCCACCCGGCGGTGTCGCGGCCCCGGTGGGCGGGTGCGTCGGGCTGGGCGGCGGCACGGGCGAGCAGGACGGCGGTGATGGCCGCGAGCTCCTCGGGGCCGGCCTGGCCCTTCTCGACGCGCAGCACGGACTCGGCGGGGGTGACGCTCATGGTGTCTCCGTCTTCTGGGCAGTGGGTCGCGTACGCGGGCGGGGTTGCCGCGGCGACTGCGACTACTGCGGCGGGTTGCCGTGCTTGCGGGACGGCAGGTCGGCGTGCTTGTTGCGGAGCATCGCGAGGGAGGCGATCAGCACCTCGCGCGTCCCGGCGGGGTCGATGACGTCGTCGACCAGGCCGCGCTCCGCGGCGTAGTAGGGGTGCATCAGCTCGGCCTTGTACTCCTTGACCATGCGGGTCCGCATGGCTTCGGGGTCCTCGGCGTCCGCGATCTGACGGCGGAAGATGACGTTGGCGGCACCTTCGGCGCCCATCACCGCGATCTCGTTGGTGGGCCACGCGTAGGTGAGGTCGGCTCCGATGGACTGGCTGTCCATGACGATGTAGGCGCCTCCGTAGGCCTTGCGCAGGATCAGCGAGATCCTCGGCACGGTGGCGTTGCAGTACGCGTACAGGAGCTTCGCACCGTGCCGAATGATTCCACCGTGCTCCTGATCGACGCCGGGCAGGAAGCCGGGTACGTCCAGCAGAGTGACGAGAGGAATGTTGAAGGCGTCACACATCTGGACGAATCGTGCGGCCTTCTCGGACGCCTCGATGTCCAGGACACCGGCCAGCGACTGCGGCTGGTTGGCCACGATGCCGACGACCTGGCCGTCGAGCCGGGCGAGGGCACAGACGATGTTGGTGGCCCAGCGTTCGTGGATCTCCAGGAAGTCGCCGTCGTCGACGAGCTCCTCGATGACCTTGTGCATGTCGTACGGGCGGTTGCCGT
>NZ_JBEZYP010000056.1:0-1305 GCF_040638585.1 Streptomyces sp. NPDC025273
CAGGGCTCTTGCAAGATCGAATTGATCTTGTGAAGTGGCTGGTCGGCGGGGTGTGACCGAACGGGCTGAAGCTCCGTTGATGCGAGTGACCTAGCAAGTCCCTTGCACACAACGGAGCTTCAGTGATTCGTGAGTCTGCCATGCCCGCGCTCGTGCTGTCGTGTTTCGTCGCTCCGGCGGGTGACGCGGCGGTGGAGGATGCCGATCCGCGTGATCGTCGCGGGCGGCGGTATCCGCTTCCCGCGCTGGTCCGGGCGGCGGCCTGCGCGGTGGCGACCGGAGCGCGTTCGTACGCGGCCATCGGGCACTGGCTGCGCCGGGCGCCCCAGGACACCCTGGCCCGGCTTGGCTTCCCGGCGCGCGGCCCGCTGGGTGTACGGCCGGCCGCGTCCATGGACACCCTCCGTCGGATCATCGAACGACTGCGTCCCGATGGGCTGGCGGCGCTGCTGCGGCCCGCCGCGGGTCCGGAGCAAGAACGCCCGACGCGCCTGGCGGCGGACGGCAAGGCCGCACGCGGCTCCCGCACCCGGACCCGGAGTGCGGCGCACCTGCTGGCCGTGATCGATCAGGACGACCAGGTCATCGCCCAGCTGCGAATTCCGGACAAGACGAACGAAATTCCCTGCCTGCGCGAGGTGCTCGGTGCCCTCGACATCGAGGGCGCCTGGGTCAGCGTGGACGCGCTGCACACGCAGACCGAGACCGCACGGTTCCTCGTCGAGGACAAGGAGGCCCACTACCTACTGACCGTGAAGCTCAACCAGCCGACGCTGTATACCAGTTGTCGGCACTTGCCCTGGCACAAAGCGACCGCGAAATACTACGACCGCACCGAGGGGCACGGCCGTAAGGAGACCCGCGTCGTACAGGTCCTGACCGTCTCCCACCTGGACTTCCCGCACGCCCGCCAGGTCGCCCGCATCACCCGCCACCGCACCGCGACGTACAAGCGCACCCGCGAGACCGTCTACGTCATCACCGACCTTCCCGCCCGGCAGGCGAAACCCCAGGACATCGCCCTGGGACTTCGTCACCACTGGCACATCGAAAACAAGATCCACTACGTGCGGGACGTCCTCTGGGACGAAGACCGCTCTCAGATCCACACCGGCCACGGCCCCGAGAACATGGCCACCCTGCGCAACGTCACCCTCAACCGACTCCGAGCCACCGGCGCCACCAACATGACCGAAGCCGTCCGCGACCTGTCCTACGAACCCTTCGCCGCCCCACTCGACCTCCTCGACATCCCCCGCTGACCAGCGCAAACGTCAGAGAAATTCGACCTTGCAAGAGCCCTGG
>NZ_JBEZYP010000057.1:0-1267 GCF_040638585.1 Streptomyces sp. NPDC025273
GATCCGTGCGCTCGACGAAGTTGAACCCCAGATCGAACTTCGCCGCACCACCCTCACCATCCACCGGACGCGCCACCAGACCCGGCAGATCCAACGACGCCACCGCGTTGTTCTGCAACACGATCATCACCTGGAACAACGGATGACGCGCCAACGACCGCGACGGCTGCAACGCATGCACCAACTGCTCGAACGGCACATCCTGATGCGCGTACGCCGCCAGATCCGTCACCCGGACCCGCTCGACCAACTCACCGAACCCAGGATCCCCCGACACATCCGAACGCAACACCAACGTATTGACGAAGAACCCCACCAACTCGTCCAACGCCGCATCCGTACGACCAGCAATAGCCGTACCCAAAGGAATATCCGCACCACCCCCCAACCGCGACAACAACCCCGACACACCCGCCTGCAACACCATGAACAAACTCGCACGCGACGAACGCGCCAACCCCACCAGATCCCGGTGCAACCGCGCACCCAACTCCACCGAAACCGTCCCGCCCCGATAACTCGACACCACAGGACGAACCCGGTCCACCGGCAAACTCAACTCATCCGGCAAACCATCCAACACCCCACGCCAATAACCCAACTGACGCGAAATCGCCGAATCCTCGTCACCCTCATCACCCAACACCTCACGCTGCCACAACGCATAATCCGCATACTGCACCGGCAACGCATCCCAACCAGGCGCCACACCCCCCAACCGCGCCCGATAAGCCACACCAAGATCCCGCGCCAACGGAGCCTGCGACCAACCATCACCAGCAATGTGATGCACCACCACACACAACACATGCTCAACCGCGGAAACCCGGAACAACGACACCCGCACCGGCAGATCCACCGACAAATCGAAACCCGCCGACGCCACCCCCGCCAACGCCGCGTCCACACCCCCCGCCGACACATCCACAACCTCGAACGGCACCACCACATCCCCAGCCGCGACCACCTCCTGCCACGGCTCACCCCCCACATCCGGGAACACCGTCCGCAACGACTCGTGACGCCCCACCACATCAACCAACGCGGCACGCAACGCCACCACATCCAGCACACCCGACAACCGCACACCCAACGGAATGTTGTACGTCCCGCTCGGCCCCTCCATACGGTTCAAGAACCACAACCGCCGCTGAGCGAACGACAACGGCACCCGGTCAGGACGCACCATCGGCACCAACGCCACACGCCCACCCACCGACGAACCCACCACCCGCTCCGCCAACGCCACCACCGACTGCGCATCGAA